>NZ_MUZA01000056.1 GCF_021442385.1 Micromonospora sp. MH99
TGGCGGTGGCTACCGTGGCGGTCCCGGCGGCGGTGGCGGTGCTCCCGGCGGTGGTTTCCGTCCGGGCGCTCCCTCGGGCGGCGGCGGTCGTCCGGGTGCCGGTGGTCGTGGCCGTGGCGGCGGCGCCGCGGGTGCCTTCGGGCGTCCGGGTGGCCGGCCGACGCGTGGCCGCAAGTCCAAGAAGCAGCGCAGACAGGAGTTCGACAACCTGTCGGCTCCGACCATGAGCTCGGGTGCTCCCCGGGGTCAGGGTCAGGTCGTCCGGCTCTCCCGTGGCGCCTCGCTGTCGGACTTCGCCGACAAGATCAACGCCAACCCGGGTTCGCTGGTCCAGGAGATGTTCAACCTGGGCGAGATGGTCACCGCGACCCAGTCCTGCTCTGACGAGACCCTGCAGCTGCTGGGTGTGCACCTCGGCTTCGAGGTGCAGATCGTCAGCCCGGAGGACGAGGACCGCGAGCTGCTCGCGCAGTTCAACATCGACCTCGACGCGGAGGTGGCCGAGGAGCGTCTGGTCAGTCGTGCGCCGGTCGTGACCGTCATGGGTCACGTCGACCACGGTAAGACCAAGCTGCTCGACGCGATCCGTAAGGCGAACGTCGTGGCCGGCGAGGCCGGTGGCATCACCCAGCACATCGGTGCCTACCAGGTCCACGTCCCGCACGAGGGCGAGGACCGCGCGGTGACCTTCATCGACACCCCGGGTCACGAGGCGTTCACCGCCATGCGTGCCCGTGGTGCCCAGGTGACGGACGTCGTGATCCTGGTGGTCGCGGCCGACGACGGCGTGATGCCGCAGACCATCGAGGCGTTGAACCACGCCAAGGCGGCCGACGTGCCGATCGTGGTCGCGGTCAACAAGGTCGACAAGCCGGAGGCCAACCCGGACAAGGTCCGCCAGCAGCTGACCGAGTACGGCCTGGTCGCTGAGGAGTACGGCGGCGACACCATGTTCGTCAACGTGGCCGCGAAGCCGGGCATCGGCATCGAGGAACTGCTCGAGGCTGTCCTGCTGACCGCCGACGCGTCGCTGGAGCTGACCGCTCCGATCGACGGGCCGGCGCAGGGTGTGGCGATCGAGGCGCACCTGGACAAGGGTCGCGGTGCGGTGGCGACGGTGCTCGTGCAGAAGGGCACCCTGCGGGCGGGCGACTCGATCGTCGCCGGCGGGGCGCACGGCCGGGTCCGGGCCATGCTCGACGAGAACGGCAACCAGCTCACCGAGGCCGGTCCGGCGCGTCCGGTCATGGTGCTGGGTCTGACCGCGCCTCCCGGCGCGGGCGACACGTTCCTCGCCGCGGCGGACGACCGTACGGTGCGGCAGATCGCCGAGCAGCGGCAGGCACGGCGGCGGGCGGCGTCCTTCGCCAACTCCCGTGGTCGGGCCACTCTTGAGACGCTCATGGAGCAGCTCAAGGAGGGCGAGAAGACGTCGCTCAACCTCATCCTCAAGGGCGATGTCTCCGGTTCGGTGGAGGCTCTGGAGGACGCGCTGTTCAACCTCGACATTCCCGAGGAGGTCCAGCTCAAGGTCCTCGACCGGGGTGTCGGCGCGATCACCGAGAGCAACGTCATGCTCGCGAGTGCCTCGTCGGAGCCGGTCACGATCATCGGCTTCAACGTGCGGGCCTCGAACAAGGTCCGCGAGATGGCCGACCGCGAGGGCGTGGAGATCCGGTACTACACGATCATCTACCAGGCCATCGAGGAGATCGAGGCAGCGCTCAAGGGCCTGCTCAAGCCGGAGTACGAGGAGGTCGAGCTGGGCACCGCGGAGATCCGCGACGTCTTCCGCTCGTCCAAGATCGGCAACATCTCCGGTTGTATCGTCCGGTCGGGCATCATCCGGCGCAACGCGAAGGCACGCCTGCTGCGGGACGGGGCGGTCGTGGCGGACAACCTCACGATCACCTCGCTCAAGCGGTTCAAGGACGACGCCACGGAGGTCCGCGAGGGCTTCGAGTGTGGTCTGACCCTGGGTGGTTACAACAACGTCCAGGTCGGCGACGTCATCGAGACCTTCGAGATGCGGGAGAAGGCTCGCGCCTGATCCGGCAGTGACACGCTGATCAAGGGGTTTACGCCAACCGGCGTAAACCCCTTGATCATGCGGGGCGGGTTGCCGGTATCGTCCTGGGCGATGTTCACCGGAAACGCGGTCTTCGACCTGCTGCTGCCGGGCGACTCCCGGTCGCTCAAAGCCAAGAGATCATATGTACGGCCGATCGTGGCGGCGCTGCGCCGCTTCGAGGTCTCGGCCGCCGAGGTGGGTGCGCTCGACCTGCACGGTCGAGCGGAGATAGCGGTGGCGGTGGTCGCCGCCGAAGCGGCGCACGTCCGCGAGGTGCTCGACTCGTGCGAGCGCCTGGTGGCCGCGCGCCCCGAGGTCGAGTTGTTGTCGGTCCGGCGCCGGCTGTACGGCGTGGACGACGACTGACCCGGGGTGCCGGCGGTGCCGGGCGACCGGCGCCGCCGCGAAGGTAGTGTTCGACATGTTGGCCGGTCGGCCGGCGGCCCCGGGTCGCCGGGTCGGCCGGGAGCAGGACGCCGTGGAGGTGGCGAGATGTCTGATCCGGCCAAGGTACGCCGGCACGCGGAACGGGTGCGTGAGCTGGTCGCGTCGGTGGTGCGGAGCCAGATCAAGGACCCGCGGCTCGGCATGATCACCATCACTGATGCCCGGATCACCGCTGACCTGCGCGACGCGACGGTCTTCTACACGGTGCTCGGTGACGCGGTGGCCCAGGCGGACACGGCGGCGGCTCTGGAGAGCGCCAAGGGGCTGCTGCGCAGCACGGTCGGCAAGGCGCTCGGGTTGCGGCACTCGCCGACGCTCACCTTCGTCCTGGACGACGTGCAGGACCAGGTCAAGCACATCGACGATCTGCTCGCCGCCGCCCGCAACGCCGACGCGGAGGTGCAGCGGCTCGCCGCCCGGGCGGAGTACGCGGGCGAGGCGCAGCCCTACCGGGTCGACGACGACGAGACCGACGACGAGACCGACGAGACCGACGAGGCCGCCGACGTCCCGGAGAACCCCCGGGGTGGGGCAGCGCGGTGACGGCCGCCGCCGGTGCACAACTCGTCGCGCCGGTCGACACCGGCCCGGCCGAGGCGGACTGGGCCGCGGCCGAGGCGCTGATCCGTGCCGTCGGGCCGACCAGCCGGGTGCTGCTGATCTGCCACGTCAACCCGGACGGGGACGCGCTGGGCAGCATGCTCGGTTTCGGTCTGGGCCTGCGCCAGCTCGGCGTATCCGGGTTGCAGGCGACTTTTCCCGGGCCGCCGGAGGTGCCCGAGCCGTTCCGGGGGCTGCCCGGCTTGGAGCTGCTGGTCCCGGCCGGCGCCGCGGATCCGGCCCCGGATCTGGTGATCTGCTTCGACGCGGCCAGCGAGTCGCGCCTCGGTGAGCTGGCCGGTCGGCTGTCGACGGCTCCTGCCGTCCTGGTGCTCGACCACCACGCCTCGAACCCGGGCTTCGGCTCCGTCAACCTGGTCGACCCGCGGGCCGCCGCCACGTCGGTGGTGGCCGAGCAGCTGTTGGCGCGACTGGGCGTACCGCTGGATCGGGCCATCGCCGAGTGCCTGTACGTGGCGTTGACCACGGACACCGGCTCGTTCCGGTTCGAGGCGACCACTCCGGCGGTGCACCAGCTCGCCGCCCGGCTGCTGTCCACAGGCATCTCGCCCGGGGACATCTCCCGGCGGGTGTTCGACACTCGACCCTTCGGCGCGGTCCGCCTGTTCGGGGAGGTGCTCGGCCGTGCTCGGCTGGAGCCGACCGCGGCCGACGGCCGGGGGCTGGTGTGGACCTTCGCCACCCTGGACGACCTGGCCCGCCACGATCAGCGGCCGTACGTCCTGGAGGCGTTGATCGACTCGGTGCGGTGCACCGCCGAGGCGGACGTGAGCTGCGTGCTGAAGCAGACCGCCGCCGACGAGTGGGCCGTGTCGATGCGGAGCAAGGGCGCGGTGAACGTCAGTCGCGTGGCGGTGGCGCTGGGCGGGGGTGGCCACACGTTCGCGGCCGGGTTCACCGGCCGGGGGACCGCCGAGCACGTCATCGAGGCGATCCGCGGCGAGCTGACCGGGGCACTGATCACCGGCGACGCCTGACGGCCGCCCGACGCCACCGACCGTCCACGTTCTGATCCGGGGCGGGAAGTTCAGGGTCAGCTCCGGGGAGTGTTGGTCTTCCCGCGCTGTGTGAGAACGGGAAGAATTGCGGGATGGAGCAGCCGCACGACCTCACCGTGGAGGCCCCCCGAGCCTGGGACCGGCCCGCCGTCTCCGTTCCGGTTCTCCTCTGCCTGTCCCTCGTCGGCGGCCGGTTCGCGTCGTTCTCGACCGAGGCGAATCTCTACACGCTCGGCACCGGCGGCGTGTTGATCTGGCTCGGTCTGAACAGCCGGGTGCCCCGGCGGCCGGCGCCGCGTCGGCTGGGGCCGGGAGCGGCGTGGTGGGCACTGCCGGTGGTGGTCTTCGGGGTCTTCGAGGGCGCGACCTTCGTGTTGGCCGTGGGCGACGACTTTCCCACCTTCTCCCGGTTGGCCGACCCCTTGCTGGAGGATCATCTGACCCGGTCGGCGGCCTGGTTCGCCTGGCTGGCCGCGTTCTGGGGGTTGGTGCGGCGATGATGCGGGCTCTCGCGATCGGCGGTTTCCTCACCGCGCTGGCCCTGTTCGTCGGGGTCGAGTGGCTGGCCCGGCGGGAGGGATCCCGCATACCGACCCTGGGCGAGGTCTGCGCGTACGTGATGCGCTACGAGGTCGGGTCGGTGCCGGTGGGCAGGATCGGTCTGTTCGGGTTCTGGTGGTGGCTGGGCTGGCACTTCCTGGCCCGCTGAACCGGGTCGCCGCCCGTCCAAATGGCGGGAACCGAGAGCAGCATGTGGACCTGAACGATAACTTGGGAGGCGGCCGGCATCACGTGGTGATGCAGGTCGTGGGCGGTGGTGCCACACCTCGCGCTGCCTCCCTCCAGGGTCGGACCGACCCGGGCTCACGCTGCCCAGTCGGCTGCTCCGGTAACCCCGGACCGCCGTGGGGCGCTCAGCACGACCGCCCGTGAGGGCCGCCGCGTGCCGGTGGCTCGCACCCTGGAAGGAGCGCCACCATGCCGAACAAGCCCAAGCCCGAGACCACCACCGACGACGCCCGCGAGCAGGCCCGCCGCGCGCTGCAGACGTCGATGGACACCCGCCAGTGAGCCAGTCCGCCGAGCGGTGACGCCTCCGCTGGAGTAAGTCCTCGGCGGGATTGCGATCCTTACCGTCGTCGTGCCAGGATCGGCGGCGATGAGCCACCCTGCCACCACCGACCGATCCGCCTCGCCGCGCCGCATCGCCGGCCTCGCGTTGCCAGCCCTCGTCGTCCTCGCCGCCGAGCCGCTCTACGTGCTCGTCGACACGGCAGTCGTCGGTCACCTCGGTCGGGTGCCCCTCGCGGCGCTCGCCGTCGGCGGCACGGTGATGACGCTCACCGCCTGGCTCGGCACCGTCGTCGCGTACGGCACCACCGGGCGGTCGGCCCGCCGCTTCGGCGCCGGCGACCGGGCGGCCGCCGTGGCCGAGGGAGTCCAGTCGTCGTGGCTCGCGTTCGGCGTCGGGCTGCTGGTCGCGATCGGCATGCAGATCGGCGGGGGCACGCTGGCGCGTACCCTCGCCGGAGGTCCCGGCGACGTCGCCGACGCCGCCGCCGCGTGGCTGCGGATCGCGGCGCTCGGCGCCCCCGGCCTGCTGCTCGCCGCCGCCGGCAACGGCTGGCTGCGCGGTGTGCAGGACACCCGGCGGCCGCTGTTCTTCGTGCTCGGCCCCAACCTGCTCTCCGCCCTGCTCTGCCCGCTGCTGGTCTATCCCGCCGGCCTCGGCCTGACCGGTTCGGCGGTCGCCAACGTGGTCGCCCAGACGATCGCCGGTGGGCTCTTCGCCGCGGCGCTGGTCGCCGAACGGGTGTCGCTGCGGCCCCGACCCCGGGTGATCCGCCAGCAACTCGTGCTCAGCCGGGACCTGCTGATCCGCGGCGTGGCGTTCCAGGCCAGCTTCCTCTCCGCGACTGCCGTGGCCGCCCGCTTCGGCGCCGCCGCCGTCGGCGCGCACCAGATCGCCCTGCAACTCTGGTTCTTCACGGCGCTGGTGCTCGACGCCCTCGCCATCGCCGCGCAGTCCCTGGTCGGCGCCGCGCTGGGCGCCGGCGACGCGGCGGACGCCCGTGCGCTGGCTCGCCGGATCGGCGTGCTCGGCGGCGTCTGCGGCGTCGCCTTCGCGCTGCTGATCGCCGCCGGGGCCGGTGTCGTGCCGTCCTGGTTCAGCTCCGACGAGCAGGTACGCGAGCAGGCCATGGTGGCCTGGCCGTGGTTCGTCGCCATGCAGCCCCTGGCCGGGGTGGTGTTCGCGCTCGACGGCGTGCTGATCGGCGCGGGCGACGTGCGCTACCTGCGCAACCTCACCATCGTGGCGGCGCTCGGCGGTTTCCTGCCGGCCATCTGGCTGGCGTACGGGCTGGACCTGGGGTTGGGCGGCATCTGGGCCGGGCTCACCCTCTTCGTGGCGATCCGGCTGGTCGCCCTGCTGCTGCGCCTGCGCAACGGCGCCTGGGCCGTGGTCGGCGCGACCCGCTGACGGACCGGCTCCGGCTCGGCAGTCCTCGCCGTCGCCGGGCCGCCACCCCGGGGCGTACGCCTGGGGGCGGGCCGGAGGGCGCCGGGCGACTCCGGTCGCCGCTGGGCTGTCTGGCAGGCTTGGACGACGTGAGCACCCCCGATGGTCTGATCGTTGTCGACAAGCCCGGCGGCATGACGTCGCACGACGTGGTGGCGCGGATCCGCCGGCTGGCGAAGACCCGCCGCGTCGGGCACGGCGGCACCCTCGACCCGATGGCCACCGGTGTCCTGGTGATCGGTGTGGGGCGGGCCACCCGACTGCTGACCTACGTCATCGGCGCGGGCAAGAGCTACACCGGCACGATCCGGCTCGGCCAGGCCACCGTCACCGACGACGCCGAGGGCGACGTGATCGCCAGCACCCCGGCCGGCCACGTCACCGACGAGGCCGTCCGGGCCGCGCTGACGCCCCTGACCGGCGAGGTCGACCAGGTGCCGAGCGCGGTCAGCGCCATCAAGATCGACGGCCAGCGGGCGTACAAGCGGGTGCGTGACGGCGAGAGCGTCGAGCTGCCGGCGCGGCGGGTCACCATCTCCCGGCTGGAGGTGCTGGCGATCCGCCGCACCGAGCCGGACGTGGTGGACGTGGACGTCGACGTCACCTGCTCCTCGGGGACGTACATCCGGGCCATCGCCCGGGACGCGGGTCTGGCGCTCGGCGTCGGTGGGCACCTGACCGCGTTGCGTCGGACCGCGGTGGGTGGCTTCACGCTCACCGAGGCGGCCACGCTCGACGAGTTGGAGCAGCGCGCCCCGGCCGTGGTGAACCTGCCGCTCGACGCGGCGGCCGACCGGTTCTTCCCGCGCCGGGAGGCGACACCCGACGAGGCGAAGGTGCTCGGCCACGGCGGTCCGCTGGGCCCGGCCGGCATCGCCGGGCCGTACGCCGTCTTCGGACCGACCGGTGCTCTGATCGCTATCGTCAGCGAGCGGGACGGGCGGGCCCGCGCGGAGATCGTGCTCGCCCCGGCCTGACGGCGGTACGCAGGTCCGCCGGCTTCCAGCCGGCGGTGTCGACCCGCCGACCGGCGGGACAGCAGGAGAGGAACGGCATGCAGCGGTGGCGGGGGTACGACGCGGCGCCCGGCGGCTGGGGACGCTCGGTCGTCACCATCGGCGTCTTCGACGGCGTGCACAAGGGGCACCAGGCGACCATCGGGCACGCCGTGGCCCGGGCCCGGGAGCTGGGCGTGCAGTCGGTGGTGGTCACGTTCGATCCGCACCCGGCCGAGGTGGTCCGCCCCGGCTCGCACCCGGCCGTGCTCACCGAGCCGGCCCGCAAGGCGGAACTGATCGAGGCGCTCGGCGTGGACGTGCTCTGCGTGGTGCCGTTCACCCCGGAGTTCTCCCGGCTGCCGCCCGAGCAGTTCGTGCACGACATCCTGGTCGAGCACCTGCACGCGGCGCTGGTGGTGGTCGGCGGCAACTTCCGCTTCGGGCACCGCGCCGCGGGCGACGTGGCGCTGCTGGAGCGGCTGGGCAAGACCTTCGGCTTCGGGGTGGAGGGCGGCCCGCTGGTCGCGCAGGACGGCACGGTCTTCTCCTCCACGTACATCCGCTCCTGCGTCGACGCCGGCGACGTGGGCGCAGCGGCGGCCGCGCTGGGCCGCCCGCACCGGGTGGAGGGCGTGGTGGTCCGCGGCGACCAACGCGGCCGGGTGCTGGGGTTCCCCACCGCGAACCTGCTCTGCCACCGGTACGCGGCGGTCCCCGCCGACGGGGTGTACGCCGCCCGCCTGATCCGTCGTGGGCAGTCCGAACCGCTGATGTCCGCCGTGTCGGTCGGCACCAACCCGACCTTCTCCGGTCGGGAGCGGCGGGTGGAGGCGTACGCGCTGGACTTCGACGGCGACCTGTACGGCGAGCGGCTGGCCCTGGACTTCGTGGCGCACCTGCGCGGTCAGGTCCGGTACGACTCGATCGAGCCGTTGATCGCCCAGATCGAACAGGACGTCGCACGCACCCGGAGCGCTCTGAGCTGATCATCTACCGGGCCGCGCAGGCCCTTGGCCGGGTGTTACCCGTGGGTGCTGGTAGTCTTGCGGGGACGTCGGGTGACCGGCGTGGGGCCTCGCGTGCCTGCTCGACGCCGCGGGTGCGAGGTACCGGTCCGTTCCCGGTCCATCGGGACGACGGACACCTACTTGATCAACCCATCGAAACAGGGAGAACATGGCGCTCGACCAGGAAGCCAAGGCCAGCATCCGCGCGGAGTACGCGACCGCCGAGGGCGACACCGGTTCGCCGGAGGTCCAGGTCGCGGTCCTCACCAAGCGGATCGCCGAGCTGACCGAGCACCTGAAGGTGCACAAGCACGACCACCACAGCCGCCGTGGGCTGCTGCTGCTGGTCGGCCGTCGCCGTCGGCTGCTCAACTACGTCCAGAAGAAGGACATTGCCCGCTACCGGACGCTCATCGAGCGGCTCGGTCTGCGCCGGTGACGTGACGGGGGAGTGGCCGACCGGCCGCTCCCCCGATCGGCGTCCCACCTGAAGAACACGGGCCGCGCGACCAACCCGAGAGGGAGCCGGTCAGCGTACCGGTCTCCGGTAGTGGCCCCCGGGAACCCGGCAGCACGCCGGCACCCGGGCGCTTCGATCGAAGACCGGCCGGCTGAGCAGCTCCCCGACGTCGCGGGCCCACGACGCGAAGGAGCACGACAGCACATGACCGAGACCAAACTCGGCACCGAATCCCGCACCGCCGTGATCGACAACGGGTCCTTCGGCACCCGCGAGATCACCTTCTCCACCGGTCGGCTGGCTCGCCAGGCCGCCGGTTCCGTCATCGCCCAGCTGGGCGAGACGGTGGTTCTCTCCGCCACCACCGCCGGTAAGCACCCGAAGGAGCAGTTCGACTTCTTCCCGCTGACCGTCGACGTCGAGGAGCGGATGTACGCCGCGGGCCGGATCCCCGGCTCGTTCTTCCGCCGTGAGGGTCGGCCAAGCGAGGACGCGATCCTCACCTGCCGCCTGATCGACCGGCCGCTGCGCCCGTCCTTCGTGAAGGGCCTGCGCAACGAGGTCCAGGTCGTCGAGACCATCCTCGCGCTCGACCCGCAGCACCCGTACGACGTGGTGGCCATCAACGCGGCCTCGATGTCGACCAAGCTCTCCGGCCTGCCGTTCTCCGGCCCGATCGGCGCGACCCGGGTCGCGCACATCGACGGCCAGTGGGTCGCCTTCCCGACCCTGGAGGAGCTGGCCCGCGCCACCTTCGACATGGTCGTGGCCGGCCGCACCCTCGATGACGGCGACGTCGCGATCATGATGGTCGAGGCCGAGGCCACCCCGAACGCCGTCGCCCTCATCTCGGCCGGCGCCACCGCCCCGACCGAGGAGATCGTCGCCAGCGGCCTGGAGGCCGCCAAGCCGGCGATCCGCGAGCTGTGCCGCGCGCAGAGCGAGCTGGCCGAGGTCGCCGCCAAGCCGGTCACCGAGTTCCCCGTCTTCCTGGACTACCAGGACGACGTGTACGACGCGGTCGCCGACCTGGCCCGCGCCGACGTGGCCGAGGCGATCACCATCGCCGGCAAGGCGGACCGCGAGGAAGCCCTGGACCGCGTCAAGGCCCGGGTCGCCGAGGAGTTGGGCGCTCGGTTCGAGGGTCGGGAGAAGGAGCTCAGCGCCGCCTTCCGCTCGCTGACCAAGTCCGAGGTGCGCAACCGCGTGCTGCGCGAGCAGGTCCGCATGGACGGCCGCGGCCCGCGCGACATCCGGCCGCTGACCGCCGAGGTCGGCGTGCTGCCCCGGGTGCACGGTTCGGCGTTGTTCGAGCGCGGCGAGACCCAGATCCTGGGTGTCACCACGCTGAACATGCTCCGCATGGAGCAGATGGTGGACACGCTGTCCCCGGAGAACCGCAAGCGCTACATGCACAACTACAACTTCCCGCCGTACTCGACGGGTGAGACCGGCCGGGTCGGCTCGCCGAAGCGGCGCGAGATCGGCCACGGCGCTCTCGCCGAGCGTGCGCTGATCCCGGTGCTGCCGTCGCGCGAGGAGTTCCCGTACGCCATCCGGCAGGTCTCCGAGGCGCTCGGCTCCAACGGCTCCACCTCGATGGGTTCGGTCTGCGCGTCGACGCTGGGCCTGCTCTCCGCGGGTGTCCCGCTGAAGGCGCCGGTCGCCGGCATCGCCATGGGCCTCATCTCCGACGAGGTGGACGGCAAGACGCAGTACGTCACGCTTACCGACATCCTCGGCGCCGAGGACGCGTTCGGTGACATGGACTTCAAGGTCGCCGGCACCCCGGAGTTCGTCACCGCGCTGCAGCTCGACACCAAGCTCAACGGCATCCCGTCGGACGTGCTGGCCGCCGCGTTGCAGCAGGCGAACGAGGCCCGGCAGATCATCCTCGGTGTCATGAAGGCCGCCATCGAGGCTCCGGCCGAGATGTCGGACTACGCGCCGCGGGTCACCACCGTCAAGATCCCGGTCGACAAGATCGGCATGGTGATCGGCCCGAAGGGTCAGACCATCAACGCGATCCAGGACGAGACCGGCGCCGAGATCTCCATCGAGGACGACGGCACGATCTACGTCGGCGCGACCAACGGCCCGTCGGCCCAGGCCGCCGTCGACCGGATCAACGGGATCGCCAACCCGACGCTGCCCAAGCAGGGCGAGCGGTTCCTCGGCACGGTGGTCAAGACCGCCGCGTTCGGCGCGTTCATCTCGCTGCTGCCGGGCCGCGACGGCCTGCTGCACATCTCCAAGGTGGGCGACGGCAAGCGGGTCGAGCGCGTGGAGGACTTCCTCAACGTCGGTGACCGGGTCGAGGTCGAGATCGCTGACATCGACGCCCGCGGCAAGATCTACCTGGACAAGGTCCGCCCGGAGGGCGCCGAGGCGCCGGCCGCCGGTGAGGCCGCCGGTGGCGACCGTCCCTCCGGCCGCGACCGGGGTGACCGGGGTCCGCGTGACCGGGGCGACCGCGAGCGTGGCGGCGACCGGGGCGGGCGTGGCCCGGAGCGCGGTGACCGTGGCGAGGGTGGCGGCGGCGGCGAGGGTGGTGGCGAGGGCGGCGAGCGTCCGCGCCGCCGGACCCGGCACAGCTGACCACCAGCACCTGCAACACCCACCCCTCGTCGAACCGGGAGCAACACGTGAGTCGGGCCTTCAGTGCGCCGTTTCCACCGGATCGACGGGGGGTGGCCCCGTCTCGGGACACCGGGGTGGGCCGCTCCGGCGGCGCCGCCCGTGCGGTGACCCGGACGCTCAGCGACGACCCGCTGGGCGGCACGGTACGACGTACCGTGCTGCCCAGCGGCCTGCGCGTGCTGACCGAGGCGATCCCGGCGATGCGCAGCGTGTCCTTCGGCATCTGGGTGGCGGTCGGTTCGCGGGACGAGACCCGTCCGCAGGCCGGTGCCGCGCACTTCTTGGAGCACCTGCTCTTCAAGGGCACCCACAAGCGCACTGCCTTGGAGATCTCCTCGCAGATCGAGGCGGTGGGTGGCGAGACGAACGCCTTCACCACGAAGGAATACACCTGCTACTACGCCCGGGTGCTGGACGAGGACCTGCCGCTGGCGATCGACGTGATGTGCGACCTGGTCGCCGACTCGCTGCTGGAGCCGGCCGACGTGGAGACCGAGCGTGGCGTGATCCTGGAGGAGATCGCCATGCACGACGACGAACCAGGTGACGAGGTGCACGACCTCTTCGCCCGGGCCGTCTACGGCGACCACCCGCTGGGCCGACTGATCTCCGGCACCGAGGAGACCGTCACGCCGATGACCCGGCGGCAGATCCAGAGCTTCTACCGGGGTCACTACACCGCGCCGCAGATCGTCATCGCCGCCGCCGGCAACCTCGACCACGCCGCGGTGGTCAAGCTGGTCCGGCAGGCCGTGCGCGGCACGCCACTGGACAGCGACCCCGCCGCACCGGCCGCACACCGCGCGGCCACTCCGGCGGTACGCACCAAGCCGGCCACCACCCTGGTCGAGCCGAAGGAGACCGAGCAGGCGCACGTCCTGCTGGGCTGCCCCGGCATCGACCGCACCGACGACAGGCGTTTCGCCCTCGGGGTGCTCAACAACGTCCTCGGTGGCGGCATGTCCAGCCGCCTCTTCCAGGAGATCCGCGAGCAGCGCGGCCTGGCGTACTCGGTCTACTCCTACGCCAGCCAGTACGCCGACAGCGGCCTGTTCGCCGTCTACGCCGGCTGCGCGCCGGGCAAGGTGGACGAGGTGCTGGCCCTGACCCGCGCCGAGCTGGCCCGGGTGGCCGCCGACGGGTTGACCGAGGCCGAGGTGGCCCGGGGCAAGGGGATGAGCAAGGGCTCGTTCGTGCTCGGCCTGGAGGACACCGGCTCCCGGATGAGCAGGCTCGCCAAGGGTGAGCTGCTCTACAGCGACCTGATGCCGGTGGACGAGCTGCTCCGCCGGGTCGACGAGGTCAGCGTCGAGGACGTGAACACCCTCGCCGCCGAGTTGCTCAGCCGGCCGATGTCGCTGGCCGTCGTCGGCCCGTTCGGTAAGGGCGACTTCTCCGCCTGAGGGCCGTCGCTCGCAGGGCGGTCGCCCGCAGTGCCGTGGTCTGTTGGGCGGTCGCTCGCAAAGCCGTGGTCTGTAGGGCGGTCGTCCGCAGAGCCGTGGTCTGTAGGGCGGTCGTCCATACGGCCGGGCACGTCCCGGTCGGTGGAGCGGACCGGATCCGGCAGTGGTGGCGCGTCCCGATTGGGATAGGTTGTGCCGCGTGACTGACGAGCAGGAGAAGACCCGCGTCGGCGTGTTCGGTGCCCGCGGCCGGATGGGCATCGAGGTCTGCAAGGCGGTCGACGCCGCCGACGACCTCGAACTGGCGGCGTCGATCGACCAGGGCGACAGCCGTTCCGCCGTCTCCGGCGCCCACGTGGTCGTCGACTTCACCACGCCGGACGTCGTCATGGACAACCTGAAGTGGTGCATCGAGCAGGGCATCAGCGCGGTCGTCGGCACGACCGGCTTCACCGAGCAGCGGCTGGAGCAGGTGCGCGGCTGGCTCGCCGACAAGCCCGGGGTGGGCGTGGTCATCGCCCCGAACTTCGGCATCGGCGCGGTGCTGATGATGCAGTTCGCCGCGCGGGCCGCCCGGCACTTCGAGTCCGTCGAGATCATCGAGCAGCACCACCCGCGCAAGCTGGACGCCCCGAGCGGCACCGCCACGCACACCGCCCGGCAGATCGCCCGGGCGCGCGCCGAGGCCGGTCTCGGGCCCGCGCCGGACGCCACAAAGGACGAGGTGCCAGGCGCGCGGGGCGCCGACATCGACGGCGTACGCGTCCACGCGGTGCGCGCCACCGGCCTCGTCGCGCACCAGGAGGTGCTGTTCGGCGGCACCGGCGAGACGTTGACCATCCGCCACGACTCGTACGACCGGGTGTCCTTCATGCCCGGCGTGCTGCTGGCCGTCCGCGCGGTACGCAACCGCCCCGGCCTCACCGTCGGCCTGGACGCCCTCCTCGACTGACCGGGCCGCTCGCCCGCGCCGATGCCGGCGCAGATCTTGGACACTTTCCGTTCCGCGTTGACGGAAACTGTCCAAGATCTGAAGGCGTTGCGGGTCCGGGTAGCATCCGCCGGATGATCGATGCGGGACACCTGGATCGGGTCGGGCGGAGAGTGACGCTGCGCCCGGTGGACGACGACAACTGGCGGGCGGTCGCGGACGTCGCCCCGCGCGACGACCAGCGTCGGTTCGTGGCCGCGCTGGGCGCACGGTACCTGCTGCTGAGTAGCCGCTCGCAGGTGTGGACCTCGCTCGCGGTGTACGCCGACGAGACAGTCGTCGGCCACGTCATGTGGGGTGTGGACGACGACGGCTCGCACTGGATCGGCGGAATGCTGATCGACGCCGCGGAGCAGGGCCGGGGCGTCGGCCGGGCCACCGTGCAGACGTTGGCGCCCTGGCTGGCGGCCCGAGACGGGAACCCCCCGGTCCGCCTCTCGTACCACCCGGACAACACCCCGGCAGCGGCCCTTTACGCCTCCCTCGGCTTCCACCCCACGGGCGGCGTGGACGACGACGAGCTGATCGCCGAACGAACCCCCTGACCCCCGGCCCGGCCCTGACCGGCCCGGCCTGACCGGAGTCGATCATGGAGTTGTGGTGCCCCGCAAAAGGGACGCATGTGGAGCTGCTGCCCACCACGACTCCATGATCGACGAGGACGGCGGCGACGGGGACGGCGGCGGGGCGGGGACGGCGGCGAGGGCGGGGACGGGGTGGGGGTTAGCGGGGGTTGGATGGGGTTCTGGGGTGGCGTTGGGTGGGGAGGTTCGAGGTCTTCAGGGGGGTGGGGTGGCCTGTCATCGTGGCTTCGCCGGTGCGGTTCACCGTGACTGTCACCGGTCTGCCGGCCACGCGGAGGTTGGCGGCGCGCACGGCGCCCAGTTCGGGGCCGGCCAGCGGGGTCAGCCGGACCGTTTCGCCGGGCACGTCGGGGTAGAGGCCCGTGGCGGCCTGGAGCAGCAGCACGGCACCCGCCGCGGCCCACGCCTGCGGCCGGCACGCCGCCGGGTACGGCACCGGGCGGTCGAGCAGCGCCCGGTCGTCGCCGCCGTACAGCTCCGGCATCCGGTAGTCGAACGCCTCGGCCGCCGCGAGCAGCCCCTCGGCCAGGCCGAGCGCGGCGTCGCGGTGCCCGCCGCGAGCCAGCCCGGCGAGCACGATCGCTGTGTCGTGGGTCCAGATCGAACCGCAGTGGTACGACAGCGGACTGAAGCCGGCGTCGTCGGTGGACATCGTCCGTAGTCCGAAGCCGCCGGTCAGCGTGTCGGTGGTGAGCAGGCGGGCGACCTGGGCCTCCTCCTCGACGGTGAGCAGGCCGGTGCCGAGCAGGTGACCGATGTTGCTGGTCAGTGAGTCGACGGGGCGCTTGTCGCGGTCGAGGGCCAGGGCGGGCTGCGGGCCGTACCGGCCGTCGACCCAGAAGCTGTCCCGGAACCGGCGGGCCAGCGTGGCGGCGTGCTCGCGCCAGCGGTCCCCATCGGGGCGGCCGAAGGCGTCCAGCAGGGCGGCGCCGTTCACCGCCGCCTCGTGCGCGTACCCCTGCACCTCGGCCAGCACGATGGGCGCGGTGGCCAGGGAGCCGTCGTGGAACCGTACGGCGTCGCCGGAGTCCTTCCAGCCCTGGTTGGACAGCCCGTGGCCGGTGGTGTCGACGTACTCGACGAGGCCGTCGCCGTCGGGGTCGGCGTGCTCGCCGAGCCAACGCAGGGCGGCCTCCAGGTGCGGCAGCAGAGGCTCGATCTGCTCGGCCGGCAGGCCCCAGCGCCACGCGTCGTGCAGGAGGTTGACCCAGAGCATTGTGGCGTCGACGGTGCCGTAGTAGGCAGGCGGGAGGCGCAGCCCGTTCCCGGGCAGCGCGAACTCCTGCCCGCGCAGCTCGTGCAGGATCTTGCCGGGGGCCTCCCCGGTGGCCGGGTCGACGCGGGTGCCCTGGCGACGGGCGAGGACGCGCAGGGTGCCGGCGGCCAGGTCGGTGCCGAGCGGCAGCATCATCCGCGCCGCCCAGAGGCTGTCCCGGCCGAACAGGGTCAGGAACCAGGGCACTCCGGCGCCGAGGAAGACGTCCCCGGGGGCGCCGGTCTCGGCCAGGCGTAGCCCGCGCAGGTCGTCCAGGCTGCGGTCGAGGAAGCGGACCAGTCGCCGGTCGTCGGCGGTCACCTCGGGTCGGGCCCACTCCGGTTCGCCGCCCGGGGCGATCACCACGGCGCGCGGGTCGTCAACGGTCACCTGCCAGCGCAGCACCGTCTCGCCCCCGGGTGGCAGGTCGATCGGCCAGGCCAGTCGGGGCGCGGTGGCCCGTTCGTCGGCGGTGAGCACGTCGGCGTCGGGCGCGGTGACGGTGACGGTGATGCCCTCCGCCGACCAGGTGAGCAGGCCCGGCTGGCCGGTCTTGGCCTCCAGCGGCACGGCCGCGCCACCGGACTTGACCACCTCGATGGGCGCCAGGTCGCAGCCGAGGTCGACGCTCACCGTGGCCCGTACGCCGACGGTGGCGGTGGAGACGATCCGCAGTTCCTCGGTGAGGCCGTTGCGAGTGGCCCGACGGAGCCGGTCGACGCGGACGGTGGGGTCGGGCGTGGGATCGCCGAGCCAGCGTGCCAGGGCCACGAAGCGGACGCCGTGCGGGCCGTCCGCGCCGCGAGTCAGCCCCTCCAGCTCCTGGTCGTCGACGCGCAGTTCGGCCCGGGAGAGCACGCGGGCGTCGGCGTGGAAGACGCCCTGGACACCGGTCGGGCGGATCTGCCCGGTCGCGTCCCCCAGCGCACTGGTCGGGGCGAGCACCACCCCCACCAACTCGTGCAGGAGGGGTTGCAGCTGGCGTTCGATCACGGTGCGGCTCCAGATCTCGGGGTGCGGGGCGGACATCTTGACAACGCGGCCCCTGGCGGTGCAAAGTGCGAAACATTCCAGAAACTTGAACGATCTAATCCTGCACTATCCGAATTGGATCGTTCAAGACGGCGAGAGGGATTAAGTGCCCGAGAAGGTAACCATTGCGACGGTGGCCCGGCACGCCCGAGTGAGCCGGCAGACGGTCTCCAACGTGCTCAACGCGCCGCACATCGTGCGGCAGGAGACCCGCCAGCGGGTCGAGGACGCGATCAACGCGCTCGGCTACCGGGCCAACCAGGCGGCCCGACAGATGCGCACCGGCCGGTCCCGCCTCATCGCCGCCCGGATCGAGCCGACCCGCGACGGCATCAACGGCTCCGTCCTCGACCGCTTCCTGCACGGCCTCACCGAGACCGCCGACGCCGCCGGCTACCGGGTGCTGCTCTACACCGCCACCGACGACGATCGGGAGATCGCCACCTACGACGACCTGCTCGGCACGTACGAGCTGGACGCGTTCGTGCTCGTCGGCACCAAGTACGGCGACCCGCGTACCGCCTGGCTCGCCGACCGGGACGTGCCGTTCGTGACCTTCGGCCGTCCGTGGGACGCGCTCGACGCGCACCCCTGGGTCGACGTGGACGGCGCCGCCGGGACCGCCGCCGCGACCCGGCACCTGCTCGACGCCGGGCACCGGCGGATCGCGTTCATCGGCTGGCCCCTCGGGTCCGGTGTGGGCGACGACCGGCGGGCCGGCTGGCAGGACGCGCTGCGCGCCGCCGGTGTCGACCCGGCGGGGCTGCACCGCGAGACCGAGGACGGCATCGCCGAGGGCGAACACCTGATGCGGGACCTGCTGGCCGCCGACGCGCCGACCGCGGTGGTCTGCGCCAGCGACTCGCTCGCCCTCGGCGCGCTCCAGGCCATCCGGGGCACCGACCCACCGGTGTCGGTGATCGGCTTCGACGACACGCCGGTCGCCGCGGCGGTGGGGCTGGCCAGCGTCAGCCAACCGCTCGGCGAGGCCGCCGCCCGCTGCGTGGACCTGCTCACCGGAGTCCTCGACGGCCACCACGAGACCCCCACCCACGTGCTGCTCCAGCCCTCGCTGGCGCTTCGGCACACCGCGTAGTCCCATCCCCCACCAGGAGAGAACATGGCACCCAGAACCCTTACCCGGGCCGCGGTGGCCGGCCTCGCCGCCGTCGCCCTTCTCGGGTCCGCGGCCTGCGGCAGCGGCTTCGACGACTCGTCCGGCGACGCCGCCCAGTCCAGCGGACCGGCCAGCCTCCAGATCCTGATCGGATCCTCCGGCGAGGCCGAGACCAAGGCCGTGCAGGACGCCGCGGCGAAGTGGGCCAGCAGCTCCGGCAACACCGCCACGGTCACCCCGGCGCAGGACCTCACCCAGCAGCTCGGCCAGGGTCTCGCCGGTGGCACCCCGCCGGACGTCTTCTACGTGGACGCGGCCCGCTTCGCCGACTACGCGAGCGTCGGCGCGTTGGAGCCGTACGGCGACAAGATCTCCAACCCGGACGACTTCTACGAGAGCCTGCGCACCACCTTCACGTACGACGGCAAGCTCTACTGCGCGCCCAAGGACTTCTCCACCCTGGCCCTGCAGATCAACACAGACCTGTGGGCGAAGGCCGGGCTGACCGACGCCGACGTGCCGACCACCTGGGACCAGCTCACCGCGACCGCCCAGAAGATCAAGGCGAAGGGGCAGGTCGCCCTGGCCCTCGGCGACACCAGGGACCGCATCGGCGCCTTCCTCGTGCAGAACGGCGGCTGGCTGCTGAGCAAGGACGGCAAGCAGCCGACCGCCGACACCCCGGAGAACCTGGCCGCCCTCCAGTACGTCAAGTCCCTGCTCACCTCGGGCCTGGCCAAGTACCCGAAGCAGCTCGACTCGGGCTGGTCAGGTGAGGCGTTCGGCAAGGGCAAGGCCGTCATGACCATCGAGGGCAACTGGATCAAGGGCGCCCTGCAGAACGACTTCCCGAACGTGAAGTACAAGGTGGTGGCGCTGCCGGCCGGCCCGAAGGGCCAGGGCACCCTCTCCTTCACCCAGTGCTGGGGCATCGCGGCGAAGAGCAAGTACAAGGACCAGGCCATCAAGTTCGTCGAGGCGATGACCAGCGGTGAGCAGCAGCTGACGTTCGCGAAGGCGGTAGGTGTCATGCCGTCGCGGCAGTCGGTGCGCGACCAGTACACGGCGGCCTCCCCGGCCGACAAGGTGTTCATCGACGGCGCCGCGTACGCCCAGGGCCCGGTGAACGCGCCGAAGATGGACAGCGTCCTCAAGGACCTCGACACGGGTCTGCAGAGCCTGACCAACGGCGACCCGAAGACCGTGCTGCAGAACTTCGACAAGAACGCCAAGGCGGCGCTCGGCGGCAGCTGAGGTGACGGCGGGGGCCCCGACGACGAGCGGGGCCCCCGTCCGCACCTTCGGCCCGAGACAAGGAGGGAGGGGAGATGGCAACCGAGACACTGACCGCCGTGGCCACCGCGCCCGGGACGAGCCCTCGGCGACGGCGCGGAGGCGTACGCGGCAACGAGAACCTCGCCGGCTGGCTCTTCGTCGCGCCGGTGATCGTCATCCTGGGGCTGTTCCTGCTGCTGCCGATCCTGATGGCGCTCTGGGTCAGCCTGATCGACTGGAACGGGCAGGGCAGCCCGTTCACCGGCGACGTCCCGTTCGTCGGCGCGCACAACTACACCCAGTTGTTCACCGAGGACGGGCTGGCCCGCCGCGATTTCATGACGAGCATCCGCAACAACATCTACTACGTGGCGATAGTGGTGCCGGCCCAGACCGTGCTCGCGCTCGGGCTGGCGCTGGTGGTCAACAACCGGATGCTCAAGGGCAAGAGCTTCTTCCGCAGCGCGTTCTACTTCCCCTCGGTCACCAGCTCGGTCGCGATCAGCGTGGTGTTCCTGTTCCTCTTCGCCAACTCCGGCGCGGTGAACGCGCTGCTCGGCTTCTTCGGGATCGACGGGCCGGAGTGGTTCGCCGACTCCCGGGGCGTGCTGCACCTGCTCCTCGGCGCGGTGGGCGTCGACTCACCCCCGGCGGCCCTCACCGACGGCGGCCCGTTCGGGCTGACCTGGTGGGACTGGCTGGCCGGCCCCAGCGTGGCGATGATCTCGATCATCACGCTGGTCGTCTGGACCACCTCCGGCACGTTCATGCTGATGTTCCTGGCCGGCCTGCAGAACGTGCCGGTGACGCTGGACGAGGCCAGCACGCTCGACGGAGCCTCGGCCTGGCAGCGGTTCCGCCACGTGACGCTGCCGATGATCCGGCCGACCACGTTCCTGGTGCTCACCCTCGGCATGATCGGCTCCTGGCAGGTCTTCGACCAGGTGTACGTCATGAGCCAGGGCGACCCGGCCAAGACCACCCTCACCCCGGCGTACCTGTCGTACCGGACCGCGTTCCGCGACTTCGACTACGGCTCCGGCGCGGCGATCTCCTTCGTGCTGTTCCTGATCATCATCGTGCTCACGCTGATCCAGCGCCGGGCGCTCGCCGAGCGGGACACCGACCGGCCGCGCCGCGGCTGGCGGCGTCGACGCGTACCGGAGAGGTCCTGACATGGCCGTGTCGACCGACCGCCCGGCGGCGGCGCCCGCGCGCGGCGACCAGCGCGCGGCCCGCACCCTGGCCACCCGCTTTCTGGGGTACGCCACGCTTGTCTTCTTCGGGCTGGTGTTCCTCTATCCGTTCGTCATCCAGATCGCGAGCTCGTTCAAGACCGAGCCCGACGCGGCGGCGAACCCGCTCTCGCCGTTCCCGGACCCGCTCAGCCTGGCCGGTTTCGAGCGGATCTTCGCCGGCACCAACTTTCCGCTCTGGCTGGGCAACTCGCTGCTGGTCACCGTGCTGGTGACCCTCGGCCGGGTGTTCTTCGACTCGCTCGCCGGGTACGCGTTGGCCCGGCTGCGGTTCGCCGGTCGAGGCGGGCTGTTCGCCGCGGTCATCGCGGTGATGGCGGTGCCCGGCGTGGTACTGCTGATCCCGAAGTTCCTGGTGCTCAACCAGCTCGGCATCTACAACAGCTACGCCGGCCTCGTGGTGCCGCTGCTGGCCGATGCAGCCGGAGTGTTCATCATGAAGCAGTTCTTCGAGTCGATCCCGGTGAGCGTGGAGGAGGCCGCCCGCATCGACGGGGCGAGCATCTTTCGCACCTTCTGGTCGGTGGTGCTGCCGATGGCGAAGCCGGCGCTGATCACCCTGACCATCCTGTCGTTCCAGGGCTCCTGGAACGAGTTCCCGCACAGCCTCGTGTCGGTGCAGGACCCGGACCTGTTCACCCTGCCGCGCGGCCTTGCCGACCTGGTCAGCGGCTCGCTGGGCAGCGGCACCCAGTACCCGCTCAAGCTGGGCGCGGCGCTGCTCGCCACCATCCCGGTGGCGATCATCTTCGTGGTGTTCCAGCGCTACTTCGTCCGCGACGCCAACGACGGCGCGGACAAGGGCTGACCCCGGACCGACAGTGGCGGCCTCGCGTCGGGGCCGCCGCTGCCGGTCAGTCGGCCTTCTCCGGCGGAACGGCCACGTGCAGGCGCACCTGAGGCACCAGCATGTCGTCGACGTCCAGCGCCCGGGCCGCCCCGTCGGGCTCCCAACCGGTGCTGGTGAGGAACGTGCGGGTCGCCTCGTCACCGTCGAACGCCCAGGCCACCGCCCGGCTCATGCCGTCCTCGCGCCACAGGTCGACGGCGGCGGCGAGCAGCCGGCTGCCGTGCCCCCGCCGGCCCCAGCGCGGCTCGACCAGCAGGTCGGTCACCGCCGCCACGTCCGGGCCGAGCGCGTCGGCCGGCTCACCCGGGGCGAGCGCCTCGCCGTCGGCCGGACCGGAGGCGGCGAACCCCACCAGATACGATTGCTCGGCCTGTTCGACGGCGACCAGCACCCGGTGCGCGCCCGAGGGCGGCTCCAGCACCGCGGCGCTCCACCGCCTGGCGAGGAACGCCTCGTCCAGGTTGTCGAGCACATGCCGAGGCAGGATCCGGCGGTACGCGACCCGCCAGGTCGCGAGCTGGATGCGTGCGATCTCGCCGGCGTCCTCGGGACGCGCCGGGCGGACGTACCCGAGAGCCATGGGACGGGAGCCTACTCAAGGGCCAGGGAGGCGACGGTGGCGCAGGGTGCCAACAGGACGACCGTGCAGGTCGTCGGGGTGGTGGTGCTCGCCGCGGCGGTCACCGCGTTCCTCGCCGTCGCGGCCGTCCGGCACGGATTCTTCGACCTCAAGGTCTACTACGGCGCGTTGACGTGGTGGGTGCACGACGGCGGCGAGATTTACGACTACCTCAAACCCGGCACCCAGTACGGCTTCACGTACCCGCCGTTCGCGGCGCTGGTCATGCTGCCGATGGCGTACCTGCCGTGGTCGGCCGCGATCGTGGTGAGCGTGCTCGCCAGCGTGGTCAGCACGACGGTGCTGATCTGGTGGCTGGTCGACCCGATCGCCCGTCGCGCCGGCTGGACCCGGTGGTTCGCGCTCGCCGTCGCGCTCTGCCTGGCCGCCGCCTTCGAGCCGATGCGGGAGACGGTGAACTTCGGCCAGGTCAACACGCTGCTGCTCTTCCTGGTGGCGGTGGACCTGCTGCGGCTGCTGCCGGCCGGCAACCGGTGGGCCGGGGTGGGCATCGGCGTGGCCACCGCGATCAAGCTGACCCCGGGCATCTTCATCCTCTATCTGCTGGTCACCGGGCGGTGGCGGGCGGCGCTCACCGCCAGCGGCACGACCGCCGGGGTGACGTTGCTGGCCGGCGCGCTCTTCCCGGACGCCTCCCGCGAGTTCTGGACCGAGGCGCTGTGGAACACCGGGCGGGTCGGCGAGCTGGCATTCGTCTCCAACCAGTCACTGCGCGGGGTGGTCGCCCGGCTCGACCCGCAGCACCCGAGCACAGTGCTCTGGCTGCTGCTGGTGCTCGGCGCCCTGGCGCTCTGGGCCTGGCGGTCCCGCGCGGCCGTCGCCGCCGGTGACGAGGCGACCGGCCTGGCCCTGACCGGAGCGGTGATGTGCCTGGTCAGCCCGGTCACCTGGGTGCACCACCTGGTCTGGCTGCTGCCCGGGCTGATCCTGCTTGTCGACAACGCGATGGCCGCGCCGGCCGGGCGCCGCCGGCGCGTCCTGCTGGCCGCCGCGACCATCGGGTACGTGCTGCTGATCAGCCGCACCGTCTGGTTCTGGGAGAAGGACTTCACAGGTGTCGACGGCTTCGTCGGCAGCAACGCGTACGTCTGGATCAGCCTCGCCCTGCTGGCCTTCCTGCCGGTCCGCCGGTGGCTGACACCTGGTGGGTCAGTGGTCGAGACGGCCGGAGTACCGCAGCTCGACAAGCCCGACCGGCCCGCGCCCGCCGGCGAGCGGCACCTGGTAGGTCGATCGCTCACCGTCCGGTGACAGCCCGGCCCGTTCGCAGAACCGGCGGGCCCGCTTGTTGTCCTCCAGCACCCACAGCCGGTAGCCGGTCCAGCCCCGCTCGCTGAGCCCGGCGCGCGCGGCGGCGAACAGCGCGGCGGCTGTCCCGTCGCCCCAGAACGCCGGCTCGACGTAGAGCGCCAGCACCTCGCCGACCGTCGGGTCCAGATCGTCGCGGTCCTGGTTGCGGCGGTACGGCCCGAACGTGGTGAAGCCGACGACCAGCCCGTCCACCTCGCTGAGCAGCGTGCTGAACGGGTGCTCCGGGTCGGCGGTGCCCAGGTCGCGTCGGCGCTGTGCCCAGGCCACCACGTTGAGTCGTTCGAGCACCTCGTCCGGCATGAAGCCGGCGTAACCCGCCTGCCAGCCGTGCACGTGCACCCGGGCGACCGCCTCGGCGTCGTCGGGCTCCTCCCGGCGGATGGTCAGCATTGCACCGTTCTATGCCCCCGTGGCGGTCGGAGTCCAGCTTCCCGCACCGGCGTCGTACCGATGATTTATCGTCGCCGACGATGGCCGCGCCGGAAGCACTCTCACTCGCCCAGGCCCGCCGGGTGGCACTCGCCGCCCAGGGCTTCGCCGACCCGCCGCCGGTCGGGGTGCCCACGCGTCGACATCTGCGCCGGGTCCTCGACCGGGTCGGGTTGATCCAGATGGACTCGGTAAACGTGCTGCAACGGGCGCACTACCTGCCGCTCTACAGCCGGCTCGGACCGTACCCCACCACGCTGCTCGACCAGGCCGCCTACCGGCGCCCCCGCGAGCTGTTCGAGTACTGGGGCCACGAGGCGTCCCTCGTGCCGGTGGGGCTGCACCCGCTGCTGCGCTGGCGGATGGCCCGCGCGCACAGCGAATCCTGGGGCGGCATGCGGCGCATCGCGCAGGAGCAGCCGGAGCTGGTCGCCTGGGTCCGGGACGAGGTGGCCGCGCGGGGCCCGTTGACGGCCGCCGAGATCGAGCACGACGCCCCTCGGGAGACCGGCAACTGGGGGTGGAACTGGTCGGCGGTGAAGCGGGCTCTGGAGTTCCTGTTCTGGGCCGGCGAGGTGACCGCCGCCGAGCGCAGCACGTCCTTCGCCCGCCGCTACGACCTGCCCGAGCGGGTGCTCCCGCCGGCCGTGCTGGCCGCGCCCACCCCGACCGACGCCGAGGCGTACCGCGCTCTGGTGGCCCTGGCGGCGCGGTCGCTCGGGGTGGCCGCCGAACCGGAGCTGCGCGACTACTTCCGGCTGCCCCTGGCCGGTGCCCGGCAGGCAGTCGCCGAGCTGGCCGAGGCCGGTGAGCTGGTGCCGGTCACCGTGGCGGGCTGGCGACAGCCGGCGTGGCTGCACGCGTCCGCCCGGCTGCCCCGGTGGATCCGGGCCAACACCCTGGTCAGCCCGTTCGACCCGCTGGTCTGGGAACGGGCCCGCACCGAGCGGCTGTTCGACTTCAGCTACCGGATCGAGATCTACGTGCCGGCGCCGCAGCGGGTCTACGGCTACTACGTGCTGCCGTTCCTGCAGGGCGACAGGTTCACCGCCCGGGTCGACCTGAAGGCCGACCGCAGGGCCGGGGTGCTCCTGGTGCCGGCCGCCTGGATGGAGCCCGGCGCCGACCCGGGGGAGACCGCCGTGGCCCTCGCCGCCGAGCTGTACCGGCTCGCCGGCTGGCTCGGGTTGGACGCGGTGGCGCCGCCCGCGGCCGGCGACCTGGCCGGTCCGCTCACCGCCGCGTTGGCCGGCGTGTCCGGTGTAGCGTGAGCGTGTGACGAGCGTTCCCGGACCGGTCGACCAGCCGCAGCCCACCCCCGGTGCGGGTTGGCCGGCGAGCCCGTCGGGTGACTACGGCTACCCGACGCCCGAGCCCGACCGGCTCACCCGGCTCGTGCTGCGCCTGCACGCGCGGTCACCGCGCTGGGCGGCGCCACTGGCCGCGGTCGGCTGCGTCGGTCTCGGCATGGCCTACGCGTTGCTGAGCAACCCGGCCCACGCCGACCCGGACGCCGCGCCGACCTGCCTGCTCAAGCTGACCACGGGGCTCGACTGTCCGGGCTGCGGCGGCACCCGCGCGCTCTGGTACGTGCTGCACGGCGACCTGCCGGCCGCCGCCCGGCACCACTTCCTGTTCGTCTTCGCGGTGCCCTTCCTGGCGTACCTCTTCGTCGCCTGGGCGGGAAACCAGGCGTTCGGTTGGCGGCTGCCCGAGCTGCGGATCAGCTCGAAGGTGATCGTCGGTTTCCTTGGCGCGTGGCTGGCCTTCTCGGTGCTGCGCAATTTGCCCTGGGCGCCGTTTACGTCGCTCTACGTCTGAGGGCCCGCCAGCTCCGCCCGGCGTGATGTGGCGGGGCCTTGCTCGGTCGGCTGCGCGGGGTCCTTCCTGCGCGTCCTGTCGAGCTGCCCCAGATGTGGGGCATGGCGGTGGTGGGGCCCGGCGTGGTGCCGTCTGCCCCCGGGCGTGGGGCAAGGCGTGGTGGACCCGGTGTCGTGCTGCCTGCCCCAGATATGGGGCAGCTCGACAGGGAACCGCGGACGTGGCAGGGACCCGGCAGGGCGTCGGCGTACCGGTCGAGATCTTGGACACCTGCGGCCCCGATGGAGCGCACGGGCCGGTGATTTTGCGGTAGCTGGGCGCTTTCTGCACCGCGAGCCCGAGTTGGGCGCGCGAGCGCCGGCCACTACAGTCCCAGGAATGCCGGAGATGGTGCAGCCCCAGGTCAAGTTGATCGCGTGGACCCAGTTCGCGGCCCCGGACGACGTGCCGTGGTCGACCGACGCCGAGGGCGGCCAGGCGCTCGCCGAGTTCGCCGGGCGGGCCTGCTACCAGTCGTGGAAGAAGCCGAACCCGGCGACCGCGACCAACGCCGGCTACCTCGCGCACATCCTCGAGGTCGGCCACCTGAGCGTGCTGGAGCACGGCTCGGTGACCTTCTACTTCACCGGGGTGTCGCGCTCCTTCACCCACGAGTTGATCCGGCACCGGCACTTCTCGTACTCCCAGCTCTCGCAGCGGTACGTCCCGGAGCGGGACGCGGCAATGGTCGAGCCGGCGGTCATCGCCGACGACCCGGAGCTGCACAAGAAGTTCACCGAGGCCGCCGAGGCGAGCGTGCGGGCCTACACCGAGCTGCTGGAGGGTCTTGAGCAGCGGTTCTCCGACGAGCCGAACCCGACGCTGCGCCGCAAGCAGGCGCGGCAGGCGGCCCGCGCGGTGCTGCCCAACGCCACCGAGACCCGGATCGTGGTCAGCGGCAACTACCGGGCGTGGCGGCACTTCGTCGCCATGCGGGCCACCGAGCACGCCGACGTGGAGATCCGTGAGCTGGCCGTGGAGTGCCTGCGTCAGCTTCAGGGAGTCGCGCCGAACGTCTTCGCCGACTTCGTGATCTCGACGCTCCCGGACGGCACCGAGGTGGCGGCCAGCCCGCACGAGGCGTCCTGAGCCCTTCCCCGGCGGGCTCCGGCTGGTCGTCCGCTAGGTTGGAGGGTATGACGCACGACCACCCCGACGCCGCGGCCCGAACGGCGTCCCGCCCCTTCGGCCGGGTGCTCACGGCCATGGTGAGCCCGTTCACCCCCGACGGCTCGCTCGACCTCGACGGCGCCGCCCGACTGGCGAGCCACCTGGTCGACGAGCAGGGCAACGACGCGCTGGTGGTCAACGGCACCACCGGTGAGTCGCCGACCACCACCGACGCGGAGAAGGAACGCCTGATCCGGGCCGTGGTGGAGGCCGTCGGTGACCGGGCCAGGGTCGTCGCCGGGGTGGGCACCAACGACACGCGGCACACCATCGAGCTGGCGGCGGCCGCCGAGAAGGCCGGCGCGCACGGCCTGCTCGTGGTCACCCCGTACTACAACAAGCCGCCGCAGAGCGGCCTGCTGCGGCACTTCACCGCCGTGGCCGACGCCAGCGGACTGCCGGTGATGCTGTACGACATCCCACACCGCTCCGGCGTGCCGATCGACACCGAGACACTGGTCCGGCTCGCCGACCACGCGCGGATCGTAGCGGTCAAGGACGCCAAGGGCGACCTGACCGCCACCAGCTGGGTGACCAGCCGGACCGGCCTCGCCTTCTACAGCGGCGAGGACTCGCTCACCCTGCCGGCGCTGGCCGTCGGTTGCGTGGGCGTGGTCGGCACCTCGACGCACTTCACCGGGGCGCTGACCGCAGAGATGATCGAGGCGTACGACGCGGGGGACATGCCGGCCGCGCTTGCCCTGCACCGGCGGCTGCTGCCGCTGTTCACCGGCATCTTCCGCACGCAGGGCACCATCCTGGTGAAGGCGGGCCTGGCGTCGCTGGGCCTGCCGGCCGGCCCGGTGCGACCCCCGCTCGTGGACGCCACCGACGACGAGATCGCCCAGCTGCGCGCGGACTTCGCGGCAGCGGGCCTGGAGCTGCCCGAATGATCGAACGACACGATGGGCGCCGAGTGACGGCGTCGCAGAATGAGGTGGACGCGTGACCGAGGCGCACATCGAGGCGGAACTGCCCCCGCCGCTGCCGGAAGGTGGCCTGCGGATCATCCCGCTCGGCGGGCTCGGCGCCATCGGTCGGAACATGACCGTCTTCGAGTACGACGGCAAACTGCTGATCGTCGACTGCGGGGTGCTCTTCCCCGACGTCGAGCAGCCGGGCGTGGACCTGATCCTGCCCGACTTCGGTCCGATCCTGGACCGGCTGGCCGACGTCCAGGCGATCGTGCTGACCCACGGCCACGAGGACCACATCGGCGCGGTGCCGTACCTGCTCGCCCACAAGCCCGACATCCCGCTGGTCGGCTCGCAGTTCACCCTCGCCCTGGTCGAGGCGAAGCTGGCCGAGCGGCGCATCCAGCCGTACACGCTGACCGTGCGCGAGGGCGGCCGGGAGCGGCTCGGTCCGTTCGAGTGCGAGTTCTTCGCGGTCAACCACTCCATCCCCGACGCGCTCGCCGTGGCCATCCGCACCCCGGCGGGCCTGGTGCTGCACACCGGCGACTTCAAGATGGACCAGCTCCCGCTGGACGGCCGGATCACCGACCTGGCCGGCTTCGCGCGGCTCGGCGCCGAGGGCGTCGACCTGCTGCTGTCCGACTCCACCAACGCGGAGATCCCCGGCTTCGTCACCCCGGAGCGGGAGATCGGGCCGGTGCTCGACTCGATCTTCGCGAAGGCCAAGGGTCGGATCATCGTCGCCTCGTTCGCCTCGCACGTGCACCGGGTGCAGCAGGTCTTCGACTCCGCCGCCGAGCACGGTCGCAAGGTCGCGTTGATCGGCCGGTCCATGGTCCGCAACATGGGCATCGCCCGGGACCTCGGCCTGCTCAACATCCCGGCCGGCCTGGTCATCGGGATCGAGGAGGCGACCACGCTGCCTCCCGAGCAGATCGTGCTGATGTCCACCGGTTCGCAGGGTGAGCCGATGAGCGCGCTGGGCCGGATGGCCAGCGGCGACCACCGGCACATCACCATCGCCCCCGGCGACACGGTCGTGCTGGCGTCGTCGCTGGTGCCGGGCAACGAGACCTCGGTCTACCGGGTTATCAACCGGCTCGCCCGGGCCGGCGCGGTCGTCGTGCACAAGGACGTGGCCAAGGTGCACGTCTCCGGGCACGCCCCGGCCGGTGAACTGCTCTACCTGCTCAACGTGGTCCGTCCGAGCAACCTGATGCCGGTGCACGGCGAGTGGCGGCACCTGCGCGCCCATGCCCGCCTCGGCATCGAGTCCGGTGTGGCCGCCGACCGGGTGGTGATCTGCGAGGACGGCGACGTCGTCGACCTCGTCGAGGGCCGCGCCAGCCTGGTCGGGCACGTGAAGAGCCGGTACGTCTACGTCGACGGCCTCGCCGTCGGCGACGTCAGCGAGTCGCTGCTCACCGAACGGCGGATCCTCGGCGACGGTGGCTTCATCGCCACCACAGTGGTCGTCGACTCGGTCACCGGCAAGGTGGTCGCCGGCCCGACGCTGTCCGCGAAGGGCTTCTCCGAGGACCCGGAGGCGTTCAACCCGGTGGTCCCGCTGGTCACCGAGGCGCTGAACCGGGCCGCGGCGGACGGCATCACCGACCCGCACCAGCTCCAGCAGATCGTCCGGCGGACCGTGGGGCGGTGGGTCAACGACAAGTACCGTCGTCGCCCGATGATCGTGCCCACCGTCGTCGAGGTCTGACACGCGTGACCGGGCCGGTCGCCGACATCCCCCGTGGATGTCGGTGACCGGCCCGGATCGTGTCGCGGGCGCGCTCCGGCTCAGGCCCGCGACATCCGGCGGCGCAGCACCAGCAGCCCGGCGCCGAGGGCCAGCAGCGCCACGCCGATGAGGGCGTACGTGCTGCCGGACGACCCGGTGCGGGGCAGTTGCGCGGCGTCGGGGATGGACGTGCTCGGCGCGGACGGGGTCGCGGTGGCGGTCGGACCGGCCGGTGGCGGGGTCGTGGCGGTGCATGGTCGGTGATGGCCGTACCACATCGACCCGGCGCCTCCGGTTGCGTGCTGTCGGATGTCGCACAGTCGCGCCCCGCCCTGCAACCAACTGCCCTGTCCGCGGCATCAGGGGAGCGCGGCGACCGCCTCGGCGTAGGCGACTCCGGTGGCGATGGCGGCGTCCACCAGCACCGTGAGCTGCGCCGGGGCCACCCCGTGAGCCAGGTTCGTGGCCACGTCGCCGGCCAGCACCAGCTCCTCACCGAGGTCGTGCGCGTACGCCTTGGGCAGCAGCCGGTCGTGGTTCCAGGCGTTGCAGAAGGCGTACACCTCGGCGCGGCGGGTCGCGGGCAGCCGGCGGGCGGCCATGGCGCGGGCGTGCAGCACCTCGCCGCGCTCGCCGGCCCGACGGAACTGGATCATCACGGCGCCCCACGAGCCGACCACAGTGGCGCCCTCGTCAACGACGTACCGGTCCCCGCGTCGGTCCAACACCGCGGTGATCATGTCGATGGTCAGCGTCGCCAACTCGCGCTCGTCGTCGGGCTCGATGTCGGGGTCGGGTCCGTCGCCGGGCTCGTCGTCGGGGGGCAGGGGCACCGCGGCCGCCACGGGACGCTCGGCCAGCCAGCCGGCCATCCGGCCGGAGTGGTGGCCGGTGCCGTTGCGGGCGTCGAAACTGCCCGCCAGCTCGTTGGCGACCGCGAGCAGCAGCGCGCCGAGGGTGGCGACGTCCAGGTCGGTGGCCGGCCGCCCCCCGTACGCCGGGCGGGGCACAGTGCGCACGCCGAGCCCGGCCTCGACGGCCAGGGCGCAGACGAGCGCGCCCGCGGCGGCGAACTCCATCGCCGCGAGGTCGTCGGTGGGCCGGTCCAACCGGGGTAGCTGTTCGGCCAGGATGGTCAGGCCGCGTTCCAGGTGCCCGCCCAGGGCACAGAACCGCAGGTGCGCGGCGAGGTACGGGAATGCGGCACGCTCGTGTCGGTGCCGCCGGTACGACCGCACGTGCGCCGCCGCGGCCCGTTCCGGCTCACCGGTGCGCAGCTCGGGCAGCAGGCTGGCCACCAGCGCCCGCTCGGGCTGGTCGGTGCAGTCCACCGCGTCGCCAGCCGGCTCCCGCAGCTCGGCCAGCGCGGCCCGCCACTCTCCCCAGCCGGCGAGCAGGTCCGCGCGGCGGGCCGGGGCGCAGCCGGGGCATCCACCCGACGGCCCGCCGGCCGTGCCCGCCCACCGCTGGTACCAGTGGCGGGCGGTGGGCTCGTCGCCGAGGTGGTCGGCGATCCGACAGCGCAGCTCCGCGACGGTCGGCGTGTCTGGTCCGTCCGTAGCGACCCGGTGGGCCAGGTCGTCCAGGAGGGACCGGGTCTGGTCCAGCCCCACCCGGGGGGTGCCGAGCAGCGCCTCCACGGCGTACCGCTGCAGGCGCAGCAGCAGTCGGCCCTCATCGTCGGTGAGCAGCTCGGGCCGGTAGTCGGCGGCGGCCCGGCACCGGCGCACCGGCTCGACCAGCCGCCACCGTTCGCCGTGCAGCAGGTACGCCTCGATCAGCGCGAACCGGGCGTCCAGTGCGGACCGGAGGTCCCCGGCCGCGTCGGCCCGCTCGGCGAGCCGTTCGAGGGCGAGCAGCCGGTCCGGCCCGTCGGGGAGGTCCCGTGCGTCGGTGAGCGCGTTCACCAGCGCCGGATCGCGGTGTACGGTCACGCCGGCACCGCGCCGGGCAGCCGGCCGACGGCCACGGCGAGTTGGCAGCCGGCCGAGATGCCACAGTCGAGCAACTGGTCGAGCTGGTGCGGGGTGACCCCACGTTCCAGGTCGGTGATCACCTCACCGTAGACCCGCGCCCTGCCCCCGTCGTCGACGTGCACGAAGGCCTTCGGCCAGAGCCGGTCGTGGTTCCACGAGTTGCAGAAGATGTACAGGTCCGGGACCCGTTCGATGCCGAAGGCGGGCGTGACCATCGTGCGGACCTGGAGCAACTCGCCGTCCCCGCCGAGACGCAGGAACCAGATCAGGTTGTCGTCGAAGCGACCCACGAGGTCACCGTTCACGGCGCGGCCGACCGACCGGCCACGCGCGGCGAGCACCGCGGCGAGCAGCTCGTCGGTCAACGGGCGCAACCTACCGGGGTGCCCGGCCAGCGGATCGTCCTCGAGTCCCGGCGACGCCATCGGGCATCCCTTCTGAGGCGGATATCACGACCGGCGGTGGGGTCCGTGCTGCGACGCGCGGACACGACCCGGAAAAGCGGCGATCTGCCCGGCCCCACCGTTACCGTGACTCTATGGCGGGCCGTACCTCTCAGGCGAGCCGGCGACGCGGCGCGTCGCCGCGCGGTGGCACCAACAGCCGTGCCCGTCAACCGGCGAAGAAGACCCGGGCACCGGTACGGCGACGCACCACACCCGCCCGTCCCGGCCCGGCGGTCTACGTTGGCCGCGCGATCGGTGCACTGTGGATGGGGCTGGCGCACGGAATGGGTTGGGCCGTGCGGGCCGCCGGTCGGCAGGCCGCCTCCGCCCGCGACCTCGACCCCGAGCACCGTCGCGATGGCGGCGGGCTGCTGCTGTTCGGGCTGGCCCTGCTCAGCGCCGTCGCGCTCTGGTTCTCCGGAGCGGGCCCGGTGGGCGCGCGTCTGGCCGACACGATCCGGTTGTTCCTGGGCGCGATCTCCGTGGTGGTGCCGGTGCTGCTGATGATCGGTGCGTGGCGGCTGATGCGCCAGCCCGCCGATCCGGAGCACCGGGGTCGCGGGTTGATCGGGTGGGGTTCGCTGCTGGTGTCGACCGCCGCGCTGCTCCAGATCGGTCAGGACCCGACGGACACCGTGCAGCGTGACTACGCCGGTGGCCTGGTCGGCGCCGGCGTGGGTGGGTTGCTGGAGCGGGCGGTCACCGCGTGGGTGGCCGTACCCTTGCTGGTCCTGCTGTTGCTCTTCGGCCTGCTCGTGGTCACCGCGACGCCGATCAACAAGATTCCCGAGCGGCTGGGCCTGCTCGCCGGAAGCCTGGTCGCGACAGCGGACCCCGACGTCGCCGAGGAGGTCGACGAGACGGTTCTCCGCCCGGCGCGCAAGCGACCGGCGAAGCGGATGCCGCCACCGCTGGACCCGGACGACTTCGAGGACCTGGAGGGCGCCGACCTCCAGGAGACCATGGTCCTGCCGCGCAAGGCCCCGGCGAAGGTGCCGGCCAGCCGCAAGCCGGCCGAGCCGCCGGAGCACTCGCCCGCGCCCACCCGCGCCGAGCAGCTCGCGTTGACCGGCCTGGCCGGCGACTACACCCTGCCCCCGGCGAACATGCTCAGCGCCGGTGCCGCCGCGAAGACCCGCAGCAAGGCGAACGACGAGGTGATCGCCGCGCTCACCGGCGTCTTCGACCAGTTCGACGTCGACGCCGCGGTCACCGGGTTCACCCGGGGCCCGACTGTCACCCGCTACGAGGTGGAGCTGGGGCACGGGGTCAAGGTCGAGCGGATCACCCAGCTCTCCCGCAACATCGCGTACGCGGTGAAGTCGCCGGACGTACGGATCCTCAGCCCGATCCCGGGCAAGAGCGCGGTCGGCGTGGAGATCCCGAACACCGACCCGGAGAACGTGGCGCTCGGTGACGTGCTGCGCTCGCGGGCGGCGACAAGCGACCACCACCCGATGGTGGTGGCGCTCGGCAAGGACATCGAGGGCGGCTACGTGGTGGCCAACCTTGCCAAGATGCCGCACATCCTCATCGCCGGGGCCACCGGCGCGGGCAAGTCGAGCTGCCTCAACACGCTGCTGGTGTCCATCCTCACCCGGGCCACCCCGGACGAGGTGCGGCTGCTGCTGATCGACCCCAAGCGCGTCGAGATGACCGGGTACGAGGGCATCCCGCACCTGGTCACCCCGATCGTGACCAATGCCAAGAAGGCGGCCGACTCGCTGGACTGGGTGGTCCGCGAGATGGACATGCGCTACGACGACCTCGCGGCAAACGGGGTCCGGCACATCGACGACTTCAACCGCAAGGTCCGCAACGGCGAGATCAAGGCTCCGCCGGGCAGCGAACGCGAGATGCGTCCGTATCCGTATCTGTTGGTGATCGTGGACGAGCTGGCGGACCTGATGATGGTCGCGCCGCGCGACGTGGAGGACTCGGTCGTCCGGATCACCCAGCTGGCCCGGGCCGCCGGCATCCACCTGGTGCTGGCGACCCAGCGCCCCTCGGTCGACGTGGTGACCGGTCTGATCAAGGCGAACGTGCCGTCCCGGCTGGCGTTCGCCACGTCGTCCCTCGCGGACTCGCGGGTCATCCTGGACCAGCCCGGCGCGGAGAAGCTGCTCGGCCGCGGTGACGGTCTCTTCCTGCCGATGGGGGCCTCGAAGCCGGTCCGGATCCAGGGCGCCTGGGTCACCGAGCGCGAGATCGCCGACGTGGTGAAGTTCTGCAAGGACCAGCGCGAGCCGGAGTTCCGCCCGGACGTGCTGGCCCCCGCCAAGGACAGCCAGAAGAAGATCGACGAGGACATCGGCGACGACCTCGACCTGCTGGTGCAGGCGGTGGAGCTGGTGGTCACCTCGCAGTTCGGCTCCACCTCGATGCTCCAGCGCAAGCTGCGGGTCGGTTTCGCCAAGGCGGGCCGTCTCATGGACCTCATGGAGACCCGCGGGGTGGTCGGCCCGTCGGAGGGGTCGAAGGCCCGCGACGTGCTGGTCAAGCCGGACGAGCTGGAGGACGTCCTGGCCGGCCTGCGCGGGGACGTGGACTGACCCTCGGTCGATACGGGATACGCGACGGGCCCGCCGGTAGCCGGCGGGCCCGTGTCGGAGTGCGGTCAGTTGTTGATCAGCGCGCCGATGATCACCAGGCTGATGATCGCGGCGACGACGCTGGCCACGGCGGCGTACCAGCCCAGCGGCTTGTCGCCGAGCACCGCGCCGACGACGCCGGCGATCACGCCGAGCACGCCGAAGATGATCGGGTTGAGCAACAGGGCGAGCACGGCGAAGACGAAGCCCACGATGGTGAGGATGCGGGCGGCGTTGTTACGCGGGCGGGCGGTGGTGGGGACGTCGGCCATGTCTTCCTCCGGTGTGAGAGCCTGTCGTGCCAGACCGATCAACTACCCACCGTGGACATTGGTCACGCGTACATCTTCAGTGGAAGATCTTCAGCCCGACCACGCCGGCGATCACCAGCAGCAGGCAGAGGATCCGGGGCAGGCTGGCCGACTCGCCGAGCGCCAGCATCCCGACCAGCGCCGTCCCCACCGCGCCGATGCCGACCCAGACCGCGTAGCCGGTGCCGACCGGGATGTCGCGCAGCGCGTACGCGAGCCCGCCCATGCTCAGCACCAGGGCCAGCACGAACACCGCCGACGGGAGCAGCCGGCTGAAGCCGGCGCTGCGGTCCAGGGCGATCGCCCAGACCGTCTCCAACAGTCCAGAGATCACCAACACCAGCCAGGCCATCGTCCACCTCACGAAAGGGCGCCCGGGCTGCCGCACCGGACGAGTCGGGTCGTCACGTGGGGCGTCTTGGCCTGACCGGGTACGCCCACCGCTCGTCCGGAGTGGTCACCGGCATCCGGGGCCACCGTGGCCGACGCTAGCACCGGCCCGACGGCCGGGGTGGTGACTCCCGCCACCACGCGTTGACCTCTACCTCACTTCAACTTGCAGTATGGCGAGATGGCCCTGCTCTATGCCGATCCCGAGATCGCCGCCGTCCTGGACGCCACCACCACCGTCGACGCCATGCGGGTCGCCCTGGTGGCCGCGTACGAGGGGCGGCTGGTCGCCCCGCCCCGGGCCGCCGCCCCGCTCGGCGGGGGACGGATGGTGCTCACCGCCGGGCACCTCGTCGGCGAGTGGTACGGCTACCGCTCGTACGACACGTTCGGCCACCCGCAGGGCGAGCAGCTGGTGGTGCTGCACGACGCCCGTACCGGAGCGGTGCGGGCGGTCGCCGTCGGCGAGGAGCTGGGCTCCCGGCGTACCGGTGGGCTGGGTGGCGTGGCGGTCGACGCGCTGGCCCGGCCGGACGCGGTGACCCTCGGCGTGATCGGCTCCGGGCGGCAGGCGTGGACCCAGGTGTGGGCCGCGGCCGCCGTCCGACCGCTGCGCGAGGTGGTGGTGCACAGCCGCTCGGCGGCGCGACGGGACGCCTTCGCCGCCCGGGTGCGCGCCGAACTGGGCGTGCCGGCCCGCGCGGCCGCCGACCCGGGGGCGGCCGTCACCGGGCGGGACATCGTGGTGCTCGCCACCACCAGCCGCACCCCGGTGCTGCGGTCCGGCGATGTGAGCCCCGGCACGCATGTCAACGCGGTCGGTTTCAAGCAGCAGGACCGCAGCGAATTCGGCACCGACCTGCTGGACGTCGCCGACCTGCTGGTCACGGACTCGCCGGCCCAGGCGGCGGACTACCAGCCGCCGATGCTCGCGGCCCTGCCCCCGTACGCCGGACGGTTGCGTGACCTGGGCGGCGTCCTGGCTGGCGCGGTCCCCGGCCGGAGCACGGCGGACCAGATCTCCGTCTTCTGCTCCACCGGCCTGGCCGGCACGGAGGTCTTCCTGCTCGACGCGCTGACCCGCGTGGGCGCCGCGACCCGCTGACCGGTCGCCGCCCGGCGACGACGCGCGGGGTGTGTGCCGGCCGACCACCCCGGCCCGCGTGCGCGGGCCTGCGCGACCGGCCCGGTACCCTCGGATGGTGTCTGCCACCTCTCCTTCTCCTTCCGACAACGCCGAGGGCCGCCGCGTCGCCCTGCTCACCCTGGGCTGCGCCCGCAACGAGGTCGACTCGGAGGAGCTGGCCGCCCGGCTGCACGCCGACGGCTGGCAGGTGACCACCGACGGCGAGGGCGCCGACGTAGTGGTCGTCAACACCTGCGGCTTCGTGGAGAAGGCCAAGCAGGACTCCATCCAGACCCTGCTCGCCGCCGCCGGCACCGGCGCCAAGGTGGTGGCCGCCGGCTGCATGGCCGAGCGCTACGGGCGGGAGCTGGCCGACAGCCTGCCCGAGGCGCAGGCGGTGCTGAGCTTCGACGACTACCCGGACATCGCCGCCCGGCTGAACGCCGTCGTCGCCGGGGAGCAGATCACCGCGCACACTCCCCGGGACCGCCGCGAGCTGCTGCCGCTGACCCCGGTGCAGCGCCAGAGCGCCACCGTGTCCCTGCCCGGGCACGGCACCGTGGCCCGCGCCACCGTCGACACCGACGAGCACACCCCGGCGCACCTGCGCCAGGTGCTGCGCCGCCGACTGGACACCGGCCCGGTGGCCTCGCTGAAGCTCGCCAGCGGCTGCGACCGGCGCTGCGCGTTCTGCGCCATCCCCGCGTTCCGTGGGGCCTTCGTCTCGCGTACGCCGGACGAGCTGCTCGCCGAGGCGGAATGGTTGGCCAAGACCGGCGTACGGGAGCTGGTGCTGGTCAGCGAGAACTCCACCTCGTACGGCAAGGACCTCGGTGACCCCCGCGCGTTGGAGAAGCTGCTGCCGCAGCTCGCCGCGGTGTCCGGCATCGTCCGGGTGCGGGTGAGCTACCTCCAGCCGGCCGAGACCCGGCCCGGTCTGGTCGAGGCGATCGCCGGCACTCCGGGGGTGGCCCCGTACTTCGACCTGTCGTTCCAGCACTCCAGCGAGCCGGTACTGCGCCGGATGCGCCGTTTCGGCTCCACCGACCGTTTCCTGGAGCTGCTGGCCAGCGCCCGGGCGCTGGCACCGGAGGCGGGCGCGCGGAGCAACTTCATCGTGGGCTTCCCCGGCGAGACCCGCGCCGACATCGACGAGCTGACCCGGTTCCTGACCGAGGCCCGCCTCGACGCGATCGGCATGTTCGACTACAGCGACGAGGACGGCACCGAGGCGGCCGGCCTGCCCGGCAAGGTCTCCGCCGCGACCATCAAGCGGCGCTACGACCGGCTCAGCGCGCTCGCTGACGAGCTCTGCTCGCAGCGGGCCGAGGACCGGCTCGGCTCGACAGTCGAGGTGCTCGTCGACGCGATCGTCGACGGTGTGGTGGAGGGCCGGGCGGCGCACCAGGCGCCGGAGGTGGACGGTTCCACCACCCTTGTCGCACCGGCCGACGGCGGGGTCGACCTGGCCGCGTTGCGCCCGGGTGACCTGGTGCGGGCCACGGTGACCGGCACCGAAGGGGTGGATCTGCTCGCGGTGCCGGATGAGATGATCTCGGCGGCGCCCGGCGCGGCACGGTGACGGCGGGCCCGGACGGAGCGGGGGAGCCAGGTGGTGCGGTGCCGGAAACGCCATGGCGACCCGAGCGGAGCGAGACGGTGACCGGGGCGACGGAGTCGACGCCGGCCCGGGTGGTCGCGCGGGTGCCCGTGCTCAACGCGGCAAACGCCCTGACCGCGCTGCGGCTGGTGCTGGTGCCGGTCTTCGCCGCGTCCGTGATCGTGTCGGGGATGACCCACGCGGGTTGGCGGATGGCGGCCTGCCTGATCTTCGCGGTGGCCTCGGCGACCGACCTGGTGGACGGTTGGATCGCCCGCCGGTTCGGTCTGGTCACCTCGGTCGGCAAGGTGGCCGACCCGATCGCCGACAAGGCGCTCACCGGCGCGGCCCTGGTGCTGCTCTCCTGGTACGACAGGTTGCCCTGGTGGGTGACGGCGCTGATCCTCGTCCGTGAGCTGGGCATCACCGGCCTGCGGTTCTGGGTGATCCGGCACGGGGTGATCGCGGCCAGCCGCGGCGGCAAGATCAAGACTGCGCTGCAGATCCTGGCCATCGCCTGGTACCTCTGGCCGATGCCGGCCGCCCTCGTCGCCGTCGGCCCCTGGATCATGGGTGCCGCCGTCCTGGTCACGGTGGCGACGGGCTTCGACTACATCACCCAGGCCCTGCGCCTCCGCCGCCCCCACCAACCCTGACCCCCCACCCCGCCCGCGGTGATCATGAAGTTGTTGCCGTCCGGACCGGCGTGGCGGGGCGATAACTTCATGATCGACGGGTGCGGCCCGGAGGGTTGGGGGTCGGCGGGTGGGGAAGGACGAGCTCATGCAGCGGGAAGAGCGGGAAGAGAACGCCACGGGTAGCGCGGCGGCGGGTGTCGTGCACAGTCTGTCGCAGCGCCACGAGACCCTGGCCACCGTCGAATCGCTCACCGGCGGGCTGCTGGCCGCGTCGATCGTGGAGATCGCCGGGGTCAGTGGGATCTACCGGGGCGGGTTGGTCGTCTACGCCACCGACCTGAAGTCCACCCTGGCCGGCGTACCGGCCGATCTGCTGGCCGAGCGCGGCCCGGTCGACCCGGACGTGGCGGCTGCGCTCGCCGAGGGCGGCCGGCGGCGCTGCGGCGCCGACTGGGGGCTCGCCACCACCGGGGTCGCCGGCCCGGAGCCGCAGGACGGCAAGCCCGTGGGCCTGGTCTACGTCGCGGTCGCCGGCCCGACCGGGGGAGAGGTCCGCCAGCTCGACCTGGACGGCGGGCGGGACCACGTACGCTCGGCCGCCGTGATCGGGGCGCTGCGGCTGCTCGCCGAGGGATCCACGCCGCCGAGGAGGCCGCCCGGGACGGCGTGGCGACGGCCGAGGAGGCCGCCCGCGACGGTTCCGGGACGGCCGGCGTGGGGCGCCGATGAGCCGCCCCGGGCGAACCGACGGGCGGGGCGGGATGTCGCCGGGCCCCACAGCGGGTACGGTTGCGGGAAGGCTCCGACGCTCGGAGCCGGCGCGGTCCGCCGCGGCCGGCCGCCCGACGCCGGGCGAGAGGTATCCCTCAGGGGGAGGTGCGATGGTCCTGCTACGCCGGGTGATCGGTGACGCACTGCGGACGCGCCGGCAGGGACAGCAGCGCACACTGCGTGAGGTGTCCACCGCCGCCAACGTCAGCCTCGGCTACCTCTCGGAGATCGAGCGGGGGCACAAGGAGCCGTCCAGCGAGCTGCTCGCCGCGATCTGCGACGCCCTCGGTGCCCGCCTGTCCGAATTGTTGCGCGAGGTGAGCGACACCGTGGCCCTCGCCGAGCAGATGCCCGCAGGGGTGCTCGTCGGCATGCAGGACGAGCCGGCCGAGGCCGCGCCCGTCGGCGCGACGGCCGCCGTGCGCAAGGGCGCCAACCGGGGCGTCCGGCAGGTCACCTCCGACGGCAAGGTCGCCGTGTCGGTCCGGCAGGATTCGCCGCTGCGGGCCACCCTGCGCAGCACCCGGGTCCGCCCCACCGAGCGCGACCGGGATGTGGTCTGCGCCGCCTGAGCCCGTCGAACCGTTGACCATGGGCGACGTGGCCCCGGCCGCGTAGGGTTGCCCGCAGGAGCCGACGGTTCCCGTCGAGCACCCGGTACGGATGCCCCGCTGGCGTTCGGCTGGGACGATGGAGACCGGCCGGTCCGCGGTCGGTCGGCTGAACCCGGCCCGATCGCGGTGGAGCGACGCTACTGAGGGGATACCGCGGAGATGGCGAACCCGTTCGTCAAGGGCTGGAACTACCTGATGGCGCTCTTCGGTGCCAAGATCGATGAGCACGCCGATCCCAAGGTGCAGATCCAGCAGGCCATCGAGGATGCCCAGCGGCAGCACCAGGCGCTGGTCCAGCAGGCCGCGGCGGTCATCGGCAACCAGCGTCAGCTGGAGATGAAGCTGTCCCGGCAGATGTCCGAGGTCGAGCGGCTGCAGGGCAACGCCCGGCAGGCCCTGGTGCTCTCCGACCAGGCCCGCGCCAAGGGCGACGAGGCCGAGGCGGTGCGGTTCGAGCAGTCCGCCCAGGCCCTGGCCAGCCAGCTGGTCTCGGCCGAGCAGGCCACCGAGGACCTGAAGACCCTGCACGACCAGGCGCTCGGCGCCGCCGCGCAGGCCCGCCGCGCCGTCGAGAACAACTCGATGATCCTCCAGCAGAAGCTCGCCGAGCGCACCAAGCTGCTCAGCCAGCTGGAGCAGGCCAAGATGCAGGAGACGGTGGCCCGCTCACTGGAGTCGATGTCGTCGATGACCGCCCCCGGCACCACCCCGTCGCTGGACGAGGTGCGTGACCGCATCGAGCGGCGGTACGCCAACGCGATGGGCCGCGCCGAGCTGGCCGGCAACTCCGTCGAGGGCCGGATGCTGGAGATCCAGAAGGCGACCATCGACTCGGCGGGCTCGGCCCGGCTGGAGCAGATCCGGTCCAGCATGGCGGGGGAGCAGCTCGGCGGCACGGCGCAGCGCCCGGCGGTGCCGCAGGGTGAGAAGGCCGGTCCGGGCAGCGACCCGACCGCCGCCGCCCGGCTGGACGAGCTGCGCGCCAGCATGGCCCGCGAACGGGGCACCGGCGACCCGACCGCCGCCGGCTGAACGGTCCGAGGAGGCTTCGGTGGCAGACGAGCGCACGCGGTACTTCCGTCAGCTGGGTCGGCTGCGCCGGTCCGCCCGGCGGTGGAGCGTACTGGCCGGTGGGCTCGGCGGTGCCGCGGCGGTGCTGACTCCGTACGCCGGCCTCGGTCTGCCGGACGCGGCCTGGGCCGGCGCCGCGGGCAGCGCGGTGGCGTTGGCCGCCTGGCGCTGGATCGATCTGCGGGCACTGGCCGCCCGCCCGGCGCCCCCGGCGCTGGATCCGGCCG
>NZ_MUZA01000057.1 GCF_021442385.1 Micromonospora sp. MH99
GACGGGGTGGCGTCGACGCCCGCAGCGGGCCGTTGGGTGGCCCGAGCCGTGGCGGCGTCGCCGTTCGGCACCGCACCGCCGACACCGTCGCCGGCCCACGGCGCGGTGGCGTCGGGCGCGGTGCCGACGTTCGAGCCGGACGATCGTCGCGCCGACCAGGCCACGGTGAGCGCGCTGAGGGATGCCGCGGCGGCCAGCGCGGCGAGGTACGCCTCGTGGTGCACCGGCGGCACGACGCGCAGCGCCGTGAGCACCCCGAGCACGAGTGCCCCGACCAGCCAGACCCGCCCGGTGGCCCGGACCGTGGTCGAGCGGGGCAGCACGGCCAGCAGCAGGGCGGGCGTGCCCACCAGCACGACGACGGTCAGGCCGAGCACCGGCCAGAGCCAACCCACCCGGTCCCGTCCGAAGCCGAGCAGCACCTGATCGGTGAGCCAGCCACCGGTCTGGGTGGCCACCGTGACCGCCACGGTCCAGCAGCCGACGAACACGGCCGCGACCACCGGCCACGGGGAGTTGCGGTCGCCGAGCCCGGGATGCGCAGGTTGACCATGCATCCGGAAACCCTACGACCACCCCGAGCAGTCGCGAATCGAAGAACCGCGCAGATCCTGGGACAGTTTCCGGCAGCCGCTGACGGAAACTGTCCAAGATCTTCCGCGCGGGTCGAGCGGAAGGAGGCGGGCTGCGCGGGCGGCGAATGCCGACCGGCCGGCACGGCGGTTACGGTGGATGGGTGCGTGACCCCAACATCTCCCGATCCGTCGCCGGGCAGCTCTCGCCGGTCCGCCGTACGGCCGACCTGCGCCGACTCCGCGCCGAGCGCTTCGACGTGCTGGTCATCGGGGGCGGGGTGACAGGTGCGGGCGCCGCCCTGGACGCGGCGTCCCGGGGCCTGAAGGTGGCCCTCGTCGAGGCCCGCGATTTCGCCTCGGGCACGTCGAGCCGATCCAGCAAGCTCATCCACGGTGGGCTGCGCTACCTGGAGCAGTTGGAGTTCCACCTGGTCCACGAGGCGCTGACCGAGCGGGGCCTGCTGGCGACCCGGCTCGCGCCGCACCTGGTCCGCCCGGTGCCGTTCCTGGTGCCGCTGCCGGCCGGCCGCGGCCTGCGGGACCTGCCCGCGCGGATCTTCCGCCGCTCCTACTACGGCGCGGGCGTGGCCACGTACGACGCCTTCGCCGGCCTCTTCGGCGGTGGCCGGGGCATGCCGCTGCACCGGCACCTGACCCGCGAGGGGGCCCGGCGGATCTTCCCGAGCCTGCGGGCCGACGCGCTGGCCGGGGCGATCCGCTACTACGACGGGCAGGTCGACGACGCCCGGCTGGTCGTCACCCTGGCCCGCACCGCGGCCAGCCTCGGCGCCACAGTGGTCAGCAGCGCCCGTGCCGTCGGGCTGATCCGCCAGGCGCGGGAGGTCACCGGCGTCCGGGTCCGCGACCTGGAGGCGCCCGCCGGGTCCCCGGACGCCGAGTTCGAGGTGCAGGCCCGCACGGTCATCGCCGCCACCGGTGTGTGGAGCGACGACATGTCCCGGATGCTCAACGACGTGGGCCTGCGGCCCGGCGTCCGGGTGCGCGCCTCGAAGGGGGTGCACCTGGTGGTGCCCCGCTCGGCGATCACCGGCGAGACGGGGCTCATCCTGCGTACGGCACGGTCGGTGCTCTTCGTCATCCCGTGGGGCGGGCACTGGATCATCGGTACGACGGACACCGACTGGCGACTGGACAGATCCCACCCGGCGGCCTCGGCCAGCGACATCGACTATCTGTTGGAGCAGGTCAACACCGTGCTGGACCGGCCGTTGACCACCGCCGACATCGAGGGCGTCTACGCCGGGCTGCGGCCGTTGCTGGCCGGTGAGGCCGACTCCACGTCGAAGCTCTCCCGCGAGCACGCCGTGTTCGAGCCGATGCTCGGGCTGCTGCTGGTGGCCGGCGGTAAGTACACGACGTACCGGGTGATGGCGTCCGACGTGGTCGACCGGGCCGTACGCCGGTTGGGTGGCGCCCGCGCGTCGCGTACCGCCGACCTGCCGCTGCTCGGCGCGGACGGCTACCCGGCGATGTGGCGCGACCGGGCCGACCTGGCCCGCCGGCACGGCGTGCCGGTGGGCGTGGTGGAGCACCTGCTGGAGCGGTACGGCACCCTCACGCTCGACCTGCTGGCGCTGATCGACGCCGACCCGTTGCTGGCGTCCCCGCTGGCCGGTGCTCCGGAGTACCTGGCGGCGGAGGTCGCCTACGCGGCGCGGGCCGAGGGTGCGCTGCACCTGGAGGACGTGCTGACCCGACGGACCCGGATCTCCTTCGAGACCAGCCACCGTGGCCTGGAGTCGGCCGAGCACACCGCCGAGCTGATGGGTGCGGTGCTCGGGTGGGACGCGGCGAGGAGCGCCCGCGAGGTCGAGAACTACCGTGCGCGGGTGGAGGCGGAGCGGCAGTCCCAACTGATGCCGGACGACGCCGGGGCGGACGCGGCCCGACTGGGCGCACCTGACGTACGGGGTTACGCGGCGGACCGGGGTGACGACGACCAGGCCGAGCTGCGCCCCACGCCACAATGACCGAAAAGTAACGTTACCGAGTGGTAACTATCGATACCGGCCCGGATGGTGGTTTCGAACGCTACCTACGGTGGGGTAGGTTTCCGCGCGTGCTGTACCGCGCGCGCCCCCGTCTCCTCACCCCCCTTCTTGCCGTGGCGCTCGCCGTCGCCCTGGCCGGGTGTTCGCTGTTCGGCGGCGACGACGCCGACAAGCCGGTCGCCCAACCGCCGGCCGGCTCGGCCGCCGGTGTGCCGGCGCCCGAGATCCCGACGACAGTCGCCGCGGGCCAGGTCAGCCTGATCCAACGGCTCGGCGCCGACGCCCCGCTGCGCACGTTGAGCGTCGAGCGGGACGGCTCATGGCAGTGCCTCGACTGTGCCGGCGACGGGGTCACCTCCCGGGGCAGGCTGGCCGCGGAGCAGACCGAACGCCTCCAGGTCCTCCTCGCCGATCCCCGGCTCGCAGAGGAGACCGACCAGGTCCGGCGGTACCGGACCACCTGCATCGACGCGCTGACGTCCAGCCTGCTCACCTCGTCCGGGCTGGTCACCTCCCAGGACTGCCCGGGTGAGGAGCGCCCGACGGTGGCGGGGGAGATCCTGTTGCTGCTCACCCAGGCGACCCCCGCCGAGGTCAAGGGCTGACGCGGCCCGTCAGAGCACCTTGCCCGGGTTGAGCAGGCCGGCCGGGTCCAGCGCCGCCTTGATGGCCTGGTGCACCCGGACGCCGACCGGGCCGATCTCGGCCGCCAGCCAGTCCCGCTTGAGCAGCCCCACTCCGTGCTCGCCGGTGCAGGTGCCCCCCAGGGCCAGGCCGAGCCGCATGATCTCGTCGAACGCCCGCCGGCCCCGCTCCACGCTCGCCGGGTCGGCCCGGTCGACGACGATGTTCGGGTGCATGTTGCCGTCCCCGGCGTGCCCCACCACACCGATCGGCACGTCGCAGTCCGCCGCGATCCGGGCCACCCCGTCCAGCAGTTCGGCGAGAGCGCCCCGCGGCACCGCCACATCGTCGATCACCAGGCCGCCGTTGCCACCCGGGTGGGTGTCGGCGGCGAACTTCTCCATCGCCGGGTGGGCCAGGCGGCGGGCCTGCAACAACGCCGCGGCCTCCAGCGCGTCGGTGGCCGCGTAGACCTCCTCGGCGCCAGCCGCCTCGCACACCTCGGCCAGGGCCGCCAGGTCGTCGCCCGCCCGGTCGCCGGTGTCGGCGGCGGCCAGCAACACCGCCTGCGCGTCGGTCCGCAGCCCCATCGGCTGGTACGCCTCGATCGCCCGCAGGTGGGTCTGGTCCAGCAGTTCCAGCAGGCTGGGCGTGAGGCCCCGCGCGGCGATCCGGGCCACCGCCGTGCCGGCCGCCGCAGTGGAGCCGAAGACCGCCACCAGGGTCAGCGAGTCGGCCGGGGCCGGCCGCAGCGCCACGGTCACCTCGGTGATCACCCCGAGGGTGCCCTCCGAGCCGACGAAGAGCCGCGTCAGGTCGTAACCGGCCACCCCCTTGGCGGTACGCCGCCCGGTGCGCAGCACCTCGCCGGAGGCGAGCACCACCTCCAGGCCGAGCACGTACTCGGTGGTCACGCCGTACTTCACGCAGCACATGCCGCCGGCGTTGGTGGCCACGTTGCCGCCGATCGTGGACGACTCCCAGGAGCCGGGGTCCGGCGGGTACCAGAGGCCCTGCTTGGCGACCGCCGCGGCGAGCGCGGCGTTGACCACGCCGGGCTGGACCACGGCGATACGGCCCACCGGGTCGATCTCGCGGATCTCGTCCATCGCGACGGTGCTGATCACCACCGCGCCGTCCACCGCGTTCGCCGCGCCGGCCAGCCCGGTCCGCGCGCCCTGCGGCACCACAGGTACGCCGTGCCGTGCCGCCGCCCGGATCACCGCCACCACCTGCTCGGTGGTGCGGGGACGGGTCACCACTGCCGGGACTCCGGCGGCGCAGAGGTCTGCCTCGTCGCGCTGGTGCAGGCGCAGCAGGTCCGGGTCGGTGAGCACGGCGTTCTCGCCCAGGGCGGCGCGCAGGTCGTCGAGGAGTCCGGTGGGGGCCATGCCGCCGAGGCTAGGTCGCCGACCACCGATCATCAACGCGGGCTAGCTTGGGCACCATGCTCTACCTGGACCGGCCGGCCTGGCCGTGGCGCGGTCGACTCTGGTCGCACCTGATCAGCGACGTCTCCTACGCCGAGTTGCACGCCTTCGCCGAGGCGCTTGGCGCACCCCGGCGCGGCTTCGACCGGGACCACTACGACATCCCGGCCGACCGGTTCGCGGCGGCGGTGTGGCTCGGGGCCCGGGTGGTGCCGAGCCGGGAACTCGTCAGGTTGCTGCGCGACGCGGGACTGCGTCGCCCGAAGCACCTCGTCACGCCGCGTTCGTCGGCGATCCGCTGAGTGCGGCCAGCTCACGGCGCAGGTTGTCGCGGGCCGGCTGCTCCCACCGGTCGGCGAGCGGCGGCAGCCGGAACAGCGCGGGCAGCGCCAGCAGCCCGGTGAGCACGGCGGCCCGTCCCGTCCGGAAGGCCGAATCGGGCACGTGCGCGTACTCCCGCCGGATCGCCGCCGCGTAGCTGTCGTAGGCGGCCGGCGGCCCGGCCAGCACGGCGAGGTCCGCGTCACAGAGCAGGGCGCCGTCGCGGTCGCCAGGGCCCACGGCGTGCCCGGCGGTGAGCAGGACCAACCGGCGCACCTCGGCCACCGCGGGCGCCGGCACCCCGAGCCCGGTGAGCAGGTTCCCGGCCAGCGCAGCGCTCTCCCGCTCGTTGGTGTCGCCGGGGGCCCGCGGGTCGTAGACCGCGTCGTGGCACCAGGCGGCCAACCGGACCAGGTCGGGCCGGTCGGCCGACGCGGCGTGCCGATCCACCACATCGAGGACGGCGCTCAGGTGCGCCACCGTGTGGTACTGCCGGTGCGGCTCCCGCCACCGGGCCAGCAGCTCCTCCCCGGCCCGGGTGGAGCGCTCGTCGGGTCTCGCCCCGGCGTCACGGGCCGCCGCCCGCCACCGGTCCAGCAGATCGGCCACCGCCCGAGTCTGCCGCATCCGTGCGCCGCACGCGGGAGAGAGGATTCAGGCCCCCCGCCACGGGTAGTCGCGCCCATGGCGGTGGCCCGGGACAAGAAACCTCCGGTGGTACGGCGTACCCCGCTGCGCGAGGGCCTGGTGGACGTCGACGGGGCGCGCATCGCCGAAGCCACCCAGCAACTGCGGCACCGCGGCCGGGCCACCCTGCACGACCGGCTGCACCGGGTGCGGATGGCGGGTGGGCTGGCCGTCCAGGCCGGGTTGGCGGCCGGGCTGGCGTACCTCGTCTCGCACAAGTTGCTCGGCAACCCGCAGCCGGTCTTCGCGCCGATCTCCGCGGTCGGCACGCTCGCCGCGTCGGTCGGGCAGCGGTTCCGCCGGACCGTCGAGCTGATCGTCGGGGTGGGCGTCGGGGTGTTCGTCGGCGACCTCCTGATCTACTTCCTCGGCACCGGGGCGTGGCAGCTCGGCCTGGTGGTCACGGTGGCGATCCTGCTCACCATCTTCGCCGGGGCGAGCGTGGCCATCGTCATCCAGGCCGCCGCCACGGCGGTGCTGATCGTGACGTTGAGCCCGTCCACCCAGAACCTGGAGATCCCCCGCTTCGTCGACGCCTTCCTCGGCGGCGGCATCGCGCTGCTGGTGACGGCTGTCCTGTTGCCGCTGAACCCACTGCGTGTGATCAACCGGGCCGCCCGGCCGGCGCTGGACCTGCTCGCCGCCCAGCTCGACGCCACCGCCGACGGGCTGCGCGACCGGGACCGGGCCGGCATCCAGCGGGCGCTGGAGCGGCTGCGCAACAACAAGGACGAGCTGGCCACCCTGGCCGAGGCGATCGAGGGCGCGAAGGAGACGGCCACCCTGTCGCCGGCCCGCTGGCACCGCCGCGGCGAGCTGATCCACTACGCGGAGGCGGCCGACCCGATCGACCGCGCCATGCGTAACAGCGGCACGCTGATCCGCCGGTCCGTCACCCTGATCGAGGACGACGAGCCGGTGCCGGATCCGATGCCGGACGCGATCGGCCACCTCGCCGAATCGGTCCGGCTGCTCAAGCACGAGTTCGCGGCGGGCGAGGAGCCGCAGAAGGCACGGGAGCGCTCGCTGCGGGCCGTCAGCGAGGCCGGCCGGGCGTACGGGGCGGGGGTCGGCTTCTCCGGGAGTGTCGTGATCGCCCAGATCCGGACCACGGCGAGTGACCTGCTGGTGGCCTCCGGGGTCGAGCAGGAGGAGGCGAACCGGTGGATCCGGACGGCCTTCGGGGAGCAGGAACGGCCGGTCGGCGAACCGGCCGAGCCGGGCGAGGCGCCGAAGCCACCCACCGCCCCGCCGGTCGGCTGAGCGCGGGCGGCGGGCGTCCGGGGCGCGACTCAGCCCGGCGCACGCGCAGGCTCAAGCCAGCTCGGCTCAGGCCAGCTCGGCGAGCGCGGCCAGTAGGCGGTCGACCTGGGCGGCGGTGCTGCCCAGGCCGATGCTGGCGCGCAACGCGGTCGGCGGAAGATCCCGCCGGCCGGTACGCCCGGCGGCCTCGCCGAGCAGCCGCCGGGCCAGCGGGTGGGCGCAGAACAACCCGTCCCGTACGCCGATCCGGTGTTCGGCGGCCAGTCGGGCGGCCACCGCGGCGGAGTCCCGGCCGGCGACCACGAACGAGACGATGCCGACCCGGGGCGCGTCGGGGCCGAACGTGCGCAACTCCACCACGTGCGGCAGGGCGGCGAGGCCGGTGCGCAGCCGGGCCAGCAGCGCCTGTTCCCGGGCGGCCAGCGCGACCCGGTCGGCGTCGGCCAGCGCCGCGCACACCGCAGCCAACGCCACCGCGCCCAGCAGATTCGGGGTTCCGCCCTCGTGTCGGGCCGGGCCGTTCGCCCAGGTCACGTCGTGGGTGGCCGGCCCGACGTGGCTGGTGGCGCCGCCGCCGGCGAGGTACGGCGCGGCGGCGTCCAACCAGTCCGTGCGGCCGATGAGCACACCCGTGCCGAACGGGGCGTACAGCTTGTGGCCGGAGACGGCCAGGTAGTCCACGTCGAGCGTGTGCATGTCGACCGGGGCGTGCGGGGCGAGCTGCGCGGCGTCGAGCACGATCCGGGCGTTGTGCAGGTGGGCCACCCGGGCCAGCTCGGCGACCGGCCACAGCTCCCCGGTCACGTTGCTCGCCCCGGTCACGGCGACCAGCACCGGCAGCGCGGGGTTGCTGTCGCGGCGCAGCTCGGTGAGGGCGGCGGCGAGAGCGCGGACCGCACCGGCCGGGTCGGCGGGCACCGGCAGGCGCACCGAGCCGCGTGGCCAGGGCAGCAGGTTGGCGTGGTGCTCACCCGCGAAGGTGACGACTGTCGTGCCGGCGGGCAGCGCCCGGGCCAGCAGGTTGAGGGCGTCGGTGGTGTTCCGGGTGAAGATCACGTGGTCGTCGGCGCGGGCGCCGAAGAAGTCACCTACCGTCTGCCGGGCCCGCTCGTAGGCCAGGGTGCAGCGCCGCGACAGCGCTCCCGCGCCGCGGTGCACGCTGGCGTACCAGGGAAGCAGTTCGGTGACCGCGTCGGCCGCGGCCCGCGCGCACGGCGCGGTGGCCGCGTAGTCGAGGTTGATCTCGCCGGGCACGCCGAGCACGTCGAGCGCCGCCGACGGCTGGGGCGCGACGGTGGGCAGGGCGGGGAGCGAGGGTACGAGGGTGACGGACACGCCGGAACCTCCGGGGTCAGGGACCCCGGGTGTGGCCTCGGGACGGGGTCCGCGCTTGCCCAGCACGCCGATCGGGCTGGGCCCGGTCATCACCCGGGGCACCCCACCGCGAACTCGACGAGGGTTGCCGGCCAGCAAGCCGGGGCTTGACGCTGGCGCTCGTGACCTGCCGGCAGCATAGCGGCTGTGGATGCGGCCGAACCAGCCGGCGGCGGATGGCTACGCTGACCGCATGGCCGACACCCCGCCCGGTGCACCCCTACCGTCGCCGCCGCACCCGCCGGCGGCCCCGCCCGTCGGCGGGCCAACCGGGATCCCGCCGCGCCGCTTCGGCTGGCTGCGGTTCCTGGTGCTGGCCGGGGTGGTGCTGTTCATCGCGGCGTGCGCGGTCTTCATGGTCATCACCCTCGGCCAGTCGCTGGGCTTACAGGCGCTGCTGGTCGGGGTGGGCGCCGCGATCCTGCCGGTGCCGGTGCTCGTCGCGTGCTTCCTCTGGCTCGACCGCTACGAACCGGAGCCCCTGAAATACCTGATCTTCTGCTTCGCGTGGGGCGCGTTCGTCTCCACCGCCGCCTCGTTGAAGGTGAACGAGTTCGCCGCCGGGCGGTTCGCCGACTGGGGGCTGCCGGACGCGCTGACCGGCGTGCTGGTGGCGCCGTTCATCGAGGAGCTCACCAAGGCGCTCGGCCCGATCCTGCTGCTGGTGTTCCGGCGGCGGGAGTGGTCCGGGATCACCGACGGCCTGGTCTACTGCGGGCTCTCCGCGGTCGGCTTCGCGATGGTGGAGAACATCCTCTACCTGGGCGGTTACGGCTACGCGGCCGGCGCGGACCGGTACGGCCCGGCGACCGGCGCCCAGCAGGTGATCGCCATCTTCATCGTGCGGATCCTCCTGTTCGGATTCGCCCACCCCCTCTTCACCTCGATGACCGGTGTGGGGCTCGGTGTCGCCGCCCGGACGGCCGACCGGCGGGTCCGGGTGCTCGCCCCGATCGCCGGCCTGCTGCTGGCGATGATGCTGCACGGCACGTGGAACCTGCTGCCGACGCTGACCCAGGCCACCGGCGAGGCCGTGATCATGCTGTACGGCTTCCTGGGTCTGATGGTGCCGGTGTTCTTCGGCGTGGTCGGGCTGGCCGTGTGGCTGCGCGCCTGGGAGGGGCGGCTCACCGAGCGGACGCTGCCCGACTACGTCCGCGCCGGCTGGTTGAGCCCGCCCGAGGTGGCCGCGCTGAGCAGCCTGGGCCGTCGGCACGCCGCCCGTAGCTGGGCACGCCGGGTCGCCGGGGACGCCGGGGTGCGGGCGATGCGCGGATACCAGCTCGCCGCGACCCGGCTGGCCCTGCTGCGCGACGGGACGCTTCGTGGTCTGGACCGGAAGCCCGCTGACCGGGAGCGGACGTTCGCCGAGGAGCGGCAACTGCTGGAGGCGATCACCGCGTACCGGTCGTACTTCGTGGGTCGCGACCCCCAGGCCCCGGTGGGTGTCTGGGACGGCAGCCGTTACCACCTGCGCTTCCCGGACGGTACGCAGCGACCGGTGGACGCGCCCGACGAGCCGGTCGTGCCGATCCCGGTGGTGCTCGCCCCGCCGCCGCCTCCGATGGGCTACGCGCCGCCCAACTGGCACGGTCTGCGCCCCGCAGCGCCATGGCCGCCGCCCGGTCACCCCTGACGGCGGTCGGCGGGCTCAGGTCATCAGCGTGGTGAGGAAGTCACCGAGCCCCTGCGCCATCGCGATCAGCGCGGCCCCGATCGCCTTGAACATCTGCGCGGCGCCGTCCGGGCGGAACGCCATGAAGTAGATCAGGAACGCGACGCTGCCCCAGGTCAGCAGTTTCTTCACGAATACCGGCATCGTCCCTCCCCAGGGCCCACGGTCGCCGGCTGGCTTCCCGCGCCACGGGCCGGCAAACGGCGCGGTGGTGTCCGCCGGCCAGGGGAGGTGCGTCAGAGATAGAGACCTGTGGAGTCGTTCTCGATCCGCTCGGCGGCCACGGCGTGCACGTCGCGCTCCCGCAGCAGCACGTACCCGCGGCCGTGCAGCTCGACCTCGGAACGGTCGTCCGGGTCGAAGAGGACCCGGTCGCCGGAGACGATGGCGCGGACGTTCGGCCCCACGCCGACCGCGGTGGCCCACGCGAGGCGCTTGCCGACCGCGGCGGTCGCCGGGATGACGATGCCCGCTGTGGAACGGCGCTCGCCCTCGCTGCCGTCCATGCGTACCAGCACGCGGTCGTGCAGCAGGCGGATCGGCAGGCCGGCGTCGAGATCGTTGTCGGCGGTCACGCCGCAGAGGCTACCGTGTGGCCGACGGGGGCCGGCCGGTGGTTACGCAGGAGATGGTCGGGGCAATGTGTGGCTGAACTGTCCTACGGTGTCGGGAACGGACGTATGCTGTCCGACCTGTCGCCGTGGGCGGGCCGGGTTTTCTGCCAGGAGGTGCGTTTGAGCCGCTTCGAGCGGGTACGCGGGCGGCTTCGCCGCGCCTACCAGTCACGACAGGAGTCGGCGCGCGTCGACGAGGGCACGTTGAGCGAGGAGTTGAGCGACGTGTCGGGGGCGGCCGGTGTGGCGTCCCCGGCGGTGCCGGGGCCGACCGCAGCACCGAGCGCCACCGTCTACGGCGCGGATGCTGCGGCGGAGCTGCACAGCTCCACCGCCAGCCGGGACGACGCCGACGTCCCGCACGGGCTGCGGATCGCCGCCGCGTGGTGCTGGCGGCTGATCGTGATCGGTGTGGTGGCCTGGGCCCTGCTCAGGATCGTCGGCACGATCAAGATCGTGATCATTCCGCTGGCCATCGCGCTGCTGCTCTCCGCGTTGCTCGCGCCAGCGGTGGGCTGGCTGTTGCGGGCCCGTTTCCCCCGGTCGCTGGCGACGGCGGTGGTGCTGGTCGGCGGCCTGGTCGCAGTCATCGGCACGCTGACGCTGGTGGTCAACGAGTTCATTCGCGGTGTACCCGAGCTGAGCGAGAAGTCGTCGGAAGGCGTCCGGCAGATCCAGAACTGGCTGAAGACGGGTCCGCTGCACCTCTCCGACACCCAGCTCGACCGCTACATCGACGAGGCGCAGGCCTGGATCAACGACAACACCTCGAAGTTCACCAGCGGTGCGCTGAGCACCGCGGCGACGCTGGCCGAGGTGCTGACCGGCACGCTCCTGGTGCTCTTCGCGACGTTCTTCTTCCTACGCGACGGCAACCGGATCTGGCGCTTCCTGGTCCGGCTGCTGCCGGTGGCCGCCCGGTGGAAGGTCGACGACGCCGGCCGCGCCTCCTGGCAGACCCTCGTCGCGTACGTCCGCGCGACGGTGCTTGTCGCCTTCATCGACGCGGTCGGCATCGGCATCTTCCTGGTCATCTTCGACGTGCCGTTCGCCTTCCCGCTGGCGGCGCTGGTGTTCCTCGGCGCGTTCATTCCGATCGTCGGCGCGGCGCTCTCCGGCGGCGTGGCGGTGTTGGTGGCGCTTGTCGACAGCGGCCCGGTCACCGCGTTGATCATCCTCGGAGCGGTGATCGGCGTGCAGCAGATCGAGGGGCACGTGCTTCAACCGCTGATCATGGGGCGGGCGGTCGCCCTCCACCCGCTCGCGGTGATCATCGGCATCGCAGCCGGCGTGGTGCTCGCGGGCATCACCGGCGCGCTGGTCTCGGTGCCACTGATCGCCGTGCTGAACACCGCGGTCCGCCGACTGGCCGCCCGCACGGTCCCGGACACCCCACCCGACGCCGTGGTGGTAGCCGCGCAGGCCCCCTGACCCTTCTCCGCGATCTTGGGGGTGGGGTGGGGCAGGGCGTGTTTGGTTAGGTTGTGGCTAGGCGTTGCAGGGCGCCGCGGGCTACCTCGGGGCGGGTCGTGTACCAGAACGGGGGCAGCGAACGGCGCAGGAACGGCCCGTAGCCGCGCGCCGTCTCCAGCCGCGAGTCGAGCACCGCGACGACTCCCTTGTCGCCGGTCGCCCGGATCAGCCGGCCCACTCCCTGCGCCAGCCGGACCGCCGCGATCGGCACGCTGACCGCCGCGAAGCCGGAGCCGCCGCCCGCGTCCACGGCAGCGGCGCGGGCCGCCGCGAGGGGTTCGTCCGGCCGGGGGAAGGGCAGCCGGTCGATGACCACGAGCTGGCAGGCGTCGCCCGGCACGTCCACCCCCTGCCAGAGCGACATCACCCCGAACAGGCAGCTGGACCGCTCCTCACGGAACCGGCGGACCAGCAGCGGCAGCGCCTCCTCGCCCTGCAACAACACCGGCAGGTCGGTCCGCGCGCGCAGCAGCTCCGCCGCCTGCGTCGCGGCCCGCCGGGAGGAGAACAACCCGAGAGTACGACCACCGAGCGCCTCGACGAGCCCGAGCAGCTCCTCCCCGGCCGCGTCGGGCAGCCCGGAGACGCTGGGCCGGGGCAGGTGCGCGGCGACGTACAGGATGCCCTGCCGGGCGTAGTCGAACGGCGAGCCCACGTCCAGCGAGCGCCAGCCCGGCCCCTCGGTCGCCGGGATGGTGGCGGGATCGGCCAGCCGGCGGCCCGGTGTCTCGGCGGCCGGGCGGCCCGCGCCGGTGCGGGCGGCCAGCGAGGCGGCGGCCGGCGACGCTGGGACCGGCGGCGCGTCCAGCCCGAGGGCGCGGGCCACCGTGTCGAACCGGCCGCCGAGCGCCAGGGTGGCCGAGGTGGCCACGACGGTGCGTTCGTCGTACAGGTGGGTGGCGAGGGTGCCGGCGACCGACAGGGGCGCGACCACCAGGGCCCGTCGGCTGCCGCTGTCGTTCTTCTCCACCCAGGCCACGTCGTGGTCGGCCTCTTCGAGGAGCCGCTGGGCGGTGGTGGAGAGCTCGTCCAGCGCGGCCTTGGCCTGCTGCTTGCGGACCGGGTCGGGATCGTCCGACTTGACCTCGCCGATCGCGTCCAGGGCGGTGCGGGTGGCCGCGTCGAGCAGCGTGCACGCCTCGCGCAGCGGCGTCGGCAGGCCGGCGGTGAGTCGACCGGCCGGGGCCTCGGCCAGCCCGACGGCGAGGGCGTCACCGGCGGCGGTGAGCGCGTCGGCGGTCTCCGGCCGCAGCAGCGTACGGGCCCGCCGGGTGGTCCGGTCAATCAGCTCCGGCACCAGCTCGGCCTGCGCCGCCGAGGAGACCCGGTCGGCCAGCTCGTGTGCCTCGTCGACGATGAGCAGCTTGTGCGGCGGGACGATGTGCCGGTCGGCCAGCATGTCGACCGCCAGGAGGCTGTGGTTGGTCACCACGATGTCGGCCTCGCGGGCGCGGGCCCGGGACGCCTCGGCGAAGCACTCCGCGCCGAACGGGCAGCGGGTCGCGCCGACGCACTCCCGTGACGGCATGGAGACCAGCCGCCACGCCTGGTCGTCGACGCCCGGGTCCAGCTCGTCGCGGTCGCCGGTGTCGGTCTTCTCGGCCCAGTCGCGCAGTCGCTCGATCTGCTTTCCCAGCCGGCCCGCCTCGCCGAGCCACTTCGTGCCGCCGCCGGGGCGGGCGGCCGGGGCGTCGAAGAGGGTCTCCTCCGGCTCGTCCGCCGTGGAGTTGTCCAGCCGGGCCAGGCAGAGGTAGTGGTGCCGGCCCTTGAGCACCGCGAACGTGGGGCGGCGGCCGAGCAGCGGCTCGACGGCGTCGGCCAGCCGGGGCAGGTCGTGGTCGACGAGCTGGGACTGCAGGGCCAGGGTGGCCGTGGACACCACCACCGGGCCGTCCACGGTCAGGGCCGGCGCGAGGTAGGCCAGCGACTTGCCGGTGCCGGTGCCCGCCTGCACGAGCAGGTGCTCACCGCTGGTCACGCACTCCTCGATGGCGGTCGTCATCTGCTGCTGGCCGGGCCGCGCCGTGCCGCCGGGGACCGCGCCGACCGCCGCCGCTAGCAGGTCCGTGCCGCTGGGCCGGGCACCACGCCGCCGGCTCCCGCCGCGGGCCGACGGGGTGGCGGAACCGGTGGCGGTGCGGGGCGGAGTCACCGTGCGACGGTACCCGCCGCCGCCGACACCGACCGTGCCCATCCGTCCGCGTGGCGCGGACCACCCATCGACCCCGCTGGTCCACCCCGTCCGGTTACGGCCGTGCTACGACGCGTGGGCAGTATCGGTTAGGGTGCGAATCATGCCGAGCGACGTGGTCCGAGTGATCTACCGCAAGTACGACGGCAGCGCGCACCGTGACTACCCGGCCCGTCGCCTCGCGGAGGACGACCTCGGCATCTGGCTGGGCGTCCCCTTCGGCACCGAGTCGGTCTACCACGGCCGGCCGTCGGTGGAGAAGATCCCCTTCGTTCTGCTGGTCCCGCACCACGCCTGGTGGACGTGCATGTTCAACCCGCCGCCACGGACCAGCGAGGTCTACTGCGACATCGCCACCCCGGCCCGCTGGGAGTCCGACGACACCGTCCACCTGATCGACCTCGACCTGGACGTGGTCCGGCGACGGGCCACCGGTCTGGTGGAGCTGCTCGACGAGGACGAGTTCGCCGAGCACCGGGCCCGTTTCGGCTACCCGCAGGACGTGGTGGTCGAGGCCGAGGCGGCGGCCCAGTGGCTGTACGGCGCCCTCGGCGACGGCACCGAGCCGTTCGCCACCTCGTACCGCAAATGGTTGGCGCTGGTGGTCTGAGCCGGCGCGGGCTCACCAGCGCGGCGGCCACCTGTCGTCGTCGCCCAGCGGCGGCAGGCCGGCCAGCTTCTCCGGGTTGAGCTGGTTGAAGATGCCGGTGATCCGGCCGCCGTCGACCGAGAACGCGGTGACCAGCCGGATCGGCCGCCCGTCGCTGTGCGCCGTCTCCAGCAGCAGGCCGAGGACGCCGTCGACGAGCACCGGGCGGGACCGCATCCGTCGCGCGTACCGCCCCCTCTGGCCGAACAGGCCGAGCGTGAAGCGGCCCACCGTGTCCGCGCCGACCACCGGCCGGCGGGCCGTCGGGAAGTGCCCGCCCGAGTCGCCGATCAGGACCACGTCCGGCGCGAGCACCCGCAGCAGCGGATCCAGCTCGCCGGACTCGGTGGCGGCCACGAACGCCGCGAGGACGCGTCGCTGCTCGGCCGGGTCGGCGGTGTGCCGGGGCGCGTCCGGCGCGGCGACGGCCCGGCGGGCCCGGGAGGCGAGCTGCCGGGCGGCCACCTCGCTGGTGCCGAGGACGTCCGCCACCCGCGCGAACGGCACTGCGAACACGTCGTGCAGCACGAACGCGAGCCGCTGTTCGGGCGCGAGGCGTTCCAGCAGCACCCGCAACGCCGTGCCGACCTGGTCGGTGCGGACGGCGCGTTCGGCGGGGTCGGGGGCGTACCCGCCGGTCGGCGGCCCGCCGTCCAGCGGGCTCACGACCGGTTCCGGGAGCCACTGCCCGGGGTACGCCTCGCGGCGGACCCGCGCCGAGCGCAGCACGTCCAGGCAGAGCCGGGCGCAGGTGGTGGTCAACCACGCGGAGAGATCGCGGATCTCGGCGCGGGCGGCCGGGTCGGCGAGCGCCCCGGCGTAGCGCAGCCAGGTCTCCTGCACCGCGTCCTCGGCCTCGCTGCGGCTGCCCAGCATCCGGTGGGCCACCGCGAGCAGCCGGCCCCGCTCGGCCTCGAACTCCGTCGCCAGGTCCCGCACGACCCACCACCCTCCCCCGAGCGCCACGTGCCTGGCGTACATCCTGCAACCAACCGGACGCGCCGGCGGCCCCGGACGTGACGGCGGACCGGTGGCGCATCGAGCGGCCTCGACTCGATAGGCGGCGTCGGCGGCCGGCGTCGACGGGCCTCGACGCGCGGATGGCCGGCGGGTGGGCGATGATCCGAGGATGAGCGAACCCCGGCAAGGGCAGAGCGGAGCTGTCGTGGCGCCGGACGGCGGGTCGGTGCGGGACCTGTTGCGGGTGACCGCGCCGGTGGATCTCGCCGCCATCGACCCCCGGTCCACGCCCGGCCTGCCGCCGCCGGACGTCATCGGCGAGCACCGCAAGACCTGGGCCCGTGCCCAGGTGGAGCTGGTCGGCGAGGAGTTGGGCCGGCAGCAGGAGATGCTGTTCGCGATGGCCAAGGCCGGCTCGGCGCGGCCGGCGCACCGGGTGCTGCTGGTGCTCCAGGCGATGGACTGCGGTGGCAAGGACGGCACGATCAAGCGGGTCGCCGGCGCGATGAACCCCCTGGGTCTGCACATCCGCTCGTTCGGTCCGCCGACCCCGCAGGAGCTGCGGCACGACTTCCTGTGGCGGATCCGCCGCGCGCTGCCGCCGCCCGGGTACGTGGGGATGTTCAACCGCTCACACTACGAGGACGTGTTGATCGCCCGGGTCGGGTCGTTGGTGCCGGAGCCGATCTGGCGGGCCCGCTACGACCAGATCAACGCCTTCGAGCGGGAGCTGGTCGACGACGGGGTGACAGTCGTGAAGGTGATGCTGCACATCTCGTACGCCGAGCAGGGCGAGCGGCTGCTGGAACGGCTCACCGATCCGCACAAGCACTGGAAGTACAACCCGTCGGACGTCGACTCCCGCGCGCAGTGGGACGACTACCAGGCCGCGTACGCCGAGGCGCTGAGCCGGTGCGGCACGGACGCCGCGCCGTGGTTCGTGGTGCCGGCGGACCGCAAGTGGTATCGGGACTGGGCGGTCGCCCACCTGCTACGGGAGACGTTCGACACGCTCGATCTGGGGTATCCGCCTGCCGATTTCGACGTGGCGCGCGAGCGCGAGCGGTTGGCCGCTGGGGGTGCGGGGACGGTTGGGACACCCGAGATGAACAGCAGGTGAACGAGCGGTGAATGTGGCCTGGCCAGGGGTGGGCCGGCGAAATTGCGGTTCTGGCGTTTTCTAGCATTCACCGAGCGGACGCCTTCGGACGCCGCCACCCTTCCACCGACGCGACGAGGTCTGTGCTGTGAAGTTTTCCTTCCGCCCCACCGAGGGCGCCTTCTACGAGCTCTTCACCAGGGCCGCGCAGAACCTGGTCCGGGGCACCGCGTTGTTGAACGAGCTGGCTCTGCCCGGTGTCGACGTGCAGTCGGTCAGCGAGCGGCTGACCGAGGTCGAGCACGACAGCGACCAGATCACGCACGATCTCTACAAGAAGATCAACTCGACCTTCATCACGCCGTTCGACCGGGAGGACATCTACCGGCTCGGCTCGCTGCTCGACGACGTGATGGACCACCTGGAGGCGGTCGGCGACCTGCTGTACCTGTACGGGCTGACCGAGCTGCCGGCGCTGCCGCGGGAGCTGCACGAGATGGTCAACGTGCTCGACCAGCAGGCCAAGCTGACGGCCGAGGCGATGCCCCGGCTGCAGTCGATGAAGGATCTCGAGGACTACTGGATCGAGTGCAACCGGCTGGAGAACGAGGGCGACCGGATCAACCGGCAGCTGCTCGTCCGCCTCTTCTCAGGTGAGTACGACGCGTTGACGGTGCTGAAGATGAAGGAGGTCGCCGACGAGCTGGAGGCCGCCTGCGACGCCTTCGAGCACGTGGCCAACACGGTCGAGACCATCGCGGTCAAGGAGTCCTGAGCCGGTGACTCCCGAACTCATCGCCGTGCTGGCGGTGATCGTCGCAGCCATGGCGTTCGACTACACGAACGGCTTCCACGACGCGGCGAACGCAATCGCCACAAGCGTCTCCACCCGTGCGCTGACACCCCGGCTCGCCCTGCTGCTGGCCGCGGTCGGCAACTTCGTCGGCGCGCACTTCGGCGCCGGGGTGGCCAAGACCGTCGGCGACGGCCTGGTCACGCTCCCGCCCGGCGTGAGCAGCCTCGGCGTGGTCTTCGCCGGTGTGCTCGGCGCCATCGCCTGGAACCTGGTCACCTGGTACTTCGGCCTGCCGTCGTCGTCCTCGCACGCCCTGTTCGGTGGCCTGGTCGGCGCGACCCTGCTGTCCGCCGGCGGAGTGGTGCAGTGGGCCACCATCGGCGAGAAGGTCCTCCTGCCGATGGTGCTGTCGCCGATCGTCGGCCTGACCCTGGGTTACCTGCTGATGCTGGCCATCCTCTGGCTGTTCCGTAAGGGGCAGCCGGGCAAGCTCAACCGCGGTTTCCGCTGGGCACAGACCCTCTCGGCGGCGGCCATGTCCGTCGGCCACGGCATGCAGGACGCGGCGAAGACCATGGGCATCATCGTGCTGGCGCTCTACACCGGTGACTTCCAGAGCGACAAGACGCACATCCCGGGCTGGGTCTTCTGGACCTCCGCGACGATGCTGGCGCTCGGCACCTACTCGGGCGGCTGGCGGATCATCCGCACCCTCGGCCGCAAGATCATCGATCTCGGGCCTCCGGAGGGCTTCGCCGCCGAGACGGTGGCCAGCGCGGTGCTCTACTTCAACGCCCTGGTGCTGAAGGCGCCGATCTCCACGACCCACACGATCACCTCGGCGATCATGGGTGTGGGCGCGACCAAGCGCCTCTCCGCGGTCCGCTGGAACGTCGCCGGCAACATCGTGATCGCCTGGATCATCACGTTCCCGGCGGCGGCGCTGATCGCCTGCCTCACCTACCTGCTGGTCCGGCCGATCTTCGGCTGACCTTCGGGAAAGGGGCCCCTCGTCACGGTCTCACCGTGGCAAGGGGCCCTTCGCCGTTCAGACGTAACGCACGCCGATCTGCTCGCGCACCGTGTCCAGCAGGGTCATCACCTCGAGCGTCGTGGTGTGCGGCACCAGCGGACTCTCGGTCAGCCCGGCGGCCAGGCACCGCTGGACCTCGATCGCCTCGTACTGGTAGCCGTTGCCGACCTCCGCACCGGAGATCGTCTCGGGCTCGAAGCCGTCCCGGTGCAGGGTCAGCGAAGCCGGCCGGAAGAACGGCTCCGGCAGGTCGATGCGGCCCGTGCTGCCGGTGATCGAGGCGGCCAACGAGCTCGCCCCGACCATGCCGCAGCTCAGCGTCGCCACCGCCCCGCTGTCGTAGCCGAACAGGATGCCGGTGTTCTCGTCGGTCCCCTCCGGGCCCAGGTGCGCCCAGGAGCGGATGTGCTGCGGCACGCCCAGCAGCAGGTGCGCGAGGCTGATCGGGTAGATCCCCAGGTCGAGCAGGGCGCCCCCACCCAGCGCCGGGTTGCGCATCCGGTGCTCCGGCGGGAACGGCCCGGCCACCCCGAAGTCGGCCCGGACGTTGCGCACCGTGCCGATGGCGCCCTCGGCGATCAGCTGGACCGCGCGGAGGATGAGCGGGTTCGTCCTCATCCACATGGCCTCCATCAGGAAGACCCCCGCGGCGCGCGCGGTTTCCACCAGCTCGGTGCTGGTGGCCAGTTCGAGGGTGAAGGGCTTCTCCAGCAGCACCGCCCGGCCGGCGGTCAGGCAGGTCAGTGCCGCCTCGTGGTGCGCGGCGTGCGGAGTCGCCACGTAGATCACGTCAACCTCCGGATCGGCGGCCAGCTCCACCCAGGAGCCGTATGCGCGCTTCGCGCCGTACGTGTCGGCGAACCGCTGCGCGCTGTCGGCGGAGCGGGAGCCGACCGCGACCAGTTCGGCGTCCGGCACCAGCCGGAGGTCTTCGGCGAAACGGCTGGCGATGTGGCCGGTGGCCAGGATGCCCCAACGAGTCATGCCGGAACGCTAACCCCTGTGCTGGCGGGGCGAACGCCGCCCCTCGCTGACCCGGCCACCCCCCGGATTCCCCCTTTGCTCTGCTTCAGCCCAGGCAACACCGACGGGCCGTTTCTGTCGCCTCCGCTGAAGCAGAGCAAAGGGACTGAGCTGAGCATGGGTCAGCGGCGGCCCGGCAGCGCGGTGTGGCGGCGAACTAGGCTCGCGGCATGACGATCGACAGTGACGGCTTCGTCGCGCCCGCCGCCCTGGTCGAGCACGCCCGCCGGTTCCGGGCCGAGGGCGGCACCCCGGCGACGCCGCGCGTCGCCGCCACCGTGCTGCTGCTGCGTCCGACCGACACCGACTTCGAGGTGTACGTCATCCGCCGCGTCGCCGCGATGACCTTCGGCGGGATGTACGCCTTCCCCGGCGGCGGGGTGGACCGCTCCGACTCGGAGGCGCACGTGGACTGGGCCGGCCCGACGCCGACCGAGTGGGCGGACCGGCTCGGGGTGGCCCCGGACGCCGCCCAGGCGATCGTCTGCGCCGCCGCCCGGGAGGTCTTCGAGGAGGCGGGCGTGCTGCTCGCCGGCCCGGCCCCGGCCGCCGCCGGTGGGCTCCCCGCCGAGGCGCATCCGACGGTGGTGGGTGACGTCAGCGGTGACGACTGGGAGGCGGCCCGGCAGGACCTGGAGGGGCGTCGGCTGGGCTTCGCGGCGCTGCTCGCCGACCGTCAGCTCACGCTGCGGTCGGATCTGCTGCTGCCGTGGAGCCGCTGGATCACCCCGGAGTTCGAGCCGCGCCGCTTCGACACGTACTTCTTCGTCGCTCTGCTGCCGGCGGGGCAGCGGACCCGCGACGTCTCCGGCGAGGCCGACCACACCCTCTGGATCCGTCCGGCGGACGCGCTGGCCCGCGCCGAGGCGGGCGAGCTGACCATGCTGCCGCCGACGGTGGTCACGCTGGCCCAGGTGGCGGCGGCTGGCGACCTGGCCGGGGTGGCGCGGGCGGCGGCCGACCGGGACGCCGCCACGCCGATCACTCCGCGCCTGGACCTCCCGGCCGACGGCGAGCCACGCTTCGTGCTCGGCTGACCCGGTCGGCGGCCCGCCGTATCCCTGGGGTACGGCGGACCGCCGGTCGGTCAGTAGTGCCCGACGTAGCGGTAGTCGGCGTTGAGGCTGCCCGGAACGGCGTGCGCCGGTGCCAGCGCGTCGAACGGCGCCACCGTGAGGAAGCGGACGAACTGCTGGTCCGGCTCCTCGTTGGGCGCGTAGGTGAGGACGTCGATGTCGCCCGGAGCGACGTCGCGCTCGACCCAGTCCATCAGCGGCTGCAGGAACTCCGGGATGCCGACCTCCGACGGGTGCTCGGTCGGCTCCGGCCCGAACAGGCAGTGGTAGCCGGCCGGCACCAGGTACAACCGCGTGAACGCCTCGCTGCCGCCGCGGCGCTGCACCGCCGCGTAGTAGTCGACGGTCGAGAACGGAGGGACGGACGGGTCCGCCCAGCCGTGGTAGAGGATCAGCTTGCCGCCCTGGTCGCGGAACGCGGACAGGTCCGCGTCGGTGGCGTTGTAGATGGCGTCCCCCAGCACGTTCAGCCGCTCGAACGTGGCCCGGGTGAACCGCACATCGGTCAGCTGGAAGTCGGCCGGTGGGTTCTGCGGGTACGCGAGGTACCTCAGGTAGTTGAGCGCGATCCTCGCGGTGTTGCCGTCCACCGGGGCGCCGGAGCGCACCACGAACTCGTCGATCCAGCCCAGCTCGGATCCGTACGGCATGCCGCCCGGGTAGAGGCCGTTCGGGCCGCGGTAGAACGCCACAACTGCCGCCACCTGGGCGGGCGTGAGGCAGTCGGGCCGGTCGGTGCCGCGCGGGCAGCGCAGCGACGACGGCTGGAACCCGCACCGCCGGGGATCCTCGATGACCGAGCCGCACTGTCGAACAACCGCCTCGTGCAGCGCGGGGATCTTTTCCGGGCCGAGGATCTGCCGGCCCGACGCGTCGGTGTTGCGCAGCACCACCCAGGCGTTGAGCAGCGCCAGCGGCGCCAGGTTGTGTACCGGTGCGCCGGCCAGGATGCCGTCGAAGTCGGACGGGAACCGCTGCGCCAGCATCAGGCCCTGCCGACCGCCGGTCGAGCAGCCGTCGAAGTACCGGTACGTCGGCCCGTGCCCGTAGTACGCGACCATCACCGCGTCCGCCACCCGCCGCAGCCGGTGCTCGGACAGCAGCCCGAACTCCAGTCGCGCCCGCGGGTCGGCGCCCCAGGTCGCCGGCTCGGTGGTCTGCGGGTCGCCGGTGTGCCCGGTGTCGTCGGAGGCCAGCACCAGCCTGCCGTCCCGCGCGGCAGCGCACTGGAACCCGAAGAGCGGCAGGGTCAGGTCGGGCACCGTGCCGCACAACCCGCTACAGCCCTGCTGCACGTACTGCCCCGTCCAGCCGGAGACGGGGAGCTTGACGGTGAACCGTGTCTGCGGCCGGATCACCCCCTGCACCAGGCAGAATTCCTGGCCCTCGGCGTTGGTGTCGCGCTCCGCCGAGGTGACCGACACCTGCGGGATCCGCGCACGCGCCAACCCCGCGCACCTGTCGGCGGGCGGGTCGGTGGCGGATACCGGCGTGACGATCAGGTGTACGACGGTCAGCAGTGCCAGCACAGTCCGGATCATGCTTCCCTCCTCTTTGGAGGGAGATTAGGCAGGCTGGCAGGTCTGCCGGATCAGTCCCCGGACGGGACTCGCGGTCATCCCCGGGGCGGAGCGGTGCCCGGCCGCACCAGGCCGCACTCGTAGGCGAGCACGGCCGCCTGCACCCGGTCACGCAGACCGAGCTTGAGCAGGATCGCCGACAGGTGGGTCTTCACGGTGGCCCGGCTGAGGACCAGGCGCTCCGCGATCTCGTCGTTGGAGAGTGCCCGCGCGACGAGCGTGAGCACCTCGACCTCACGGGCGCTGAGCGCGTCGAGCGCCGGTGGGGGAGTGCCGCCGGGCAGCTCGCTGGCGAACCTGTCGAGCAGCCGCCGGGTGACTGTCGGCGCGAGCAGCGCCTCACCGCGCGCCACCACCCGTACCGCAGTGGCCAGCTCGTCGGGGCGGATGTCCTTGAGCAGGAAGCCGCTGGCGCCGGCCCGCAGCGCCGAGAACACCGGCTCGTCCAGGTCGAACGTGGTCAGCATGATGATCCTCGCCGCCTGGCCGGCGGCGACCAGCCGGCGGGTCGCCTCGATGCCGTCCAGCCGGGGCATCCGTACGTCCATCAGGATCACGTCCGGTCGCAGACGCCCGGCCAGCTCGACAGCCTCCAGGCCGTCGCCCGCCTCGCCGACCACATCGAGGTCCTCGCGGCTCTCGATGATCATCGCGAACCCGGCCCGCACCAGGGCCTGATCGTCGGCGATCAACACCCGGATGGCCGCCGCCGTCATGGCGAGGTGAGCGGCAGGTCCGCCCGTACCCGAAAGCCGCCCCCGGGCACCGGTCCGGCGTCCAGCGTCCCGCCCAGCAGCCGGGCCCGTTCCTGCATCCCCACGATCCCCCGGTGCGCGGAACGGTCGACCCGGCCGCTCGGACGGGCCGGGCCGTCGTCGCGGATCTCCAGCCGGACCGACCGGGGCGAGCACCGCACCAGCACCCGGGCCGTCGTGGCCTGGCTGTGCCGCAGCGTGTTGGTCAGCGACTCCTGGACGATCCGGTACGACGAGAGGTCCACCGCCGCCGGCAACGGTGACCTGGCCGGCTCCCGGTCCAGTTCGACGGTGAGGCCGGTGGCCCCCAGCGACGCGGCCAGCGTGTCCAGTTGCGCCAGGCCGGGCTGCGGGGTGGCCGAGTCGGGCTCGGCGTCGGCGCTCATCGTCTGCAACAGCACCCGCAGTTCGGCCAGGGTGGAACGGGCCGCCAGGTCGATCGAGGCGAGCGCCGTACGGGCCAGGTCGGGTCGACGCTCGAAGACGTCCTGTGCCGCGCCGGCCTGCACGACGATCACCGACACCGTGTGGACCAGCACGTCGTGCAGTTCGCGGGCGATCCGTTCGCGTTCCTGGGTGACGATGCGCCGCTCGGAGTCCTGCCGGCGCAGCGCGCGGGTCCGGCCCAGCTCACCGAGGGTCCAGCCGAGCGCCGGGCCGGCGATCGCGAGCAGCACGTTGCGCCAGTCGCCGTACGCCAGCTTCCAGGGCGTGCCGGCCAGCAGCAGGCCGAGCACCCACAGCGACCGCGACGGTGGCCTCCGGCGCGCGTACCCGGCCAGCACCGCGGCGACCTGGCCGAGCCAGCCGATGGCCGGACTGAGCGCCTCGATGCCGATCCCGGCGAGGACGGCCACCGCCATCGCGGCCTCCGGGTGGCGGCGCAGCACCGCGATGGTGCTGGCCTGCACCGCCGCCAACGCGAGGGCGGCGGCGTAGCCGAGCACGTGGTGTGGACCGTTCGGCGTGACCAGGATCAGCGCCGCGAGCACGACGAACAGGCCGACGGCGACCCGCACGTCGGGCCGGCATCCGCGCAGGAGCCTGCCGGGTGAACGCACCTGATGATCGTAGGCAGCTCACGGATCGGCGGTCATCGGCCGTGGGAACGACGAAGCGGCCCGTCCGGAGACGGACCGCCTGCGTCGCGCACGGGAAGAGGGAGGCTCAGCCGAAGCGGCCGGTGATGTAGTCCTCGGTCTTCTTGACGCTCGGGTTGCTGAAGATCTTCTGGGTGTTGTCGTACTCGATGAGACGGCCCGGGTCGCCGGTCTTCTCGATGGAGAAGAAGGCGGTCCGGTCCGACACACGGGCGGCCTGCTGCATGTTGTGCGTCACGATGATGATCGTGAACTTGTCCTTGAGCTGGAACATCAGGTCCTCGATGGCCAGCGTGGAGATCGGGTCCAGGGCCGAGCAGGGCTCGTCCATCAGCACGACCTGCGGCTCGACAGCGATGGTCCGGGCGATGCAGAGCCGCTGCTGCTGACCGCCGGAGAGGCCCGCGCCGGGCTTGCCCAGCCGGTCCTTGACCTCGTCCCACAGGTTCGCCGAGCGCAGCGCCTTCTCGGCCGCCTCGTCCAGGATCGACTTGCGCCGCACGCCGTTGAGCTTCAGCCCGGCCACCACGTTCTCGAAGATGCTCATGGTGGGGAACGGGTTCGGCCGCTGGAAGACCATGCCGATGGTGCGCCGGACCGCGGTGACGTCCACGTCCCGGTGGTAGATGTCCTGGTCGTCGATGGTCAGGCTGCCCTCGACCCGGGCACCCGGCAGCACCTCGTGCATCCGGTTGATCGACCGCAGGAAGGTCGACTTGCCGCAGCCGGACGGCCCGATGAGAGCGGTGACGGTCTTCGGCTCGACAGTCAGGTTGATGTTCTCGATCGCCTTGAACCCGCCGTAGTAGGCGGTGACGTTCGAGGCGGAGACGCGCTTGGCCATGGTGGTACCTCCGGGGTTCATCGGCTGAGCCTGTTGCGACGGGCCAGCAGTTTCGCCGCGATCGTCAGGATGAGCACGAGGGCGACCAGGGTGAGTGCCGCCGTCCACGCCCGTGCCGGCGCGTACTTCGACGCGTCACCGGCCTGCTGGTAGACGAAGAGGGACAGCGACGACTGGTTGTTCTCGAAGGGGTTGGTGTTGATGGCGGCGCCGCCGCCGGCGACCAGGAGCACCGGTGCGGTCTCGCCGGCCGCGCGGGCGATGGCGAGCATGACGCCGGTGACGATGCCGGGCAGCGCCGTCGGCACCACCACCCGCAGGATGGTCTTCCACTTCGGGATGCCGAGCGCGTACGCGCCCTCGCGCAGTGGCGCCGGGACGAGGCGGAGCATCTCCTCGGTGGACCGGACGATGGTGGGCAGCATGAGCACGCTCAGCGCGAGCGCGGCGGCGAAGCCGGAGAAGCTCGGCCGGCCGTCGTTGAACCACGGCGACACGACCAGCACCCAGAACGCCAGCACGAAGAGGCCGGAGACGATCGACGGGATGCCGGTCATCACGTCCACGAAGAATCGGATCGCGAAGGCGAACTTGCCCCGCCCGTACTCGACGATGTAGATCGCGCAGAGGACGCCGAGCGGGACGGTGATCAGGGTGGCGAACCCGACCTGCTCCAGCGTGCCGACGATCGCGTGGTACGCGCCGCCGTTCGGGTCCCGGGCGCCGATGTTGTTCATCGAGGTCTGGAAGAAGTTGGCGTCGAACCGCTCGGCGCCCTTGCTGACCAGCGTCCAGACCACCGAGACGAGCGGCAGCACCGCCAGCACGAAGGCGGAGTGGATCAGTGCGCTCCAGGTGCGGTTGCGGGCCGACCGGCGCCCCTCGACCGCGTTGGCGGCGGCGAAGAGCCCGGCCAGGTAGAGGATCGCGCCGAGGACGACCACGAGGACCGGGCCGCCGATGTCGGTGCCGTAGACGATCACGGCGGAGAGCGCCAGGGCCGCCACGGCGATGGCCGGGGCGGCGTACCCGGGCAGCCGCCGGGCCCGCAGCGAGGACGGTTGGGCCGGCGGGCGGGTGCGGTGGGAGGTGACGGTTGTGGTCATGCGGCCGACTCCGTGAACTCCCGGCGGCGGTAGATGATCGCCCGCGCCGTGATGTTGACGATCAGCGTGATGGTGAACAGCACCAGGCCGGACGCGATGAGCGCGCCCCGGCCGGTCTCGTTCGCCTCGCCGAACGCGTTGGCGATGTTGGCGGCGATGGTGTTGCCGCCGTTCTGGATCAGGTTGAACGAGATGCCGAAGGTGATGCCGAGGGTCAGCGCCAGGGCGATGGTCTCGCCGAGCGCCCGACCCAGACCGAGCATCACCGCGGCGATGATGCCGGGGCGACCGTAGGGGAGCACCGCGGTGCGGAGCATCTCCCAGCGGGTGGCGCCCAGGGCGAGGGCGGCCTCCTCGTTGGCGGTCGGCGTCTGGAGGAACACCTCGCGCGAGAGCGAGGTGATGATCGGCAACACCATGATCGCGAGTACCAGGGCACCCAGCATGATCGACTTACCGAACGGGCCGTCGCCGCCGAAGATCGGGAGCCAGCCGAAGTACTCGTTCAGCCAGACGGAGAAGTCCCGGACCGGGTTGATGAAGATGTCCCGCCCCCAGAGGCCGAAGACCACGCTCGGCACGGCGGCGAGGAGGTCGACCAGGAAGCCGAGAGCGGTGCCCAGCCGGCGAGGTGCGTAGTGCGAGAGGTAGAGCGCGATCCCCAGCGCCACCGGCACCGCCATGAGCAGCGCCAGCGCCGCGCTGAGCACGGTGCCGAAGGCGAGTGTGCCGATGCCGAACTTCGGCTGCGTCTCGTTGGGGGACCAGCCCTCGTAGGACCAGAAGTTCTCGGTGTTGGCGCGCAGGGCCGGCACCGCCTTGGCGATCAGGAAGATCGCGATGGCGGCGATGATGACCAGAACGGCGGTGCCGGCGGCCAGTGTGAGACCGCGGAAGGCCCGCTCGGCGCCGAACTTGCGGCTGCGCGGCAGTGCGCCGCCGCCGCCCAGTCCGTCGCCGCCCGGGGAACGGGTGCTGACTGGTGCCTCGGCCACACGCGCCGAGGCACCGGCGGGCCACTCGTGACTCTGGGTCACGCGCGTCCCGCCGGTGCCGGCGTCGGCCGAGCGGTGAGGGGTTTCACCCATCTGCTCGCTCGATTCGGTTGCGGAGGTGGTGGGGTCGGGTCAGGAGAGGTTCTTGACCGCGGTCTCGACCTTGGTGCGGACCGTCTCCGGCAGCGGGGCGTAGCCGAGGTCGGTCAGCGAGTTCTGGCCCTCGGCGCTGGCGGCGTAGCCCAGCAGACCCTTGACCAGCGCCAGCTTGTCGGCCGCGAGGCCCTTGCTGCAGACGATCTCGTACGTCGCCAGGACGATCGGGTAGGCCCCGGCCTCCTTGGTGTTGTAGTCGATCGACAGCTTGAGGTCGTCGCCCTGGCCATCGATCTTGGCGCCGGCGATGGTCTTGCCAGCGGCCTCGGCGGTCAGCGCGGCGAACTCGCCGTTACCGTTGCCGATCTTGGCCATGTTCAGGCCGGCGTTCTCGGCGAACGACCACTCCATGTAGCCGATGGAGCCGTCGGCGCCCTTGACCGAGCTGGCCACGCCGTCCGAACCCTTGGCGCCGGTGCCGCCCGGGGCCTTCCACGCCTTGGCGTTGCCCAGCGTCCAGTCCGCCTCGGAGGTCTTCGAGAGGAACTTGGTGAAGTTGTCGGTGGTGCCCGACTCGTCCGAGCGGTGGACGGTCTGGATGGTGGTCGCCGGGAGCTTGGCGTCCGGGTTGTCGGCCTTGATCGCCGCGTCGTCCCACTTGGTGACCTTGCCGGCGAAGATCTTCGCCAGGGTGGCCGGCTTGAGCTGGAGGTTGTCCACGCCGCTGACGTTGTAGGCGACGGCCACCGGGCCGATCACCATCGGCAGGTGGATGGCCTTGCCACCGGCGCACTTGGCGTCGGCCTGCGGCTGCTCCTCCGGCTTGAGCGCGGAGTCGGAGCCGGCGAAGTCGGCGGTCCCGGCGATGAACGCCTGGATGCCGGCACCCGAGCCGGAAGCCTCGTAGTTGATCGTGGTGCCAGCGCACTTCTGCTGGTACGCCTTGATCCACTCGGCCATGGCGTTCTTCTGCGCCGACGAGCCCTGGGCGTTCAGCGTGCCGGTAGCGCAGTCGACCGCGGCGGCCGAGCCCGCGGCAGTTGCGCCGGAGGCGGGCTCGTTGTTGTCCGAGCCGCATGCGCTGAGACCGAGCGTCGCGGCAAGAGCGAGGCCGGCAATAGCGCCGTACCGCTGGAGCTTCACCTGAGGGGTTTCCCTTCGCGTCTGACTTGGCGCCCCGATCCCGGGGCCCGAGGACCGGCTTTGACCGGCTGACACGAAAGTTAGAAGTGCCAGGTAGCCGGTTCGCCGGTCGCAAGTGAACGCAAGGTGAACACGTACGGCCCCCGAGGTGACCGCTTGCTGAGGGTGAGTTGTCCGTTAAGTGAACCGGGATACACCTGTCGGAAGTATGGGTATATATCCGGTTCAGCGTTATCCCGCCGACGCTCGGCCGTTACCCGCCGGTGACTCGCTCGGCCCGACTGCCGACGGTCAGCCCAGGTGGTAGTTGATGTGCGCGGACCAGCGGGCGAAGCCCAACCGCTCGTAGAGCGCGACCGCCCCGCTGTTCGAGTCGTCCACGAAGAGCATCACCCGGTCCAGACCCCGCTTGTCCCGCAGGTACGCGAGCCCCGCGGTGGTCAGCGCCCGACCGAGCCCGCCACCGTGCGCGGTCGGCTCCACGCCGAGCACGTACACCTCGCCGATGCGGGCCGACCCGGGCCGCTCGTGCACCTTCGTCCAGTGGAAGCCCAGCAGCCGACCGGTCGAGGTCTCCTCGGCGAGCAGGAAACCGGCCGGGTCGAACCACGGCTCGGCGAGGCGGACCCGCAGGTCGTCCGAGGTCCACCGCCCCTGCTCGGGATGCTCGGCGAAGGCCCGCGCGTTCAGGGCCAGCCAGGCCGCGTCGTCGGCACCGGGGCGGAACGCACGCAGCGTCACCCCGTCGGGCAGACGCGGCTCGCCCAGCGGGGCGGCCAACGGCCGGCGTAGCTGCCAGAGCACGCGCGCCCGGCTGAACCCGAGGTCCACGGCGAGCGCCGCCGCCGACGGGTGGTCGCCGTGCGCCCACGCCCGCAGCGGCCCGGTGGCCGAGGCGAGCACGCCCCGGGCCAGCGCCCGGCCCGTGCCCCGCCGCCGGTACGCGGGGTGCACCACCAGCTCCACCCCGATCCCGCCCACCGGGTCGGTGGTGTCGAGGTGGGCGTACCCGGTGAGGGTGCCGTCATCGGCGCGGGCCAGCAGGTGTACGGCCGGCGCCTGCGGATCGCGCAGGCGGAGCAGGACGTGTTCGTCGAGCGGGTCCGCGCCGTCGGTGTCGCCCGCCGTGCGCGCCAGGGCCAGCACGTCGGCGATCTCCGTCGGGGCCAGTCGGTCGGTCCGGGTCACCTGGTCGCTGGTCGGCTCCGCACTGCTCATTGGATCACCGTAGCCGCTGCGTCCGGTGCGTCCCGGACTCTCGCCCGAGTAAGGGGAAGTGGCTCACGTCGGGTCGGTGGGCAGTGCCTCCAACTCGTAGCGCGAGCTGAGTGCGGGCAGGATCCGGCGCAGCGCGTCGACGGTGCCCTGCCGGTCCCCGCCGGCATCGTGCATGAGGACCACGGCACCCGGTTCCACCTGCGAGAGCACGGTCGCGGCGATCTTGCTGGCGCCCGGGGCCTGCCAGTCCGACGGGTCCACCGACCAGTGCAGCGGAGTCATGCCGAGCTGCTGGGACACCGACACCACCGGATACGTCCAGGCGCCGCCGGGTTGGCGGTACCAGACGATCGGGGCGTCCGGGACCGCCGCTCGGATCGCCTCGTTGGTGCGGACCAGGTCGGCGCGGATCTGGTCGGCGGACTTGTTGCCCAGGGTGACGTCGTGGTGCCAGGAGTGATTGCACAGGGTGTGGCCGTCGGCGACGATCGCCTGGACGAGGTCGGGATGATCCTGCGCGTTCTCGCCCACCACGCAGAACGTGGCCTTGACGTCGTACTCGCGCAGGATCGCGAGGACCTGCGGGGTGTAGCGCGGGTCCGGCCCGTCGTCGAAGGTCAGCGCGAGTCGGGCGTTGCCGGTGTCGGTGTGGGCGCCGAACAGCTTGTCGCCGCTGGCGTTCTGCCCCGAGCCGTCCTGGCCGGCCTCGGTCGGGCCGGCGCTCTGGCTCGCGGTCGGGCTGCCCGTCGGGGTGCCGGTCGAGGGCTTCTCGGGAGGCTGGTCGGCGTAGTGCGTGCCGTCGCCCTCGGTGGTGACACCAGTGGCGTGTCGCTGGGTCTGGTCGGGGACGAGACTGCGGCCCAGCACGTACGCCGAGCCGAGCAGCGCGACCACCACCACCGTCACGATCACTGCCGCGCGCGCGGTCGAGCTGACCCGCGTCACGGCTTCCGCCCGGCTGGCCGGACGCGCCGGCCCCTCGCCCCCGTGCTACCTGCCCGCACCGTCGCCCCCTTTTCCGACAAACCCGGCAGTCAGAATATGACCGGCGAGCCGCGCAAAAGGGGCATATGGGAAATCGCCCTGGCTGGTTAGACGGGCAGCGGCGCGTGCTCCGCCTCGGGCAGGGAACGCGACGGCGGGACGACGAACTTGTAACCCACCTGGCGGACCGTGCCGATCATCGACTCGTACTCCGAGCCGAGCTTGGCGCGCAGCCGCCGAACGTGCACGTCCACCGTTCGGGTGCCGCCGAAGTAGTCGTAGCCCCAGACCTCGCGCAGCAGCTGGTCGCGGGTGAACACGCGGCCCGGGTGCTGGGCGAGGAACTTCAGCAGCTCGAACTCCTTGTAGGTGAGGTCGAGCGGGCGACCCTTCAGCTTGGCGGCGTACGTGTCGGGGTCGATGGTCAGCTCGCCGGCCCGGATCGAGCCGCCGGCGCCGGCGGTCGCGTTGCTCAGGCGGCCGACCGCGAGCCGCAGTCGAGCCTCGACCTCGGCGGGACCGGCCGACGCGAGGATGACGTCGTCGACGCCCCAGTCCGCGTTCAGCGCGATCAGGCCGGCCTCGGTCACCACCGCGACCAGTGGCACCCCGAGCCCGGTCGCGTGCAGCATCCGACAGGTCGCTCGGGCCTCGCTCAGCTCCGACCGGGCGTCCACCAGCACCGCGTCGGGGCTGGGCCCGGCAACCAGGGTGCGGACGTCGCGCGGCGCGGTGCGAACCGAGTGTGGCAGCAGGTCGAGCGCCGGCAGCACAGCCGACGGTTCCCCTGCGCGCGCGGTCACCAGCAGCAGGATCTCCACGATCACCTCCGTCCCGGCGGCGCAACGCCGCACGCGACCAGACACACTCGTGGCAGAGTGCGCTGAGAAATAGCGTGGTCCCGGCGTCGCTGACGGGCGGGTAACGCGTTGAGCGTAACCGATCGCCTCGGCTGCGCCTTGAGGTCATTTCCCGTTTGTCTAGCTTGCCCCTGATCGTGGCGCAGGTTTTAACGTTGCGGAAACCCGTGACCGGCGCGGCGGGCAGCCCATCTGGCACGATCGGGGCGTGTTTCCCTCCACCTCGCCCGACGCCGGCCGCGAATCGTGGTCCGACGGTCCCCGCCCGGGTCCGGCCGCTCCGACCCGTGGCCATCCGCCCGCGCCGCGCACCGGACCGGCCGTCGCCGAAGGCGAACGCCGTGGGCGGGGTGGGCCGCGCCGGGCCCGCCGCGCCGGGGAGCCGGCCCGTCGTTCCGAGGACGAGGTCGACGAGCCGGAGGAGGAGCCGGTCGCTCCGGTCGAGGTGCACCGGCCGCTGGCCCTGACCATCGCCGGCTTCGCCGCGCTGCTCGGGGTGGGTCTGGTGCTCGGCGCGCAGACGTCCGGGCCGGGGCACCGACTGCCGTTCGCGTTCATCGTCTTCGGCGTCCAACTGCTGTTCGTGCTCGCCTGGACGATGGCCATGCGTCCACCCGCGCTGCTGCTGGTCGGCGGGATCAGCGCCGCGGTCGCCGCGGCCGCCGACATCGCCGCCGTCCAGAGTGACGTCGCCGGTCTGGCGCCACTGGGCTACCTGGCCGTCGGTGGCTTCCTCGCCGCCGTGCTCGGCCAGCTGGTCCGCCGCGTCGACCGGGTCCGGGTCACCGACTCTCTCGGCGCCACCCTGCTCATCGTGGTCGGGGTCGTGGCCTTCGGCACCCTCATCGTGCTCAGCCGCATCCCGGCCGGCACCCAGGCGATCACGGTCTGCCTGACCGCGAGCGGGGTCGCGCTGACCGTCGCCCGGCTCACCGACGCGGTGCTGCCGTGGCCCCGGCTGGCCCCGCAGGTGCCCCGGGGCGCGGCAGGCGTCGTCGCCGGCGCGATGGTGGGCACGCTGGGCAGCGCGCTCCTCGGCAGCTATCTGGTGACCCCCTTCACGCCGACCCGGGCCGCGGTGATCGGCCTGGTCGCGGCCGTCACCGCAGTCCTCTCCGATCTCGCCGTGGGGTACGCGGAGGCGGGCCGCCTGATGGCCGGCGAACCGCCCACCATGTGGGTCGCCCGGCACATGCAGGGTCCGCTCGGCGGATTCGCCCTGGCCGCACCGGCCGCGTACGCCATGTGCATGCTGTTCCTCTGAGCCCACGGTTGAGGCCGGTGCCGGTCGGGTACCTACGGGTGCGCCGCGCTGCGGCACCGGTTCGGACTCCCGCCGATCAACGGCGGGCGGAGACAGGAGGCGGCGTGGCCCAGGAGTATCCGGCTGGCGAAGCCCGGCCCCGACGGCGCGGTCGCAAGCTGCTCATCGGCCTGGTCGTCCTGCTCCTGGTGGTGGGGGGTCTGCTGGTGGTCGCCGACCGCGTGGCGGTCGGCGTGGCCGAGCGGCTCATCGCCGAGCGGGTCAGCCAGGAGGTCAGCAAGCAGGGGGCGCAGTCGGCCAAGCCCGACGTCGAGGTCGGCGGGACGCCGTTCCTCACCCAGGTGCTCAACGGGCGGTACGAGCGCATCTCCATCACTCTGCGGGACGTGCAGGCGTCGGTCGAGGGTGACGCCGTACGGCTGCCGGTGCTGGACGTGGACGCCCGCAACGTGCGTGCCTCGATCGACACGCTGCGGACCGGGCAGGGCGACATCGTCGCCGACACGGTCAACGGCACCGGCACGATCAGTTACGAGAGCCTCGCCGCGCTACTGAACCGACCCGGGCTCAAGCTCGGCGAACTGGGCGGCAAGCTCGCCGTCACCGCCCCGGTCGACATCCTCGGTCAGAAGTTCACAGTCGCCGGCACCGCCGACGTCACCGTCGCCGAGAACGGCAAGGTGGCCCTGCGCTTCAACAACCTGGACGCCGCGGGCCTGCCGAACCTGCCGCTGGCCCGGCTGGCCCTGAACCGGTACGCCCAGGGGATCTCCATCGACGTGCCGCTGCCCGAGCTGCCGTTCCAGCTCGCGGTCCGGGAGGTCCGGCCGTTGCCCGAAGGGCTGGCGGTCACCGCCGACGCGAAGAACGTGCCGATCAACTCCGCCGGCTGAGTCGCGCCTCAATCGTCCGGGCCGCTGGGACGCGTCAGCTGCCCCGCAGCCCGGACGATCCCGGATGGTGGTCGGTCCAGTGGCAGCCCGGTCACTGGCTGGTAGGCTCCGTGCTCATGGGGACCCACCTCACCAAACGGCGCGCGGTCGACCTGTGCCGCGTGGCCACCTGCCTGTGTCGCCCTGTCATCTGACGGCGGGGCTGTTTTCGGCCGCCTGACGGCGGCCACCGGCACGCAGGGTCCTCGACCCTTTCCGGTGATCCCACCGAACGCCCGGCAGCGGCGCCGTCGCACGAACCCGTGATCCCGTCCTTCCGCTGGGTCCCGCGCGCGGTGCGACAGTTCAACCCATCGATATTCGCGCGTTGGCTCACCATCCATCCTCACCAGGGAGTGATTCGATGAGTCGCGACACCGCACTCGTATCGGCCGAGTGGGCCGAGAAGAACCTCGACGCCCCGGGCGTCGTCTTCGTCGAGGTCGACGAGGACACCTCGGCCTACGAGACCGGCCACATCGCCGGCGCCATCAAGATCGACTGGAAGACCGACCTCCAGGACCAGGTCCGCCGGGACTTCGTCAACAAGACCCAGTTCGAGGCGCTGCTGTCCGAGCGGGGCATCAGCAACGACGACACCGTGATCCTGTACGGCGGCAACAACAACTGGTTCGCGGCGTACGCCTACTGGTACTTCAAGCTCTACGGCCACCGCGACGTGAAGCTGCTCGACGGCGGTCGCAAGAAGTGGGAGCTGGACGCCCGCCCGCTGGTCACCGAGACGGCGGCCCGCCCGGCGACCCAGTACGTCGCGCAGGAGCCGGACACCGCCATCCGGGCCTTCCGCGACGAGGTCGTCGCCGCGATCGGCACCAAGAACCTGGTCGACGTGCGCAGCCCCGACGAGTTCGCCGGGCGGCTGCTCGCCCCCGCGCACCTCCCGCAGGAGCAGGCGCAGCGGGCCGGTCACATCCCGACTGCGATCAGCGTCCCGTGGTCCAAGGCGGCCAACGAGGATGGCACCTTCCGCTCCGACGACGAGCTGCGCAAGATTTACGGCGACGCGGGGCTGGACGACAGCAAGGAGACCATCGCGTACTGCCGGATCGGCGAGCGTTCCTCGCACACCTGGTTCGTGCTGCAGGAGCTGCTCGGTCACCGCAACGTGAAGAACTACGACGGTTCGTGGACCGAGTACGGCTCGCTCGTCGGCGTGCCTGTCGCGCTCGGCGACGAGCCCGGGGAGGCCTGATCCGCCATGACTGCTCCCACCGCCGCGGGTTGCGCCGCACCCGACCAGGCCGCGCCGCTGCCGGCCAGCCTGGACCTGGAGAAGGAAACCGTCATCACCGGCGTCGTCCGCTCGTCGGCGGACGAGGCCGTGCCGGGCGCGTACGTCCGGCTGCTCGACTCGACAGGTGAGTTCACCGCCGAGGTTGTCACCTCGGCGGCCGGCCAGTTCCGGTTCTTCGCCGCGCCCGGTTCCTGGACGCTGCGGGCGCTGTCCCGGCACGGCAACGGCGACGCCGCCGTCACCGCCGGCCGGGGCATCAACGAGGTCGCCGTCACCGTCGCCTGACCCATCGCTCTGATCGACCGGGGCCGGTCACCCTCTGCGGGTGACCGGCCCCGGTCGTCGTCGCGCGGGTGGCCGGCGGCCGACAGGTCGCCGGCCATCCACGCGTGTCGGGTCAGAGGCCGGTGGCCCTCGTGCAGGACGAGACCGGATCGAGGGTGAAGTCGAGTGTGTCGACGATGCCCGCCTCGATCCGCGTGCGCTGCGTCTGCGGCACCCAGGCGTCCTTGGCGACGATCACGTCGTAGCGGCCCTTCGGCAGCCACCACACGTACCGGCCCTGGGCGTTCGCGGTCAGGGTGTAGCCGGTAGTCGTCCCCACCCGGTTCACCCGGACCGTCGCCGCGACCCCGACGGTGTCCCCGGCGCAGGTGACCCCGGTGACGGTGCCCTGGATCCTGCCCCAGCTGGCCGGCGGCGACACGTTCATCCGCACCGGCACCGCGGAGACGCGGTACGGCGTGTCGGATGCGACGCCCAGCTCGCCGGAGTAGGTGCCCGGCTGGTCCACGCCGGCCGCGACAGTGGCGTTCATGGTGACGGTGACCGTTCGGGAGGCGCCCGCGGCCAGCGTGAAGGTGCCCGGTGTCGTGGCGAGCCAGGGGAGGTCCGCCTCCCCGTCGCACAGCTCCAGGCCGCTCAGCCGCTCACTCTCGGCGGAGCCCACGAAGGACGACGGCGAACCACCGATCTTGTACGCGCCGCAGGCGGCGGCGCCCCGGTACCTGCCGAACTGGACGTTGGGCAGGTCGCGCCAACCTCCGGCCACCGGGTCGTACGCGATGGTCCGGTTGGTCACCGTTGTCGACGCGGCCGTGACCCCGCCGGCCAGGACCAGGAGGTCCCCGGCCGCCGTGTACTGGGAACCCCAGAGGTCCAGCGGCAGGTTCGGCAGTGGGCGCCACGCGTCCGCCGCCGGGTCGTAGCGGTAGGCGTCGGTGTACTCGGTGCCGCCGGTGCCGCCGGCGCAGTAGATCGCGCTGCCGATCCCGCCGCAGGAGAGCCAGGAGACCCGATGCGGGTAGGACGCGCCGGTGTGGAACACGCCGGTCGCCGGGTCGAAGACGACGAGCCGGTCCGAGTCGGTGCAGTCGTTGTCCAGGCAGCCCCCGACCAGGTAGACCTTTCCACCGGTCACCGCGCCGCCGGCAGCCGCCGCCGGGAACGGGTTGGTCGCTCCGGCCACCGTGCTCCACCGTTCCGTGGCGGGGTCGAACACGTCCACCGAGGCGACCGTGTTGTCGTCGACTCCCCAGCCACCGAGGACGTACACCTTGCCGCCGACGGCCGCCGCGACCGGCTTGGCCCGGGCGGTCGGCAGGTCGGGCAGCGCGGCCCAGGCGTCCGTGTCGGGTTCGTAGCGCCACGCCTTGCCTTCCAGGCCGCTGCCGCCGCCACCGCCGACGGAGTAGACCTTCCCGTCGAGGGTGGCCGCCGCGTTGTCGTAGACGCCGGCGGGCAGGTCGGCGATACCGGTCCACCCGTCCTGCGCCCGTGGCGCGGCCTCGGTTCCGGTCTCCGCCCCGCCGTACGCGGTACCCGTGCGGGCCTTGCTGATCCCCTTCATCCGCTGCTCCCGCAGCGGCGCACCGGCCCTGGACAGCAGGTCGAACCGTCCGCCGCGCTCCACCAGGTTGACGGCAGCCGGCGCGCTTCCGGTGTTGCGTACCGTCAGCTTGGTGGTCCGGGTGCTGGCGTACGACTGGTACGACTGGACGTTCGTGGGGGTGACGGTGAGTCTGCCGGCGGCCAGCGCGACGTCCAGCCGTCGGACCTCGTCGGCAGTCACCGTCGCCGTCTGCGTGGCCGCCTGGTACGGCGCGCGGCTGGCCGTGAACCGGTGCGCCCCGGTCAGCCCGGAGAAGAGCCGGTAGAAGCCGTCCGGCAGGGCCGGGTCGTCAGGTGTCGACGCCGACGTGCCACGGTCCGCCGGTCGGTCGGCGCTCACCACCGTGACCCCGTTGAGCGGCGTGCCGGTGTTGCGGTCGGTGGTCACGCCGAGCACCAGGCCGCCGGCTGCCGGCACGCAGTCGCGGTTGACCAGCTGCACGTCGTCCACCTGCCACCACCACGCGAAGGTGCCGTGGAAGCGGAACCGGACCTGCACGGCGGACGCCCCGGCAGCCGGATCCAGGGGCACCTCCTCGAGCAGCGGTCCACGTCGGCTGCTGGTCTGGTGCCAGACCGTGGTCCAGGTGGCGCCGCCGTCGGTGGAGACGTCCACGTCGGCGGCATCGGTCACGCCGACCGCCCGCCAGTCGCTGTGGAACCGCAGCACCGGCGCGGGTGTGGAGCGCAGGTCGACGGTCGGGGTCACCAGGTCGGTGTCCTGGGTCCTACCGGAGCCGAGACGGTCGCTGTCGGCGATGGCGAAGGCGCCGCTGCCGCCGGTGAGGTTGCCCCGCCCACCGGCGTCGTCGAAGGTCCAGCCGCCGTCCCCGGTGCGGTCGCGGACCGACCACCCGTCCGGCGCGGCGGCGCCGTCGAAGCTCTCGGCCAGGAGCGGCGTGCCGAAGCTGCCGGTGTAACCGGCCGCCGTGCAGGCGGTCTCGACAGGTACGGCGATGTCGGCCGGAACCGGCCCGTCGCCGGTGGCCACGTCCCGGGTGATCGTGCGGTAGCCGGGGTAGCGGGCGGTGACGGTGAGCCGGTACGTGGTGTCGCCCGGCACGGTGAACGAGTACCGCCCGGTGGCCGGGTCGGTGAACACCGGTCCGCCGGGACGGCCGGTGACCTCGATCCGGGCGTAGAGCGGCCAGCCGTGCCCGGAGCCGTCGGTGACCCGGCCGCTCACGGTGACCGACGGGTTCGCCGTCAGGGCGAAGTCCTCGGTGACCGTGCCGCCCTCGGTGACGGTGACGGTGGCCGTCCGCGCGGCGTACCCGTAGGCGCTGACGGTGACAGTGGCCTCGCCGGCCGGCACAGTGAGCGCGTACCGGCCGTCCGCGCCGGTGGTGGCGCTGCGGGTGCCGTCGCTGACTGTCGCGCCGGCGATCGGCTCGCCGTCAGCGGCGGCGGTGACCGTGCCGGTGATCCGCCCGACGGCGCCGCGCGGGGCGTCCCGCACCGCCGCGTACGCGTCCAGCCGGCCCTCGCCGAAGACGTTGTTGTCGGCGGCGGTGCCTCCGCAGGCGGTGGCGTCGACGTCGCGGGCGGTCCGGTCCAGCAGCTCCTCGGTGGCGGTGACGTCACCCTTCAGGCTCGGCGCCGCCGACCAGAGCAGCGCGACGGTGCCGGAGACGTGCGGCGCGGCCATCGAGGTGCCGTCGAAGGCGGCGTAGGAGTCGCCCGGAACGCTGGAGCGCACGTTGCTGCCCGGGGCGGCGACGTTCGGCTTGTACGACCCCGCGTCGGTGCCGCCGCCCCGCCCGGAGAAGTCGGAGATCGCGTCGTGCACGTCGTACGAGCCGACCGCGTACGCGTTGGCGTTGTCTCCGGGTGAGCCGGCGCTGCCGCAGGCCGGGCCGTCGTTGCCCGCCGCGAAGACGCCGAAGATGCCGGCCGCCCGCCAGGCCGCGATGGTCTGCTGGAACCACGGATCACCGCCGGCGCCGCCCCAGGAGTTGTTGACCACGTCGGGGCGCAGGTCGGGGCGGGGGTTCTGGCCGTTCAGGTCGGTCGGGGCCAGCACCCACTGGCCGGCCGCGAGCAACGACGAGTCGGTGCAGGAGTCGGTCTCGCAGCCCTTCGCGGTGATCCACTTCGCGCCGGGTGCGACGCCGATCTGGTTGCCGGCGCGGTCGTCGCCGACCATCGTGCCCATGGTGTGCGTGCCGTGGCCGTTGTTGTCGCAGGGCGCGGCGCTCGGGCACACGCCCGCCGGGTCGTACCAGTTGTGGTTGTGGTCGAACGCGCCACCGCCGAGGTTGCCGCGGTACGCCCCGACCAGCGCCGGGTGGTCGTACTGGACGCCGCTGTCGATGTTGGCGACCACCAGGCCCTCGCCACGGTCGGCGAACTCGCTCCACACCTGCGGGGCGTTGATGTTGGTGAGTCCCCACTCGGCGCCGTTGGCGCTGACGCGACCGCCGGTGACCGGTTTCGGCCGGAGCAGGGGATAGCTGCGGCTGGGCTCGATCCGGGCCACCTCGGGTCGCTTGGCGATCTGGTCGAGCAGCGCCCGGTCACCTGTCACGCGCACGGCGTTGGCGATCCAGTACGTGGTGTACGGCGCCTTGCGGGTGGTGAGCAGCGAGCGCAGACCCTTCTGGGTGCGCCTGGCGGTCGTCGTGAGCAGCCGGCGCACCTCGCGCGCCCGATCGTCCGCGTCGCGCAGCTTCGCCGTCCGGCTCAGCGGCGCGGTGTCCCGCAGGTAGACCAGGAAGCTCGCGCTGCCCGACGTGCCGAGCTGGCCGAGCAGGCGCTGGTCCACGTGGGCCGGTGTCGGCCGGGGCGCGGGTCGGGCGGCCACCGCGGGCTGGGCGGTGAGGGCCAGCAGGGCCGCGCAGCACGCGACGGCCGTCCGCCAGAGAGCGGACCTCAGGGTTGATGGTCGGAGCACTGTTCCTCCCCACGTTGGGTCCCGACGGGTTCGGGACGGGCGCGCACCGCCGTGCACAGTGAATAACGTCGGTCAGTGCCTGGTCAGTGACGTGGCGTCATTCCGACCGTTGCGACGGGCTCCCGAAATGCATCGGCATCCGTCACTATCTTCGGGTGGTGGTAGCGGGTGGTGCGGGCGGAGTCGGCGGGCCCGGTGCGGAGGTCCCGATCGTCGTCTGCGTCAGTGCGGACGCCTCGGTGCGCGAGCGGGTGCTGCGGCAGCTCGACGGGACCGGACCGGTGGTGACCTGCGCGGACCTGGCCCAGCTGCGGGCGATGCTGTTGCCATCGTCGGCAGGCGCGGCACCGGCCGTCGGACCGAGCACCCTGCCGGCGCCGCAGGGGCGCATCAGCTGGGGTGAGCTGGTCGTCGACCGGGCCGGGCACGTGGTCACCTGGCGGGGCGATCCACTCCCGCTAACCCCTACCGAACGGGAGCTGCTCGCCCGGCTCGTCGGTCCACCGCTCGTGGTGTGGAGCCACGAGCAGCTCTTCGCCGCGGTCTGGGCCGGCACGTACCTCGGCGACACGGCGATCCTGCACTCCGCGATCAAGCGGCTCCGGCGCAAGCTGCACGGGTTGCCGGGTGGGCCGCGGGTGCACACCGTGCGCGGGGTCGGCTACCGGCTCGACCCGCCGCCCCGGCCGGCCTGATCTTCCGCCGTCACCCCGACCGCCGACCGCTGCCTCCGGTGCGGCGGACCGCCCGTGACACCATGGCCGGGTGAGCGGTGCTGTCCAGACGGGTTGGGCCCCGTCGAGCGATCCCCCCGCGCCGGCACCCACCAGGCGTGGGCGGCGCTGGCTGCTGGTCGCGACAGTGCTGTGGGCCGTGCTGCTGGCCGGCCTCGCCTGGATGTCGGTCCGCGACGACCCGCCGACGGTGCGCGAGCAGCGTTCCCTCGACAAGGCCGCCCCGGTGGTCGACCGGGCGGTCGGTGAGCTGGCCCGGGCCGCCGGCACGGCCGGGCTGCTGGAGCTGGGCCCGGTGCGGGTCGACACCGGCTGCCGCGTCACCCCGTTCTCCGACGGCGCCGCGCTGCGCCGCGAGGTCGGCGTGCTCGCGCCCGCCGGCACCGAGCGCACCGTGCTGGCCGGCATCGCCGACCGGCTGCCGTCCACCTGGCGGGCCGGCGTCGGCCCCGGCCTGGACGGGCCGGAACTCCACGCCGACGCGGGCGAATTCGTCGCCGTCGAGGGACGACCGACCGGGGATGGCCGGCTCCGGTTGATCGTCGACACCGGCTGCCGGCCGCTGGGCGCCGGTTACGACCCGAAGCCGGCCACCGGCGCCGGCCCGGAGGCCGTTGCCCTGACGGCCGCCCTGACCGCGCTCGACAGGCCGGGCGACGCCGCGCCGGACCTGGTCACCGCGCCGTGCCCGGACAG
>NZ_MUZA01000058.1 GCF_021442385.1 Micromonospora sp. MH99
GTCGCCCCGGCCAGGCTCAGCGGGTACACCTGCACGCCGGCCGCGGCGAGCAGCGCGCTGAGCCGCGCGCCCCCGGCGTCGTCGGCGAGCGCGGTGACCAGCACCACCTCGGCGCCCTGCGCGGCCGCGAAGACCGCCGCGAGGCCGGCGCCGCCGGGCCGGTCGACGGCCGACGTCTCGTCGAGCACCGGGACCGGGGAGTCCGGGCAGAGGCGGTTCACCACCCCTTCCACGTCCCGATCGAGCAGGGTGTCCCCGACCACCACCACGGGTCCCCTCACGCTTTCCTCCTCATCCTCACGCGTCGACCTGCTGTCCGGCCCCGCCGTCGAGCACCACCTCGACCCCGGTCCGCACCGGCCCGGACGCGAGCCGACCGGCCGGCGCCGGCTCGGCGGGCACGTTCGCGGCGGCACCTGTCACGGCGAGCGCTGCGGGCAGTTCCTGTTCGAGGTACTCGCAGAGCAGATGGCTGGTCACGAGATGCAGCTCCTGGACGACCTGACTGTCGGCCGACGGCACCGCCAGTACCTCGTCGCAGGCGTCGGCGAGCGGGTTGGGGGCGGGCCCGGTGAGCGCCCAGGTGGCGAGGCCGGCGTCGCGCGCCGCGTGCGCGGCGGCGAGCAGGTTGCCGCTGGTGCCGCTGGTGCTGAGCAGCAACAGGACGTCGCCGGGCCGGCCGTGGGCGCGCACCTGGCGGGCGTAGACATCGGCGTAGCCGTAGTCGTTGGCGATGGCGGTGACCGCGCTGCTCTCGGCGTGCAGGGCGATGGCCGACAGGGGCTGGCGGTCGTCGCGCAGCTTGCCCACCAGCTCTGCGGTGAGGTGCTGGGCCTCGGCGGCGCTGCCACCGTTGCCGGCGACGAGCAGCCGTCCACCGCTGGCCAGCCGGTGCGCCAGGGCCGCGCCCCAGCGCGCCAGCTGCGGTTCACACCTGCGGTACGGCGCCAGTGCCGCGGCGAGGTTGGTCAGGTGCACGTCGAGCGGGCTGCCCGCCGGCATCAGGCCACCACCCGGCTCGGCCGCCGCACGGCGGCGACCTCGCCGTACACCTCGGCCAGGCGTTCCGCGGTGACCGCCCAGGAGTAGCGCGACCGGACCCGCTCGCGCGCCGCCGTGGCGTACCGGAAGCGGCGGATCCGGTCGTCGAGCAGCCGCTGGATCGCGGCGGCGAGGGCGTTGGGGTCCCGGGCCGGTACGAGGTCGCCGGTCGTGCCGTCGACGACTGTGTCGCGGATGCCGCCCACGGCGGTGCCGACCACCGGTACGCCGCACGCCATCGCCTCCAGCGGGGTCAACCCGAACGGCTCGTACCAGGGCGCGGCGACCAGCAGGTCCGCCGAGCGGTACCAGCGGCCCATCTCCTCCCGGGGCACCGCGCCGACGAGGTGCACCCGGTCGGCGACCCCGCACGACTCGGCCAGGGCGCGCAGCCTGCGGGCGTACGGGTCGGTCTCCAGCAGCCCCTCGGGCGGGCCGCCGGCCACCACACACTCGGCGTCGGGCACCAGCGCCATCGCACGGACCACCGTCTGGAAACCCTTGCGCTCGACCAGCCGGCCGACGGTCAGGATCCGGGCCCGGCCCGGCGCACGGTCGGCGACCGGCCCGAGCGGGGAGAACGAGGCGAGGTTCACCCCGGAGGGCACGACCGTCATCCGGGACCGGGGCACGCCCATCCGGACCAGCTCTCCAACCTCGTCGCGGCACTGGGCGACCACCCGGTCCACCGAGCGGCCCAGCTCCCGCTCGTAGGAGATGCGCCGGGCCGGACTGGTGTCCTGCACGCCCTGGTAGCGGCGCTTGACCGTGCCCAGCGCGTGGTACGTCTGCACCACCGGCACCCCGGTCTGCCGACCGGCGTTCAACGCGGCCAGGCCACTCATCCAGAAGTGCGCGTGGATCACCTCGGGCGTCCAGTCCCCGCCGCGCCACCGCTCGACCAGCCAGCGGCTGAACTCCCGCATGTGCGGCAGCAGCGCGTCCTTCGCGACCGGCTCGGCCGGACCGGCCGGCACGTGCACCACGTCGTACCCGTCCGGGGCGCGCACGGTCACCGGCAGGTCGAGGGCGTCGCGGCGGGTGTAGACCCGCACCTCGTGCCCGGCGGCGACGAGCGCGGCGGACAGCTCGGCGACGTGCGTGTTCTGGCCGCCGGCGTCCTCGCCTCCGAGGATGGCGAGCGGGCTGGCGTGCTCCGAGATCATCGCGATCCGCATACTTCCTCCTCCAGCAGCCGGTCCCAGTCAGCGAGGAAACGGTCGAGGCCGTACCTGTCCCGCGCGGCGGCCCGTGCCGCCACGCCGGCCTGACGTGCGGCCGCCGGCTCGGCGATGAACCGGCGGGCGGCGTCGAGCAGGGTGTCCATCCGGGTGGCGAGCGCCCCCGCCTCCGGTGGCACCGCGGTCACGGCCTCGGTGGTGGCGAGCGCGACGACAGGCATGCCGATCGCCATCGCCTCGATGAGGCTGAGCCCGAGGGAGGTCCAGCGGCACAGGTGCAGGTACGCCCGCCGACGGGCCAACTCGGCGTGCATCCGGTCCTGGGGCACGTCGTCGTGGCTGGTGAGCCGGTCGGCGGGCAGCCCGAGATGGTCGGCGAGTCCCGCGACGCCCATGCCGAACACGTCCAGCGGCGCGATCGCGGCGAACTCGGGCAGCAGGTCCGTGCCGGTGACCCGACCCCGCCGCACCGGCTCGTTGATCACCACGGCGAGCCGGTCCAGTTCACCCGTGTACGACACGGCCGGCGCGACGATGCCGTGGTCGACCACCGTCGTGCGGGTCGCGCCGGTGTCCCAGAAGATCTGGTTGAACCCGGTGACGTGGGCGACGAGCAGGTCGGCGCGGTCGGCCATCGGGTGGCGGGTGTTCGGCACGTCGCCCTTGGGGGTGTTGTGCTCGACGTAGATGGCGGGCACGTCGCGCCCGGGGCGCCTCCCGAGCCACTGCTCGGCCAGGTCGATCTCCTCCGGACGTTGCAGGATGACCAGGTCGACGTCGCTGCCGGGCAGGTCGTCGGGGGCGACCTCGACGGCGCTGTCCGGCCACGGGTAGGTGCGGGCCCGGCCGAGGCCGTACGGGCCACGGTCGGGTGTGGTGGGGATCAGGTAGCGGTGGCTGCCGTGCACGAAGGACGTGGTCCAGGAGCCGTGCACGTGCCAGAGCAGGATGTTCATCGGTTGCCACCACCGCTGGGCACGAGCGTGCGTACCGCCTCGACCACCTCGGCCGGGTCGACGCCGCTCAGGCACGGGTGCCCCGGGACCGGGCAGGTGGCCGCCCGGGTGTCCCGGCAGGGCGCGCTCGCGTCGCCGAGCCGGACGGTGGGCACCCGGTACGGCCCCCACTGCCCGAACGGGACTGTCGGCGCGAACAGGCTCACGACCGGCACCCCGGCTGCGGCGGCCAGGTGCGCGGGTCCGGTGTTGCCGACCACCACGGCGGCGGCGTCCGCGACGAGCGCGGCCAGAGCGGCCAGGTCGGTCCGGCCGCCCAGGTCGGTGCCGCCCGCCGCCGCGACCCGGGCGGTGACCGTACGCTCGTCGGGCCCGCCGGTGACCAGCACCCGGTGCCCGGCGGCGGTCAGCGCGGCGGCGATCCGTGCCGCCAGCTCGGTCGGGCAGGCCCGGCTCGACGCGGCCGACCCTGGGTGCAGCACCACGTAACCGGGGTCACCGGCAGCGGCCGGGCGCGGCGCCACGGCGTCGGCCCGGAGCCGGAGCACTGGTTCGTCGCCGACCGGCAGCCGGTAGCCGGCCGCCGCGGCGAGCGAGAGCGCCCGCTCGGGTTCGGGGACGCCCACCGGCACCCGGTGGCGGATGTCCACCAGGGAGCCCGGGTAGTCGTCGCTGATCGCGGCGATCCGGGTGATCCCGGCCATCCGCAACAGCAACGCGAGCGGCAGGGCGGACTGGTGGAACGACGTGAACACCACCGCCTCGTCCGCGCCGACAGCGGCGAGACGGGCGGTCAGGTCCCGCATGGCGTCCGGGTCGACAGGTGCCGGCGCGGGGTCGATCCACGGCAGCGGGTGCTCGATGATCTCGTCGACGCCGGGCAGCAACTCGGCGGCGGCGCGTCCCCGGGGGCCGCACAGCAGCACCACCCGCCGCGCGCCGGCCGCGACGGCGCGGATCGCCGGCCCGGTGACCAGCACGTCCCCGGCCGAGTCCGACCGCACCACCAACGCCGTGCCCACCCGCTCGCCGATCTCGGCGGGTTGCACGGCCCGCTGGCGGCGCAGGATCTCGTCGACCGCCGAGGGCAGGTCCGCGGCCACCCAGCCGGCGGCGGCGATCTCCTCCGGTCGGGTCACCGGGGTCGGCACCAGCACCCCCGCCGCCCCGGCGGCCAGTGCGGCGCCCACGTCGCGGCCGATGTCGCCCACCAGGACACAGCGCGACGCGCTCGTGCCCAGCTCGCGGGCGGCGGCGTGCACCAGACCGGGCGCGGGCTTACGGCAGTCGCACCGGTCGGAGTCGTCGTGCGGGCAGACCAGCCAGGCGTCGAAGTCGCCCAGCAGCTCCTCCACGCGGGCGTGCACCGCCCGCATCTGCTCCTCGCTGAAGTAGCCCCGGGCCAGGCCCGACTGGTTGGTCACCACCGCCAGGCGCAACCCGGCGGCCCGCAGCCGGTCCAACGCGGCCCGCGCCCCGGGGACCGGACGGACCTTCTCCGGGTCGCCGTTGTACGGCACATCCTCGATCAGGGTGCCGTCGCGGTCGAGCAGGACCGCGTCGTACAGGACTCCCCCGGCGGGTGCGACAGGCCCGCGACCAGCCCGGCCAACACCGGCGTAAACCCGGGCTGACCTGCACTGATACGGATCCTCCTGGTCCTGTCGCACAGCCGGCGGGTTCCCGGCGCCCCGAGGAGTAAACGTCGTCGTCGGCGCCGTGGGCCAACGCCGCCGGCGGTGCCCCGGGTCGGCCTTACCCGCCACTTCCGAGAAGCTAACCCGCAGGTCCGTTAGCCTCCGCCGAGAGGCGGGTATGGGAGCCCAGTGGCGATAGTGGAGAAAGTGATCGACGCTGGCCCGCAGCAGGTGTTCGACGTGCTGGCCGACGGGTGGACGTACAGCGACTGGGTGGTCGGGACCGCGCACGTGCGCGACGTGGACGACGCCTGGCCGCGGGTGGGCAGCCAACTGCACCACCGGGCCGGGCCGTGGCCGTTCTCGTTGCAGGACGCCTCGACGGTGCTGGCCTGCGAGCCGCCGCACCGGCTGGTGCTGCGCGCCGGCCTGTGGCCGGCCGGCGAGGCGATCGTGGCGTTCACCCTGGAACCGGTCGACGGCGGCGCGACCCGCGTCCGCCTCGGCGAGGACTTCGCGGCCGGTCCGCTGCGCTGGGTGCGCAACAAGGCCAACGACCTGGTCCTGCACCTGCGTAACCGGGAGACGCTGGACCGGCTCTCGGACATCGCCACCCGACAGAAGGGTGCCCGGTGACGCAGACGGTGGTGGTGACCGGCGCGAGCGCCGGCGTGGGCCGCGCGGTGGCCTGCGCGTACGCGGCCCGGGGCGCCCGGCTCGCGCTGCTGGCCCGGGGCGCGGCCGGGCTGGCCGCCGCCGAGCGGGAGTGCCGTTCGCTGGGCGCCGCCGATGTACGGGTGTACCAGGTGGACGTCGCTGACGCCGGCGCCGTGCAGCAGGCCGCCGACGACGTGGTGCACCACTGGGACGCCATCGACGTGTGGATCAACAACGCCATGGTGTCGGTGTTCGCGCCGGCCTGGGAGATCCCGGCCCGCGAGTTCCGCCGGGTCACCGAGGTGACGTACCTGGGCACGGTGCACGGCACCCTGGCGGCGCTGCGGCACATGCGCGCCCGTGGTCGGGGCGCGATCGTGCAGGTGGGCTCCGCGCTGGCCTACCGGGGGATTCCGCTGCAGTCGGCGTACTGCGCGAGCAAGCACGCCGTGCAGGGGTTCAACGACTCGCTGCGGGCCGAGCTGCCGCACGACTGCCCGGGCGTGAAGCTGTCGATGGTGCAACTGCCCGCCGTGAACACGCCGCAGTTCTCCTGGGTGCGTACCCGGCTGCCCCGGCACCCACAGCCGGTGCCGCCGATCTTCGCGCCCGAGGTGGCGGCGCGGGCCATCGTCTGGGCCGCCGACCGGGGCACCCGGGAGTTGAACGTGGGCGGCCCGACGTGGCAGGCCCGCCTCGGCGACATCCTGATCCCCGGCCTGCTGGACCGCAAGCTGGCCCGCGACGGGTACGACAGCCAGCAGACCGGCGACGAGATCGACCCGGCGACCTGGCGGGACAACCTGGACCACCCCGGCGACGACGACCGGGACCGGGGCGCGGCGGGCATCTTCGGCGAGCAGGCTCGGCGGCGCTCGGCGGCGCTCTGGGTGGGCACTCACAAACCGGCGTTGTCCGGCCTCGCCCTCGCCGGCGTCGCGATGGCCCTCACGGCGATGGCCCGTCGCCTGCGCTGAGCGGGCCGCCACCTGCGGCCGCCCGATCGACGGGGAGCCTTTTCAATCCGGGTCGGGCAACTGGCTACCCTCTGAGGTAGCCCAGTCCGCAAACCGAGGATGTCCGACATGATCGAGCCCGTCCAACTGCCGTCGCCGTGGCGAGACGCACAGCTGACCGTCGTCGTGCCCACCTACAACGAGGCGGGCAACCTCCCGGCGCTGGTCGAGCGGCTGCTCGCGCTGCCGCTGCCGGGCCTGCGCATCCTCGTCGCCGACGACAACTCCCCCGACGGCACCGGCGAGGTGGCCGACAAGCTGGCCATCGAGTATCCGGAGCGGATCGAGGTGATGCACCGGGCCGGCAAGGAGGGCCTGGGTCGGGCGTACGTGGACGGGATGAGCCGGGCTCTCGAGGGCGGCGCCGAGTTCGTGGCACAGATGGACGCCGACCTGTCGCACCCGCCGGAGGCGCTGCCGGGGATGCTGGGCGCGCTGCTCTCCACCCAGGCCGGCGTGGTGATCGGCTCGCGGTACGTGCCCGGTGGCGAGCTGGACGAGAACTGGCCGCTGTACCGGCGCGCGCTCAGCGGATGGGCGAACCTCTACGTGCACACGCTGCTGCGGGTGCGCATCCGGGACCTGACCGCCGGCTTCAAGATCTGGCAGGCCGACGCGCTGAAGGACATCGGTCTGCACCGCGTGCAGTCCAACGGCTACAGCTTCCAGGTCGAGATGCACTACCTGGCGACCAAGCTGGGCCACACGATCCTGGAGGTGCCGATCCGCTTCGAGGAGCGGCGCGACGGCGTCTCCAAGATGACCACCGCGACCAAGGTCGAGAGCGCCCTGATGCCGTTCCGCCTCCGCAGCAAGCACCGCAACATCACCAACTGACGCACCTCGTCGACCGGGAGGTTCGCGTCGCGGACCTCCTGGTCGACGGATCAGGTCGGGGGGTAGACGGCTCGGTGCGCGGTGGCGATCGCCGCCGCGTAGGCGGTGCCGGTCAGCGCGCGGTCGCGGGCCAGGGCCGCGCGGGCCGCGTTCGCGCCCGGTGCGCCGTGCACCCCGCCGCCCGGGTGCGCCGACGAGCTGGCCAGAAAGAGCCGGTCCACCGGGGTGTCCGCCCTTCCCAGGCCGGGGATCGGGCGTAGAAACAGCTGCTGGTACGCGGCGGCGGTGCCCCCGCCGAGCGCGCCCCCGACCAGGCTCGGGTCGCCCTTTTCCAGCTCGGCGGGCCCGGCCACGTGCCGTCCCACGATGAGCTGCCGGAAGCCCGGGGCCGCCGCCTCCAGCACGTCCTCCATGCGCTGCACGTGCCCGGCGATCTCCTCGGCCCGCCAGTCCTGCCGGAACGGCAGATGGGTGTACGACCAGAGCGACTCGGTGCCCGGCGGCGAGTGGCTCGGGTCGGCCACGGACATCTGCCCGACCAGCAGGAACGGGTCGCGGGGCAGTTCGCCGCGGGCGAGCTCGCCGGCATAGCGGGTCAGTCCGTTCAGGTCCGCGCCGAGGTGCACGGTGCCGGCGCCGGCGACCTCCCGGTTGGTCCACGGCACCGGGGCGGAGAGCGCCCAGTCCACCTTCAGCGTCGAGCCGTCCCACCGGAAGTGCGCCAGGTCCTCGACCAGCCGGGACGGCAGCGCCGCCGGCCCGACGAGGTCGAGGTAGAGGGCCGGGGCCGGTACGTCGGCGAGGACGGCCCGGCGGGCCCGCCACAACGCGCCACCTGAGGTGCGCACGCCCATCGCCCGGCCGCGCGCGGTGAGCACCCGGTCGACCCGCGCGCCGTAGAGGATGCGGCCACCGCGCTCGGACAGGCGGGCCACCAGCGCGTTGGTGATCTGCCGCGCGCCGCCGTCGGGCACCGGCCAGCCGACCTGCTGGCCGAGCATGGCCAGCAGCCAGCCGTACACGCCGGAGCCGGCCTCTTCCGGGGACAGGTCGGTGTGCAGGGCGCAGCCGGCGAGCAGCGCCGGGCCGCCCGGACCGTCGAACAGCTCGTCGCCGAGCTTGCGCACGGGCACCACGAGTCGGCGGGCCAGTCGCAGGGCGCCCGCGACCCGTAGCCGGCGCAGCAGGCCCAGGCCGCCGCGCACCGGCGGGAACGGCGTGGTGATGGTGGTCAACATGGGCTCGGCCACGTCGAGCCAGTCGGTGTACGCGTTCAGCCAGCGCTTGCCGTCGCCGGGGGCGAACTGCTCCAGGGAGGCGGCCGTGACGTCGGGATCCCGGTTGATCACCGCCGCCCGGCCGTCGGGCAGCAGGTGTGCCAGCACGTCCGGGGCGTGCCGCCAGGACAGCCCGTACCGGCCCAGGTCGAGGCCGTCGAGCACGGGCGAGGCGTACCCCAGGGGGTAGAACGAGCTGTAGAGGTCGCTCAGGTAGCCCGGGGCGGTCACCTCGGCGGACTGGACCGCGCCGCCGGGTACGGCGGTCGCCTCCAGCACCACCACGTCCCACCCGGCGTCGGCCAGCAGGTTCGCCGCGACGAGGCCGTTGTGCCCGGCTCCGACGACGACGGCGTCCGCGCTCTGCGCGCCGGTGGTAGTCACCCGATCCGCCTACCCGGCGCGCAACCGGGCGAAACGCGTTTGTCTCGCCGGGGCCGGGGCATCCAGCGCCGCATGTACACGGTTGCGCAGCTGGTGGGCGGGGTGTGGGGCGCGGGCGGGGCCGGCGGCGAGCTGGTCGTCCACGATCCGGCGGACGGCGAACCGGTCAGCTCCGTGCCGGTGGCCACTGCCGACGAGGTCGGCAAGGCGGCCCAGGCGGCGCGGGAGGCGGCGGCCTCGTGGGCGGCGACCGCACCGGCGGAGCGGGCGGCGGCGCTGCACCGGGCGGCGGACGCGGTCGCGGCCGTCACCGACGAGCTGGCGGCGGCGGTCACCGCGGAGATGGGCAAGCCGCTCGCGGACGCCCGCGGCGGCGTCGAGGCGGGCATCGGCACCCTGCGACAGTACGCGGAGCTGGCCCCGCTGCGCGGCGGGCGGACGTTGAACGGCGCGGCGGACGCGGTGGACTTCATGACGCCCCAGCCGCGGGGCGTGGTCGCCGCCATCACCCCCTGGAACGACCCGGTGGCGGTCTCCTGCGGACTGCTCGGCGCGGCGGTGGTCACCGGCAACGTGGTGCTCTACAAACCCAGCGAGCGGACGCCGGCCACCGGCTGGCTGCTGGCGCGGGCCCTGGACGAGGCGCTGCCCGCCGGGGTGCTGTCCCTGCTCACCGGTGGTCCGGAGGTCGGCGCGGCACTGGCCGCACAGGACGTGGACGTGGTCGCGCACGTCGGTTCCACAGCCACCGGGCGTCAGATCGCCGCCGCCGCGGCCCGCACGGGCGCGAAGGTGCTGCTGGAGAACGGCGGCAGCGACCCGTTGGTCGTCGACGCGGGTGTCGACCCCGAATGGGCTGCGGAGCAGGCCGCGCTCGGGGCGTTCGCCAACGCCGGGCAGATCTGCGTCGCGGTGGAACGGATCTACGTGCACCGGGAGGTGGCCGACGACTTCGTGGCGGCGCTGGTGCGGCGGGCCGGCGCGCTGCGGGTCGGGCCGGGTCGGGACCCGGGCACCGAGCTGGGCCCGCTCGTCGACCGGCGGCACCGCGACCACGTGCACGGGCAGGTGAGCGCGGCGGTGGCGGCCGGCGGTGGTGGTCGACTCCTTCGACGAGGCACTGACCTGCGCGGCGGACTCGGAGTACGGGTTGGCCGCGACGGTGCTGACCGCGTCGATGAGCCATGCGCAGCGGGCCTGGCGGGAGCTGCCGGTGGGCACCGTGAAGATCAATTCGGTGTTCGGCGGGGCGCCCGGCGGTGCCGCGCATCCCCGTCGGGCCAGCGGGCAGGGCTTCGGGTACGGCCCGGAGCTGCTGGACGAGTTCAGCGCCACGAAGGCGGTGCACATCGAGGCGCCCGGCGGCGGGCACTGGTGAACGGTACGGGCGGACGCAGGGGTGGCGCGTCCGCCCGTACCGTGCTGTGTGTGGGTCAGTCGCCGCGAGCCTTGCGGGTGGCCCGGTCGTTGGCCTTCTCGATGGCCGTGACCAGCTCCGGCTTGGTCATGCTCGACCGGCCGGGTACGTCCAGCTTGCGGGCCACCGACATGAGGTGGTCCTTGCTGGCGTTGGCGTCCACCCCACCGGCGGTGGGTGCGCGCCGCTCCGGGCCGCCGCCGGCGGCCTGGCGGTCGCTCGGGCCCTTGCGGCCCTTCGGCTCCCAGTGGTCGCCCACCTTCTCGAACTGGTGCTTCACCGCGGCGAAGGCGGTGCGGTGCGACCGCTCGCCCTCGCCGTAGGTCTCCACCGCCGAGTCGTGTGTCTTCTCCCAGGTGCGCTGCGCCTTGTCCGGGGAGCGTCGCAGCGTGCTGGGCATGTCCTCGCGCCCGGGCATCTCGTCCTCCTGGATCCTCGACAGGGTCATTGATGACCGTTCCCCGCGGGCGGCACGGCAAACACGGCGATGTCGGCACGGGTTTGTCGATTTCCCACTCCGGGTACCGGCCCGCCAGGCCCGACCGGACGACCGGTCATCCGGTGGCCGGGGCGCAGGGAGCGGGCATGACGACCACGGAGCCCGGTACGACGCGCGACGGCGCGGACGACACGCGTGTTCCGCGCCGGGTGCGGCAGCTGAGCTGGCGGACGTGGCGTGGAGTACTGGTGCGCAGCGTGCAGAACTTCGTCACCGACAACTGCTCGGACTGGGCCGCCGCGCTGACCTACTACGGCGTTCTGGCGCTCTTTCCGTCCGCCATCGTGGTGGTGGCCCTGGTCGGTCTGGTCTCCACCGGAGAGCGGACCGTCGACACGGTCGTCGACCTCGCCAAGCAGGTGGGCGCCGGCTCGGTGCTGACCGACGACGAGAACGGCGTGATCGGGGTGATCCGGGCCGTGGTGCTCCAGCAGAGCAACCCCAAGCTGCTGCTGAGCTTCGGTCTGCTCGGCGCGCTGTGGTCCGCGTCGGGCTTCATCGGGGCGTTCACCCGGGCCTCCAACGCGATCTACGGGGTGACCGAGGGCCGACCGGTCTGGAAGCTGCGGCCGTTGCAGATCGGCCTGGCCGCGATCACCCTGGTGCTGCTCGCGGTGGTCGCCCTCGGGTTGATCGTCAGCGGGCCGGTCACCGACGCGGTCGGCGACCTGATCAACGCCGGTGGCCTCGCCCGCACGCTGTGGAGCGTGGCGAAGTGGCCGGTGCTCGCCATGATCATGATGGCGTTGCTGTCGCTGCTGTTCTGGATCGCCCCGAACGTCCGCCAGCCCCGGTTCCGCTGGCTCACCCCCGGCGGCGCGGTGGCCCTGGTCTCCTGGGCGGCGGTCTCCTTCGGCTTCGGCTTCTACGTGGCGACCTTCGCCTCGTACAAGACGACCTACGGCAGCCTGGGCGCGGCCATCGCGTTCCTGGTCTGGCTCTACCTGTCCAACTCCGCCCTCATGCTCGGGGTGCAGATCAACGCCGAGGTGCAGCGCGGCCGGCAGTTGCAGGCGGGCGAGAAGGACCCGGAGGATCCCGTGCTGCCACCACGAAAGGCCGCCGACTCCTAGGGCCTGTTGTCCGCCCGGATGTCCGGCCCGGGAGCCGGTTCGTGACGCGGTGCCGGTTTACCGGGCGGGGTGCCGGGTAGCGCAGAAGGCATGGAGCGTGGCAACAGCAAGCACGGACCGAGGATCGACGACCAGATGAGCCAGGAGGTCAGCGGCCTCGTGCAGGGGCCGGGGACCGGTGGCTCCCGGGTCGAGGAATCCCGAGTGCCGGAACCGGCCGGCGAGGACCAGCCGGAAACCACCACGGCCCCGGCGGGCGACCTGCGCACCGGCACGCCGCAGGGGATGAGTTCCACCGACGTCGAGCAGCGCAGCCGGCTCGGCCGGTTCATCTCCATGAGCGCGCTGCCCGGCGACCGACTGGTGCTCATCGCCAGCGCCCGGGAGAACGAGGCGCCCGACGACATCGTGGCGGCGCTGGAGCGGCTGCCCGAGGGCACCGAATACCAGACGGTCTCCGAGGTGTGGGCCGCGCTCGGCCACAAGAACGAGACAACTCGCTGGTGAGCAGGATCGTCCCCCGATCCGGCCATCACCAGCGACCAGAGGAGGGTTCCTGATGAGTGGCGTTACCGAACACGTCGAGGTTTCCGTACCCGTTCGCACCGCGTACGACCAGTGGACGCAGTTCGAGGAGTTCCCCCAGTTCATGGAGGGCGTGCAGGAGGTCCGGCAGCTCTCCGAGACGATGACCCACTGGACCGTCGACATCGCCGGCGTGAAGCGCGAGTTCGACGCCGAGATCACCGAGCAGCTGCCCGACGAGCGGGTCGCCTGGCGCTCCACCGGCGGCACCCAGCAGGCCGGCGTGGTGACCTTCCACCGCCTGGACGAGACCAAGACCCGGGTCACCCTCCAGCTCGAGTTCGAGCCGCACGGGGTGGTCGAGCAGGCCGGCGACAAGCTCGGCATCGTCGACCGGCGGGCCAAGGGCGATCTGGAGCGCTTCAAGACGTTCATCGAGCGGCGCGGTCAGGAGACCGGCGCCTGGCGTGGCTCGGTGGACCGCCCCCAGCCGTGATCCCGCACACCGCCCGAGGATGGCCGCCGGAGTTCCCGGCGGCCATCGCCGTCTCTCGGGCCGGCCGGTACCCGTTTGCGATCATCGCGCCCGGGTACGGCTGAGGTCATGACGGACGACAGGGTGTGGCGCGACGAGGAACGGCTTCCGCTGGAGGAGTTGGAGCGCGCCGTGGCGGGCTCCAGCATCGACGGGCAGGCCGACGACGTGACCGGCAACGACGCCGGTGAGGAGGCCGCCTTCGGGCACGGGCCCGCGGCGGCCGACCGGGGCGGACAGGCCGAGGGCGCGGGGCTGGAGCCGACCGACCCGGAGCGCGCCTACCGCCCCTCGACGACCGGTCGGACCGGACCGGACAACGGATAGTCCGCGTCATCGGGTCGAGCGGTCCGGGACCGGGACGGCGTCCCGGACGCGGCCGACCCGGCCGTTGACGGCCCGGACGCGGCCGACCCGGCCGCTGGAGGCCCGGACGCGTCAAGACCGGGCCCGGACGCATCGGAGCCGGGCCCGGCCTGCTCCGGTCCACTTCCGGCGGCGGGCCGGCGGGTGCCCAGCTCGTGGAGCACGATCAGCGCCAGCGCGAGCCCCAGCAGGGCCGAGCCGAGCACCTGCACGGACACGGTGCTGATCAGCACGCCGAGGCCCGTCGGGACGAGCGCCGCGCCCAGACCGGCGGCACCGATCTGCAACCCGATGGCCCGGTCCGCGTGCGCAGCGCCGACCCGGTCGGCGGTGGTGAGGGTGAGCAGCGGAAACACCGGCGCGGCGGCGAACCCGAGCACGACCAGGCCGAGCACGGCCAGCGCTGCCGACCCGGGCACCGCGATCAGTGCCGCACCGAGGGCCATGCCGCCGAGGCTGGCCCGCAACACCAACCGGGGCCCGAGCCGTTCGGCCACCACGCCCTGCACCACCCGACCGACGAAGAGACTGCCCCAGTACGCGGAGACGCAGCCGCCCGCCACGGCGGCGCTCAGGCCGCGCCCCTGGGTGAGCAGCAGGAACGCCCAGAGTCCGGCGGACACCTCGATGGCCACGTACAGCGCGAAGGCCAGCGTCCCCGACCAGACCGCCGGCAGCCGCAGTGTGGTCAGGATCGGCACCCGGACCGCCGGCGCGGCGTCGGTGGTCCCCACCCCCGGCTCGGGAGCGCGGCGCCGCCACGCGCGGACGGTGAGCGCGAACGCGGTGGCGAGGACGAGTTGGGCGCCGGCCACGATGCCGTACCCCCACCGCCAGGCCAGCCCGGCGCTGAGCGCCGCCGTCATGATCAGTGGACCGATCGCCACCCCGAGGCCGAAGAAGGCGTGCATCCAGTTCATGTGTCGCGGGCCGAAGGCCCCGGCGGCGTACGCGTTGAGCCCGGAGTCGATCGCACCGGAGCCCAGCCCGAGCACCAGCGCGCAACCCACGAGCACGGCCAGCCCGGGGCTCACGGCGTAGCCGGTGAGCGCCAGGCTGGCCAGCAGGGTGCTGCCGGCGAGCAGCGCGCCCACCCCGAGGCGGGCCAGCGTGAACCCGGCCAGCACGCTGGAGGTGAGATAGCCGACCGTGCCGGCGGTGAGCAGCAGTCCGACCGCCTCGGTGGGTACGCCGAAGTCCGCGCGGATCGACGGTCAGCCCACGCCGAGCAGGCCGTCGGGCAGGCCGAGGCTGACGAACGCGAGATAGGCCAGCAGGAGCAGCGTGGCGCGGGGCGGCGCGGGCGAGGTGGACACGGGTCACCATCCTGCCGCAGCGCACCTTACCGGCGGCGGGAGCCGCCCGTCCGTCGCGACAAGAACTCGTGTCCGGACGGTCGAGAAAGCGGACAGCTCAGTCAGAATCGACCGATCGGAGGACGGCAAACGGGTCAGTTCGCGTAAGAATTTCGGGATGCATCAAGGCTCCGGAATCCTCTCCACGCGTCAGCGCCGCCTCGCCTGGCTCGGCTTCCTGCTCGCCGCGCTGCAGGCGCCCGTGTCGGCCTGGCTCGTCTCGGACGAGTCCTGGCTGTTCAGCCTCTGCGTCGCGCTCATGGTGGCGACCGTGATCATCGCCGACGACGCCGCTCGCCGCCGGCCGGCCAACGCGACCGACTAGCCCTCGCCGGCCGGCCGGGCCTCGTGTCCCGGTCGACCCCGGGTGCGGCGGCGTTCCTTCATCTCCGCCTCGTACAGATGACGCCGCCCGCCCACCAACTCGTCACGGGCCTGCCGGTCCAGCTCGCGGAACAGCGCGTGGTAGCCGTCGTCGAAGTCCTCGACGATCTGGAACGTCCACCGGCCGGCGATCACGTTGCGGCCGAGCAGTTCAGCGTCGATCCGTTCGGCGATGTGGGGATGTCCGGCGGCGCGGAACTGCTCCACCGCGTCGTCGAGCATCAGGTCGGCGTGCCCGATCAGCTGGTGCAGCGAGTACAGGTGGCCACGGGCCCGTTCCACGCACTCCAGCGCCTCGCTGAGCTTGCCCAGCGCCGCAACCGTCTCGTCGCTCACCCCTGCCGGCCGCCGGTGCCGCTCGTCCGGCCCGTCCGTCGGGTTCCCCATTGGTGCCTCCACGCTGTCCGCCGACCTGACCCGGCGCCGCCCGCGCTCTGTGCCGCGCTGCGCCGTCCCTCTCCTGCTGCCCCGTCTGTGCCGGATCAACCCCCGCGGCCAGCACCGACTCGTCCGGTGGCACAACCGACACCCGCCGAGCGGCCGAGGCCGACCCGGTGACCGGTCGGTTAGCCTCGGTCACCATGCGTGTGTCGTTCAACCGGGTCGCCTCCCGGACCGCCGTCGATTCGGCGCGGTCCTCCCTGGCCGCCCTCACCGTCTCCGTGGGCACCGCCGGTCTCGCCGCCGCCGCCGCGCGTCCCGGACTGCTGGCGCTTGTCGACCAGCACGCCGCCGCCGTGCGGGACAGCCTGGACGGCGACCGGCGGCCGTTGACCGCCGCGACGCTCGCCGGCTACGCCGAGGGGGTACGCGAGGCCGCCCTGGAGCACGGGTGGACGCCGCCGCGGGGTCCGGTGGACTGGAGCGAGCCGGAGTGGCCGCTCACCCGGCTCGTCGCCGTCTGCGCGCTGGCCCGTTCGCTCGACCGTTCCTGACCGGCCCGGTCACCCGTACGACACCGGGACGCGGGAAGGACGCCCGCGTGACGCGGACGCCCTTCCCCTCACGATCGCCCCGCTACGGGCGGTACTGCTGGGTCTCGTCGGCCGCACCGGACTGGTACGTGCCGCGCCCACCGGACATCGTCGACTGCTCGTCGACCCGGGGCATGGCCTGGGTCCGGTCGCCGCCACGGTCGGCCATCTGCCGCTCCATGTCGCTGCGCCCGGCCGTGTTGGCCCGCCGGTGCTCCTGCACCGCCCGGGCTTCCTGGGCGGCCCGGTCGAGCCAGCCGTCCCAGCGATTCTGCATCGGCTTCACCAGACCACCGCCGACGCCGACGATCAGGATGCCGGCGACAGTGGCGAGCACCGCGATCAGCACCGGAGTGGTGACCGTGGTGGCGATACCCACCTGGTTCAGCGCGGCGATCACGCCGAGCGCGATGATGAAGATCGCCGTCAGGTCGGCCAGAACCTTGCCGTACGAGAGCCCGCCCAGCGCCCCGGTGACCAGATCACGGGCGGCGTTGGCGATCGCGGCCGCGATCACGACGATGACGATCGCGATGAACGCGCGCGGCAGCCAGGCCACCACACCGCTGATCAGGTCACTGATCGCGTTGGGTCCCCAGACTCCGAAGGCGAACTGCAGGGTGAACAGCAGGACGGCGTAGTACGCCAACCTGGCCAGGATGTCGCTGGCGTCGTACTTCGTTCTCTCCAGTGCCCGTTTGATGCCTCCGCGTTCGACGGCCTCGTCGAAGCGCACCCGTTCCAGCACCGCATCCACGATCTTGAGGACCGCTCTGGCGATGAGCCAGCCGACCACGAGGATGACGATGAAGGCCACTGCCTTCGGGATGAAGAGCAGCACCGACCTCCAGGTGTCGGCGATGGCATCGCCGATGTCGGCCTGCCGAACCGCGAGGGTTTTCAGCATGATGTCCCTCCTGTCGCATGGACTGCGCCGGGCGCATACCCGGCCACCGGTGCGGCAGTCCGCGCGGCTCGCTGCCATTTTTCCGACAAGTCGTCAGACAGGGGCCCTGACCTGCCCTAACAGTCACTCCGCCAGGGTCAGCCGCGACCCGCACACATGATCGGATGCGGCTGACCGACGGCCGGCTAGGCTGCGAACATGCCAGGAACGGTCGGGCGAGTCCCCACGCCAGCAATTCCGGTCCCCGGCGCATCCACCGGGCCCGGTGCGGCCGCCGTGCTCGCCCATGACTGGTCCGCCACCGCCCTCGGCCCGCGCGAGAGCTGGGATCCGGCGGTCCGGGCCGTGGTCGAGCTGGTCCTCGCCTCGCCGATGCCGATGGCACTGGCGTACGGCGACGACCTCGTCCTGCTCTACAACGACGGCTACGCCGAGTTGTTGGGGAGCAAACACCCCGCCGCCCTCGGTCGACCGGCCGCCGAGGTGTACGCGGAGGTCTGGACGCTGCCCGGCTTCGGTGACGTGATCGAGCGCGCCTACCGGCAGGGTGTGCCCTTTCTGGAGAAGGAGTCCACGCTCCCCCTGATCCGGGACACCTCCGGGGTGGTCGAGCAGGTGGTCTTCACCAGAGGTCACTCGGCCGTACGCGACAGCGCCGGGCAGATCGTGGGAACCCTGACGGTGGCCGCCGAAACCACCCACGCGACCGAGCAGTTGCAGAGTCTCAGCGAGGTCGCCGCCGCGCTCGCCGGCACCCTCACCCTCGACGACGTGGCCCGGGTCGCGCTGCGCCACACCATCACCACGTTCGACGCCGACCGGGTCGCCTTCGTGGTGGACGAGGGTGGCGGTGGCTGGCGGATGGTGCGCCGGGTCCGCGGTGAGCTGATGGACGAGGCCGACGAGCGTCTGCCGCCGCTGTGGCGGCGGACGCCTGCGGACTGGCTGGGCCCGGTCACAACCGCGGCCCGCTCGGGCGAGTCGTCGTTCACCCACGACGGGCAGCCGCTGCGTGACACCGCGGTGGACCGCCACGATCAGAAGATCCGCTCGATGGCCGTGCTGCCGCTGGGCACGTCGGTGATCCGGGGTGGGTTGACGGTCGGCTACCAGGTGCCGCACTCGTGGTCGGCGGCCGAGCGGGCGCTGCTGGCCGCCTCGGCGGAGCTGATCGGGCAGGCGGCGGAGCGGGCCCGGCGGTTCGAGACCCAGCACGGCACCGCCCAGTTGCTGCAGCGCAGCATGCTGCCGGAGCACCTTCCCGACCTGCCCCGGCTGCGGATCGCGGCCCGTTACGACCCGGGGGTGGACGGCAACGCGGCCGGCGGTGACTTCTACGACGCGTTCCTGCTGCCCACCGGCGCGCTCGGTGTGGTGCTGGGCGACGTCGCCGGGCACGACGTGCAGGCCGCGGCGCGGATGGGTCAGGTGCGGGCGGCGTTGCGGGCGCTGGCCCTGGCCGATCCCGCGCCGGACGCGGTGCTGGCCGGGCTGGACCGGCTGGTGACCAGCCTCGGTGTGGAGGCCGGCACCCATGAGCTGTTCGTGACTGTGGCGTTCGGGGTCATCGACGCCGAGCGCCGGGAGCTGACCCTGGCCAGCGCCGGTCATCCCGCTCCGCTGATCCGCCGCTGCGACCCGGACGGCCGGTCGCACGCCGAGTACGTGGACCTGCCGGCCGGTCCCCCGCTGGGGTTGGGTGGGCGCCCGGGCACCGTCACCGTCGCGTTCCCGCCCGGCGACACCCTGCTCTTGTTCAGCGACGGCGTGGTGGAGCGCCGGCGGCAGAGCCTCACCGCCGGGCTGGACACCCTCGGCGACGCCGTGGCCAAGGCCGGCACCAGTGACCCTCGCGCCCTGTGCGCGGTGGCCACCGCCGCCGTGTCCGGCGGCACTGAGGACGACGTGGCCGTGCTGGCGGTCGAGCACGCGCTCAAGCCGAGCCGGTCGGCGGCGATGGAGGTGCCGGCCGAGCCGACCGCGCCCAGCCGGGTCCGGCACTGGATGACCGGCCAGCTCACCGAGTGGCAGGTGCCCGAGTCGGTGATCGGCGCGGCGGTGCTGTGCACCAGCGAACTGACCACCAACGCGCTGCTGCACGCCGGCACGGCCGCCCGCGTGGAGATCGACCTCAGTCCGGAGCGGCTGTTGGTGTCGGTCGCCGATTCCGGCACCCGCGGCACCGTGACCCGGGCCCGCACCGACACGTTGAGCAGTCGCGGGCGCGGGTTGGGCCTGATCGAGGAGCTGAGTGACGCCTGGGGCACCGACCCGTCGGTGCGCGGGTCCACTGTCTGGTTCGAGATCCTCGTCCCGCCGGCCGAGCCGCGCTGAGTCCGGCCGGCGTCGGCGATCCCGGACGAATCAGCCGACCGCCGAACGGGTAGGAGTGCGCCCATGGCCACCGAACAACCCCACGGGGTGCTCTTCGACATCGACGGGACGCTCGTCGACACCACCTACCTGCACACCGTGAGCTGGTGGGAGGCGCTGCGCCAGGCCGACCACCCGGTCCCGATGGCGACCGTGCACCGCTCGATCGGCATGGGCTCGGACAAGCTGCTGGACCACCTGCTCGGCCCGGAACGCGACCGCGACGACGACCCCAAGCTGCGCGAGGCGCACAACACCCTGTACACCGAGTACTGGGAGCGGCTGACGCCGCTGCCCGGTGCGGCGGACCTGCTGCGGGCGTGCGCCGAGCGGGGGCTGCGGGTGGTGCTCGCCACCTCCGCCGCGGAGCACGAGGTGGGTGCGCTGCGTCGGGCCCTGAACGCCGACGACGTGGTGGACACCGTCACCTCCTCGGCGGACGCGCAGGAGAGCAAGCCGGCACCGGACATTCTCGAGGCGGCGCTGGAGCAGTCCGGGCTGACCGCCGAGCGCGTCGTCTTCGTCGGCGACTCGGTCTGGGACGTCGCCGCGGCCGGCAAGCTCAACATTCCCTGCGTCGGGTTGACCTGCGGCGGCACCAGCCGTGGGGAACTCGCCGGCGCCGGCGCGGTGGCGGTGTACGACGACCCGGCCGCGCTGTTGGCCGAGCTGGCGGATTCCCCGCTCACCCGGCCGAGGTGAGACTCACTCCGGTTCACCGGGGCGCACGCGCATAGCCGCACATCTTGCGGGGCATGGTCTGTGGCCACCTGCCCGCACCGCGCGGGTGCGGCGAAAGGGTGGTGTCCGTGGAACCGGTAGATGTCGCGTTCGCGCTGGTGGGCCTGGGCGCGCTGCTCGCGGGCATCCTGCCCCGGGTGTTGGAGCACCGTCCACTGTCCATGCCGATCGCGTTCCTCGCCCTCGGCATGCTGGTCTTCCTCCTGCCGGTCGGGCTGCCGACGCCGGATCCGCTGGCCCACCCCGACCTGACCACCCACCTGACCGAGATCGGGGTGATCGTCGCCCTGATGGGCGCCGGGTTGAAGATCGACCGGCCGTTGAGCTGGTCCCGGTGGTCCTCCACGTGGCGTCTGCTGGTCATCGCGATGCCGTTGTGCATCGCGGCGGTGGCGCTGCTCGGGTGGTGGTGGGCCGGCCTGGTGCCGGCCGCGGCGCTGCTGCTGGGCGCCGCGCTGGCGCCTACCGATCCGGTGCTCGCCGCCGACGTGCAGGTCGGCGAGCCGACCGATGTGGAGGACTCCGAGGACGAGGTCCGTTTCGCTCTGACCTCGGAGGCGGGCCTCAACGACGGGCTGGCGTTCCCGTTCGTCTACGCGGCCATCGCGATCGCCTCGACCAGCCTCGCCCCGCGGGAGTGGATGGCCGAGTGGTTCACCGTCGACGTGCTCTGGAAGGTGGGCGTCGGGGTGGGCGGCGGCCTGCTCATCGGCTGGCTGCTCGGCAAGCTGTTCTTCCGGGCCCCCAGCGAGCTGCGGCTGGCCCGGCACGCGGAGGGGTTCCTGGCGCTGGCCGCCACCTTCCTGGCGTACGGGCTGGTGGAGGTTGCCGGCGGGTACGGCTTCCTGGCGGTGTTCGTTGCCGCGCGGGCCATCCGGGCCGCCGAGCGGACCCACGAGTTCCACTCGGTGCTGCACGACTTCGCCGAGCAGGTCGAGCGGTTGCTCACCCTGGTGTTGCTGCTGCTGCTCGGCGGCGCGATCGTGGGCGGTCTGCTCGCCCCGCTGACCTGGCCGGCGGCGGCCGTGGGGCTGGCGCTGGTCTTCCTGATCCGGCCGGCTGTCGGCTGGTTGTCGCTGCGCGGCGCACCGGGCCGGCCGGCGGAGCACTGGGTGATCTCGCTGTTCGGCATCCGCGGGGTGGGCTCGTTCTACTACCTGGCGTACGCCACCACGAAGGCGGACTTTCCGCAGGCGGAGCTGTTGTGGGCGACGGTCGGGCTGGTGGTGCTCGTTTCGGTGGTGGTGCACGGCGTCGCGGCGACCCCGGTCATGCAGTTGCTGGACCGCGAGGGCGAGCGGACGAAGGACCCGTCCGAACGCGAGGCCCAGCCCGTCGCCGCCGCTGGGCACGCCTGAGCGCCGGGCAGCGGCGCTCAGCCGAGGCGGGCGGCCAGCGCGCGGCCGAGGTCGCGGCCGGAGCGCCAGGCGCTCTGCACGCGGGGCTTGCCGAACGCGTCGCCGGCCAGGCCGATCCCGTCGGCGTCGAGGTGGTGGGTGTTCCCGGTGACGTCGCCGGCGGGCTTGGCGTACGTCCAGCGGTGCACGTGCACGTCGGTGGCCTCCGCGGCCAGCCCCAGCACGTCCCGGACGGCCTGTTCGATAGCCGGTCCGGCGCCGGAGGGTTGGGCCAGGTGCCCGGCGGCGAACTCCGGCACGGTGTGCGCCACCAGCACCGGCGCGTCGTCACCGCGCCGGTCGCCGTCGTCGCAGATGAGCGAGAGCACCGGATGGTCGTTGACGAACGCGCCGTGAAAGTGCGGCCAGCGCCGGGACGGGAAACGCAGCACCGCGGCCAGGGTCGGCGACCAGGTCTGCGCCTGCACGACCCGGGTGGCGTCGGCCAGGGCGGGATCGAGCAGCAGGGCCGCCTGCGGTCCGGGCATGGCCAGGGCGACCGCCGCGTACGGCTCGCCGTCGACGGTCGGACCGGGCTCCACGGCCAGCACCAGCCGGTCGACGGTCACCGGCACCGCGCCGGCCAGGTGTTCGACGAGCGACCGCAGCCCGCGTGGCGCGGCGTAGCGCAGCGGACCGGGCGCGTCGTGGCGGCCGTTCGTGTCGTACGACCAGAAGGTGTCGGTCCACTCGCGGACCAGGCCGGCGGCACGCCACTCGTCGACCACGACGGCGAAGTCCGGGTCGCTGACGGTGAAGTACGCGGCGCCGATGTCGGCGGGGCGGCCGTCGAAGCGTTTGCTGGCCATCCGACCGCCGCGGACGTGTCCCCGTTCCCGGACCTGCGCCGGCACCCCGGCCCGGGTCAGCTCCACCGCGCAGGCCACTCCGGCGATGCCCGCCCCGACCACCACCACGCCCGAGGAGTTCACGCTCATCCGGTGATCCTAGGTGCCGACTGTCGCGGTGGACGGGCATGAACCGGCGGTGATCGGGGTACTGGCACACCTGTTCGAAGAAAGGGTGATGATGATGACGGACCGCAGCAACGACCAGGCCGACCCGCGCGGCGCGATCAAGGACCCGGACGAGTGGGTCACCGGCGACGAGCCACCCACGGCGGCCCAGGAGTCGTACCTGGCCACGCTGGCCCGGGAGGCGGACGCGACGCTGCCGGACGACCTGACCAAGGCCGAGGCGTCCAAGCGGATCGACGAGCTGCAGGCCGAGACGGGTCGCGGCCAGTAGCTCGCCGCTCAGGGTCGGGGCAGGGTGTGCAGCCGGACCCGCGTCAGGCGGGCTCCGGTTGTCTCGGCCTCCAGGTAGGTGGCGTGCGGCTGGGATCGGCGGTCGGTGGGCGACCCGGGGTTGAGCAGGCGCAACCCGTTGGGCGCCACGGTGTCCCAGGGGATGTGCGAGTGCCCGAAGACCAGCAGGTCGACGTCGGGAAAGCGGGCCGCGCACCGCTGTTCCCGGCCGGTGCGGGGGCCTGTCTCGTGCACCACGGCGACCCGTAGCCCGTCGAGGTCGACGCGGGCCACCTCCGGCAGCCGGGCGCGCAGCGCGGGGCCGTCGTTGTTGCCGTACACGCCGATGAGTCGCCGCGCGCGGGCGGTCATGGCGTCCAGCAGCGACTCGTCGACCCAGTCGCCGGCGTGCAGCACCACGTCCGCCGCCTCGATCGCCGTCCACAGCGGCCCCGGGAGGTCCCGGGCCCGCTTGGGGAGATGCGTGTCCGCCGTGAGCACCAGCCTCATGCCGGCATCATCCCCCGTGTGGGCGCCGTCCACCCGGGGACGCTCACGGGGGCGGTCAGCTCCCGGCCGTTCAGCGCGACGTGGGTGTGAAGTACCCGGCCGGCATGCCACGCCGGCGCAGCGCCGGGTTCTGCTCGACGTCACTGAGCACACCTGCGGCGTTGATCAGGCCGATGTGCGAGAACGCTTGGGGAAAGTTGCCCAACTGTTCGCCGGTCGACGGGTCGATCTGCTCGGCGAACAGTCCCAGGTCGTTGAGCCGCCCGGCCAGCGCGTCGAACAACTCGTGCGCCCGGTCCCGCTCACCGGCCAGCGCCAGGCAGCACACCAGCCAGAACGAGCAGATGAGGAACCCCGCCGGGTCGCCGTTCCAGCGCCGCAGCAGGCCGTCGTGCGACAACTGCTCCTCCACGGCGCGGATCGTCGAGCGCATCCGCTCATCGTCGGCCGGGAGGAACCCCACCAGCGGCATCACCAGCACCGACGCGTCCAGGTCGTCGGATTCGAAACTCCCGGTGTACGCCCCGAGCCGGTCGTTCCACCCCCGTTGCAGCACCTCCGCGCGCACCTCGTCGCGGGCGGCCGCCCAGCGGGCCACGTCCGGCGGCTCACCGAGCCGTGCGCCGAAGCGGACCGCCCGGTCCAGGGCCGACCAGCACTGCACCTTCGAGGACACGTGGTGGCGTTCGATCCCGCGCTCCTCCCACATCCCCGCGTCCGGCAGCTTCCAGTCCCGCTCCGCCTTGTCGGCCAGCGACCGGAGCAGGTGGTACACGTCGGGTTCCAACGGCTCCAGCCGGTCGCGCATCAGCCAGGCCGCGTCCAACGCCTCACCGAAGATGTCGGTCTGCCGCTGCCGCCACGCGTCGTTGCCGATCATCACCGGCGGGCTGTCCCGGTAGCCGGCGAGCTGATCGAGGCGGTGCTCGGTGAGGTCCCGCTCCCCCAGCACCCCGTACATGATGGGCACCGGCTCCTCGTCGATCCGGCCCATGGCGCGGCCCAACCAGGCGAACTGCCGCTGCACCTCGTCGTAGCACGCCGTCCGCCACAGCGCCCGCAGTGTCAGGCTGAAGTCGCGCACCCACACGTAGCGGTAGTCGTAGTTCCGGTCCCCGCCGAGCTTTTCCGGCAGCGACGTGGTCACCGACGCCACCACCGCGCCGCTGGGCCGGTACGTCATGCCCTGCACCACCAACGCGCTGCGCCGCACGTGCTCGGCGTAGATCCCGTTGTACTCGTGCTGCCGGACCCAGGAGCGCCATCCTTCGGCCGTGTCGGCGATGGTCCGGTCGGCCGCGGGCACCTGCGGCTGCGGCGCGTCGTAGGTCGGGGCGTACCCGAGGGTGAAGTTGTGGATCGTGCCGGGGCGGACGGTGAACGTCCCGGAGGCCTCACCGTCCCCGCAGGTCAGCCGCAGATCGGTGACCAGGACGAGCCGGCTCGCCCCGCCGACGGCCTCCAGGGCGCCGTCGCGCTCGACGAGGAACGGCGTGGTCCGGCCGTACTCGAATCGGGGTCGGTAGTGCACCCGCATCGGCACCTCGCCGGAGAGGCCCCGCACACTGCGGACCAGCACCTGCGGCGAGCGCAGACCGATGTCGTGCTCGCGCGCCCCGGGCTCCAGGGCGAGCGCGTCGCTCAGCTCCACCTCGCCCTGCGTGGTACGAAAGACGGTCCGCAGCACGAGGGTGCCGTCGAGGTAGCAGCGTTCGACGGTGAAGTCGGCCTCCGGACGGATCGACCAGTGTCCGGCGTGCTCGCCGATCAGCCGCGCGAACACCGACGGCGCGTCGAACCGGCCCGGGCACCACCAGTTCACCGAGCCCGAGCGGTCCACCAACGCGGCCGTGCGGCCGTCGGCGAGGAACCCGTGGTCGCTGATCTGTCCGCTCTGCACCCGACTGCCTACCCGGACCGTTCCCGCACATGCCTCACCGGCGACACGGGCCCCACTCCGGCGGCGGGTGTTACCGCCCGGCGCTGGCGGGAACGCGGTCGGCTGACGAGGGAGGATGCTCATGACCTCAGCTTCGGGGCCGGCCGCCGCGTGGCGGCCCGGCGCACACAGTGGTGACGTGCTTCCGTCCGGCCCGGCAGGCCGCCTGTCGGCACCGGCCGGGGACGGGCACGGGCCGCAGGGCGGCCCGCCCACCGTGACGATCGGTTCGTATCCGGACTATCCGTCCGCCCAGAAGGTGGTCGACTACCTGGCCGACAACCGCTTCCCGGTGGAGCACAGCGCCATCGTCGGCACGAACCTCACGCTGGTGGAGACGGTGCTCGGGCGGATGACCACCGGTCGCGCGGCGCTGCTCGGCGCCGGCACCGGCGCCTGGTTCGGACTCTTCATCGGCCTGCTGTTCGGCATCTTCACCGTCGGCAACTGGCTGGCGGTGATCCTGGTCGGCCTGGTCATCGGCGCGATCTGGGGCGCCGTGTTCGGCGCGGTGGCGCACGCGATGACCGGCGGGCAGCGCGACTTCACCTCGGCCAGCTCACTGCGCGCCGGCCAGTACGCGGTGACCGTCGACGCACAGCTCGCCGACCAGGCCCGGCAGCTGCTGGGCCGGATGCAGGTGCCCGGCTCGACGCCGGCGAACACCCGCTGACGTATCGGCACGACCGGCCGTCCCGGCAGTTCGCCGGGGCGGCCGGTCAGTCGTGGTACGCCAGCTCGCCGGCCCGCAGTGGCACGTCGACGCGGTTCTCCGGCGGGGCGAGCGGGCAGGCCCAGCGGTCGTCGTACGCGCAGCTGGGGTTGTAGAGGTAGTTGGCGTCCAGCCGGACCCGGTCGCCGGGCAGCAGCTCGACGCCCCGGCCGAAGGTGCCCTTCACCGTGTCGGTGAGGTACCGCCCTCCGCCGTAGGTCTCCTGACCGCAGGTGCCGTCGCGCAGCGGCACGAAGAGCCCACCCCCGTACGCCTCGATCCACCACAGCGTGAGCGGCCCCCACGGCGTCTCGGCAACCGCCACCCGCCGGTACGCGACGACCCCGTCCGGGCCGCCGGTGTCCACTCGCAGCTCGCCGCTGGCCGGCCGAAGGGGCGCCTCCACCACGGCCTCCGGGTTCGGTGCGAAGTAGCGCACACCGGTGAAGCCCTGCCGCTCGGCCGGCGGGATCGGGCTCTGCGGGTGGGTGGCGAAGAGCTCGTCGCGGCCGGCGCGGAAGCCGGCGAGGTCGACGTCGGACAGGTACAGCCGGGCCACCCGCTCCCGCCAGTCGGCCAGTTCCAGATCGGTCAGCATGCGGCGGACTCCTGATCGAGGGACAACTCGCCGGACCGCAGGGGCCTGCCGCACGCCTGGCAGCGGACCTCGGCGACGAACACCTCACCGCACACGTCGTGGATGAAGTCGACCTTGGGCACCTCGGCGTCGCTGTAGGTGTCGCCCCAGCGCTTGAGCACGAGGATGACCTGCCCGAGGTCCTTGCCCTTCTGGGTGAGCTCGTACCCCGCGACCTTGCCGTCCTCGGTCGATCGCGCCTGCAGGATGCCGGTCTCGGCGAGCTTTCGCAGCCGGGCGGCGAGCACGTCCCGGGGTGCGCCGACCGCCCGCAGGATCTCCGTGTACCGGGAGGCCCCGAAGGCGAGCGCCCGCACGATGTGCAGCGACCACCTGTCGTTGACCGCGTCGAGCGCCACAGCGAGCGTGTCCCGAGCCGGTTTGGAATTCAAACCGGTGGTGCTACGGTTCGTCTGGTTGGACATTCAAACCACACTACCCGAGGAAGCACCCATGACGTCGCCACCCGAATCACGTACCGAGCGGGAAACGCCAGTCGTCACCCACCGCCGAGCCTGGCTCTCCCTCGTGCTCACCGGGCTGATCATCGGTACGGCCTTCATCGCCGTCTACGTCGGGCTGCAACGCGGTCCCGAGCCGCGCCACCTGCCGATCGCTGTGGTCGGCGAGCAGCTGGCCACCACCGCGCACGCCGGGTTCGGCGACGCCGTCGCCGTCACGCCGGTGAGCACCGTCGAGGACGGAACGGCCCTGGTCCGCGACGGCGACGCCGTCGCGGTGCTCGGCGCGACCGCCCCCGGCAGGCTGACGCTCGACTACGCCGGCGCGAGCGGATTCAGTGAGAGCGGCGCCGCCCGGCAACTCGTCGCCGGTCTCGCCCGGCAGGCCGGCGCGACAGTCCAGGAGAACGACATCGTGCCGCTGGCGAGCTACGACAGCCGGGGGCTGTCCGCCTTCTACGTGGTGTTCGGGGTCACCCTGTCGTCGTTCGTCCTCGCGCAGGGGCTCACCGCGGCCACCGCGAAGGTGCGCCTGCGTCACCGGCTCTACGCCATGGGCGGATTCGCCGTAGCGATCGGCGTGATCGCGGCGACGGTCGCGGGCCCGGTCTACGGGTCACTGACGGCGCCGTTCCCGCTGCTCGCCCTGTCGCTCATCCTGTTGTCGGCCGCCAGCGCCTTCACGACCAAGGCGCTCGGGGCCTGGCTCGGCCCGATCGGGATCGCGCTGGCGGTGCTCACCCTCACCACCATCGGCAACGCGACGAGCGGAGCGACCATCGGGATCGACCTGCTGCCGGGATGGGCGCAGTCGATCTCGGCGAAGCTCCCCCCGGGCGCGGCAGTGCGGGCGGTCAACAACTTCGGTTACTTCAACGGCTCGCACACGCTGGTGCCCCTGGCCGTCCTCGCCACCTGGTTCCTGGCCGGCCTGGGCTTCGTCCTGCTCCGACAGCGGACCGCGCAGCGCCGCCCGCTGGCGTCCCGTGCGGACGCGGCCGCGACACCCTGATCCGGCTGTGCAGACGATCGGGTGGGCGGACGACGTGCGCCCACCCGACCGTCATCCCCGCGGCCAGTTGCTCAGGACGGCGTCGAGGGCGTCGAGGGCGCGAGCCCAGGACTCGTCCGTCGAGCGCGGGGTGTGGCGGAACCCGCCGGTCCGCTCCAGGCTCACGAAGCCGTGGAACGTGCTGTGCATCATCCGGACGGCGTCGGTCTGGTCCGGCTCGGAGAGCCGGTAGCCGCGCAGGATCGCCCGGGTCATCTCGGCGTGCCGGACGCCCGCGCTCGCGGCGGCCGTCTCGGGGTCAAGGTCGATCTGCATCGCGGCGTAGCGACCCGGATGCCGCGTCGCGTAGTCCCGGTACGCGTTGGCGAAGGCGACCAGCGCGTCCTTGCCGGCCCGGCCGGCGAGCGCGTCGGCGACCCGGTCGGCCAGCTCGGCGAGCGCCAGCAGCGCGATCCTGACCCGCAGGTCGTGTGCGCTCCTGATGTGGAAGTACAGGCTCGCGTCCTTCACGCCGAAGTGCCGCGCGAGCGCGGCCACTGTCACGTTCTCGACGCCCACCTCGTCGGCCAGGTCGGCCGCCGCCAGGGCCAGCCGCTCGGCGGTCACTCCGGCACGTGCCACGCACCACACCCCAAAAACTAGTCTCGTTAATCGTTTGCCTAGGAGAGCTAGGCTACTACCTATGTTAGCCCTCACCGAATCCGCCATCCGCGCCTCCTTCGTCAACTGCACTCAGGGCGAGGCGAAGCGGCTGGCCATACCGAACGATCTTGAAATGCGCCCCTGGGACGACCTGGACTTCCTCGGCTGGCGGGACGTCGCCGCGCCGCAGCGGGCCTACCTGATCGCCGAGGCCGACGAGGGCCTCGTCGGGGTCGCGCTGCGGGTGGCGCCCCAGCAGGCCGGGCGGGTCCGGCGCAGCATGTGTTCCTTCTGCCTGACCACCCACACCGGCGACGGCGTGTCGTTGATGACGGCCCGCAAGGCCGGCCGGGACGGCCGGCAGGGCAACTCCGTGGGCGCGTACGTCTGCTCCGACCTGGCCTGCTCGCTCTACCTACGCGGCAAGAAGAGGGACGCCGGGCGGCGGATCGAAGAGACCATCACCCTGGCCGAGAAGATTGACCGCACCACCGGTCACCTCACGGCGTTCCTGCGCCGGGTCACCGAGTGACGGCCGGCCGGCCCGCCTGAGCGGGTTGGTTCGGCCCGGCCGGTCCCGAGCCGGGGCCGCCCGGGTGGGTGCGCGCCCCGGCCCGCCCGACCTGGGCCGCTCTCCGACGGGCGTCGGCCGGCTAGCGGTCGGTGGCCAGGCGGGCGTGCAGGTGCTCGTCGTAGCGGCGGCCGTCGCCGTACTGGTACGACTCGCGCAGCGTCCCCTCGGCGAGATAGCCGGCCCGCTCGGCGACCCGGCAGGACGCCGCGTTGGCCACCGCGTGGCACAGCTCGACCCGGTGCAGCCGAAGGTCGTCGAACGCCCACTCGGTGAGCCGGACGACGGCCCGCGTCGCCACCTGACGCCCGCGCGCCGCCGGCATCGTCCAGTAGCCGATGGAGGCGTCGCCGTGGTGGATGTGGTGCAGCGACACCGAGCCGAGCAGCTGGCCGTCGGCGGCGTCGGTCACCGCCATGGAGGCGTGGTCACCGCCGGACCAGTCGGCCCGGCGACGCACCCAGAGCAGGGCGGCGTGGTCGTCGACCGGGCCGCCGCCCTGCGGGTTCCACTGAGCGATGTCGGGGTCGCGCAGGGCGTCGCGCACGGCCGGGGCGTCCGCCTCCCGCCACGGGCGCAGCAACAGGTCGGCGGCGGCGAGTTCCACGTGTTCCACGAGGCCGGAGTCTGGCACAGACCGCCCGGGCACCGCCTCCCGATTGACCCGCGCTTTCTTCAAAACTGCATCAAGCGAGCCACCAACCGGACAGACGTGACGCAGGCAACGCTCAACAGCACTAGTTAAATTTTGAACTAGTGCTACCGTGGTGGACGTGACAGACAGCCTGGACAGCACCCGAGCGGCCGCCTGGCGTGCCTACATCGAGGCCAGCCAGCGCCTGTTCACCCAGTTGGAAGACGACCTGCGCACCGACAGCGACCTCACCTTCGCCGACTACCACGTGCTGGTCCTGCTCTCCGAGGCACCGGGGCAACGACTGCGGATGGGCGAGCTGGCCGGCCGGCTGGTCTTCTCCCCCAGCCGACTGACGTACCAGATCTCCTCGATGCAGCGGCGCGGCCTGGTCAGCAAGGAGGCCTGCCCGGACGACCGGCGCGGCAGCGAAGCCGTCCTCACCGCCGCCGGGCTGCTCACCCTGTCCGAAGCCGCACCCCACCACCTGGCGTCGGTGCGTACCCACCTGATGGATGACCTCGACGACGCCGAGGTCGCCTGCCTCACCCGGGTCTTCGACCGGCTCGGCCGCCGCCTGCGGGCGACCCGGACCACGTCGAGCACCCACGCCACACGTTAAGGAGCCCCCCGATGCCCGCGATCACCGTTGACAACGTCCTCGTCCTGCCGCGCCTGCCCCAGCTCGACGAGACCACCAGCTTCCGCAAGGTCCGCACGGTGACCACCGCGCCCAGCGGCTTCGAGGGCGAGGGCTTCCCGGTCCGCCGGGCCTTCGCCGGGGTGTCGACGACCGACCTGGACCCGTTCATCCACCTCGACCAGATGGGCGAGGTGGACTACGCGCCGGGCGAGCCCAAGGGCACCCCGTGGCACCCGCACCGCGGCTTCGAGACCGTCACCTACATCATCGACGGCGTCTTCGACCACCAGGACTCGCAGGGCGGCGGCGGCACCATCACCGACGGCGACACCCAGTGGATGACGGCCGGCAGCGGCCTGCTGCACATCGAGGCGCCGCCGGAGCACCTGGTGCTCAGCGGCGGGCTCTTCCACGGCACGCAGCTCTGGGTCAACCTGCCCCGCGCGGCCAAGATGAACCCGCCCCGCTACCAGGACATCCGGGGCCGGGAGTCGGCCCTGCTCACCACGCCCGACGGCGGCGCGCTGATCCGGGTCATCGCCGGTGAGGTGGCCGGGCACCGGGGGCCGGGCTCGACGTTCACGCCGATCACCATCACCCACGTCACGGTGCAGCCGGGCGCGCAGGTCGACCTGCCCTGGAACCCCGACTTCAACGCGCTGGTGTACGTCCTCGGCGGGCGCGGCACCGTCGGCGCCGAGCGCCGGCCGGTCCGCACCGGTCAGCTCGCGGTGCACGGTCCGGGCGACGCGCTGCGCTTCAGCGCCGACCCCACGCAGGACAGCAACACCCCGGCGCTGGACCTCTACATCATGGGTGGTCAGCCCATCCGGGAGCCGGTGGCGCAGTACGGCCCGTTCGTGATGAACACCCGCGACGAGCTGCTCCAGGCGTTCGAGGACTTCAAGGCCGGCCGCCTCGGCGTCATCCCCACCGAGCGGGTGCCGCACACCGACGGCCAGGGCCCGCGTCCCTGACCCGGACCGACCGCTGAAACCAGCGCCGGCGCCCCGTCTCCCCGGGGCGCCGGCGCCGCCTCACGAGACCGCGAAAATCCCCGCGACGCCCAGAATCACCATCAGCAACACCGCTACCAGCGCACCCCGTTCGCTCTCCACCGCCGGCTCGCGGTACTCGGTCACGGGGTTCGTCGTCTCGCGGGGCATGGTGTGGCCTCCTCGGCTGTTGTCACGTGCTCGCGTTGGGCGTCATCCAGGTCACCGGGCGGTCGGCCTGGCATGCGGACCCGCGTCGGGGGTCCTACCGTGAGGACGTTGTCGACCTCCGGGGGGCTGGACGTGCCGTTACAGGACTGGTTCCTCACCGCACAGGAACGCGCCAACCCGGTCTCTGGGTTACCCGTCTGGACCAGGGGAAACCTCGCCGAGCCGTTGATTCACGGCGCGGCGTACTTCGACCGGCTGGTCGAGGAGGTGGAGGCGCTGACCGCCGGTGACCACCTCTTCTTCACCGACTGGCGGGGCGACCCGGACCAGCGGTTGCGCCCCGACGGCCCCACCGTGGCCCAGCTCTTCGCCCAGGCCGCGCAGCGCGGCGTGGTGGTCAAGGGGCTGATCTGGCGCTCACACCTCGACGCGATGGCCTACAGCGAGGCGGAGAACCGCAACCTCAGTGAGACGGTCTCCGCGGCCGGCGGCGAGGTGCTGCTCGACCAGCGGGTCCGCCGCGGCGGCTCGCACCACCAGAAGCTGGTGGTGTTGCGGCACCCGAACGCCCCGGAGCGGGACATCGCGTTCGCCGGCGGGATCGACCTGTGCCACAGCCGGCGCGACGACGCCGCGCACGGCGGCGACCCCCAGGCGGTGCAGATGTCCTCCCGGTACGGGTCGAACCCGCCCTGGCACGACGTGCAGCTCGCGGTGCGCGGCCCGGTGGTCGGCGCGCTGGACACCGTCTTCCGGGAGCGCTGGACCGACCCGATGCCGCTGGACTCGGAAAATCCGATGGCGTACGCGCGGGACCGGCTGCGCGGCGCGGACCTGCGGCCGGACCCGCTGCCGGAGCAGCCCGCCGACCCGCCCGAGTGTGGGCCGCACCAGATCCAGGTGCTGCGCACCTACCCCGCCGTCCGGCCGCGCTACTCCTTCGCGCCCGACGGCGAGCGGACGGTGGCCCGGGGCTACACCAAGGCGGTCCACCGCGCGCGACGGCTCATCTACCTGGAGGACCAGTACCTCTGGTCGACCGAGGTGGCCAACCTGTTCGCCCAGGCGCTGCGGGAGAATCCCGAGCTGCACCTGGTCGCCGTGGTGCCCCGGCACCCGGACGTGGACGGCCGGCTGGCCCTGCCGCCCAACATGGTCGGCCGGGAGCAGGCGCTGTCGCTGTGCGAGCGCGCCGCGCCGGACCGGGTCCACGTGTTCGACGTGGAGAACCACGCCGGCACCCCGGTGTACGTGCACGCGAAGGTCTGCGTGGTCGACGACGTCTGGGCCAGCGTCGGCAGCGACAACTTCAACCGCCGTTCCTGGACGCACGACAGCGAGTTGTCCTGTGCGGTGCTGGACGACACGCGCGACGAGCGGACGCCCACCGACCCGGCGGGTCAGGGCGACGGGGCCCGCGTCTACGCCCGGGACCTGCGGCTGCGGCTCTGGCGCGAGCACCTCGACCGTGATCCGGACGGCGCGGACGACGCCGACCTGCTCGACCCGGCCGACGCCGTCGCGGCCATCACGGCCGCGGCCGACGAACTGCAACTGTGGTACGACGGCGGCCAGGTCGGCGATCGTCCGCCCGGCCGGCTGCGCCCGCACCGCCCCGAGCGGCTGCCCTGGTACACCCGCACCTGGGCGCTGCCGGTGTACCGGCTGGTCTACGACCCCGACGGCAGGCCGCTGCGAGCCAGGCTGGCCGGCACCTGGTGAGTCTGCCGGGCCGGCTCGGGAGGGCCGGCCGCGCCGGGGTGCACGGTCAGCCCGCCGGGGTATGCGAACGAGGAGCGCGGCGAGAAGTAGCCGAAGCCGATGGTCAGCGGGTTGGCGGGACGCAGCGCGTACATCGGGTGTCGGGGTTGCAGGAACTCCACCGACTCGATCTCGAACGGTGCGACCGGCTCGGCCACGAACGGGTAGACCGAGCTGAGCAGTTGGCCGTCGCGGCACGTGAAGTAGCGGTGGTGCCCGCTGCTGATCACGTGGCCGGTCTCCCCCACCCGACACCGGGCGCGGATCAGCGGCGCACCCTCCGCCTCGGTCTCGGAGAGCAGCGCCTCGCCGCTCACCTCGATCCTGGTCCGGCCGGCGAGCACCGGGGCGCCCCGCGCCGCGGCGTACTCGCGGACCAGCCGGCTGGAGGCCACGTAGTGGGTCCACCAGCCGCCCGGGTTGAGCCCGCCGGGCGCGTCCACGCCGGCGAGTGAGACGCCGAGGTACGTCAACGAGTAGGCGCCGAAGCCGGAGGTCTGCGTCTCGTCCTCGACGACGTACTGGTTGAGGAACACCTGCCGGTCCGCGCGGGGGCGCAGCCCGGCGGGGACGAGGGCGGCGACCGCGTCGGGATCCGCCGGCAACCAGCTGAAGTACAGGGTGCGACTGTTCACGACGAGCTGGGGAGCGGCTGGATCGAGCATGGTGCCTCCGAACCGGGTGTCTACCAGCGACGCTACGGCCGGTCCCGCCGACGGGACAAGGACGGATAGTCGACAGTGCTGCCCAGTTGTCGGATTTCATGTTGACCGGTCGGCGGGGGATGCGACACCGACCGGTCGGGCCGGATGGGATGACCGGGTGCCGCAGGATCGCCCGTTAAACGGGTAAGAGACCTCACAAACTCTTCGCCAGCCGCTACTTTTGGGCGTTTTGTGGTCCGACACGCCTTAAGTACATCAACCTTTCGGCTAGATTTCCGGGAGCCGATCAGGCTAAGGTGAGTCCCGAACGGCCCATTCGAAGCTAAACCAAAGCGTCACGTCTTTTTGTCCGCGGACGAGGTGCAGGGAGGACCACCCATGACCGCGCCAACGATCACCGAGCAGGCGAGCACCACGGCTGCCGAGCAGACGAGCACCACCAAGCTGGACCCGCGGGCGCTCACCGACAGCGCCGCCGACCTGCTCAACGCCATGGCCGCACTGCCCGCCAACCACCCGTCGCGCGCCGCCCTGCGGGACCGCGCGATCGAGGCCTGGCTGCCGCTGGCCAACCACCTCGCCCACCGCTACAGCGGGCGGGGCGAGCCGACCGACGACCTGGCGCAGACCGCCGCCGTCGGCCTCATCAAGGCCATCGACAAGTTCGACCCGTCCCGCGGTGTCGACTTCGCCGGCTACGCGATCCCCACCATCATCGGCGAGCTCAAGCGGCACTTCCGCGACCGCACCTGGGACATCCGGGTGCCGCGTCGCCTCCAGGAGCTGCGGCTGGCCATCTCCGACGCCAACAGCTCACTGCTGCAGACCCTCGGCCGTTCGCCGACGGTGGCCGACATCGCCGCCCACCTCAAGCTCACCGAGGAAGAGGTCCTGGAAGGCCTGGAGGGCGCCCGCGCGTACAACGCGGTGTCGCTGTCCACCCCGACCGGCGACGGCGACCGGGCCACCGAGCTGGGTGACATGCTCGGCGGCGAGGACAACGAGTTCGAGCTGGCCGAGCTGCGGGTCGCCCTCGGCCCCGCGCTGGCCACGCTCGACGAGCGTGAGCAGAAGATCCTCACCCTGCGGTTCTACGGCAACCTGACCCAGTCGCAGATCGCCGACCAGATCGGCGTTTCGCAGATGCACGTCTCCCGGCTGCTGGCCCGGGCGCTGACCAAGCTGCGCGGCCAGCTCGACGGCACGTACTAGGCACCACACGACGAAGGGCCGGGTCAGCGTGGACCCGGCCCTTCGTCGTGCGTCGGCACCGGCGCACCGGCCGGGTCGTTCCCCCCGAGGGGCAGCGGCCCGGCCGGCCCCGTCAGCGGCCTGCGGGCTCCCGCCACATCGGCCAGAACGGCATGCCGTCGGGCACCCGGAAGGGCTCGCCGGCCCGGTAACCGTGCCGCGCGTACAGGTCCCGGCTGCGCGGGCTGCTCGCCTCCAGGTAGGCCGGCATGGCGTTGGCGTCCAGCCAGGCGTGGTGGTGCCTCATCAACGCGGTGCCCAAACCCTGCCCCTGCCGTCCCGGCTGCACGGCCAGGAAGGCCATGTGGTGATGGTCCGGGTGCGGGTGGTTCGCCGCGAACAACTCGTCGAGATGCTGGAACCGGTCGGTCCACTCGCCGCAGGCCGCGGCGAGCCGGGCGTCGTAGTCCGGCGGCGGCGGGGCCGGCTCACCGACCGACGGGAACCAGACCGCGACACCGGCCCGGTCCGTGGTGGCGTGCACGAACCCGTGCCGCATCGCGTGGTCGACCAGGATCTCGAAGTCCCCGGCCAGCACGGCCTCGCGCTTGCTCGCGTCGGGGACCAGCCAGGAGGTCACCTCCAGGGCGATGAACGCCTCGGCGATCCGGTTGGCGACCAGCTCCGTGTCCTGCGGCCCGAGCCGTTCGATGGGCGCGCTCATCGGGACACCTCCGCGGCGGTCGGCGTCGTCGCCTGCTGCTCCCCCGACCGCACGGCCGCCGCGGCGCTCGCCGCGCCGAGACCGATCCGGGCGTACGTGTCCGGGCGGTTGTTGCGCAGCAGCAGTGCCCAGGCGACGCCCAGCGCGGCCGCCACCGGGTAGACGGCGGGCAGTGCCCAGCGCAGGCTGGAGTCGGGTGCGACGCCGAGCAGGTTGGCGAAGTTCGACACGGCCAACCAGATGATCACGACGAGCGCGATGGTGGCCAGGCCGGGCGCGATGGCCCGCCGCCAGAGCGTCTCGTCACCGCCGAAGCGGGCGAAGTAGGCGATCACCGCCACCGAGGTGGTGGCGATCAACAGCAACACGCCGAAGCCGCCGCTGGTGCCGACCCAGAAGAACAGCTTGACCACCGGGTCCCAGCCGTTGACGGTGTAGAGCAGGATGACCAGCAGGCCGAGGGCGCTCTGTGCCAGCGACGCGGCCCGCGGCGAGCCGGTCCGCGGCGAGGTCTGCCCGAACACCGCCGGCAGCACCCGCTCCCGGCCCAACGCGAACGTGTAGCGGGCCGTGGTGTTGTGGAAGGAGATCATCGCGGCCAGCAGCGAGGTCAGGAAGAGCACCTGGCCGATGGTGACGGCGGTGTCCCCGAGCTGGGCGCCGGCCAGGTTGAAGATCAGCCCGACGCTCTGCTCACCGGCCTCGGCGACGATCTTGTCCGGGCCGACCGCGACGGTCATGGTCCAGGAGGAGAGCGCGTACAGCGCGGCGACGATCGCCACCGAGAGGTAGGTGGCGAGCGGCACCGTCCGCTTCGGGTCCTTGCTCTCCTCGCTGAACACGACGGCGGACTCGAAGCCGACGAAGCCGAGGATGGCCAGCACCAGCACCGCGCCCACCCCGGGCACGAAGAGGTTGTCCGGCGAGAACCCGGCGAAGCTGACCTCACCGCCGGCCGGGTTGCCGAGCTGGCCCAGGTCGAAGATCAGGACCACGACGATCTCGGCGACCAGCAGCGCCGCCAGCACCAGGCCGTTGATGTCCACGCGGAGCAGGCCGAGCAGGCCGACCAGCGCCCAAGCCACCAGGGCGACGATCGACCAGTGCGGGTGCCCGCCGAAGATCCGGTCGAGCACCGGCTCGGCCGCGACGCCGATGGTGCCGTAGAGCCCGACCTGGAGCGCGTTGTACGCGATCAGCGCCACCCAGGCGGCGCCGACACCTGCCGGCCGGCCGAGACCCCGCGAGATGTAGGCGTAGAAGGCGCCGGCGTTCTCGACCCGGCGGGACATCGCCACGTAGCCGACCGAGAACAGGGCGAGCACCGCGGCGACCACGAGGAAGGCCAGCGGGATGCCGGTCACGCCGATGACGCCGTAGCCGGTGGTGACGACGCCGGCCACCACGGTCAGCGGCGCGGCTGCGGACAGGACGAAGAAGATGACCGAGGGGACGCCGAGGCGTCCCCTCGCGAGGGCTTCGGAGACGTTGCTGGGTCGGTCGACTGTCGATGTCGATGGCATACGACTACTCCGGTTGTCGAGGGGAGGGGTTGGGGTTACCGGGGGGATCAGGGGATGCCGCGCAGCACGGCTGCGCCGACGGCGGCCTCGGTGTGCCCGACAAGCTCCTTCAGGGGCGCCGGCAGCGCGGGGATGAGAACGCTGAGCCGGTGGTGGGCGCGGGGGCCGGCGCTCCACAGCACCTCGCGGGTCAGTCCGGCGGCCACGACCAGGCCGAGCAGCAGCGCGTCCGGCACGCTCGGCGGGTCGGGGCGTTCCAGCAGGGCCCGCAGCCGGGTGGCCGGCCAGGCCACGGCGTTGAGGTCGATCGGCAGGTAGCTGACCGAGGTGCGCAGCAGCCGCCGGCTCTCCTGGCGGCGCAGCACCCCGGCGCGGGCGAGTCGCTCGCCCACCGAGGTCGTCGCGCTCTGCGCCAGAAAGCTGAGCCAGACGTTGACCTCCCGGTGCTGCGACTCACCGATCAACTGGTCGAGCACGGTGTGCGCCAGCGCGTCGGCGGGTGGGCGCCGGTCGATGACGGTGACCTGTCCACCGGAGACGGTGATGTGCCCGTAGAGGGTCAGCTCACCGAGGAGTCCGGCGGCGAGGCCGAGGCCGGTCGCCGCGGGGTGGAGCTTGGCCTTGCCGCGGGTGTCGTTGTGGGCGATGAGGAAGAACTCGTCGGCGATGAGCAAACGGTCCTCCCGCTCAGCTGTGTCCACAGTGTCTGCGCCCGGAAAAGGATGCACCGACAGCTACTGCAACGCAACTCCCAGATTTGAAAGTTGCACTCCGTGCTGGCGCGACCTGCGGATCTTGTCGTGACAGACTCGGACGGTGACCGCCGCTTCCACCATCCGGCCCACCGCCAGCCCCACCGTGCGCCGTCGGCGCATCGCTCGCGAGCTCCGCCAGCTCCGGGAACGGGCGGGCATGACCCTCGACGTGGCGGCCCGTCAACTCGACATGTCCAAGAGCAACCTGTCCCGGATCGAGAACGCGCAGATCGGCATCAAGCCCCGCGACGTGCGGGCGGCACTCGCCCTGTACCAGGTCACCGGCGCGGACGCCGAGGCACTGATCGAGATCGCCCGGGGCGCGCAGCAACGCGGCTGGTGGCAGAACTACAGCGACGTGCTGCCGGAGTGGTTCGAGTTCTACGTCGGACTGGAGGCCGAGGCGGCGACGCTGCGCACGTACGAGGCCGAGTCGGTGCCCGGGCTGCTGCAGACCGAGGCGTACGCCCGGGCGATCTTCCGCCGCACCGCCGGCGAGGACGGCCTGGAGCGCAAGGTCGCGGCCCGGCTGCGCCGCCAGGAGGTGCTGCACTGCGACGACCCGGTCGGGTTGTCGGTGGTCCTCAACGAGGCCGTGCTGTTGCGCCCGGTCGGCGGCCCCGCAGTGATGGCCGAGCAACTGGTCCACATGAGCCACATCGCCCAGTTACCCAACGTGACAATTCAGGTACTGCCGTTCGCGGCCGGCGAGCATCCGGCGATGACCACCCCGTACGTGATCCTCAACTTCGCCGACGCCGCCGACGCGTCAGTGGTTTACCTGGATAACCTGACGATGGGCCTGGCTCTGGAGGATGCCGATCATGTGCTCGGGTATAGCCTTCTGCACGAGGAGCTGTGCCGGATGGCACTCGATCCGGGGGCGTCGCTGACCCACCTCAAGGAGGCTTCTCGTAACTTTGCGTGACCGCGTCTGCGGCACGCCGACGCAGACGAGAGGTACCACGGATGACGGCGCTCGACCTGACCCGGGCGGACTGGCGCACCAGCACGCGCAGCAGTGGCAACGGCAACTGCGTGGAGGTCGCGACAGTCGACGGTCGGATCGCCGTCCGGGACAGCAAGGACCGCTCCGGCCCGGTGCTCGCGTTCGGTCCGGCCGCCTGGCGGTCGTTCCTGCACGGTCTCGGCGAGGTCCGCCGGGGCTGAGTCTCCGGCACCGGTGCGAGACTGGGCCGTGCTCTCCGACGTAACAGTGGACCTGCCGGTCCGTCCGGCGTTGCCGGCGCTGCTGACCGCGCTCGACGCGGCCGGCGCCGCGGTCCTGGTGGCCCCGCCGGGCACCGGCAAGACCACTCTCGCGCCGTTGGCGGTGGCCGACCGGGTCGACGGCCGGGTGGTGATCGCCCAACCCCGACGGGTGGCGGCGCGAGCCGCGGCCCGGCGGATGGCCGAACTGCTCGGCGAGCGCGTCGGCGACCGGGTCGGCTACGCCGTACGCGGTGAGCGTCGGGTCGGTCCGGCCACCCGGATCGAGGTGGTCACCACCGGCCTGCTGGTCCGCCGGCTGCACCACGACCCGGAGCTGCCCGGCACGGGTGCGGTGCTGCTCGACGAGTGTCACGAGCGGCAGCTCGACGCGGATCTCGCACTGGCGTTCACGGTGGAGGCCCGAGCCACCCTCCGGCCGGACCTGTGGCTGCTCGCGATGTCCGCCACGCCGGACACCGACCGGTTCGCCGCGCTGCTGGGCGGGACCACCGCCGCACCGGTGGTCCGGGCCGAGTCGGCGCTGCACCCGGTACGGCGGATCTGGGCGCCTCCGGCGCGGCCGGTCGCGCCGTCGGGGGCCGGGCCGGTGGACCGTGCCCTGCTCGACCACGTGGGCGCCACGGTCCGGCGGGCGCTGCGCGAGCACGACGGCGACGTGCTGGTGTTCCTTCCCGGGGCCGGTGAGATCGCCGCAGTCGCCGGCCGGCTCGGCGACCTGCGGGACACCGTCGACCTGCTGCCGTTGCACGGTCGCGAGCGCGCCGCCGAGCAGGACGCGGCCCTGCGACCCCGCGGCCCGGACGGCCGGCGGCGCGTGGTGCTGTCCACCGCGCTGGCCGAGACGAGCCTCACCGTGCCGGGCGTGCGGGTGGTGGTGGACGCCGGACTCTCCCGGGTGCCCCGCATCGATCTGGCCCGTGGGCTGGGCGCGCTGATCACCGTGCCGGTCTCGCGGGCCGCCGCCACCCAGCGGGCCGGCCGGGCCGGCCGGGAGGCCCCGGGGTACGTCTACCGCTGCTGGTCCGAGGCGACCCACGAGCGGCTGCCCGCCCGGCCGGAGCCGGAGATCGCCACGGCCGACCTGACCGGGTTCGCGTTGGAGCTGGCCGCCTGGGGGCGCCCGGACGGCGTCGGGCTGGCGCTGCCCGATCCGCCGCCGGCCGCGGCGATGGCGGTGGCCCGGGACACCCTCGAGACGCTGGGCGCGGTCGATCCGACGGGCCGGATCACCGGGCGGGGCCGGGTGATCGCCTCGGCCG
>NZ_MUZA01000059.1 GCF_021442385.1 Micromonospora sp. MH99
GCCGCGCCCGCGCCGGCTGCCGGCCGTGGCCCGCGTCGGCGGCGCCGTCGCGGTGCAGGTCGCCGGTCGGGTACGTCTGGTGCGCCCCGCCGCGCGTCCGCCCGCCCACGTTGGCGGGCCCAAGCCGGATGCGGCAGGATCGGCGACATGGATCTCGGACTGACCGACCGGGTGTACGTGCTCACCGGCGCCTCCCGCGGCCTGGGCTACGCGACGGCGCAGTGCCTGGTCGCCGACGGCGCGCGAGTGGTGCTCTCGGCCCGCGACACCGACGCCGTCGACGCCGCCGCCGAAGCGCTGGGTGGCCCGGACCGGGCCGTCGGAGTCGCCGCCGACCTGGCCGACCCGCAGACCCCGGAGCGGCTGGTCGCGGCGGCCCGCAAGCACTTCGGCCGGATCGACGGCGCGCTCATCTCGGTCGGCGGCCCGCCCGCCGGCACCGCGGCGTCGATCACCGACGAGCAGTGGCGGCACTCCTTCGAGACCGTCTTTCTGGGCACCGTCCGCGCGGCGCGCACCGTCGCCGCCGCTCTGCCCGACGGTGGCGCGATCGGGCTGGTGCTCTCCACCTCGGCGCGCGGCCCGGTGCCCGGCCTCGGCATCTCCAACGGCCTGCGGCCCGGCCTGGTCGGCGTCGCCAAGGACATCGCCGACGACTACGGCCCGCGTGGCGTACGCGTGGTCGGCCTGCTGCCCGGCCGGGTCCTGACCGACCGCAACCGGGAGCTGTTCGCCGCCACCGGCGACCCCGAGCGCGCCCGCGCCGAGGCGGAGGCGAGCATCCCGCTGCGCCGCCTCGGCGACCCGGCCGAGTTCGGGCGGGTGGCCGCGTTCGTGCTCTCCCCCGCCGCCAGCTACCTGACCGGCCTCACCGTCCCGGTCGACGGCGGCGCGCTGCGCGGCCTGTGACAGCGGGCGCTCCGACACCCGGCGAGGGCGGCCGAGGCGGGGATGTGCCGACCGCGCTGGGAGGTCGCACGGGTGCCGCGCATCCACGACCGAGCAAGGCGGACCTGGCCGCCGCCACCGACCGGACCATCCCGGACGTGCTCGCGCCGGCGCTGTCGGTGCTCTTCGTCGGGATCAACCCGGGCCTGTGGTCGGCCGCCACCGGCTGGCATTTCGCCCGGCCCGGCAACCGGTTCTGGCCGGCGCTGCACCTGGGCGGGTTCACCGCCCGGCTGCTGCACCCGAGCGAACAGGACGAGCTGCCGGCCCTCGGGCTCGGCATCACCAACATGGCCGCCCGGGCCAGCGCCCGCGCCGACGAGCTGACCGCCGAGGAACTGCTCGACGGCGCCGCGATCCTGACCGACAAGGTGACCCGGTACCGGCCGCGCTGGGTGGCGGTGGTCGGGGTGACCGCGTACCGGATCGGCTTTCAGCGGCCGAAGGCGGCCTTCGGGCCGCAGCCGGAGTCGCTGGCCGGTGCCCGGCTGTGGGTGCTGCCGAACCCGAGTGGACTGAACGCGCACTTCACGCCGGTGACGCTGGGCGCGGCGTTCGCCGAGCTGCGCGAGGCGACCGGCCTGCCGGACCGTCGTCCGACCTGACGCCGCCTGCCGTTGATCGACTCGACTTCCTGGAAGTCGGCCTGTCGACGCGGCCGGGACACCCCGATTTCCAGGAACCGGAGTCGATCAACCGATCATCGGTCAGTTGGCGGCGGCGGGTGGCATCGCCTCGTCGGCGACGTACGTGCCCAGGGGCATGACCACCGGTTCGGGGCCGGTCGCGTCCACGAAGGGCCGGGGCGAGTCGGCGACCGCGAACTGGGTGCGGTACAGCTCGGCGTAGAGCCCGCCGACAGCGACCAACTCGTCGTGGCGGCCCCGCTCGACGATCCGCCCGCCGTCGAGCACGAGGATCTGGTCGGCGTCGCGGACTGTGGAGAGCCGGTGCGCGATCACCAGGGCGGTACGCCCGGCCAGCGCCACCGACAGCGCCCGCTGCACGGCCGCCTCGCTCTCCGAGTCCAGGTGTGCGGTCGCCTCGTCGAGGATCACGATCGACGGGGCCTTGAGCAGCAGCCGGGCGATGGCGATGCGCTGCTTCTCGCCGCCGGAGAAGCGGTAGCCCCGCTCCCCCACCGTGGTGTCCAGCCCGTCGGGCAGCGACCGGACGAGGTCGGCGACCTGGGCGCCGGCGAGCGCCGCCCAGATCTCGTCGTCGGTGGCGTCCGGCTTGGCGTACCGCAGGTTCTCGGCGATCGTCTCGTGGAACAGGTGCGAATCCTGGGTGACGACGCCGATCTCGTCGCGCAGGGAGGCGAGCGTCGCGTCGCGCACGTCGGTCCCGCCGACCAGCACCTGGCCGTCGGTGACGTCGTAGATGCGGGAGATGAGCATGGACAGCGTCGACTTGCCGGCGCCGGACGGGCCGACGAGGGCGACCATCTGCCCCGGCTCGACGCTGAACGAGACGCCCTTGAGCACCGGCTCGTTGACGGTCCGGTCGAGGGTGGCGACCTCTTCCAGCGAGGCGAGGGAGATCTCGGCGGCGCTCGGGTAGCGGAACCGCACGTCACGGAAGTCGACGCGACCGTTGCCGCGGGGAACCGGCACCGCGTCGGGCTTCTCGACGATGCCCGGCTGCAGGTCGAGCACCTCGAAGACCCGGTCGAAGGAGACCAGGGCGCTCATCACGTCCACCCGGACGTTGGAGAGCGCGGTGAGCGGCCCGTACAGCCGCGTGAGCAGCAGCGCGAGGGTCACCACGGTGCCCGCGCTGACGCCGCCGGTGACGGCGAGCCAACCGCCGAGGCCGTAGGTGAGTGCCTGCGCCAGCGAGGCGACCAGCAGCATCGCCACGAAGAACGTCCGGGAGTACATGGCGGACTGGATGCCGATGTCACGCACCCGCTCGGCCCGGTCGGCGAAGCGGCGGGCCTCGATCTCGGGCTGGCCGAACAGCTTCACCAGCAGCGCCCCGGCCACCCCGAACCGCTCGGTCATGGTCGCGCTCATCTTGGCGTCGAGGTTGTACGCCTCCCGGGTGATGTCGGCCAGCCGCCGTCCGACCCGTCGGGCCGGGATGATGAAGATCGGGAGCAGCACCAGCGAGAGGGCGGTGATCTGCCAGGAGAGGGTGAACATCACCGCGGCGGTGAGGACCAGTTGGATGACGTTGCTGACCACACCGGACAGGGTGGAGGTGAACGCCCGCTGGGCGCCGAGAACGTCGTTGTTGAGGCGGCTGACCAGGGCCCCGGTCTGGGTGCGGGTGAAGAACTGCAACGGCATCCGCTGCACGTGGTCGTAGACCCGGGTGCGCAGGTCGAGGATGATGCCCTCGCCGATGCGGGCCGAATACCACCTCTGGGCCAGGGACAGCAGCGCGTCGGCGACGGCCAGACCGGCGATGAACAGGGCCAGCTTGACCACGAGCCGGCCGGCCTCGCTGCCGCCCCGGTTGATGGCGTTGATGACGTCACCGGCGAGCACCGGCGTCGCCACGCCGATGATGGCGGCCAGCACCACGGTGGCCAAAAAGACGATGATGTCGCGCCGGTAGGGCTGGGCGAAGGCCACGATGCGGCGGGCCACGCCGTGCTTGAGCCGGTGGGTGGAGACCTCGTCGCGGTTACGCATCGACCGGAGCATGCTCCACCCGGCCATGCCACCGCCGGACATCGGGTTGGACACCGCTCACCTCCGGGTCGTCGGGTGGACCACACACGTCAGGTCAATTCTCCCGACGACTCTGACAACCTCGGTCGTAACCCGGATCTTCCCGTACGGTCCTTACTATTCTCCGCGGCCGGCCAGATCCCGCAGGCGGCGGGTCTGTGCCTCCCGCTCGGCGCGCTGCTGGTCGGCGTGCGACCGCCCCGCCGCGCCGGCGAGCAGGGCCTTGATCTCCACCACCGCGTCGCGGGGCCCGGCCAGCAGGCCCGCGGTCAGGTCACGGACCGCGCCATCCAGCTCCGCCGGCGGTACGACAAGAGTGGCCAGGCCGATCCGGTCCGCCTCGGCGGCGTCCAGCCGGCGGCCGGTCGCGCAGATCTCCAGCGCCCGGGAATAGCCGACCAGCTCGACGAGGCGCTTGGTGCCGGCCAGGTCGGGCACGAGCCCGAGCGTCACCTCGGCCATCGACAACTTCGCGTCGGCGGCCAGGATCCGCAGGTCACAGGCCAGAGCGAGTTGGAAACCCGCGCCGATCGCGTGCCCCTGCACTGCGGCCACCGAGATGACGTCCGGCCGGTGCAGCCAGGTGAAGCCGGCCTGGAACTCGGCGATCCGGTCGGCGCACTCCTGCTCGGGCAGCGTGGCCAGCTCGGCGAACGACCCCGGGCCGGATGCGCCAGCCACCGCGAGGTCGAGGCCGGCGGAGAACGCACGCCCCTCGCCACGCAGCACCACCACCCGGACGTCGCCGGGCAGGTCGCGAGAGAAGTCGCTCATCGCGCGCCACATCGCCGGCGTCTGGGCATTGAGCACGTCGGGCCGGCACAACGTCACCGTGGCAACCGGCCCGTCGCAGGTCAGCCGAACCCCGGTCGCCTCGGCGGTCACCGGGCTGCCCGGGGCGCGGCGCTGGTGAACGACGCGAAGGGGCGGGTCACGCCTTCTTGCGGCGCCGGGCACCGCCGCGCTGACGCAGCTGAACCCCGGACTCGGTGAGCACTCGGTGGATGAACCCGTAGGAACGGCCGGTCGAGGCCGCCAGCGCGCGGATGCTCTCCCCCGACGTGTACCGCTTTACCAGGTCCTTGGCGAGCGTCTGACGCTCGGCTCCGACGATCCGGCGACCCTTCTCAGTGCTGGTGGCTGTGCCAGTGGCTGCCATGCTGTGTCCTCACGTCCCAGACTGTGCGGTTCGGATACGGTCCCACCTATTAGACCGCCTCGGACGATCATGCGCCAGATATCAACTCTTCGCCAACCGACACGCTATGCAATGTCAGCTTCCCGATAGAGTGATCCTCGCGATCGGCCCCGGCGCATCGTCCGGAAGGGCCACCGCCGCGCGGCGACGCCTCGACCCGTACGCTCCCGGGCGTGATCGACCTGCTGGGCACCGCGGCCGGAGCGGCGGTGGTCTTCGCCGCCACCGACATCGACGACATCGTCATCCTCACGCTGTTCTTCGTGGCGGCCCGCACCACCGGCCGGCCCCGCACCTCGCAGATCGTCGCGGGCCAGTACCTGGGAATCGGCGCGCTCGCGCTGGCCAGCGCGGTGGTCGCCGCCGGGTTGCTGGTCGTACCGGACCCGTGGACCGGGCTGCTCGGCCTGCTGCCGATCGCGTTGGGCATCCGCGCGCTGCGCGGCGCGGACGATGACGAGCCGGCCACTGTCGTCAGCGGGACACTCGGCGTGGCCGGGGTGACCATCGCCAACGGCGCCGACAACGTGGCCGTCTACGTACCCGTGTTCCGGGCTCTCGGCCCCGGCGACAGCGCGGTCTTCCTGCTGGTCTTCGTCGTGTTCGTCGGCCTGTGGTGCGCCGCCGCGGCCTGGCTGGGTGGACACCGCAGGGTGGTACGCCTGGTGGAGCGCGCCGGCCACTGGCTGGTGCCGGCCATCTTCGTCGCCATCGGCGTGGTGATCCTGGTCAGCTCCGGCGTGCTCGGCCGGCTGGTCGACCTGCTGGGCTGAGGCCCGGCGCGGCGGTCAGGCCAGCTCGACCAGTACGGCCCTGCGGTCAGGCCAGCTCGACCAGTTCGAGGAGGTCGTCGCTCCAGGCGTCCTCGTCGCCGTCGGGCAGCAGGATCGCGCGGTCGGGCTTGAGCGCGAGCACCGCGCCCGGGTCGTGCGTGACCAGCACGATGGCGCCCGGGTAGTTGGCGATCGCGTCGAGCACCTGCTCGCGGCTGACCGGGTCGAGGTTGTTGGTCGGCTCGTCGAGCAGCAGCACGTTGGCGCCGGAGCAGACCAGGGTGGACAGCGCCAGCCGGGTCTTCTCGCCGCCCGAGAGCACCCCGGCCGGCTTGTTCACGTCGTCGCCGGAGAACAGGAACGCACCGAGGATCTTGCGCAGGTCGGTGTCGGACTGCTCGACGGCGGCGGCGCGCATGTTCTCCAGCACCGTCCGCTCCACGTCAAGCGTCTCGTGCTCCTGGGCGTAGTACCCCAACCGCAGCCCGTGCCCCGCGTGCACCTCGCCCGTGTCCGGGGTGAGCAGCCCGCCGAGCATCCGCAGCAGCGTCGTCTTGCCAGCGCCGTTGAGCCCGAGGATGGCCACCCGGGAACCACGATCCACCGCGACGTTGACGTCGGTGAAGATCTCCAGCGAGCCGTACGACTTGGACAGGCCGGTCGCGGTGAGCGGCGTCTTGCCACACGGGGCGGGGCTGGGGAAGCGCACCTTGGCCACCCGGTCGGCGACGCGAACCTCCTCCAGGCCCGAGATCAGCTTCTCGGCGCGGCGCGCCATGTTCTGCGCGGCGACGGTCTTGGTGGCCTTGGCCCGCATCTTGTCGGCCTGCGCCATCAACGCGCCGGCCTTCTTCTCCGCGTTGGCCCGCTCCCGGCGGCGGCGGCGCTCGTCGGTCTCGCGGGCCTCCAGGTACGCCTTCCAGCCCAGGTTGTAGACGTCGATCACGGACCGGGTGGCGTCGAGGAACCAGACCTTGTTGACCACCGACTCCAGCAGCGCGCCGTCGTGGGAGATCACGATGAGGCCGCCCTTGTGGTTGGCGAGGAAGCCCCGCAACCAGGTGATCGAGTCCGCGTCGAGGTGGTTCGTCGGCTCGTCGAGCAGCAGGATGCCGCCGCCGTTCTCACCGGCGTCGCGGAACAGGATCCGGGCCAGCTCGATGCGCCGGCGCTGACCGCCGGAGAGAGTGCCGATGGTCTGGGCGAGCGCGCGGTCCGGCAGCCCCAGGTTGGCGCAGATGCGAGCGGCCTCGGCCTCGGCCGCGTACCCGCCCAGGGCGGCGAACTGGTCCTCCAGCGCGCCGTAGCGGCGGACCAGCTTGTCGCTGGCGTCCTCGGCCAGTTGGGCCTCGATCTCCTTCATCTGGGACATCAGCACGTCCAGGCCACGGGCGGAGAGCACCCGGTCGCGGCCGGTGACCTCCAGGTCGCCGGTGCGCGGGTCCTGCGGGAGGTAGCCGATGGCGCTGCGCTGGTCGATCTGCCCGCCGTACGGCTGCCCCTCGCCGGCGAGCACCTTCAGGGTGGTGGTCTTGCCGGCGCCGTTGCGGCCGACCAGGCCGATCCGGTCACCGGGCTGCACGCGCAGCGTGGTGTCGGACAGCAGGATCCGGGAGCCGGCGCGCAACTCCAGGCCGGTGGCAGTGATCATCTCGTGGGACTCGCTCTCGGGGTCTGGAAGGCTGACTCAGGGCACGCGAAAGCGCCGGCGGGCGGTGGGCCCGTCGGCGCGGGGCGGTTCAGCCTTCGCAGCGCGGCACGGGGACAAGTGTACCGGGGCGCGGTCGAGCGGCCGGGCCGGATTACCAATCAAGATCATCGGGTACCGGATCGCCTGTCCGGACCCCGTCCGGCACTGAAGCGATAAAACGACATACACCAGACATTCACCGGCATACGGCGATCGGGGTCAGCATGGAACTCAACGAGCGGGCCGAGCTCGACACCTCCCAGGCCAACGACCTGGGTCGGGGCGGCGGGGGCGGTGGCATGGGCATCCCCATCCCGGGCGGTGGCGGCCGGGGCGGCATCATCGGCATCGTGGTCGCCGTCATCGTCGCCCTGCTCGGCGGCGGCTTCGGCCTCAACGCGATGAACAACGGCGACGGGGGCGGCCAGGCCGGGGGTGACGACCTGGACCAGGTGTGCTCCACCGCGAACCCCGACCGTCTCCAGGACGCGCGCTGCCGCAACCTGCTCTACGTCAACAGCATCCAGGCGTACTGGCAGAAGGAGTACCCGGAGCTGGGCAACGGCAAGTACGAGCCCACCACCACGAACTTCTTCCAGGATGCCGTGAACACCGGCTGTGGACAGGCCGACTCGGGCGTCGGCCCGTTCTACTGCCCCGCCGACAAGTTGGTGTACATCGACCTGAGCTTCTACGACGAGCTGGCCACCCGGTTCGGGGCCAAGGGCGAGTTCGCCCAGCCGTACGTGCTCGCCCACGAGTACGGCCACCACATCCAGGACCTGCTCGGCACCAACGCGAAGGCCGGCCAGGGCGACCAGAGCGGCCCCCGCTCCGCCTCCGTGCGGCTGGAGTTGCAGGCCGACTGCTACGCCGGCGCCTGGGCCAAGCACGCGACCGAGAGCAAGGACAAGACCGGCCAGCAGCCGCTCTTCAAGTCGATCACCGAGGCCGACATCAACCAGGCCGTCGACACCGCCGAGGCGATCGGTGACGACAGCATCCAGGAACGCTCCGGCGGGCGGGTCAACCCGGACCAGTTCACCCACGGCACGTCCGAGCAGCGCAAGCGCTGGTTCACCCAGGGCTACGACAAGGGCGACCCGAAGAACTGCGACACCTTCGGCACCGACCAGCTCTGACACCCGATTCGCGACGTGGCAGGCCCCGAGGGGCCTGCCACGTCCATGTTCACCACCAGTCGGGCCGAAGACCCGACAGCGCCGTGGGTGCAGACGTCGGGACGGGGAGGCCGTCAACCCCGCTCATCGGGCAACTGACGCCAGTGAGTTCACCTGTCCGGGAAATGTGATGCCCTCAGTCGAGCCGGGACACCTGGTAGTGCCCGATCAACCAGGCGCCCCCGACCCGCCGCACCAGCACACCGAGGTACACCCTCAGCGCCGGTCGGTCGGTGAACCCGAACTCGACCTCCAGATAGCCGAGGACCGCGTCGTCCGCGAGCCGCCGGGTCTCCCGGATCTCGTACGCGGCGGTCAGGCCGAGCGGCTGCGCGGCGTAGTACGCGGCGACGCCGTCCCGGCCGACGACGTAGGGGCGCAGGCCCTGGAAGATCGCATCCTCGGTGAAGACCGACGCGACCTGATCCGGCTGGTGGGCGTCGACAGCCGACTTCCACCGGTCCAGGACGGTCCGCAGGACGTCCGCCTCGCTGCTGGCCATCGTCACCTCCTCGCCTGCCGGGGCGGCTGACCCGGGTCGTTCGGGTGCGGCGTCAACACCGTGACCGTCTCCCGCCGCCAGGCACGCAGCGGCATCGACGCGAGGACCGCCTCCAACTCGTCCGCGTCGGCGGCCTGGAAGAGCCCCCACGTACGCCACTCCCCCGGCGCCAGCGGCGGCCGCCACAGGCGCAGGAGGCTGCCCTGTGCCACCAGCTCGGCCGAACGCGCCGCCTCGCGTGCGCGCATGTCGGCGACCTCGTCCTCGGACGTGCCGTCGGGCACCGTCGTCACCATGTCAACCAGGAACTCCACCCGCCCATCCTCCGGCCGGCGGCCCGGCAGCACGCCGGGAACCCCGATCTGCGTGGCGGTCGTCTCCCCGGCGGCCCTCAGTTGCCCGGCCGGAGTACTGGGCGTTCCGCACCGCCGACGTCACCGCGCGGAGTCGGGCTCCGGGTCGCGCAGCCGGATCCGTACCGCCCGGGCCGCGCCCACCGCCGCCACCAGCACCGCGTGCCGCGGCTCCGGCACGTCGAGCAGCCGCTCGGCCCGCAGCGGCACGAGCGGGGCCAACCGCCGGTCGGCCAGCACCGTGTCCACCGCCCGCCGGTCACCGCCGCAGACGAGGGCCGCGAGCCGCGCCGCCTCCGGCAACAGCAGGCGTACGGCCAGGTCCGCCGCGTCGCCCAGCGCCGCCTTGGCCTGGTTGTCGCGGCGGCGGGCGAACCGGTGCTGCGACCATCCCCCGGCGGCGGTGCGCCCCTGCACGTACCGGGTGTCCACCTTGGAGACCACGAGGTCGGGGCCCTGCGCCACACCTACCGCCACCGCGCCCTTGCGGGCCAGCAGCAGGCCGATCCGGTGCGGTGCGCCGGCTGCGGCAACGAAGGCCGCCACGTCCGCGCCGACCGGAGCGCCCGGCGGGGCGTACAGCTCGGCGGTGGTCCCGTCGGGTGCGGTGAGCAGCAGGCCGAACTCCCGCGCGGTGGTGGTGGGCGGGCCGTGCCGGTCGGCGAAGCCCTCGACCCAGCGGCCGACGCGGGCCGGGTCGACCTCGACCCACCGGCCGCCCCCGGCTGCGGGTCGACTGGTCACGGCCCGACCGTACGCCACGACGACTCGGGGCGGGGCGTCGGGCGGGCTCGGCCTCAGCCGGGCAGCAGCGCCACCACCGCGAGCGCGGCGATGAGCGCGCTGGAGACCAGGCCGGTGACGAGCCGGCCACGCGGCCCGGTCAGCGCCCGGCCGACCATCGTGCCGCCGCCCGCGATGAGCAGCTGCCAGCTCGCCGACGCCAGGAACACGCCGGCCACGAAGAGCCCGGCGGTCAGCCCGTTCGCGTCCGCGGTGTCCCGGCGCCCGAGCACCAGCGCGGCGAAGTAGAGCACTGTCATCGGGTTCAGCAGGGTCAGCCCGAGCACCGCCGCGTACGCCCGAGCGGGAGTACGCAGGCCCCCGCCGGCCGATGGCGCCGGCCGGGCGCGGTGGGTGGTCCACGTGCGCCAGAGGCCGTGCGCGGCGAGCCCCAGCAGGACCACTGCGGCGACCACCCGCAGCGGACCGGCCGCCGGGGCGACGACCCCGGCCAGGCCCGCGCCGCCGAACGCGGCGACCGCCGCGTACAGCCCGTCGGCCGTCGCCACCGCGAGCGCCGCGGCCGCGCCGACCCGGAACGAGGTACGGGCGCTGAGCCCCAGGATGAGGATCGCTATCGCGCCGACCGGGATGGCGACGCCGTACCCGGCCACCAGACCGGCGAGGAACGCGCCGCTCACGACGACGGGCGACGGGTCGAGGCCACCCCGGGCACGGTGCGCTGTCGACGCGCGGCGGTGGCCGCACGGACAGAAACCTGCATCGGGTACGCCTCAATCACAGTCGGCATCCTGCGCGCCCCACCCACGCCCCCGCAACGGACTTTCGCCCACGCCCACGCCAAGATCCTCACAACATCGCCGATGTTGCTGCCTCAGCCTGGCGGGAGACAGCAACATCGGTGAAGTTGCGCGGATCTTGCCAAGGCCGCCGGCGAGCAAGCCCATCTGGAGGCGAGCCGCGAACGTCAACGACGATCCGGCCAAGATCGCGCTCCAAGCAGGATGTAGTGGCCTCGGCGACGCACCGAGGCCACTACATCAATGATCGAGCACGATCTTGGGCCCGTCAGGGTCGATAAAGTACTGGGCTCCGGGCCACTGCGGTTTCCCGCGCATCCGCAACGGATCGAGCGCGGCGCCCCGGAGGGCACCGCGCTCGACGACTGTGGGACGGAGTCGGGTCAGACGTTGAAGCCGAGGGAACGGAGCTGGTCCCGACCCTCGTCGGTAATCTTGTCCGGACCCCACGGCGGGAGCCACACCCAGTTGATCCGGATGTCGTTGACCAGGCCGCCGCCCGGGCCGGTGGTCAGCGCCTGCCGGGCCTGGTCCTCGATGACGTCGGTCAGCGGGCAGGCCGCCGAGGTGAGCGTCATGTCCAGGGTCGCGACGTTCTCGTCGTCGACGTGCACCCCGTACACCAGGCCGAGGTCGACCACGTTGATGCCCAACTCGGGGTCGACGACGTCCTTCATCGCCTCCTCGATGTCGGCGATCATCGCCTTGCTGACGCCGCCCGTCGAGGTGGCGGCGTCGCCGGCACCCGGCGCCGCAGCCGCGTCGGCCGCAGCGCCGTCGGTCGTCGCAGCGCCGTCGGTCGCAACGGCGTCGGTCGTCGGGGCTCCGTCGGTCGTCACGGCGTCGGTCTGCGGCGCCGCGGTGGCGTCACCGGCCTCCGGCGTCGCCGCGGTAGCGGTGTTCTCGCTCATGCCGTCCCTCCGGTTCGCTTCGTGATGCCACCCGGCACCACAGTGCTGCTGGAAATCGCTCCCTGACGCACGCTCACGCCTTCACCTCCGGGCCCACGCCCACGCCGGCGCGTGCCGCGGCGTCCTTGAACGCCATCCACGGCAGCAGCGCGCACTTCACCCGGGCGGGGTAGCGGGCGACGCCCGCGAAGGCCACCCCGTCACCGAGTACGTCCTCGTCGGGCGTGACCTGGCCACGTCCCGACATCAACTCGACGAACGCCTCGTGCACCTCGAATGCTTCCCCGGTGCCCCGACCGCGCAGCAGTTCGTGCAGCACGCTCGCCGAGGCCTGGCTGATCGAGCAGCCCATGCCGTCGTACGAGATGTCGTGCAGCACGTCGCCGTCGGTGGCCACCCGGACGGTGATCTCGTCGCCGCAGGTCGGGTTGACGTGGTGCGCTTCCGCGACCTGGTCGGTCGCGTCGTCGGCGTCACGCAGGCCACGGCCGTGCGGATGCTTGTAGTGGTCCAGGATGATCTCCTGGTAGAGCTGGTCGAGTTGCACCATCAGTCGAACACCTTCCGCACCTGCTCCAGACCGCCCACCAGGGCGTCGATCTCCTCGGTGGTGGTGTAGAGGTAGAACGAGGCCCGGGTCATCGCCGGGACGCCGAACCGGCTGCACACCGGCTTCGCGCAGTGGTGGCCCACCCGCACCTGCACGCCGAGCGAGTCGAGCACCTGGCCCACGTCGTGCGGGTGCACGTCACCGAGGGCGAACGAGATGGTGCCGCCGCGGCCCACCGGCACGGTCGGGCCGAAGATCCGCAGGTCCGGCACCGTGCCGAGGGCCTCCAGCGCGTACGCCGTCAGCTCCTTCTCGTGCCACTGGACGGCCCGCATCCCGACGCCGGTCAGGTAGTCGACGGCCGCACCGAGCGCGACAGCCTCGGCGATCGGCGGGGTGCCCGCCTCGAAGCGGGCCGGCGGCGCGGCGAACGTCGACCGGGCCATGGTCACCGTCTCGATCATCGAGCCGCCGCCCATCACCGGCGGCATGGCCGCCAGCAGCTCACCGCGGCCCCAGAGCACGCCGATGCCGGTCGGACCGAGCATCTTGTGCCCGGTGAACACGATGTAGTCGGCGTCCAGGTCGACGACGTCGATGGGCAGGTGCGGCACCGACTGCGAGCAGTCCAGCAGCAGCAGCGCACCCACCTCGCGGACCCGCGCGGTGATCCGGGAGGTCGCGTTGACGGTGCCGAGGATGTTGGACACGTGCACCAGCGAGACGATCTTCGTCCGTTCGGTGACCAGGTCCTCCAGGCCCGACTCGTCGAGCCGACCCTGGTCGGTCACCGGGAACCAGCGCAGGGTCGCGCCGGTCCGCTCGCAGAGCAGCTGCCACGGGACGATGTTCGAGTGGTGCTCCATCTCGGAGATCACCACCTCGTCGCCGGGGCCGAGCCGGAACCGGGGGTCACCGTCCGGGCGCAGGGAGGCGTTCGAGAAGGCGTACGCCACGATGTTGATCGCCTCGGTGGAGTTCTTGGTGAACACCACCTCGTCGACGCTCGGCGCGTTGATGAACGCGGCGATCTTGGCCCGCGCCCCCTCGTACGCCTCGGTGGCCTCGGTGCCCAGGGTGTGCACCGAGCGCGACACGTTGGCGTTGTGCCGCGCGTAGTGCTCGTCGAGCACGTCGAGCACCTGCCGGGGCTTGTGCGAGGTGTTGGCGCTGTCGAGGTAGACCAGCGGGTGCCCGTTGATCTCCCGATCGAGGATCGGGAAGTCGGCGCGTACCCGGGCCACGTCGAAACGCGGCACGTCGTCGTACTGCGGCATCCCCTCGGGGATCGCGATGCTGGTCATCTCGGCAGCGCCTTCCCCACTCAGGCCTTGGCCGTGCCGGCCCCGGCGGCGTACCGCTCGTAGCCCTCGGCCTCGAGCTTGTCGGCCAGCTCCGGGCCGCCCTGCTCGACGATCCGGCCGGCCACGAAGACGTGCACGAAGTCCGGCTTGATGTAGCGCAGGATCCGCGTGTAGTGGGTGATCAGCAGCACGCCGGTGTCACCGGTGTCGCGGACCCGGTTGACGCCCTCGCTGACAACGCGCAGCGCGTCCACGTCGAGGCCCGAGTCGGTCTCGTCGAGGACCGCGATCTTCGGCTTCAGCAGCTCCAGCTGGACGATCTCGTGCCGCTTCTTCTCACCGCCGGAGAAGCCCTCGTTGACGTTGCGCTGGGCGAACGCCGGGTCCATCTGCAGGCGCTCCATCGCGCCGCGCAGCTCGCCACCCCAGGTGCGCAGCTTCGGGGCCTCGCCGTCGATGGCGGTCTTCGCGGTGCGCAGGAAGTTCGCCACCGAGACGCCGGGGACCTCGACCGGGTACTGCATGGCCAGGAAGAGGCCGGCGCGAGCGCGCTCGTCGACGGTCATGGCCAGCACGTCCTCGCCGTCGAGGGTCACCGAACCGCCGGTGATCTCGTACTTGGGGTGGCCGGCGATCGAGTACGCCAGGGTGGACTTGCCGGACCCGTTCGGGCCCATGATCGCGTGGGTCTCCCCCGACTTCACGGTCAGGTCGACGCCGGCCAGGATCGGCTTGAGCTCACCCTCGGGCAGCTTGACCGACACCTTCAGGTCGCGGATCTCCAGGGTGCTCATTATCGGGTCACTCCATTACTCGGCGTCAGGCTGAGGTAGATGTCGCCGTCGCGGACTTCGACGGGGTAGACGGGGACGGGTTCGGTGGCGGGCAGGCCGGTCGGCGCACCGGTGCGCAGGTCGAAGCGCGAGCCGTGCAGCCAGCACTCCAGCGTGCAGCCGTCGACCTCACCCTCGGAGAGGGCGACCGCGGCGTGCGAGCACTCGTCGTACGCGGCGTAGAACTCGCCGTCCTCGCCGTGCACCAGGGCGATCGGGGTGCCGTCGACGTCCGCGCTGATCGCGGTGCCCTTCGGCACGTCCTCGGTGGAGCAGATGCGGATCATCAGGCGCCCGCCTTGGCCAGCCGGGCCTCGATCGCGTCGCCCAGGCGCTCGCGCAGCTCCTCGACCGGGATCTTGTTGATCACCTCGGCGAAGAAGCCGCGGACCACCAGTCGGCGGGCCTCACCCTCCGGGATGCCCCGGGCCATCAGGTAGAACAACTGCTCGTCGTCGAAGCGGCCGGTCGCGCTGGCGTGGCCGGCGCCGGCGATCTCGCCGGTCTCGATCTCCAGATTGGGTACGGAGTCCGCCCGCGCGCCGTCGGTGAGCAGCAGGTTCCGGTTGATCTCGTACGTGTCGGTGCCGGTCGCCTCGGCCTGGATCAGCACGTCGCCCACCCAGACGGTGTGCGCGTCCGCGCCCTGCAGGGCGCCCCGGTAGCCGACGTAGCTGCGGCAGTCCGGAACGTTGTGGTCGACGAGCTGCCGGTGCTCCAGGTGCTGGCCCCCGTCGGCGAAGTAGACGCCGTACAGCTCGGCCTCGCCGCCCCGACCGGTGTACTCCACGCTGGTGAACTGGCGCACCAGGTCACCGCCCAGGCTCACCTGCACGTGCGTCACCCGGGCGTCGCGGCCGAGCTTGAACTTGAGGTGCTGCGCCTGCACCGCGTCCGGTGCCCAGTCGGCCACGGTGACCAGGGTCAGCTTGGCCCCGTCGCCCACCGACACCTCGACGTTGTCCGCCAGGGTCGCCGAGCCGACGTGCTCCAGCACCAGCGTCAGCTCCGCGAAGCGGCCCACCTCGACGAAGGTGTGCCCGAAGGCCAGACCCTCGCCACCGTCGCCGACCACCCGCACGCTCACCGGGGCGCCCACCACGACATCGCTCGCGACCGAGAACAGCAGCGCCTGCCCGGCGCCGCCGTACGCGAGCGCGCTGACCCGGTCGACCGGGGTGAGCACGCTGCCCACCCGCGGGTCGTCGGTGCCGATGCGCTCGATGGCCACGCCCTCGGGCAGCTCGCCGTACTCGTGCCGGACCGTGCCGGTACCGGCCTGCGCGTCGCCGGCGAGGCCGCGCAGTCGCTTGAGCGGGGTGAAACGCCACTCCTCCTCCAGGCCGGTGAGGGCCGGGAAGTCGGCGACGTCGTACGAGCGCAACGCCTGCGACTTGGTGCTGGGCGGTGGCGCGGAAGCCTGGGTAGTCATGTCTTCCTTGGTCTGTCTGTTCCGTGACGACGAGGTTGGGGCAGGGTGCGGGCGGGCCGAGGTTCCGGCCCGCACCGCGGGCGGAGGCGGCGTCAGCCGACCGCGCCCTCCATCTGAAGCTCGATCAGGCGGTTCAGCTCCAGGGCGTACTCCATCGGGAGCTCCTTGGCGATCGGCTCGATGAAGCCACGGACGATCATGGCCATCGCCTCGTCCTCGCTCAGACCCCGGCTCATCAGGTAGAAGAGCTGGTCGTCGCTGATCTTGGAGACGGTCGCCTCGTGCCCCATCGACACGTCGTCCTCGCGGATGTCGACGTACGGGTAGGTGTCCGAGCGCGAGATGGTGTCGACCAGCAGCGCGTCGCACTTGACCGTGCTCCGGCTGTGGTGCGAACCCTCCAGCACCTGCACCAGACCGCGGTACGAGGTGCGGCCGCCGCCACGGGCGATCGACTTGGAGATGATGGACGAGGAGGTGTGCGGCGCGGCGTGCACCATCTTGGCGCCCGCGTCCTGGTGCTGGCCCTCGCCGGCCATCGCCACCGAGAGCACCTCGCCCTTGGCGTGCTCGCCGGTCATGTAGACCGCCGGGTACTTCATCGTCACCTTGGAGCCGATGTTGCCGTCGACCCACTCCATGGTCGCGCCCTCATGGCAGACGGCGCGCTTGGTGACCAGGTTGTAGACGTTGTTCGACCAGTTCTGGATGGTCGTGTACCGGCAGCGCGCGTTCTTCTTGACGATGATCTCCACGACGGCGCTGTGCAGCGAGTCCGAGGAGTAGAGCGGCGCGGTGCAGCCCTCGACGTAGTGCACGTACGCGCCCTCGTCGACGATGATCAGCGTCCGCTCGAACTGGCCCATGTTCTCCGTGTTGATCCGGAAGTAGGCCTGCAGCGGGATCTCCACGTGCACGCCCTTCGGCACGTAGATGAACGAGCCACCGGACCAGACGGAGGTGTTCAGGGCGGCGAACTTGTTGTCGCCGACCGGGATCACCGTGCCGAAGTACTCCTTGAAGACGTCCTCGTGCTCGCGCAGCGCCGTGTCGGTGTCCAGGAAGAGGACGCCCTGCTCCTCAAGGTCCTCACGGATCTTGTGGTAGACGACCTCGGACTCGTACTGCGCCGCGACACCGGCGACCAGACGCTGCTTCTCCGCCTCCGGGATGCCCAGCCGGTCGTAGGTGTTCTTGATGTCCTCGGGCAGGTCCTCCCAGCTGGTGGCCTGCTTTTCGGTGGACCGCACGAAGTACTTGATGTTGTCGAAGTCGATGCCGGTGAGGTCCGCGCCCCAGGCCGGCATCGGCTTGCGGCCGAACAGCCGCAGACCCTTGAGGCGCAGGTCGAGCATCCAGGCCGGCTCGTTCTTCTTGGCCGAGATGTCCCGCACCACTGCCTCGTTGATGCCACGCTGGGCGACCGCCCCGGCGGCGTCCGGGTCGGACCAGCCGTACTCGTAGCGACCCAGGGCGGCGAGCTGCTCTTCCTGGGTCAGGGGCTGGACGATCTGCTCGGTCATCTATCTGTCCTCACAGTGGTGACGGGATTACCGGATTGAGCGCGGCCCGGCTGGGTCGGGATGTGCGTGGTGCACACCCCGTCGCCGTGCGCGATGGTGGCCAGGCGCTGTACGTGGGTGCCGACCAGACGGGAGATCACCGCGGTCTCGGCCTCGCACAGCTGGGGAAACTCGGCGGCCACGTGCGCCACCGGGCAGTGGTGCTGGCAGAGCTGGCCGCCGGAGGCGATCGTGGTCGCGTTGGCAGCGTAACCCTCGGCGGTGAGCGCTCCGGCGAGTGCCTCAGCCCGCGCGAGGGGGTCGTCGCCGGCGTCCTCCATGGCGGCGCGGCAGCGCGTCTCCAGTGCGGACACCTGCTCGGTGGCGAACGCCTCGACCGCGTCCGGGCCTCCGCTGCGGGCGATCCAGCGCAGCGCGGCGGTGGCCATGTTGTCGTAGTGGTGTGTGCCACAGCGGACCCGGGCCGCGTCGGTCAGCACGAACACCTTGGCCGGACGCCCCCGACCGCGGCTCCCCCGCACCGTCTGGTCGCGGGCGACGACGTCACCGTCGGCGAGCATCGCGTCCAGGTGCCGGCGGATCGCCGCCGGGCTGAGGCCGAGCGCCAGACCGAGCTGCGCGGCGGTGGTCGCGCCCCGCTCCAGCAGCAGCTGGGTGACGCGGTCCCGGGTGGAGATCTCCGTCGTGGCGCCGCCCAGCGCGGACGACGAGGCCCCGATGAGGGCGGACGCGGACGCGCCGACGGCCTGGGCAGCCGTCGGCTGGTGCCCGGAGAGCGCCGCCGCGTTTTTCACAACGCCAACGTTACGTAATTACCCGGAGGGTCGCAAACCCGGGCCCCGGTGATCCGAACCACCGGGCCGGCGGAGTCGGACGAACCTCGAGCACTACGGTGCGTAGGATTTGGGCCGTGAACCGCATCGTCCGTCCGGTCTCCGGTCTCCTGCTGCGCCGCCTCGCGCTCGCCTCGATCATCGCGAACGTGGCCATCGTCGTCACCGGCGGGGCGGTCCGGTTGACCGCGTCGGGCCTCGGCTGCCCCACCTGGCCCCGGTGCACCGACGACTCGTACGTCACGACACCCGAGATGGGCGTGTACGGCGTCATCGAGTTCAGCAACCGGATGCTCACCTTCGCGGTGGGCCTGATCGCGCTGGCCACCGTGCTGGCCGTCCTGGCATACCGGCCCCGCCGCCGCGGGGTGCTGACCCTCGCCGTCGCCGTCTTCCTGGGCATTCCCGCCCAGGCGGTGATCGGTGGCATCACGGTGCTCACCAACCTCAACCCGTGGGTGGTCGGGCTGCACTTCCTCGCCTCGATGGCGGTGCTCGCCGCCGCGTACGCCCTCTGGCGGCGGGTCGACGAACCGGACGCCCCGACGGTCGCCGTGGTGCCCTCCCCCCTGCGCACGCTGGCCCGGGTCACCACCGGCGTCACCGTCGCGGTGCTGGTGATCGGCACCTGGGTCACCGGCAGCGGCCCGCACGCCGGCGACCATGGCGCGGCCCGCAACGGACTGGACCCGGAGTCGATCTCCCAGGTGCACGCCGACGGCGTCTTCCTGCTGATCGGCCTGTCGGTGGCGTTGATCTTCGCGTTCCGCGCGGTCGGCGCGGCGCGGGCCACCCGCGCCGCCGTCGTCCTGCTCGCGGTGGAGCTGGGTCAGGGGCTCATCGGCTTCGTGCAGTACTTCACCCACGTGCCGGCGATCCTGGTCGGCGCGCACATGCTCGGCTCGTGCCTGGTGCTGCTGGCCGCCCTCTCGGTCCAGTGGTCCACCCGCGAACGCCGCCCGGTGGCATCGGCGCCGCAGGCCACCGCGACCGAGGTCGAAGCCGTCCCGGTCACCGCCTGACACCGCACCGAGCACCCGCCACCCGCGCCCCGCAGGCGCAGGCCCGCGCCCGAGCACCCCGTCACCCCGCGCCCGGCCGTCACCCCGCGGCGATCTTGCACTTTCCTCAAGATCTACACAACATCGGGGATGTTGCTGCTTCCCGGCCGGGCGAGGCAGCAACATCCCCGATGTTGCGCGGATCTTCGAGGTACGCCCACGGCCAGGCGGCGGGGTGGGAGATCAGGCTCAGCGGGTCAGGTGGGTGGCTATCGCGGTGGCGAGGCGATCGGGGGCGCCGTCGGCGTACCCGATGAAGAGCGACGGCTCGGTCAGCTCCAGTTCGACCAGGACCGGGTCGCCGTCCGGGCCGGGGATCAGGTCGACCCGGGCGTAGAGCAGTCGACGCGTGCCACCGGGCACCGCGGCGAGGGTCCGCTCGGCGACCGCCAACTGCTCGGGGTGCGCGGCTCGGGAGCTGATCTCCTCGGCCTTGTAGAGACCGTCCGGGCCGAGATCCGGGCCGGTCAGCATCGGGCCCTTGCGGATGGCGTGGCTGTACGCGAGCCCGTCCGGGCCGGCCAGGAAGAGCAGCGCGGTCTCGCCCTCGCTGTCGACGGCGCTCAGGTACGGCTGGACCATCGTCGTGCGGCCGGCGGCGGAGAGGCGGTGTACGTGGGCGCGGGCCAGGTCGCGGTGCTCCGGGTCGGCCAGGTCGTACCGGCCGGTGTCCTGGCTGCCGGCGCTGACCGAGGGCTTGAGCACGTACTCGCCCGTCCCGGCGGGCGGCGACCAGGTCTCCCCCGGCTCGACCCAGGACGTCGGCACGGTCGGCACCCCGGCGGCGCTCAGCTCGGCCAGGTAGCGCTTGTCGGTGTTCCACCGCACCACGTCGGCCGGGTTGACCAGCGCGGGCACGGACGCGGCCCAGGCGACGAACTCGTCGCGGCGCAGGGCGTAGTCCCACGGTGAGCGGAGCACGACGAGGTCGTACGAGGACCAGTCGACGGCCGGGTCGTCCCAGACGACCGCCTCGGCGGCGATCCCCCGGGCGCTGAGCGGGTCGAGGACGAGACGGTCGTCGGGGTCGAGGTTGACCAGCTCGGTGCAGGTGACGAGAGCGACCCGGGGTTCCCCCCGGGTCGACTGGTGGTGGTTGGTCAATTCAGCTGTCTATCTCAACGGGCCATCGTGCGCCGGGCCATCGACCGCCAGAGGTCGTTGCTCGGTCGCATCTGGTCCATCAGTTCACGCTCCCAGGCGTTCTCGACGGTGACTCCCGCCTTGGCGCACGCCTCCCGAGCGGTGACGGTGTCCTCGGCGAACTGGTCGCCCCACTCACCGTCGGCGCCCACGAGGACGATCCGTGCGCCGCGCTTACCGACGTACTCGATGACGGCCTTCGCGCCGCCGTGCGCGGCGGCGAACGACTGAAGGCCTGCGACCAGGCCGTGCGGGGCCTGCTCGCCGGCGGTCTGCTCAGCCGTCAGCGTCGTATCGGAACCATCTGCCATGACGCGAAGCCTAAGCAGAGTTGCACTCGCGCGTGCGAGAACCATGAACCTTTTGTGATGCCAATTACCTACAGGTTTAAGGATGAGCACAGACTTCCTGTCCGGTTATATCCGGACTTTCCTGCACTAATCACTTGGGCAAATCAGGGTTCACCACCCGCAGGTTGAGTCGATCCGACTCATGGCGAAAGTTACTCTCATGTGACGTTAAACCCGGACAACTCATCCACGACCATGATTAGTCTGCGGATTTCCGGTGCACCGCCGCGGGACGTCCGCGCGACAGGCGTCAGATCAGCGCGTCGAGCGCGACGGCCACGAAGACGATCGTCAGGTACGTCGTCGACCAGTGGAACAGCCGCATCGGCTTGACCGCCTCGCCGCGGGTCGCCCGCCGGCAGAGCCGGTGCGCCTCGACGATGAAGATGGCGCCCACGACGAGGGTCGGCACGCCGTAGATCGCGCTGAGGCCCAGCGGCCAGACCGCGAGGGAGGTGAGCACGGTGAGCCACGCGAAGATCAGGATCTCGGCGTTCACCCGCCGGATGGAGGCCACCACCGGCAGCATCGGGATACCGGCGCGGGCGTAGTCGTCCTTGTACTTCATGGCGAGGGGGTAGAAGTGCGGCATCTGCCAGAAGAAGACCACGGCGAACAGGCCCCAGGCCGCCGGGGCGAGCCCGCCGGTAACCGCCGCCCACCCGATCAGCACCGGAGCGGCCCCGCAGGCGCCACCCCAGAACGTGTTCGTCGGCGTGGAGCGCTTGAGCCAGAGCGTGTAGACGACGTCGTAGTAGACGATCGCGGCGAGCGTCAGCCCAGCGGCGAGCAGGTTGGTGAACGCCGCCATCAGGACGATCGAGATCGCCGCCAGCACCAGGCCGAAGACGAGCGCGCTACGCGGCGACACCGTGTGCGCCGGCAGCGGACGCCGCTTGGTCCGCCGCATCAACTGGTCGATGTCCCGGTCGATGTAGCAGTTGAGCACGCTGGCCGCCCCCGCGGCGAGCGAGCCACCGATGAGCACCACTGCCATCAACCACAGCGACGGCAGACCCCCCTCGGCGAGCATCATCGCCGGGACGGTGGTGACCAGCAGCAGTTCGACGATGCGCGGCTTGGTGAGCGCCACGTACGCCGACACGATCGCGCGCACGTCCCGCCGCGCCACCGGACCCTCGGCCGCCCGGGCCGGGGACTGCCCGGCGGGGTTGCTCGCGGGGCGCTCGGTGATCATGCTCACGGATTGCCACCTTCCGGCATCGGCACGGGGAGATCGAGTCGGGCGGGGCCCACTTGCGACCGCACACCGACCCACACACTACGCGTTGTCGTTTTGGCTGCCCGGCCGACCCGACAACGGTGCGGGCCGTCACACCACCGGGTTGAACGACTCGCTGCCCTGTCCCGTACCGCAGACCATGCAGAGATCCCCGGGCGGACGTTTAGTCACGCTCGATAGGGTCACCAGTGAGGGTTCCGCCCATCTGCCGAGGAGCACAACCATCGTGGCTGCCAACCGACCTGAGCACTCTGAACTCAACTGGTCCGACCTCGATCGCCGGGCTGTCGACACCGTCCGCGTTCTGGCCATGGATGCCGTCGAGAAATCCGGCAACGGCCACCCGGGCACCGCGATGAGCCTGGCGCCCGCGGCCTACCTTCTCTTCAACCGGGTCATGCGGCACAACCCGGCCGACCCGAACTGGCCCGGCCGGGACCGGTTCGTGCTCTCCGCCGGGCACTCCAGTCTGACCCTCTACATCCAGCTGTTCCTGTCCGGCTACCCGCTGAGCCTGGCCGACCTCAAGTCGCTGCGGCAGTGGGGCTCGCAGACCCCGGGTCACCCGGAGCACGGTCACACCCCGGGCGTCGAGACCACCACCGGTCCCCTCGGGCAGGGCCTGGGCAACGCGGTGGGCATGGCCATGGCGGCCCGCCGCGAGCGCGGCCTGTTCGACCCGGAGGCCGAGCCGGGCAGGTCGGTCTTCGACCACAACATCTGGTGCATCGTCTCCGACGGCGACATCGAGGAGGGCATCAGCCACGAGGCCAGCGCCCTCGCCGGGCACCAGCAGCTGGGCAACCTCACTGTCGTCTACGACGACAACGAGATCTCGATCGAGGACGACACCCGCATCGCCAAGAGCGAGGACGTGGCGGCCCGCTACGAGGCGTACGGCTGGCACGTGCAGACTGTCGACTGGCGCAGCGGTGACGCCGACCAGGGCGACTACCACGAGGACGCCGAGGCGCTGTACCGCGCGCTGGTGGCCGCCAAGGCCGAGACCGGCCGTCCCTCCTTCATCGCGCTGCGCACCATCATCGGCTGGCCCGCGCCCAACAAGCAGAACACCGGCAAGATCCACGGCTCGGCGCTCGGCGCCGACGAGGTGAAGGCCACCAAGCGGATCCTCGACTTCGACCCGGAGCAGACCTTCCAGGTCGACGAGGAGGTGCTCGCGCACGCCCGCAACGTGATGGGCCGCAGCTCGGACGCCCAGCAGGAGTGGACCGTCTCGTTCGACGCCTGGAAGAAGGCGAACCCGGAGCGCACGGCGCTCTACGAGCGGATGGCCGGCCGGGTGCTGCCGGACGGCTGGACCGAGGCGCTGCCGGTCTTCCCCGCCGACGCCAAGGGCGTGGCCACCCGGGCCGCCTCCGGCAAGGTGCTCGAGGCGCTCGCGCCGGTGCTGCCGGAGCTGTGGGGCGGTTCGGCCGACCTGGCCGAGAGCAACAACACCACGATGAAGGGCGAGCCGTCGTTCATCCCGGCCTCGCACGCCACCAAGGACTTCCCCGGCCACGAGTACGGCCGCACCCTGCACTTCGGCATCCGTGAGCACGCCATGGGCGCGATCCTCAACGGCATCGCCCTGCACGGCGGCACCCGCCCGTACGGCGGCACGTTCCTGGTGTTCAGCGACTACATGCGCCCGTCGGTGCGGCTGGCCGCGTTGATGAAGCTGCCGGTGACGTACGTCTGGACGCACGACTCGATCGGCCTGGGCGAGGACGGCCCGACCCACCAGCCGGTGGAGCACCTGACCGCGCTGCGCGCCATCCCGGGCCTGGACGTGGTCCGCCCGGCGGACGCCAACGAGACGGCGTGGGCCTGGCGGCAGGCGCTGGAGCACACCGACCGGCCGACCGCGCTGGCGCTGAGCCGCCAGCCGCTGCCGACCCTGGACCGGGACGTCCTGGGTGCCGCGGACGGGGTGGCCAAGGGCGGCTACGTGCTGGCCGAGGCGTCCAACGGCAAGCCGCAGGTGATCATCGTCGGCACCGGCTCCGAGGTGCAGCTCTGCCTGACCGCCCGGGAGCGGCTGGAGGCCGACGGCACGCCGACCCGGGTCGTTTCGATGCCCTGCCAGGAGTGGTTCTACGAGCAGGATGAGGCTTACCGGGAGTCGGTGCTCCCGCGCGGGGTAAAGGCACGGGTGAGCGTGGAGGCCGGGATCGCCATGTCCTGGCGCGGCATCGTCGGTGATCTCGGCGAGAGCGTCAGCCTGGAGCACTACGGGGCGAGCGCCCCGCACACCGTGCTCTTCGAGCAGTTCGGGTTCACCCCCGACCGGATCGTGGCGGCGGCACACGCCTCGCTGGCCCGGGTGGGCGACATCACCGGTTTCACGACCGGCAACTGAGGGAGCGTGGACGGCATGACGGACAAGCTGAATGAGCTCACCGCCGCGGGTGTGGCGGTGTGGCTCGATGATCTTTCCCGGGTACGTTTGAGCTCCGGCGGGCTGGACCAGCTCCGCCGTGAGAAGCACGTCGCCGGCGTCACCACCAACCCGACGATCTTCGCCAAGGCGTTGAGCGACGCCGACGAGTACAACTGGCAGCTGCGTGACCTCGCCATCCGTGGCGTGGACGTGGAAGAGGCCGTACGGATGCTCACCACGTACGACGTACGGTGGGCCTGCGACGTGATGCGCCCGTCGTACGACGGCAGCGCGGGCGTGGACGGCCGGGTCTCGATCGAGGTGGACCCGCGCAGCGCACACGACGCGGACAAGACGGTCGCCGAGGCCAAGGCGCTGTGGTGGCTGGTCGACCGGCCCAACCTCTTCATCAAGATCCCGGCCACCGAGGAGGGCCTGTCGGCGATCACCGACACCCTCGCCGAGGGGATCAGCGTCAACGTGACGCTGATCTTCGGCCTGGACCGCTACTCGGCGGTCATGGAGGCCTTCCTGGCCGGTCTGGAGCAGGCCAAGGCCAACGGGCACGACCTGTCGAAGATCGGCTCGGTCGCGTCGTTCTTCGTCTCCCGGGTCGACTCCGAGGTCGACAAGCGGCTGGAGAAGGTCGGCTCCGACCAGGCCAAGGCGCTCAAGGGCAAGGCCGCGGTGGCCAACGCCCAGCTGGCGTACGAGCGCTACACCGAGGTCTTCTCCTCGGACCGCTGGAAGGCCCTGGAGGCCGCCGGAGCGCACCCGCAGCGGCCGTTGTGGGCATCCACCTCGACCAAGAACCCGGACTACCGGGACGTGATCTACGTCGAGGAGCTGATCGCCCCCGGCACGGTCAACACCATGCCGGAGTCGGTCATCCACGCGTACGCCGATCACGGCGAGACGCGCGGCGACACCGTGACCGGCGCCTACGACGCGGCCCGGAAGGTCTTCGCGGACCTGGAGTCGGTCGGGGTGGACATGGCCGACGTGATCGCCACCCTCGAGCGCGAGGGTGTGGAGAAGTTCGAGGCGAGCTGGCAGGAGCTGCTCGACGGCGTCAGCAAGTCGCTGAAGGCGGCGGGCACCGGCACGGGCGCTCCGAACAAGGCTGCCAAGGGCAACGCCAAGGCCGCCGAGAAGGCCGGTGGCGCGTGAGCGAGCGAATCAGCAAGCGGCGAAGCGGAGTGACGGCATGAGCGACCTTCTCGCAGGGCCGGTGGAGGCAGCCGCCGGGCTCGCCGTGTACGGCGCGGACGCGGTCGACAAGTCCGCGCCCGCCTCGACCCGGGAGGCGCTGGTCAAGGCCGGCGTCCCCGGCAAGCTGGCCGCCAAGGACGCGGGCCTGTGGGGTCCGGACGCCGAGGCCGAGGCGAAGATCCGGCTCGGCTGGGTGGACACCCACCGGCGCAGCCGGGAGCTGCTGGCGCAGCTCGCCGAGCTGAGCGCGGAGCTGGCCGACCTGGACCACGTGGTGCTCGCCGGCATGGGCGGCTCGTCCCTCGCCCCCGAGGTGATCACGCGGACGCTGGGCCGGCCGCTGACCGTGCTGGACACCACCGACCCGGGCCAGGTCCGGGCGGCCCTGGGTGACCGGCTGGAGCGCACCGTGGTGGTCGTCGCCAGCAAGTCCGGCTCGACGGTGGAGACCGACAGCCACCGTCGCGCCTACTGGCAGGCGTTCCTGGACGCCGGGATGACCGAGGCGGAGGCCGGCCGGCACTTCGTCATCGTCACCGACCCGGGTTCGCCGCTGGAGGCCACCGCGGCCGAGATGGGCGCGTTCACCGTGCTCGCCGACCCGAACGTGGGCGGTCGGTACTCGGCGCTCACCGCGTTCGGGCTGGTGCCGTCGGCGCTGGCCGGCGTCGAGGTCGCCGAGCTGCTCGACCAGGCCGACGCGTTGGTCGAGTCGCTCGCCTCGGACCGCGACAACCCGGCGTTGGCGTTGGGCGCCGCGCTGGGCGCGGCCGCCACGCTGGCCCGTGACAAGGTCGCCCTGGTGTCCGACGGCACCGGCATCGACGGCCTGGGCGACTGGGCCGAGCAGTTGATCGCCGAGTCGACAGGCAAGGCCGGGGTGGGCATCCTGCCCGTCGTGGTCGAGTCCCCGCAGAGCCCCGGCGCCACCGGGCCGGACGTGCTGACCGTCAGCTACGGCGGCGCGTTGGCCGCCGGTGACGTGCCGGGCGGCGGCGCCGACCCGGACGTGGCCGTCAACGGCCCGCTCGGCGCGCAGTTCCTGGCCTGGGAGTACGCCACCGCGGTGGCCGGCGTGGTGCTCGGCATCGACCCGTTCAACCAGCCGAACGTCACCGAGTCCAAGGAGAACACCAACAAGATCCTGGCCTCGGGTCTGCCGGCCGAGACGCCGTCGTTCACCGAGGGCGCGATCGAGGTGTACGCCCCGCAGGGCGCCCCCGGTGACCTGGTCGGCGTGCTGCGCTGGCTGCTCGACGGGTTGGGCGAGGACGGCTACCTGGCCACGATGGCCTACCTGGACCGGTTCGCCGACGCCGACGCGGCCCGGCTGCGTCCGCTGCTGGCCGAGGCGAGTGGCCGGCCGGTCACCTTCGGCTGGGGGCCACGGTTCCTGCACTCCACCGGCCAGTACCACAAGGGTGGCCCGCAGGTGGGCAGCTACCTTCAGGTGACCGGCGCGGTCGCCAAGGACCTGGCGGTGCCGGGCAAGCCGTACACCTTCGGTGAGTTGCAGGCGGCACAGGCCGCCGGCGACCGGCAGGCCCTCGCCGGCCGGGAGCGTCCGCTGCTGCGGCTGCACCTGACCGACCGGGCAGCCGGCGTCGCCCAACTACTCGACGCGGCCGGTGAGCTGCGGGCGTGAGGATGGACGCTGTGACTGAAGCGGAGCGAGAAGGCGGTTCGGTGAACCCGCTACGCGACCCGCAGGACCGCCGGTTGCCCCGGATCCCCGAGCCGTGCGCTCTGGTGATCTTCGGGGTGACCGGCGACCTGGCCCGCAAGAAGCTGCTCCCCGCGGTCTACGACCTGGCGAACCGGGGGCTGCTGCCGCCCGGTTTCGTGGTGCTCGGCTTCGCCCGCCGAGACTGGGGTGACGGCGACTTCGAGACCCTCGCGTGCGAGGCGGCCCGCAAGCACGCCCGCACCCCGTGGCGGGAAGAGGTGTGGGCGCGGCTGGCCGGCAACATCAAGTTCGTCGGCGGGTCGTTCGACGACGACGCGGCCTTCGACCAGCTCGCCTCGACGCTGGACGACCTGCGGCAGACCCACGGCATCGCCGGCAACGCGGCGTTCTACTTCTCCATCCCGCCGGCCGCGTTCCCCGTCGTGCTCAAGCAACTGGCCCGCACCGGGATGGCCGACAACGAGAAGTCCGGCGGTTGGCGCCGGGTCGTGGTGGAGAAGCCGTTCGGCAACGACCTGCCGTCGGCGAAGGCGCTCAACGACCTCGTCGACGACGTGTTCACCCGCCAGGACGTCTTCCGGATCGACCACTACCTGGGCAAGGAGACCGTCCAGAACATCCTGGCCCTGCGGTTCGCCAACAACCTGTTCGAGCCGCTGTGGAACTCGAAGTACGTCGACTCGGTGCAGATCACCATGGCCGAGGACGTCGGCATCGGCAGTCGGGCCGGTTTCTACGACACCGTCGGCACCGCCCGTGACGTGCTCCAGAACCACCTGCTCCAGCTCCTGGCGCTGGTGGCGATGGAGGAGCCGACCAGCTTCGACGCCGACGAGATCCGCGCCGAGAAGCTGAAGGTGCTCAAGGCGATCACCCTGCCCAAGGACGTGGCCCGGGACACCGTCCGCGGCCAGTACCTGCCCGGCTGGGTGGGCGGCGAACGCGCGGTCGGCTACCGGGAGGAGCAGGACGTCCCCGCCGACTCCACGACGGAGACGTACGTGGCGGTGCGGCTCGGCATCCAGAACCGGCGCTGGGCCGAGGTGCCGTTCTACATCCGGGCCGGCAAGCGGCTGCCCCGGCGGGTCACCGAGGTCGCCATCATGTTCAAGAAGGCGCCGCACCTGCCGTTCAACGACGCCGACATGGAGTCGCTGGGCAACAACCAGCTCGTCATCCGGGTGCAGCCCGACGAGGGCGTGGTGCTCAAGTTCGGCTCGAAGGTGCCGGGCACCACGATGGAGGTCCGCGACATCGCGATGGACTTCCAGTACGGCGAGGCGTTCACGGAGTCCAGCCCGGAGGCGTACGAGCGGCTCGTCCTGGACGTGCTGATCGGGGACCGCACCCTGTTCCCGGACGCGGCCGAGGTCGAGCAGAGCTGGCAGGTGATCGACCCGCTGGAGCACGCCTGGGAGGGCACCACGCCGGAGCCGTACCGCGCCGGCGAGTGGGGGCCACGGGCTGCCGACGAGATGCTGGCCCGCGAGGGCCGCGCTTGGAGAAGAGCATGATCGGGCTGTGGGACACCACCGGCAACGAGGTGGTCAAGGCGCTTGCCGCCGAGCGGCGCAGCGCCGGTGGTGTGGCCAGCGGCATGGCGCTCACCCTCATCGTGGTGGTGGACGAGAAGCGGGTCCGCGAGGCGGAGGCCGCGGCGACCATCGCCGCCGCGGCCCACCCGTGCCGGCTGGTGGTCGTGGTCCGCTCCGACATCGAGCGGGAACGCAACCGGCTGGACGCCGAGATCGTGGTCGGTGGCCGGCTCGGCCCCTGCGAGGCGGTGGTCACCCGGATGTACGGGCGGCTCGCCCTGCACGCCGAGTCGGTGGTGATGCCGCTGCTGGTGCCGGACGTGCCGGTGGTCACCTGGTGGCACGGCGAGCCGCCGGCGGAGATCGCCACCGACTTCCTCGGGGTGGTAGCCGACCGGAGGATCACCGACACGGCGCAGGCCACGGACCCGATCGAGGCGCTGCGGCAGCGCGCCCGGGACTACGCCCCGGGTGACACCGACCTGGCGTGGACGCGGATCACCCCGTGGCGGACCCTGGTCGCCGGGGCGTTCGACACCACCGAGGCGAAGGTCACCGAGGCGACTGTCGTCGCGCCGCCCAGCGACCCGACGGCGGCGCTGATGGTCGGCTGGCTGTCCAGTCGGCTCGGCATCACCCCGCGCCGGGTCGACAGCGACGAGTTCCCCCGGATGCGGGAGGTGCAGTTGACCTGCGCCAACGGCGACCGCCTGACGCTGACCCGCGAGGACAGCCTGGCGGTGTTCCGGCGGACCGGTCAGGACGACCGGACCCTGCCGCTGGTCCGTCGGCCGCTCGGCGACGAGCTGGCCGAGGAGCTGCGCCGGCTGGACGCGGACCAGGTGTACGCGGAAGCGCTGGGCGCGACCGCCGGTCTGCGGGGTCTGGAACAGCGCCCCCCGCAGCGGGTGCACGTCTGGAAGGATCCGGCCACGGCCCAGCGCGCCGAGGCCGGGGTCACCGCGCACACCGGCACGAGCGGCGAGAGCTGAGCAGCACCACACCCGAGGGCCGGGACGCCATGTCCCGGCCCTCCACCGCCACCTCCGGACGTTCCGTCCGGGCAACGACGCGACAGCGACCGCCCAGCGGTCGGGAAACGAAGGCACAACCCATGAGTGAGGCGAGTGTCGCCGTCCACGCCGACGCCGACCTGCTGGCGCAGGCCGTGGCTGCCCGGCTGCTGGTGAAGTTGCTCGACGCCCAGGCCGACCGGGGCGAGGCCGCGATGGTGCTCACCGGTGGGCGCATCGCCGCGGCCGTGTACCGGGCGGTGGCGCAGTTGCCGGCCCGCGACGCGGTGGACTGGTCGCGGGTCGACGTGTGGTGGGGTGACGAGCGGTTCCTGCCCGCCGGCGACCCGGAGCGTAACGAGACCCAGGCCCGCGCCGCCCTGCTGGACGTGGTGCCGCTGGACCCGGCCCGGGTGCATCCCATGCCGGCCTCCGACGGGCCGGCCGGCAACGACCCCGAGGCGGCCGCCGCCGCGTACGCCGACGAGTTGGCCCGCGCCGCCCGGCCGGGGCACGCCGCGCTGCCGCACTTCGACGTGCTGATGCTGGGCGTCGGTGAGGACGGGCACGTCGCCTCGGTCTTCCCGGAGCACCCGGTGCACTACGAGACGCGGCCGGTCAGCGCGGTGCGGGGCAGCCCGAAGCCGCCGCCGGTGCGGACCACGCTCACCCTGTCGGCGATCAACACCGCCGAGGAGGTCTGGCTCGTGGCCGGCGGCGCCGACAAGGCCCGTGCGGTGGGCATGGCGCTGGCCGGCGCCGGCCCGGTGCAGCTGCCGGCCGCCGGGGTGCACGGCGTGGACCGCACCCGCTGGCTGCTGGACCGCGCGGCGGCCGCTGACGTGCCCGCCCGGCTGCGGAGCCTGCGCTGAGCGACGGTGCGGCCCCCGACGCGGGGGCCCGCACCTAGCTTTCGCCCCGGCGGCGGCGCAGCGCGGCGAGCGCCTCCGCCAGCAGCGCCTCGCCCTCCTCGGCGGTACGCCGCTCCTTCACGTACGCCAGGTGGCTCTTGTAGGGCTCGGCGCGGACCCGTCCGGGCGGGTTCTGCGCGTCCGGACCGGCGGGGAGCCCGCAGCGGGGGCAGTCCCACAGCGGCGGCGCCGTGGCGTCGGCCGCGATGCGGATGTCGGTCTGGTGGTCGTTGCGACACCAGTAGGTGACGTCCTGTCGGGGTGCGGGTTGGTGCCGCTCGTCCGGGCGCATGGGTGCGGACCCGACGCGGGCGCCGCGGATGACGTTGCCACTGGGCACGGCTGCTCGCTCCTGTCGTCGGAGGGGACCCGCCGCCGTCGGGGATGGGCGGCGGGCGACGCGGTGCAGCGGAGAAAAGACTGCGCGCGGCCCGTCGAGTGACGGACCGCGCGCAGATTGTACGACTTCGCGGACCTGCTCAGGTGCCGCTGTTCAGCTGGAGACGGAGCCAGAGCCCCAGCCCGACGATCGCCGCGAACCAGACGACACCCACCAGAACGGTGTAACGGTCCAGGTTCTTCTCGGCCACCGAGGAGCCGGCGAGGCTGGAGCTGACGCCACCGCCGAACATGCTCGACAACCCGCCACCCTTACCGCGGTGCAGCAGGATGAGCAGGGTGAGCAGGATGCTCGTGATGACCAGCAACACGATCAACGTGTATGCGAACCAGATCGGCATGGCTGGGGGCAGTCCTCTCGTAGCGATCCTCGCCCGGACAGGTCGGGCACGGCGGCACCGGCCGGTGGACGGGCGGTGTCCAGGATAGCGAGCGATCAGCGAGCGATGTGCTCGGGGAACCGGCAGATCTGCGCGAATTCTTCGGCGTCCAGGCTGGCGCCACCCACCAGGCCACCGTCCACGTCCGGCTGGCCCATGATCAAGGCGACGTTGGACGCCTTGACCGAGCCGCCGTAGAGGACCCGGACCGCGTCGGCGGTCTCGGCGTCGAAGCGCTCCGCCAGCCGCTGGCGGACCGCGCCGCAGACCTCCTGCGCGTCCTCGGGCGTCGCGGTCTTGCCGGTGCCGATCGCCCAGACCGGCTCGTACGCGATGACGACCTGGCGCACCTGCTCGGCCGTGAGCCCGGCGAGGCCCCCGTCGAGCTGGTCGGCGCAGTGCGCCACGTGGGTGCCCTGCTCGCGGACGTCCAGCCCCTCCCCCACGCAGAGGATCGGGGTCAGGCCGTGCGCGAGCGCCGCCTTCACCTTCGCGTTGACCACCCCGTCGTCCTCGTGGTGGTAGGCCCGCCGCTCGGAGTGCCCGACCACCACGTACGTGCAGCCGAGCTTGGCGAGCATCGCGCCGGAGATGTCCCCGGTGTACGCGCCGGAGGCGTGCGGGGAGAGGTCCTGCCCGCCGTAGCCGATCAGCAGCTTGTCGCCGTCCACAGCCGTCTGCACGGTGCGCAGGTCGGTGAACGGCGGCAGCACCACCGTCTCGACCTCGGTGAGCTGCTTCTCGGTGAGGCTCGCGGCCAGCTTCTGCACGAGCAGGTTGGCCTCGAGGTGGTTGAGGTTCATCTTCCAGTTGCCGGCCATCAACGGCCGGCGGGTCGTGCTCGCCATGCTCAGTTCTCCAGGGCCGCGATGCCGGGGAGGGTCTTGCCCTCCAGGTACTCCAGGGAGGCGCCGCCGCCGGTGGAGATGTGACCGAAGCTCGATTCGTCCAGGCCCAACGCCCGCACCGCCGCGGCGGAGTCGCCGCCACCGACGACGCTGAACGCGTCGGCCTTGGTGATCGCCTCGGCGATCCCCCGGGTGCCGGCCGCGAACGCCGCCATCTCGAACACGCCCATCGGGCCGTTCCAGAAGATCGTCTTCGCCTGCGACAGGGCGGCGGCGAAGCCGGCGACCGTCTCCGGGCCGATGTCCAGACCGAGCCGGTGGCTCGGGATGCCGTCGACGCGGACCGTGTCGTGCGCGGCGTCCGGGGCGAACGCGTCCGCGACCACCACGTCGACCGGCAGCATGATCTTGCCGCCGGAGCGCTCCAGCAGGTTGCGGCAGGTCTCGACCATGTCCTTCTCCAGCAGCGAGGTGCCCACCTCCAGGCCCTGGGCCTTGAGGAAGGTGAAGCACATCCCGCCGCCGATGAGCAGCCGGTCGACAGTCGGCAGCAGCGCCTCGATCACCGCGAGCTTGTCGGAGACCTTGGAACCGCCCAGCACCACCACGTACGGCCGCTCGGGCTCGCTGGTGAGCTTGGAGAGCACCTCGACCTCACGCAGCACCAGCCGGCCGGCCACGTGCGGCAGCCGCGCCGGCACGTCGTAGACGCTGGCGTGCTTGCGGTGCACGGCGCCGAACGCGTCGTCCACGTACGCGTCGCCGAACGCGGCGAGCTGATCGGCGAAGGCGCCCCGCTCGGCCTCGTCCTTGCTGGTCTCCCCCGCGTTGAAACGCAGGTTCTCCAGCAGGGCGACCTGGCCGTCGGCCAGGCCCGCGACGGTGGAGCGGGCCGAGTCGCCGACCGTGTCGGTGGCGAAGTGCACCGGAGCGCCGAGCAGCTCACCGAGCCGCCCGGCGACCGGGCTCAGGCTGAACTGCGGGTCCGGCGTGCCCTTCGGGCGGCCCAGGTGCGAGCAGACGACCACCTTCGCGCCGGCCTCGACCAGCGCACCGAGGGTCGGCAGCACCGCGCGGATGCGCCCGTCGTCCGTGATGGCGCCGGACTGCTTGTCGAGCGGGACGTTCAGGTCGGCGCGCACCAGCACGCGCCGACCCGACACCCCCTCGGCGAGCAGGTCGTCGAGGGTCCGGATGCTCACAGCGACGAACCGACCAGCTTGACGAGGTCGACCAGGCGGTTGGAGTAGCCCCACTCGTTGTCGTACCAGCCGACGACCTTGACCTGGTTGCCGACGACCTTGGTCAGCGGCGCGTCGAAGATGCACGACGCCGGGTCGGTGACGATGTCGGTGGAGACGATCGGGTCCTCGTTGTAGACCAGGATGCCCTTGAGCGGGCCGTCCGCGGCGGCCTTCAGCGCGGCGTTGACCTCGTCCACGGTGGTCTCGCGACCCACGTTGACGGTGAGGTCGGTGACCGAGCCGGTCGGGATCGGCACCCGCAGCGCGTACCCGTCGAGCTTGCCCTTCAGGTCCGGCAGCACCAGGCCGATGGCCTTCGCGGCGCCGGTCGAGGTCGGGACGATGTTCAGCGCGGCGGCCCGGGCGCGACGCAGGTCCGAGTGCGGCGCGTCCTGGAGGTTCTGGTCCTGGGTGTACGCGTGGATCGTCGTCATCAGACCGTGCTGGATGCCGAACGTGTCGTGCAGGACCTTCGCCATCGGCGCGAGGCAGTTGGTGGTGCACGAGGCGTTGGAGATGATGGTGTGCTTCGCCGGGTCGTAGGTGTCCTGGTTGACACCCATGACGACGGTGACGTCCTCGTTCTTCGCCGGGGCGGAGATGATGACCTTCTTGGCCCCGCCGTCGACGTGCGCCTTGGCCTTGGTGGCGTCGGTGAAGAAGCCGGTGGACTCGATGACGACGTCGGCGCCGACCTCGCCCCACGGCAGCTTCGACGGGTCCTTCTCGGCGTACGCCTTGATGGTCTTGCCACCGACGGTGATCTCGTCGGCGGTGGCCTTGACCTCGTACGGCAGGCGGCCGAGGATGCTGTCGTACTTGAGCAGGTGGGCGAGCGTGGCGTTGTCGGTAAGGTCGTTCACCGCCACGACCTCGATGTCGGCGTCGGACGCCAGCACTGCCCGGAAGAAGTTACGGCCGATTCGGCCGAAGCCGTTGATGCCAACCCGGATGGTCACAGGTCCCATCTCCTCGCGTTCTGGTCTGCCGGCTTCAGACAACGGGCCGGCGGAGTGGTGTGCGCCGACCGTTGGAGCCGGCCGTTGACGGTTCGTCTCGGCACCCCGCCGCGGTCTGAGGACCTGACCGCCCGAGGCGGTAAGCACGACGAGGAGTGCCTGTGTCGGCCCCCTTGCCGTACTCAGCGACCTTATCCGAGCGCGTGAGAGCACGCCGCGCCGGGGCGTGGTCCCGGCGCACCGTACGGCCCCACCGTCCTATCAGACCACGAGCATGTCGGGTGTGACGGCCGCTTCGGTATCCGGGATGCCGAGGTCCCGGGCCCGCTTGTCGGCCAGCGCCAGCAGACGGCGGATCCGTCCGGCGATGGCGTCCTTGGTCAGCGGAGGTTCGGCCAACGCGCCCAGCTCCTCCAGCGACGCCTGCCGGTGCTCCAGGCGCAGCCTCCCCGCGTCGGTGAGGTGGTTGGGCGCCTCGTCGGCAAGGATCTCCAGCGCCCGGGTCACCCGGGCCGCGGCGGCGACGGCGGCACGCGCCGAGCGGCGCAGGTTGGCGTCGTCGAAGTTGGCCAGCCGGTTGGCGGTGGCCCGCACCTCGCGGCGGACCCGTCGCTCCTCCCAGGCCAGCACGCTGGAGTGCGCGCCGATGCGGGTGAGCAGCGCGGCGATGGCGTCGCCGTCCTTGACCACCACCCGGTCCACCCCGCGCACCTCGCGGTTCTTCGCGGTGATGCCGATCCGCCGGGCCGCGCCGACCAGCGCCAGCGCCGACTCCGGCCCCGGGCAGGTGATCTCCAGCGCGCTGGAGCGGCCGGGCTCGGTGAGCGAGCCGTGCGCCATGAACGCTCCCCGCCACGCCGAGACCGCGCAGCAGACGTTTGCCGCCACCACGTGCGGGGGCAGCCCGCGCACCGGCCGACCGCGCACGTCCAGCAGGCCGGTCTGCCGCGCGAGCGCCTCACCGTCCTTGACCACGCGGACTATGAAGTGGCTGCCCTTGCGCAGCCCACCGGACGCCAGCACGTGGATCTCGCTGGGGTAGCCGTAGACCTCCGCGATCTCCCGGCGCAGCCGACGCGCCACCGCGCCGGTGTCCAGCTCAGCCTCCACCACCACACGGCCGGAGACGATGTGCAGCCCGCCGGCGAAGCGCAGCAGCGCCGCCATCTCCGCCCGCCGACAGCAGGGCTTGGGCACGTCGACCCGACTCAGCTCGTCCTTGACCGCAGCCGTCATCGCCATTGTGCGTCCCCTCACGGACCTGTTCCGGCGTGTCGCCGGAGATTACGTACGTGTCTAACGATCGGCGCCCAGGACAGGCACCAGCGCGGCGCCCAGGGCAGCCGGATCATGGCGGGGAGTGCCGTCGGTGACGGCGACGGGGGCGAGGACCAGGCGGGCACCCAGCGATTCTGCCGCACGTTCGACCGGTTCAGGGTCACCCACCGCCTTGGCGTCCGCGAGCACGAGATCGACCTTGAGTTCGGGCAGGTACCAGCGCAACGCCGCCAGATGATCGGCGACCGAGAGGCCGAGGGTCTCCTTCTCCGCGGCCAGGTTCAGCGTGACGAGCCGCCGGGCCGAGCTGGACACGATCGCGTCGGCCAGCTGCGGCACCAGCAGGTGCGGAAGAACACTCGTGTACCAGCTGCCCGGCCCGAAGATCAACCAGTCCGCCGCGCCGATCGCCGCCAGGGCCTCGGCGCAGGCCGCCGGGGCGGCCGGGGTGAGACGCAGCGACTCGACCCGCCCGGTGGTGACCGCCACCTGGTGCTGACCGCGTACGGTCCGCACCTCGTCGGGGGCGCTCGGGTCGGCGCCGCGCACCCGCGCCTCGATGCCTACCGGCTGGCGCGACATCGGCAGGACCCGCCCGACCGTGCCGAGCATCGCCCCGGCGTGTTCCAGCGCCGCCACCGGGTCGCCGAGCAGCTCCATGAGGCCGCAGAGCACCAGGTTGCCCACCGCGTGCCCGGCCAGGCCGTCGGAGCGCGCCGCCGGTTCCGCGCCGCGCGACTCCGGGCCGCCCGCCGCCGTCAGGTCCGCGTCGGTCCCGTCCCGCGGGGGTACGCCGACAGCCGGCACGGCGGCGAAGCGGTGCTGGAACAGACCGGCGCTGCGTCGGGTGGCCGGGTGGTCACCGGCCAGGGCCACCAGCGCCTGGCGCAGGTCACCCGGGGGCAGGCCGCCCCGTTCGGCGCGCAGCCGGCCGCTGGAACCGCCGTCGTCGCCGACCGTGACCACCGCGGTGATGTCCAGGTCGAGTTCGGGGGCGCAGTGGCGCAGCGCACGCAGCGACGCGGACAGCCCGTGCCCTCCGCCGAAGGCGACCACCCGACGCGCCGTCATTCCCGCCCCAGGTCGCGGTGCTGCGCGTTGGCGGCCAGCCCCGACTGGCGCAGCCGACCGGCCAGCTCCTCGGCGATGGCCACGCTGCGGTGTTTGCCGCCGGTGCAGCCCACGGCGACGGTCAGGTACCGCTTGCCCTCCCGCTCGAACCCGGTGGTGGTGGCGTTGACCAGGTCGGCGTACGAGGCGACGAAGGCGTCCGCGCCCTCCTGGCCCAGCACGTACGCGCTGACCGCCTCCTCCCGACCGGTGTGCTCGCGCAGCTCCGGCACCCAGTACGGGTTGGGCAGGAACCGGGCGTCCAGCACGAAGTCGGCGTCCGGCGGCAGTCCGTACTTGAAGCCGAACGACAGCACGGTGACCCGCAGCCGGCGGGCGTCCTCGCCGCCGAACAGCTCCTCGATGCGCCGACGCAGCTGGTTGACGTTCAGGTGGCTGGTGTCGATGATCACGTCGGCCTGGTCGCGGGCCTCCTCCAACAGCCCGCGCTCCACGGCGATGCCGTCGGCCAGCCGCCCGTCGCCCTGCAACGGGTGCGAACGCCGGACGCTCTCGAAGCGCCGGATCAGCACCTCGTCGTCGGCGTCGACGAACACCACCCGGGGCGAGAAGCCCCGCTCCTTGAGTTCGCGGATCGCCCCGGCCAGGTCGGTGGAGAAGGCCCGCGAACGGACGTCCAGGACCATCGCCGTACGCCGGGCCGCGCCGCCGGCCTTGAACGCCAGCTCGGCCATGTCGAGCATGAGCGCCTGCGGCAGATTGTCCACGACGTAGTAGCCGACGTTCTCCAACGCCCGCGCGACGGTGCTGCGACCGCCACCGGACAACCCGGTGACCACCACCAGAGTGGTCTCCGACTCGGCCGCCGGCTGCCCGTCACCGGCTGTGTGCGCCTCGCTCACCCGTACCCCCAAGCCGTGGCGCCGCGGCCGCCATCGGCCGCGATTGGTCAATCAGCGACTCTATCCCGCCGGCCGACGCCGGGTCGGGCGCGTCCGCTCCCGGGTAGCGCGGGTCGCCCTCCCGACAGGCCGCACCCTTGGCGGCTGTCAGTAGCCATCTGTGCGCTTCGCGCGATCGCCGCAGGTCAGGGCCGACATTCCGGAGGTCTCCGCCGAGCAACGTACGGGGTTGGGGCCGCTTCGCCCCGCCGAGCGGCCCGGCCGACCGGTCCAGCTGACCGCTCGCCCGTCCGGTGTGCCCGGGTGCGCCGAGCGAGTGGTGTCGGGGTCGGCTCGTAGACTCCGCGGATGGCTTCCCCCACCGACGTGCGAGCCGAGGCCGCGCTGGACGCGCTGCGCCGGGTGTTCGGCTACGACGCCTTCCGCGGTTTCCAGCAGCAGGTCATCGACCATGTCGTCGCCGGTGGCGACGCGCTGGTGCTGATGCCCACCGGTGGCGGCAAGTCGCTGTGCTACCAGATCCCGGCCCTGGTCCGCGATGGTGTCGCGGTCGTCATCTCCCCGCTGATCGCGCTCATGCAGGACCAGGTGGACGCGCTCACCGCGGTAGGTGTCCGCGCCGGCTTCCTCAACTCCACCCAGACCCTGGACGCCCGGCGGCGGGTGGAGGCCGCGTTCGTCGCCGGCGAGCTGGACCTGCTCTATCTGGCCCCGGAGGCGCTCGGCGTCCGGTCCACCCTCGCCCTGCTCGACCGGGGGCGGATCTCCCTGTTCGCGATCGACGAGGCGCACTGCGTGTCCCAGTGGGGGCACGACTTCCGGCCCGACTACCTCGCGCTGTCGATGCTGCACGAACGCTGGCCGCAGGTCCCCCGGATCGCGCTGACCGCCACCGCGACGAGCGCCACCCGCCGCGAGATCGCGACCCGACTGGGGCTCGACGACGCCCGGCACTTCGTGGCCAGCTTCGACCGCCCCAACATCCAGTACCGGATCGTGCCCAAGCGGGAACCCCGCAAGCAGCTGCTGGCCCTGCTGCGCGACGAGCACCCCGGCGACGCCGGGATCGTCTACTGCCTGTCCCGCGCCTCGGTGGACAAGACCGCAGAGTTCCTCGTCGCCAACGGGGTCGCCGCCCTGCCGTACCACGCCGGTCTGGACGCGGCCACCCGCGCGGCCAACCAGCAACGCTTCCTGCGCGAGGACGGCCTGGTCATGGTGGCCACCATCGCCTTCGGGATGGGCATCGACAAGCCGGACGTACGCTTCGTCGCCCACCTCGATCTGCCCAAGTCCGTCGAGGGCTACTACCAGGAGACCGGCCGCGCGGGCCGCGACGGACTGCCGTCCACCGCCTGGCTGGCGTACGGCCTCCAGGACGTGGTCCAGCAGCGCAAGATGATCGAGACGTCCGACGGCGACCTCGCGCACCGGCGCAACCTCGCCGCACACCTGGACGCGATGCTCGCGCTCTGCGAGACGGTCCGCTGCCGACGGGTGCAGCTGCTCGAGTACTTCGGCGAGACCACCCCGACGGCCTGCGGCAACTGCGACACCTGCCTCAACCCACCGGAGTCGTGGGACGGCACCGTCGCCGCCCAGAAGCTGCTCTCCGCCATCTTCCGCCTCGACCGCGAACGCAACCAGCGGTTCGGCGCCGGGCACTGCATCGACATCCTGCTCGGCAAGCAGACCGACAAGATCAGCCAGTACGGTCACGACGCGCTGACCGTCTTCGGCATCGGCACGGAGTTGAGCGAGGCCGAGTGGCGGGGCGTGGTCCGGCAACTCCTCGCCGAGGGGCTGCTCGCCGTGGAGGGCGACTACGGCACCCTCGCCCTGACCGAGGCCAGCGCCGACGTCCTGGGCCGCCGCCGCACCGTCACGATGCGCCGCGAGCCGGAGCGGCCGGTGTCGAGCCGGTCGTCGAAGCCGCGCGGCGCGGCCACCGTCGTCGCCGAGCTCACCCCGGCGGCCGCGTCGGTCTTCGAGCGGCTGCGCGCCTGGCGGGCGGCCACCGCCAAGGAGCAGGGCGTCCCGGCGTACGTCATCTTCCACGACGCCACCCTCCGGCAGATCGCGGGCGACGCGCCCACCTCGCTGGCCGAGCTGTCCCGGGTCAGCGGGGTCGGCGAGAACAAGCTCGCCAAGTACGGCGAGCAGATCCTGGCCGTCCTCGCGGCCGACTGACCTGGACATGCGACAAGGGCCGGACCCCTGTGGTGGGGTCCGGCCCTTGTCGGATATGTGGCAAGGGCCGGACCCCACGATCGGGGTCCGGCCCTTGTCGGTTGGTGCGTTGGTGTGACGGTCAGCTGGTGGCGTAGCCGCGGGTGGCGATCCAGTCGGCGAGGTGGTCGACGGTGACCTGGTAGGAGGCGGTGTTGGGGTCGGCGGAGTCGGCGATGGTGACGGTGGTGCCGTTGTCGCGGTA
>NZ_MUZA01000006.1 GCF_021442385.1 Micromonospora sp. MH99
TCGCTGGGCCTGTTCCAGCAGCGCCCGACCAGTGGTTGGGGCACGCCGGAGCAGATCACCAACCCGGAGTACTCCACCACCGCGTTCCTCAAGGGCCTGCGCCAGGTTGACGGCTGGCAGGACGTGCCGCTGACCGACGCCGCGCAGACCGTGCAGGTCTCGGCCTACCCGGACGCGTACGCCCAGTGGGAGCAGCAGGCCACCGACCTGGTCGCCCAGCACTGGAACAGCTGACCCCGAACCGACCGATGGCCGGCACCCGACAACGGGCGCCGGCCATCGGCATACCCGGCCGGCACCCCGAAACCGGGGTGCCGGCCATCGTCGTGCCCGAGAGAGATCTTGGACAGTTTCCGTCACCAGCTGACGGAAACTGTCCAAGATCTGAAGGCGCCAGCGCCGCGAAGCCGGTGCTCGCCGCGAGGAAGGCCCCCGGTCAGACGCGGAAGCCGGCGGCGCGGGCCGCCTCGCGTTCGCGACGGCGTTCGGATCGTCGACGGAAGAACCAGTAGATGAAGACGACCAGGCCCACCAGGAAGGCGAGCACCAGCACCGGCAGGATGATCGCGATCAGCGAGACGACCACGCTTGTCGCGTCCTCGGCGGTGCTGGCGACCGGTGCGCCGAACCCGGCGGTGGTCGCGTTCACGACTGGCCGCGCGGCGGACTTGAGCAGGTGCACGCCGAAGGCGAGCAGGACGCCGGTGGCCACCGGCACCCACTGGTGGGAGGTGAAGAAACTCCCCGGGTCGCTGACGGTCACGGTCTCCGAGGACGAACCGGCCCCGAAGGCGAGGCCGCCGGCGGTGGGTCGGACGACTGTCTGCACCACGTCGTTGATGTGGTCGACCACCGGCACCTTGTCCGCCACCATCTCGACGGCGAGCAGGACGGCCAGGATGACGATGACCCAGCCGTTGCCGAGCCACGTCCAACCGCTGGGCAGGTCGATCAGGTTGGTGTAACGACCGAGTAGGCCGAGGATGAGCAGGGGTATGTAGGCGTTCAGCCCCGCTGAGGCGGCGAGGCCGGTGCCGGTGAGGACTTCGAACACCGTCTCAGCATCGCACCGACGCGCCAGTGCCGCTCGGTGGTGGTCGCCGGGTGCTCGGCTACCCTCGTCGGGTGCGGTTGGTCATTGCGAAGTGCTCGGTGGACTACGTCGGACGGCTCTCGGCTCACCTGCCGCTGGCCACCCGGCTGTTGATGGTGAAGGCGGACGGGTCGGTGTCCATCCATGCCGACGATCGTGCGTACAAGCCGCTGAACTGGATGAGCCCGCCGTGTCGGCTGGAGGAGGCCCCCGGCGTGTGGCGGGTGGTCAACAAGGCCGGCGAGGAGCTGCGGATCACCCTGGAGGAGGTCTTCCAGGACACCTCGTACGAGCTGGGTGTGGATCCCGGCCTGCGCAAGGACGGCGTCGAGGCGCACCTTCAGGAGTTGCTGGCGGCCAACCCGGGTGTGCTCGGTGAGGGGTACACGCTGGTGCGCCGTGAGTACATGACGGCGATCGGCCCGGTGGATCTGCTGTGCCGGGACGCCAACTCCGGCGCCGTCGCCGTCGAGATCAAGCGGCGTGGCGAGATCGACGGGGTGGAGCAGTTGACCCGCTACCTCGAACTGATGAACCGTGACCCGCTGCTCAGCCCGGTCACCGGGGTCTTCGCCGCCCAGGAGATCAAGCCGCAGGCCCGGGTGCTCGCCGCCGACCGGGGCATCCGGTGCGTGGTCGTCAACTACGACCGGCTGCGCGGCATCGAGAAGGACGAGCTGACCCTCTTCTGACCGTTCACGCCCCGGTCTTGACGGCGATCAGCGACTTCGGCAGGCCGGCCACCCGCTCGACGAGCATCCGCGAGTCGGGGAAGTAGTGGCGCATCTGCGAGCGGTCCAGCAGTTCGGTCCAGAGCACCTGGTGAATCGCGGCTTCGTGGCTGCGGGTCGGTTTGTGCCCGAGGGGCCAGCGGCGGGCGAGCGCGGTGCGCAGTCGGATCGGCAGGAACTGCATGCCCGGCGCGATCCAGTGCGGCTCGATGGGGAAATAGCGGTAGGGCGTCTGCACCCAGTGGCGATCGGCAAGTGACCGGGCCGCGGCGGCGAACCGCAGCCGGCGTTCGTGCCCGCCGACGTGCTCCAGCACCGAGTTGGAGAAGACCAGGTCGTATGCGCCGTTGGCGACGTGGGGTGGCAGGTCGCAGGCGTCGGCCTGTTCGACGTGGGCCCATTCCGGCACCGCGGCGGGCGGCTGTTCCAGGTTGACCACTGTGACCCGGGCCGGTCGGACGGTGGCGCGGTGCCAGGTGCCGAGCCGGCCGCCGAGGTCGACGACGTGCATGTCGCCGATGTCGGGGAAGGTGCGCGCCAGCCAGTCCGAACGACGACGCCGCTGCCGGGCGCTCCACGACTGGTCACTGTCGACAAGGCGGTGGCGCAATCGATTGTGGCCCATTTAACGCAATGTACCGCCGCGGGCACAACCAATAAACATGTGGATACGCCGATCAGCGTCGAGATCGGTTATCCGACACTCATCTGCCGTACATCACCTTGATGGCCTTGATGAGACGTGCCACGTCGGTCGGGGTGCGTTCGAAGGTCATCGACGGCAGCAGCGATCGTGCCCGACGCCGGGTGATGGCCTTGGCGCGGCCGAATTCGCGCAGGCCGTCCTCGCCGTGGATCCGCCCGAAGCCGGAGTCACCGACTCCGCCGAACGGCAGCGTGGACATCCCGGCGAAGGTCAGGGTGGAGTTGATCGAAGCCATCCCCGAGCGCAGGCGCCGCGCGATGGCCACCGCACGCCGCCGGCCGAAGACCGAACCCCCGAGACCGTACGACAGGGCGTTGGCGCGGGCGACGGCCTCGTCGGCGTCGCGGACCCGGCTGATGGTCAGTGTCGGGCCGAAGGTCTCCTCGCGGACGGCGGCCGACTCCTCCGGAACGTCCACCAGCACGGTCGGGTGCACGTACGGAGGTCGCACCGCATCCGGGCCGCCGAGCACGGCGCGACCGCCGGAGCTGACCGCGGCGTCGATGTGCCGGCGGATCACCTCGATCTGGCCGGGCATGGTGATCGGGCCGATGTCGCTGCCCTCCGGGCCCACGGTCAGCCGGCCGGCGCGGGCGACGACCTTGTCGACGAAGGCGTCGAAGACCTCATCGACGGCGTAGACCCGCTCGATACCGATGCAGGTCTGGCCGGCGTTGGTCATGGCGCCCCAGACGCACGCCTCGGCGGCGGCGTCCAGGTTGGCGTCGCTGTCGACGATCATGGCGTCCTTGCCGCCGCCCTCGATCAGCACGGGGGTCAGCGTCTCGGCGCAGGCCGCCATCACCTTGCGGGCGGTCGCCGTGGAGCCGGTGAAGGCCACCTTGTCGACCCCGGAGCGGCACAGCGCCGCGCCCACGTCACCGAGGCCGTGCACGGCGGTGAACACCGGCTGCTCGGGCACCACCTCGGCGAAGGTGTCCACCAGCCACTGGCCGACGGCGGGCGTGTACTCGCTGGGCTTGAGCACGACGGCGTTGCCGGCGGCCAGGGCGTACGCGGCGGAGCCGATCGGGGTGAAGACCGGATAGTTCCACGGGCCGATCACACCAATCACGCCGAACGGCTGGTATTCCAGGTGCCCGGAGAACTCGGCGAGGATGAGCCGCGACCGGACCCGGCGGGGGCCGAGCACCCGCTGGGCGTTGCGCGCTGCCCAGTCGACGTGCTCGATCGCGGTGACGATCTCGACGATGGCGTCGGGGACCGGCTTGCCGCCCTCGACGTGCACCAGCTCGGCGAGCTGCTCGATCCGCTGGGCGAGCAGTGCGCGCCAGCGCAGCAGCCGTTGCCGGCGGCCGCTGAAGCCCAGGCCGGCCCACCACTCGCTGGCGGCGCGGGCCTCATCGACGGCCTGGCGTACGTCGGCGTCGGTGGCGACCGGGAGGCGACCCGCCTCGGCGCCGGTGGCCGGACTGGTGGAGACGAGCTCGTCCGCCTCGATGAGAGGGGTGCCGGGGGCATGCACAGCCGTCATGGCGGAAGTCTAGACCCGAAGATTACTCACCGGTAGGGCACGAATTCGGATCGAGGGGACGGAAGTCGCCCCGGGCCGTCCACTCGTTGATCAGTGCAGGTCAGGGGTCGGGTGCCGGAAGCTGGCCGCCCGAACCGTCGAACGGTGGGTGGCCGGGAGGTGACGAGGAGCTGACCGGCTGGTCGGTATTGACGATTACCGTCTGATGGCAGGCTGACGCGCGGAGTAACGGTGTGGGGTGGAGGGCTGACTGTCCATGGAGGAACATCCGGAACTGCTGCCGTTGTTGACGGTCGCTGGTGGGCCGATGCGCGGAGCGAGCTTTCGCCTTCGGGCCGAGCCGCAGGTGATCGGTCGGGCGCCGACCGGCCACGTGGTCATCAACGACCCGCACCTGAGCCGCCGGCACGCCGAGGTGTGGCTGGCCCCGGAGGGCGCGTCGCTGCGTGATCTGGGCTCGACCAACGGCACCTGGCTCAACGACCGCCGGATCACCGAGGTGGAACGACTCGCCGACGGCGACGTGATCCGGCTCGGCCGCACCGAGTTGCGCCTGTTCGACCCGGGGGTCGCCCACACGGATCCGGTCGGGCTCAGCTTCGGGGTGTCCCGGCGGGACATCCGACCGACCCTGCCCCTGCCGTTGGCCACGCCGCCCAGCGCCCGCCGCTGACCCACGGCGACGGCCGCCCGCCGGTGTGTGGGCGGCCGGGGCCACGACTGGTGGTGCGCCACACTCCGGCGGTGCCGCGGGATGGCTGTCCCGCACCTGGACCGGCGGAGAACGGCCTGGCAACATGCCGCGGATGCAGAGCGAGCAGCGGGTCGTGACGGCGAACGGCACCACCCAGGCGGTACGGGTGGCCGGCCCGCCGGACGGCACTCCGGTGCTGCTGATCCACGGCAACTGCTCGTCCTCGCTGTTCTGGGAGCCGTTGCTCCGGCGGCTGCCACCGACGCTGCGGGTCGTCGCTCCCGACCTACGGGGGTACGGCGACTCGGCGACCGCCCCCGTGGACGCCACGCGGGGCCTGCGGGACTTCGCCGACGACATCGCCGCCCTGCTGGACGACCCGACGCTCTTCGCCAGCGCGAGCGGCAGCGCCACCGGTCACGGCGGCGGCCGGCCCGTGGTGGTCGGGCACTCCCTGGGCGGGGGAGTGGCGATGCGGTTGCTGGTCGACCATCCGCACCGGGTGGGCGCGCTGCTGCTGGCCGCGCCGGTGTCGCCGTACGGCTTCGGTGGAACCCGCGACCTGACCGGCACGCCTACCACCCCCGACTTCGCCGGCACCGGTGCCGGGACGGCAAACGCCGACTTCGTCGCGCGGCTCGCCGCAGGTGATCGCGGCGCCGACGCGCCGGCCAGCCCGCGCGCGGTGCTGCGGGCCACCTACGTGGCCGATCCGGCCGTGCTGGGCACCGACGAGGAACTGCTGCTGGACAGCGTCCTGTCCACGGCGACCGGCGACGACAACTACCCCGGTACGGCGGTGCCGTCGGCGAACTGGCCTGGTACCGCGCCGGGGGAGCGCGGCGTGCTCAACGCGCTCGCCCCGACCTGGTTCCGGCTCGCCGACGAGCTGGTGGCCGTCGCACCCAAACCGCCGGTCACCTGGGTACGCGGGGACGCCGACGTGATCGTCTCGGACACGTCGCTGTTCGACCTGGCGTACCTGGGTTCGCTGGGTGTCGTGCCCGGCTGGCCGGGTGAGGAGTCCTGCCCGCCGCAGCCGATGATCGGCCAGACCCGAGCGGTGCTCCAGCGGTACGCGGCGGCCGGCGGCGCGTACCGCGAGGTGGTGTTGCCCGGTTGCGGGCACAGCCCGCACCTGGAACACCCGGCGGAGTTCGTCGCGGAACTGCTCGCGCTGACCGGCGTGCCGGCCGTCTGAGGGCCCCTGGCGCCGTGGGTGAAATATCCCACGGCGTCTCGACAACCGAGCGTCACGTGGCAGACTCGCGCGCATAACCTTAGCGGCCGTTCAGTGGCCGTGCGGAGTGTCTGGGGAGGCCGTTCGTGGCGCGCGAGTTCAGCACCGTGGGTGTGGTGGGGCTGGGCACCATGGGTGCCGGCATCGTCGAGGTCTTCGCCCGCAACGGCATCGACGTGCTCGCGGTCGAGATCTCCGAGGCGGCGCTGGAGCGCGGCCGGGCCACTCTCACCGGCTCCACCGATCGCGCCGTGGCCAAGGGCAAGCTCGCCGAGGCGGACCGGGACGCGCTGCACGAGCGGGTGCACTTTGCGGTGGGGCTGGACGCCCTGCACTCCGTGGACCTGGTGATCGAGGCCGTGCCCGAGCACCTGGACCTCAAGCAGCGGATCTTCGCGGAGCTGGACCGGGTCTGCCGGCCGGACACCATCCTCGCCACCAACACCTCGTCGTTGAGCGTCACCGAGATCTCGGTCGCCACCACCCGGCCCATCCAGGTGATCGGCATCCACTTCTTCAACCCGGCACCGGTGATGAAGCTGGTCGAGGTTGTCCGCACCGTCGTCACCGCACCCGAGGTGGTCGCCGACGTCGAGGCGCTGTGCGCCCGGCTGGGCAAGGTCGACGTCACCATCAACGACCGGGCCGGTTTCATCGCCAACGCGCTGCTCTTCGGCTACCTCAACCACGCCGTCGGCATGTTCGAGGCGCACTACGCGACCCGGGAGGACATCGACGCGGCCATGAAGCTCGGCTGCGGCCTGCCGATGGGCCCGCTGGCGCTGATGGACCTGATCGGCCTGGACACCGCGTACGAGATCCTGGACACGATGTACCGGCGCGGCGGGCGGGACCGCCGGCACGCCCCCGTGCCGCTGCTCAAGCAGATGGTGACGGCGGGGCTGCTCGGCCGGAAGTCCGGCCGGGGTTTCTACACCTACCAGCGGCCGGGCTCCCCGGTCGTCGTACCCGACGAGGCGACGCCGCCGGCGACGGACGCCGCGCTCGCCGACGGCGCGCGGGCCATCACGAAGGTCGGCGTCGTGGGCTCCGGGACCATGGCCACCGGGATCATCGAGGTGTTCGCGAAGGCCGGCTACGAGGTCGTCTCGGTGACCCGGGGCGCGGAGAAGTCCGCGGCGGTCTGCGAGGCGGTGAAGACCTCGCTGAACAAGGGCGTGGTGCGAGGCAAGCTCACCGAGACCGACCGGGACGCCGCGCTCGGCCGGATCAGCTGGTCGGCCACGCTCGACCACCTCGCCGACGTCGACCTGGTGGTCGAGGCGGTCGTCGAGGAGCTGAGCGTGAAGAAGGCGCTCTTCGCCAGCCTGGACGAGATCTGCAAGCCGGGCGTGGTGCTGGCCACCACCACCTCGTCCCTGCCGGTGATCGACGTGGCGATGGCCACCCAGCGGCCGGCCGACGTGGTGGGCCTGCACTTCTTCAACCCGGCGCCGGTCATGCCGCTGGTCGAGGTCGTCCAGACCATCCGTACCTCCCCGGAGGCCACCGCCACCGCACGGGCCGTCTGCGCCGCGCTGGGCAAGACCGGCGTGGTCTGCGGCGACCGGTCCGGGTTCATCGTCAACGCGCTGCTCTTCCCGTACCTGAACGACGCGGTGAAGATGCTGGAGGCCAGCTACTCCACCGCCGACGACATCGACCACGCCATGAAGCTGGGCTGCGGCTACCCGATGGGCCCGTTCGAGCTGCTCGACGTGGTGGGGCTGGACGTCTCGCTGGCCATCCAGCGGGAGCTGTACCTGGAACTGCGCGAGCCGGGCTTCGCGCCCGCGCCGCTGCTGGAGCACCTGGTCACCGCCGGCTATCTGGGCCGCAAGACCCGCCGCGGCTTCCGCGACCACTCGCACCGCTGAGCGCGTCAACGCCGGAGGGCCCCGGCCGCGTCTACAGGATGTGACCTTCGAGGAGTACGTCGGCAGCCGCGGCCCGGCCCTGGTCCGGCTGGCCCGACTGCTCACCGGTGACGAGCACCGGGCCGAGGACCTCACCCAGGAGGTGCTGTCCCAGGCGTACGTGCACTGGCGTCGGATCTCCCGCGCCGACCGGCCCGACGTGTACGTGCGCCGGATGCTCGTCAACGCCAACAACTCCTGGTGGCGACGTCGGTCGAACCGGGAAGTGGTCATCGACGCCGTCGGCGACCGACCGCACCGTGGCGACGTCGGCGGCGAGGCGGCCGACCGGGACGAGATGTGGCGGCTGATCCTCGCGCTGCCCGACCGTCAGCGGGCGGTGCTGGTGCTGCGCTACTACGAGGACCTCGACGATGCGACGATCGCCCAGATCCTGGACTGCTCGCCGGTCACCGTCCGCACCCACGCGATGCGGGCCCTCGCCAACCTCCGGGAGCGTTGCGGCGTCCCGACGACGAACGGGAGCCGACCGTGACCGACCTCGACGAGCGGATCAACCAGACGCTGCGCGAGCGCGCCGAGGGCAGCGTGGACACCGACCGGCTGCTGGCCGCCGCCGTGGTGCGGGGACGGGGCCGGGTACGCCGTCGGCGTACCGCCACCGGTCTCGCGCTCGGCGTGGTGGCGATCCTGGGTCTGGGCGTGGTGACGGACCCGGTGGGCCTGGTCGACTCCGGCCCGGACGTGCCGCCGGGTCCCGGTCTGCCGGCGGATGCCGTGGTGGCCGTGGTGCCCCCGCGCGCCGACGACGTGCCGGGCGCGGCCGCCCGACCGGATCTGCTCGGCGCCGACCCGCAGTTGCTGCACTTCGGGTTCGCCTCGGACGGGTTCCGCTACCTCTCCTGGTCCGTGCAGAGGGGCGTGGAGATGGCGCGGCTCGACGTCGACGGCCACACGGTCACGCTGGAGCTGGCCGCGTCCCGCGAGGCACTGCCGATGCGCGCCCCGGGGCTGCCGGCGTTGGTACCGGAGCTGATCACCGAGGGTGTCTTCGACGGGTCGGTGTCGCACGCTGCGGGGCCGTACGGCGTCACGGTCTGGTTGCGGCACTGGCAACCGGCCCCCGGGGTGTACGCCCGGGCCACCGCCATCGCCGACGACGAGCGGGATCTGTTCGAGGCGGCCAGCGCGTTGCGGCTCGACCAGGCGCACCGCTGCGGTGGGCCACTGCGGCTCACGACGCTGCCGGCGGGGGCGAAGGTGACGAGGTGCGAGGTGACGGTGGCGCCGTTCCCGGCCGCGTTCGGCGTGCAGCTGACGGTCACCGGGAGCAGCCCGGGAGGCATCCAGGTCGAGTTGCAGTACGCGGTCGGCATCGCCGGAAGCCGTACCACGGGAAACCGCGAAATAAACGGCAAAATAGCGCATGTCGATCGGAGCGGGGAGCTTGAGCTGCTCGGCTTCCCCAAGGCCCACCTGACCGCCAACTTCGGCTGGCCGGCGCAGGGGTACACCGAGGCGGACGCGACCACGGTGCTGAGCGGGGCGCAGGTGGCCGAGCACCTGGACCGGCCCACGACCTGGTGACCGCCCCGGGCCCTCCCGCGCGGCGGACCGTACGCTTGGTGACTGTGAGCCCCCGTCGCAACCGCCCTCGTCGGGACGAGAACGCCAACCTGGACGCCGATCGCGTCCGGCAGGGTGTCGCCTCGGTGCAGCAGTGGACCGACGGCGCCTGGCAGGTACGCGGCATCGGGGCGGGCGCGTCGGTCAAGACGTACCGCTGCCCCGGCTGTGACCAGGAGATCCGACCCGGGGTGGCGCACCTCGTGGCCTGGCCCGCCGACGGCCTGGGTGACCTGACCGACCGCCGGCACTGGCACAGCGGGTGCTGGCGTGCCCGGGAGCGGCGCGGCCCGGCGGTGCAGCGCGGGCGGGGCACGCCGCGCTACTGAGCGAGCGACCTGGATCACCCTGTTCGTGCCTGGGCGGGCGGCGGCGGCGAGTTCGCGACAGACTTGACCGGTGAGCACAGCGATCCGCGCGTCGTCGATCCTGCCCGGCCGCCGGGAGGACATCGAGCTGCACACCGCCGACGGTCTGCGGCTGGTCGGCGAGTTGGCCCTGCCGGCCGACCGGCCCCCGGTGGCCACCCTCGTCTGCCTGCACCCGCTGCCCACCCACGGCGGGATGATGGACAGCCACGTGTTCCGCAAAGCGGCGTGGCGGCTGCCCGCGCTGGCCGACCTGGCCGTGCTGCGGTTCAACACCCGGGGCACGAGCAGTGTGCGCGGCACCAGCGAGGGGGCCTTCGACGGCGCGGTGGGCGAGCGCTACGACGTGGCTGCCGCCATCGAGTACGCGGAGTTCGCCGAGCTGCCCGACATCTGGCTGGTCGGCTGGTCGTTCGGCACCGACCTGGCCCTGAAGTACGGCTGCGACCCGGCGGTCGCCGGGGCGATCCTGCTCTCCCCGCCGCTGCGCTTCTCGGCCCCCGAGGACCTGGCCACCTGGGCCGACTCGGGTCGGCCGCTGGTGGCGCTGGTGCCGGAGTTCGACGACTACCTGCGCCCGGCCGAGGCGCGGGAGCGGTTCGCCGCGGTGCCGCAGGCCGAGGTGGTCGGGGTGCCCGGCGCGAAGCACCTCTGGGTCGGCGACGCCGAGACGGTGCTCGACGAGATCGTCAAGCGGGTCAACCCCGCCGTCGAGGTGCCGCTACCGACGACCTGGGACGGCCCGATGGAGGCCGGCGACGTCAGCGCGTACGCCGACCGGACCGTGGCCGCCTTCGCGGACACGCCCGTCCCCGGGCCGGCCGACTGACAGTCAACTCCGCTCCTGGCGGGGGAGCACCACCTCGCGCAGGATCAGTTGCAGCGCGGCCACCGTGGGGATGGCGATCAGCGCGCCCACCACGCCCAGCAGCGCCACCCCGAGCAGCGCGGCCAGCAGGGCGGCCACCTCGTTGACCTCCACCGATCGCCGCATCACCTTCGGGTAGATGAGGTAGTTCTCGACCTGCTGGTAGATCAGGAAGAAGACCGCGCAGGCGATGCCGGTGGGCAGGTCGGCGGCGAAACCGACAAGGCTCACGATCACCGCGCCCAGGGTCGCGCCGATCTGCGGGATCAGGTCGGTCACCGCGACGACCACGGCCAGCGCGAACGGGTACGGCAGATCGACGATCAGCGCGAAGACGAAGGTGGTCGCGCCGGCCAGCACGGCGATGCTCAACGCGCCCACCATGTACGCGCCGACCTTCGCCAGGATCTCGTCGCCGATCAGCTGCACCCGCTCCCGCCGCGACCGGGGCACCAACGAGTAGCCCAGCGAGCGCAGCCGGTTGAAGTAGGCCAGGAAGTAGATGGTCAGCACCAGCACGGTCAACGTCCGGAACACCGTGCCGAAGATCAGTTGGGCGCCGCCGAGCACCCCGCCGAGCGCCCGGCCGATGGTCTCCGCGTTGGCCGCGCCCTGCACCCGCTCCACCACGTCGTACCGCTCCACCAGGTCATTGACCGTCGGATTGCGGCGCAACTCGTCGAGCAGGCTCGGGATCTGGTCGATGAACTGACCGGACTGCGTCACGATCGGCGGGACCAGCGCCACCACGCCCCCGCAGAGCAGCAGCACCACTGTCAACGCCACGACCGTCACCGCCAGGCCGTGGGGCACGCCCCAGGCGCGCAGCCGCACCACCGCCGGGTTGAGGCCCACCGCGAGAAAGAGCGCGATCACCACCAGCACGAGGATGCCGCCGGCATTGCGGATCCCCAGATAGAGGGTGTACGCCAGCAGCACGCCCAGCGCGCCCGTGAAGCCGATCAGGAAGCTGCTGCGTCGCAGGGGCCGACCCGGCGTGCCGAACTTGCCCGACGGCACGGCCGGCGGCTCCTCCGGGTCGATCCCCGGTGCCGGCACCGGTACGGGAGGCGGCGTCGCGACCGGTGGCGTTGCGGGCTCGGTCAATCTCGTCTCGGCCGCGGTGGGTGTCGTCGCGGCGTCGGCTCGCGAGGGTGCGGCGGCGTCGGCTCGCGGGGGCGCGGCGTCCGGGTCGTCGGCGTCGGCTTGCGGGGGCGCGGCGTCCGGGTCGTCGGCCGACGGGTCATGCTGCGGCACCAGAACCTCCGGGTCAGTCCGTGGGACGCCAGGAGCGTAGCCACCCCACACTCGCAGTCCACCACGAGCCCGTCATCCGCCACCAGCCCCCGCACCGCCCGGTCCACCCGCAGATCTTGGACAGTTTCCGTTAGCTGTTAACGGAAACTGTCCAAGATCTCGAAGCTCGGGGGCGTACCGTCAGTCCTTTTCGATCGTGACCTTGCTGGGCTTGGCGCTGCGCTCGTCGGTGGTCGGCTTGCTGGGACGCTTGCCGTTCTCGCCGGTGCTGGTGATCTTCGTCGGCTTGGCGCCCCGGCCACCCTCGCCCGGAACGGCCGCCACGGTCGGTTCGCCGTCCACCCCGGCGCTGGCCGCGCCACCGTCGACAGTGGTCACCGGCTCGGCCACCGGACGGGTCGTGGACTGCCCGGACTCGCCGCCCGCGGCGGCGTTCGCCGGCTGCCGGGCGTCGTCGGGCTCGGGCTTGAGGCCGTTCGCGGTGCCGGCGGCGACGGGTGCCCCGGCGTCGTCGTCACCCGACCCGGTCACGGCCGTCGCGACGGGGCTGTCGTCCGTGGCGGGTGCGGTCGGGCCGTCGATCGGGCCGGTGGTGCTGCGCAGGCGCACCTCGGCCATCTGCCGCTCAAGCTCGTCGGACTCCTGCCGCGCCTTCCAGGTCTCCTGCCGCAGGTCGGCGAGCTGCTGCTGGGCCTGCGCGATCTCCAACATCACCTGGGCGAGCTGCTGCCGGCCCGCGGCGGCCTCCTGCTGCGTCGCCGCAAGGTGCTGCTGCGTGGTCGCCAGGTGCTGCTGGGTCGTGGCCGCGTACTCCTCGAACTGGCGGCGCGAGGCCGCGACGTGCTCGTCGGCCTTGCGGCGCTTGTCGCCCGCCTCGGTCTCGGCGCGGCTCAACAGCTCGGCCGCCTCCGTCTCGGCGCGCTGGCGCAGGGTCGACGCGTCCTGCTCGGCCGCCAGGCGGATCGCATCGGCGCCCTGCTCGATCTCGTTCTTGCGGGTCGTGTACTCGGTCTCCAGCTCGTCGCGGCGGGTCGTGTAACCGGTCTCCAGCTCGTCGCGGCGTGCCGTGTACTCGGTCTCCAGCTCGGCGCTGCGCGCGGCCCAACCCGACTCCAGCTCCTGCTGGCGGGACTCGTGCTGCTTGTCCAGCTCGTCGCGTCGCTTGGCGAACTCCTGCTCGGCGGTGGACCGTCGCTGGGCCAGCTCGCGATCGGCCGCCTCGCGCCGCGAGTTGACCTCCTGCTCCACGCCGGCCCGCCAGGTGCCCAGCTCCTGCTGGGTCTGCGCCCGGGACTGCTGGACGTACGCCTCGGTCTCGCTGCGCATCCGCTGCACGTACGCCTCGGTCTCGGCCCGGCTGCGCTTGGCCGACTCGGACGCCTGCGTGGTGAGCCGCTCGGCCTCCTGCTGGGCCTTGGCGCGGGTGGCCCGACCGGCCATCGACGCGTCGTCGATGATCTGCTTGGCCTCCTGCTGTGCCTTGGCGTGGGTCGCCCGGCCCGCCTCGGTCGCCGTGTCGGTGAGCCGCTTGGCCTCCTGCTGGGCCTTGGCGTGCACCTCCTTGGCAGCCTCACGCAGCTCGCCGGCCTCCTGCCGGGCGGTGGTCAGCGCCTCGCGGGCCGCCTCGCGCAGCTTGGTGGCCTCCTGCTGCGCCCGGGTGTGGATCTCCTTGGCGGTGTCCCGCAGCTGGGTGGCCTCCTGCTGGGCCTTGGCCAACTCGTCCTGCGCCGCCTTGCGCAGCTTCGCCGACTCGTCCTTGGCCGACCGCAGGGTCGCGTCCGCCTCCGCGCGGCGGGAGGCGCTGTGCCGCTCCTCCTCCTGGCGTCGGGCGGCGAGCGCGATCTCGAAGTCCTTCAACGCCCGCGCGGCCTGCTCGCGGGCCTCCTCGATGATGTGCTCGGCGGTGGCGCGACGGGCGTCGATCTCCTCGTTGGCCGCCGACAGGATCTGCTCGGCCTGCTCCTCGGCGAGGGTGAGGATCGACTCGACGCGGGGGCCCAGGTGCCGGAAGGAGGCCCGGTCCACCACGTTCATCTGCTTGCGGACCTGGGTCAGATCCCGTTGCAGAACCTCGACCTGGCCAGCGAGCTTGTGGATCTGTGTATAGGCCTGTTCCCGTTCGGCGGCGAGGGTCGCGATCTCGTGCTCGGCACGCGCGACGTACCGGTCAACCTGTTTCTTCTCGTACCCCCGCAGAGCGGACTCGAAGCTGGGCTCCGTGGTCACGTCCCCGCCGAGAGCGAACAGTTCCTCGCCGTGCGACATGCCCCCATCCTCACACGCATCGCCCCCTGCTGGGGCGATACGGACGCCCCTTGTGGGACCTACTTCACTCCGTGGCGAGGGCACCACACCAACGGTTGGGAAACGCACACGGCGCGAGGCCACACCGGTCACCCGGTGTCACCTCGCGCCGTCGATGCCCCAACCTGACGCCTCGGGTCAGCCGGCGGTCTCCGCGGTCACCCGCTCCTGTCCGCCGTCGGTCTTCTTCGCCTCCGGCTTGGCCGCCGGGGCAGCCGCCGCCGGCACGCCGGGCACGATGCCGGCGAGCCCGGAGAGCATCTGACCGAGCTGCGAGGTGACCGCGTCCTTCTGCCGGGTGAGGTCCTCGACCTCGCGGCGGGCGGCCTGCGTGGTCAGCTCGGCCTCGGTGCGCGCCTCGGTGAGCAGGCGCTGCGACTCGGCCTTGGCCTCGTTGAGCGTCTTCTCGGAGTGCGCCTTGGCCTTGTCGATCGTCTCGTTGGCGTGGCGCTCCGACTCGACCCGGCGGGCCTCGGCGCGCTGCTCGATCTCCTTGGCGCGCTCCTGCGCGGCCCGGGCACGCTGCTCGGCCTCGCTCACCAGCTTCTGGGTCTGCGCGACCTGGGCGGCGTGCCGCTCGGACTCCTCGCGCTCGGCCTTCTCGCGCCGCTCGGCCAGCTGCAGCTCCAGGGCCTGGAGGTCCTTGTCGCGCTTGTCCCGCGCGTCGGTGAGCAGCTTGGTGGCCTCGGCGCGCTTCTCCTCGGCCTCACGGGCGGCCTTGGCCCGCTGCTGGGTGATCTCCCGCTCGGCGGTGGCCCGGAGGGTGGCCACCTCACGCTCGACAGTCGACTTCAGCTCGGCCACCTCGTGCGCGGTCACCGTACGCAGCTGCTTGGTCTCGCGGTCGGCGTCGGCGCGCAGCGTGTCGGCCTCGCGGCGGGCCTGCACCCGGACCTCGGCGGCCTCACGCTCGGCGGCGGTGCGCAGGTTGCCGGCCTCGCGCTCGGCGCTCGCCTTCATCGCGGCGGCCTCGGCGCGGGCCTTGTCCGTGATCTCCCGGGCCTCGAGGCGGGCGGCGGAGAGGATGCCCTCCGACTCGCGCTTGGCCTCGTTGCGGTGGTCGTTGGCCTGCTCCTCGGCGAGCCGGAGGATCTGCTCGACGCGGGTGCCGAGCCCCGAGAGGGTGGGCCGGCTGTTCTCTTCGAGCTGCTTGTTCGTGTCGGTGAGCTTCTGCTCCAGCGCACTCATGCGCTGCTCGGCCTGGCGGAGGCGACGCTGGGCGTCGTTCATCCGCTGCTCAGCCTCGGCACGGGCCTGCTCGGACTGGGTCAGCGCGGCGGTCATCCGGCCGATGAAGTCATCGACCTGGTGAGTGTTGTATCCGCGCAGGCCAACGGTGAAATCTGGCTGCGAGTTCGCGTTATCGAAGAACGCGAGAGGGGAGGACTGCTGCTGGGGCATTGGGACATACTGGCAGACGCCCCAGGGTGCTTCGCAAGAGCGGTACGGAGCTTTCGTGTCCTCATTACATGGTCAACTGACCTGGCCGACGAGGCCGGACCAATCGGCGATCTTGGCAGGTCCCGGGCGGGACGGACGCCACGCAGCGTGACGCGAAAAAGGGCCACGGGTGCGACCCGTGGCCCTTTGTTCGATCCGGTTGGGTTCCGGCTAATGGGGTTGGAAGAACAATGGCCGATCACCGCATTGGCCATCTGCCGCTCATCCGTCCGGCCGGTGGCCCGCTCAGTGCCCCCGGAACCGGTTGATCGCTTCCTCGTGCCGGGCCCGCAACTCCCCGTCACGGACGCCCAACCCGTCGGCCGGGGCGAGGCAGCGCACCCCGACCTTGCCCTGGTGCGCGTTGCGGTGCACCTCGTACGCGGCCTGACCGGTCTGCTCCAACGGGTAGGTACGCGACACCGTCGGGTGCACCTTGCCGAGCGCGACCAGACGGTTGGCCTGCCACGCCTCGTGGTAGTTGGCGAAGTGGCTGCCCACGATCCGCTTCAGGTGCATCCACAGGTAGCGGTTGTCGTACTGGTGCTGGAACCCGCTCGTGGACGCGCAGGTGACGATGGTGCCGCCACGGCGGGCCACGTAGACGCTCGCGCCGAACGTCTCCCGGCCCGGGTGCTCGAAGACGATGTCCGGGTCCTCGCCACCGGTCAGCTCACGGATCCGCTCGCCGAAGCGCCGCCACTCGCTCTGATCCTGGGTCTCCTCGTCCTTCCAGAACCGGAAGCCCTCGGCTGCCCGGTCGATGACCAGGTCCGCGCCCATCCGGCGGCACAGCTCGGCCTTCTCCGGCGAGGAGACGACGCAGACCGGGATCGCGCCGCCGTTGAGGGCCATCTGGGTGGCGTACCCGCCGAGGCCGCCGGAGGCGCCCCAGATCAGCACCACGTCACCCTGCTTCATGTTGGCGCCGTGGTGCGAGACGAGCTGCCGGTACGCGGTGGAGTTGACCAGCCCCGGGCTGGCCGCCTCCTCCCAGCTCAGGTGCCGCGGCTTGGGCATCAGCTGGTTGGCCTTGACGATGGCCAGCTCGGCCAGGCCGCCGAAGTTGGTCTCGAAGCCCCAGATCCGCTGCTGCGGGTCGAGCATCGTGTCGTCGTGGCCGGCGGCGTCCTCCAGCTCGACCGAGAGGCAGTGCGCGACGACCTCGTCGCCGGCCGCCCACCGGGTCACCCCCGGGCCGGTACGCAGCACCACGCCTGCCGCGTCCGAGCCGACCACGTGGTACGGCAGGTCGTGCCGGCGGGTCAGCTCGGAGACCCGGCCGTAGCGTTCGAGGAACTTGAAGGTGGACACCGGCTCGAAGATGCTGGTCCACACGGTGTTGTAGTTGATCGCGCTGGCCATCACCGCGATCAGCGCCTCGCCCGGCGCCAGCTCCGGCGTCGGCACCTCCTGCACGTGCAGCGCCTTGCGGGGGTCCTTGTCCCGGGTGGCCATGCCGTCGAACATCCGGGACTCCTCGGCGCGGACGACCACGCCTCGGTAACTCTCCGGCACGGGCAGTCCGGCAACACCCGCCAGCTCGCGGTCCGGGTCGTTCGATTCCTCCGCCGCCATGATCGCTTCGAGGATGTCCTGCACGGTGACCTCCGGTTCGTCCCCGCACCCGCACGGGCCCGGGTGCTGCCATCGTCGGCGCCGGTGAGCACGACCACCATGTCGGCATTCGACACATCCGGCCCCGGTCGGGCTCCTGTGGGCCGGGACGTTACTGAACGGTAGCTAGGGCGGGAAGTCCTCTGTGAAAAACTGCATCGACCGATGCGTGAAGGTGCCCGGCCACCCCGCGAACCACGCACAGAAGTGCGCGCCAACCCCCGGCCGACCCCCACGCCCGCCCCCCGGCCGACCCCCATGCCTCACCCCCGCCCGACCCCCGGACCCCCGCCCGACCCCCGGTGATCAAGAGGTTTGCGTCACCTGCGGGGCACGGATTGACGCAAACCTCTTGATCACCGGGCGCGGGCGCGAGGCCGGGAGCGGGCGCGGGGCCGGGCGCGAGAGCGGGCGCCGGGCGCGGGGAGCGAGGCCGGGAGTGCGTGCGGGGTCGGGCTGGGTGGGGTTAGTGGGTGGGGGCGGGTTCGACCAGTTCGATCAGGACGCCTCCGGCGTCCTTGGGGTGGACGAAGTTGATGCGGCTGTCGGCGGTGCCGCGGCGCGGGGCGTCGTAGAGCAGTCGCACCCCCCGCTCGCGCAGCGCCGCGCAGGCCACGTCGATGTCCGCCACCGTGTACGCGACCTGCTGCACGCCCGGCCCGTTGCGGTCGAGGAACTTCGCGATCGTCGACTCCGGGGTGAGTGGGGCCAGCAGTTGCACGCAGCCGCCCTCCGCGGTGGGCCCGACGGCCAGCATCGCTTCCCGTACGCCCTGCTCGGCGTTGGTCTCGACGTGTACGCAGCGCATCCCGAAGGTCCGCTGGTAGAAGTCGATCGCGGCATCCAGGTCGGCGACGGCGATGCCGACGTGGTCAATCTTGCGAAGCCCGATGTCTGTGACGTAGTCCGCACCGGGCTCGACGGGGGAGTTCTCAGCCATGGCGCTAGTCTGGCCGAACAATCGTTAAGGCGTACAGCTCGGCACCCCCCTCGGAGGCAGGCATGGCTTCGGTGATCGTCAGCGGCGCGCGGACCCCGATGGGGCGGCTGCTGGGCAACCTCAAGGACCTTCCCGCCACCAAGCTCGGCGGGATCGCCATCAAGGCAGCGCTGGAGCGGGCCGGGGTCAGCCCGGACCAGGTCCAGTACGTGATCATGGGCCAGGTGCTCCAGGCGGGCGCCGGGCAGATCCCGGCCCGGCAGGCGGCCGTCGAGGCCGGCGTGCCGATGTCGGTTCCGGCGCTGACGATCAACAAGGTCTGCCTCTCCGGGCTGGACGCGATCGCCCTGGCCGACCAGCTCATCCGGGCTGGCGAGTTCGACATCGTGGTGGCCGGCGGCATGGAGTCGATGACCAACGCCCCGCACCTGCTGATGGGCCAGCGCTCCGGCTACAAGTACGGCGACGTGGTGGTCAAGGACCACATGGCGCACGACGGGCTCAGCGACGCCTGGGACTGCTGCTCGATGGGCGAGTCGACCGAGCGTCTCGGCACGAAGCACGGCATCTCCCGCGAGGAGCAGGACGCGTTCGCCGCGGCCAGTCACCAGCGGGCCGCCGCCGCGCAGAAGAACGGCCACTTCGCCGAGGAGATCACCCCGGTGCTGATCCCGCAGCGCAAGGGTGACCCGCTGGTGATCAGCGACGACGAGGGCATCCGCCCGGACACGACCGCCGAGTCGCTGGCCAAGCTGCGCCCCGCGTTCACCAAGGACGGCACCATCACCGCCGGCAGCTCCTCGCCGATCTCCGACGGCGCGGCGGCAGTTGTCGTCATGAGCAAGGCCAAGGCCAACGAGCTGGGCCTGACCTGGCTGGCCGAGATCGGTGCGCACGGCAACGTGGCGGGCCCGGACAACTCCCTGCACTCCCAGCCGTCCAACGCGATCAACCACGCCCTGAAGAAGGGCGGCCTGAGCGTGGAGGACCTGGACCTCATCGAGATCAACGAGGCGTTCGCGCAGGTCGGCATCCAGTCCGCCCGCGACCTGGGCGTCAGCTCCGACAAGGTCAACGTCAACGGCGGCGCGATCGCGCTGGGTCACCCGATCGGCATGTCCGGTGCTCGTCTCGTCCTCACCCTCGCCCTCGAGTTGAAGCGGCGTGGCGGCGGCACGGGCGCGGCGGCTCTCTGCGGCGGTGGCGGCCAGGGCGACGCGCTGATCATCCACGTGCCGGGAAGCGCAGCGGCTGCACAGTGAGCGATGCGATCGAGGGCGTCCCGGCGGCGGCCACCACGTCCGTGCGCCGCAGCCGGGACGTACCCCTGCTGGTCGAACGGGCCCGCGCGGGTGACCCCCGCGCGGTGGCCCGGCTGATCACGCTGGTGGAGAACGGCGACGAACTGCTGCCGGCAGTCGCCGCCACGTTGGCGCCGTACGCCGGGCAGGCCCAGGTCGTCGGGCTCACCGGCTCGCCGGGGGTGGGCAAGTCCACCACCACCAACGAGCTGGTCCGCGCGCTGCGGGCACGTGGGCACCGGGTCGGCGTGCTGGCGGTCGACCCGTCCAGCCCGTTCACCGGCGGCGCGATCCTCGGCGACCGGGTGCGCATGCAGGATCACGCCACCGATCCGGGCGTCTACATCCGGTCGATGTCCAGCCGGGGGCACCTCGGCGGGCTGGCGGCGGCGACACCGCAGGCGGTCCGCGTGCTGGAGGGCGCCGGCTGTGACGTGGTGCTGGTGGAGACCGTCGGCGTCGGGCAGGCCGAGGTGGAGGTCGCCTCGCTTGCCGACACCACACTCGTGCTGCTCGCCCCCGGCATGGGTGACGCGATCCAGGCGGTGAAGGCCGGCATCCTGGAGATCGCCGACGTGTTCGTGGTCAACAAGGCCGACCGGGACGGCGTCGACGCCACAGTCCGCGACATCCAGGGCATGATCGCCCTCGGTGAGCGCGGGCCGGGGCAGTGGCGACCGCAGGTGGTACGGGCTGTCGCGGCCCGGGGCGAGGGCATCGACGACATCGCCGCCGCCATCGACAAGCACCGGGGCTGGCTGGTCGAGCACGGCGAGCTGCGCCGCCGCCAGGAGGCGCGGGCCGCCGCCGAGATCGAGGCCATCGCGCTCGGCACCCTCCGCGCCAAGATCGGTTCGCTGCGCGACGGTACGCAGCTGAGCACGCTCGCCGCCTCGGTGGCCGAGGGTGGCCTCGACCCGTACGCGGCGGCCGACGAGCTGCTCGATCAGCTCGGCTCCTGAGCCGCCCGCCCGACAGCCCACCCCAGCGGTGGGTCAGGCACCCGTGAGGGCTTCGCGCGCACATCTGGTGAGCAGCCACGGAAGGTGCGGCGTCCCGAGCCGCCCGCTGCCGAGCGCGGTGAGCACCAGCGTGATGTCGCCGACGCGCAGCACCACCTTGTTGCCGCTGGCGTACGCCTCGTCGCCGACGCCCGGTAGCGGGGTGGCGACGCCACGAGCGTTGGCCCGCCACGCGATCTGTCCCGCCGTACCGTCCGCCCAGGCGGCGCGCAGCACGGTGCTGTCGTCGCGCTCGGAGCGGAAGTCGACGCGCCGCGGCCCGCGTACCACGCGTACGGGATGGCCGACGACCCGCGCGACGTCCTCGACGGAGATCGGGAGCGGCCCGGCCGGCACCTGACGTACCTCGCCGAAGACGTCCGTGACCAGCGGCTCGGTTCGCGCGGTGTCCGGGCGTGCCGGCGAGCGTCGGGTGAGGGTGTCGACCCGGCGGCTCCACGGCCGGGCGGTGATCGTCACGACGTCGCCCGGCCGGCAGCGGTCGGCCCGGCCGCCGGGCGTCGCCCAGGCGGTGGTCCGGTCGGCGGTCCCGTCGTCGAGCACCAGGTGGACCAGGTGGCGGCTGTCCCGCTGGTGCGGGCGCAGCGCCAGCACCTGCCCGGTGACGGTCACCGACCGCACCCGGTCCACCAGCGCGCCGATCAGCAGGTAGGCGCCGCCGGCGAGCAGCGGATACGCCGGCAGCGAGTACCAGGTGGTGTAGCCGGTGACGGTCAGCACCAGTCGTCCCGACACGACCGCCAGCACCGCCTGCCAGAGCAGGGTGGGCGTGGAGCTGCCGTACCCGGGCCGGCCGCGCGGATAGCGCACCCGGATCCGGTGCCAGCCGCCACGGTAGGACGACCAGAGGTCGCGCTGGGTGCCGACGTCGAGGCCGAGCAGGTAACTGGCGCGGCGGGTCACGCCCAGCGCGGCGCCGTACGCCAGGTAACGGTCCCAGATCGCCACCGCCGAGGGTGGCAGCTCGGCGAACTGCTCGTGGCTGCGCAACCAGGCGCCCACCGCGAGCCACCGGGAGGTGGCTTCCAGCCCCGCCGGGGTCGCTCGCTCGCCGACGCGCTGCACCAGGCCCGCGAGCACCAGGGCGACGGTGAGGGAGAACAGGAACGTCCACCTCAGGTGCGTGCGGTGCACCGCCACGAGGCCGCAGACCACGCCCACCGCGGCCGCGCCGACGTAGAGCGCGGTCATCATCGTCTGCCCGAACCGGCGCCGGGACAGCCCGGCCGCCCGGGCGTCGGCGACCACGGCGGCGCGCAGCTGGCTGTTCCAGTTCTTGGCCTCGTCCTCGTCGCGCAGGGCCAGCGCGGTCAGCGGCACCACCCCGTCGACGGCGAGCCCACGAACCCGCGCCAGGACCTGCCGCTCGTACGGCCGCAGGCCGCTGTCGTCCGGACGGCCCCCGGCGAGATGGATGGTGGTGCGATAGGGGTCGGCGTCCGGCTGCCGCAGCTCGTAGTAGCCGGCTGCGGCGAGGTCGAGAAGGATCGACTCCGCCGCACCCGCGCGCGTCGACCCGCCGTTGACCAGCATGCTCACCACGGCGGGTGGTTCCGAGCCGAGGTCCATGGTGGCCGGTCGGGCCGCCGGTGGCGCCGGTCGGGTGGCGACCCGGCAGGCTCCGTACGCGAGGAGCCAGAGCCCGACGGCGGCGCCGGCGAGGAGGAGGTCCGTCACCGCTCAGAGACCGACCGCGATCACGCCACGGTCGGAGTCCGTGGCGGCGAACAGCTCGCGCCGCTGGAAGCCGAGCGGGCCGGCGACCAGGTTCGCGGGGAAGCTCTGGATCGCCGTGTTGTACTGCTGTACCGCGTACGTCAGGAACTGCCGGGAGTAGGCGATCTTGTCCTCGGTGGTGGCCAGGTCGCCCTGCAACGCCGCGAAGTTCTCGCTCGCCCGTAACTGCGGGTACGCCTCGGCGAGCGCGACGAGCCGACCCAGAGCCTGACTCAGCGCGTTCTCGGCTTCGGCCCTCCCCGGGTCGCCGGCGGTGTGCGTGCTGGCCTCGCCGCGCGCGGCCAGCACGGCGGCCAGGGTGTCGCGCTCGTGCGACGCGTACCCCTTGACGGTCTCCACCAGGTTCGGGATCAGGTCGTGGCGTCGCTTGAGCTGCACGTCGATCTGAGACCAGGACGCATCCACCTGGTTACGCATCCGGACCAGCCTGTTGTAGAGCCGAACCAGCCACACCGCGACCAGGAGGACGACCGCCGAGCCCGCCAGCGCGGCGGCAAGAATCCATGCCATGGGGGGCAAGATAGCGAACCGGCGCCGGCGGTGCCCCCTCGCGTTCACAGCGGACGGTGTGCGGGCTCCGGGAGGCAGTAGGCTCGCGCTCGCGCGGGCACCGCTCGCGCGGGCCCCGGGCGGGGTCGGTGCGGGACGACGGCAGGGGAGCGGGACGTGAGTGACGAGGCGACGCGCGAGCTGGGCACGGTGCCGGCGGTGGCCGGCGGGACGACGAAGGTCTCCGACGAGGTGATCGAGAAGATCGCCGTCGCGGCCGCCAGCTCGGTGCCCGGTGTGGCCGAGATGGGCGGGGACGTCGCGCGGTTCTTCAACGCGGTCCTCGATCGCGTCGGGCTGGACCAGGTCGGCGACGCCCGGCGGGGTTGTTCGGCCCACGTCACCGGGGACGCGGCAGTGGTCAACCTGGTGCTGGTGATCCAGGCCGGTCAGCCGGTCCCGGAGATCACCGGGCAGGTGCGGGCCCGGGTCACCGAGGCGGTCGAGGCGTACGGGCTGCGGGTCGACGAGGTCAACATCCGGGTCGACGACGTGGCGATGGGCGGACCCGCGACTCCCACGGTCTGACCTCGACGGGCCGGATCGGCCGGCGGCCTGGTCGGCTGCACGCATGTCGGGCCGTCGCTTCGACGATCTTGGGTGCCACTAGGCTCCTGGCGTCAGGGACCTTGATGGACCAACTCGTCAGGAATGGACTGTAGATGGCGAAAATTTCGCGCCGCCCCCGCTCTCGTAACGTCATCGCCGCTGTCGCTCTGGCTGGCGGCCTGGTGCTGGGCACTGCTTCGCCGGCTCTTGCGGATTACAACAGTCCGATGTACCCGACGATGGCGGCGTGCAAGGCGGCACGGCCGACCTACGTCTCCACGTGGACGTCGCCGCAGCAGTGCTACCCGATGTACAACTGGAACGGCACCACGGTGGTCGGCTACGCGTTCCTGGTGAAGACCCGCAACTACTAGATCAGCGATCTGGCTCGGCTGCGGGCGCGGGTGGTCGTTGATCACCCGCGCCCGTCGCGTGGTCGACACCTCGGCCCGCCTCCCGACCTGGGATTCCCGCACCTCACGTTACCCACGGGTACGACGTGACTTAGCGATCGTTCAGGCCAGGGCTCTACACTCGATGTGCAATCGAGGAACCGAGGAGGAGCCCTGCGCATGGACGCCGACGAGATCGACGCCGGACGGGCGCGCTGGCAGGCCCGGTACGACTCCGCGCGCAAGCGGGACGCCGACTTCACCACGCTCTCCGGGATGCCTGTGGAGCCGGTCTACGGGCCGCCGGAGGGCAGCGCGTACCCGGGCTTCGAGCGGATCGGCTGGCCGGGCGAGTACCCGTACACCCGGGGCCTTCATCCGACCGGCTACCGCGGGCGGACCTGGACGATCCGGCAGTTCGCGGGCTTCGGCAACGCGCAGCAGACCAACGAGCGGTACAAGATGATCCTCGGCGCCGGCGGCGGCGGGCTCTCGGTCGCGTTCGACATGCCGACGCTGATGGGCCGCGACTCGGACGACCCGCAGGCACTCGGCGAGGTCGGGCACTGCGGGGTCGCCATCGACACCGCCACCGACATGCAGGCGCTCTTCGACGGCATCGACCTGGCCGACGTCACCACCTCGATGACCATCTCCGGTCCGGCCGTGCCGGTGTTCTGCATGTACCTGGTCGCCGCGGAGCGGCAGGGCGCCGACCTGTCCAAGCTGGACGGCACGCTGCAGACCGACATCTTCAAGGAGTACATCGCGCAGAAGGAGTGGCTCTTCGACCCCGAGCCGCACCTGCGCCTGATCGGCGACCTGATGGAGTACTGCGCGGCGGAGATCCCGCGCTACAAGCCGCTGTCGGTCTCCGGCTACCACATCCGCGAGGCAGGTTCGACCGCCGCGCAGGAGCTGGCGTACACCCTGGCCGACGGCTTCGGCTACGTGGAGCTGGGCCTCTCGCGTGGGCTGGACGTGAACGTCTTCGCGCCGGGGCTGAGCTTCTTCTTCGACTCGCACCTCGACTTCTTCGAGGAGATCGCCAAGTTCCGGGCCGCCCGTCGGATCTGGGCCCGCTGGCTGCGCGACGTCTACGGCGCGACCAGCGAGAAGGCCCTGTGGCTGCGGTTCCACACGCAGACCGCCGGAGTGTCGCTGACCGCTCAGCAGCCGGTCAACAACGTCGTACGCACCGCCGTCGAGGCGCTCGCGGCGGTGCTGGGCGGCACGAACTCGCTGCACACCAACGCGCTGGACGAGACCCTGGCGCTGCCCACCGACGAGTCCGCCGAGATCGCCCTGCGTACCCAGCAGGTGCTGATGGAGGAGACCGGTGTGGTCAACGTGGCCGACCCGCTCGGCGGCTCCTGGTACGTCGAGGCGCTGACCGACAAGATCGAGGCCGAGGCGGAGGAGATCTTCGCCCGCATCCGGCAACTCGGCGGGGACGGGCCGCACCAGATCGGCCCGATGACCTCCGGCATCCTGCGCGGCATCGAGGACGGCTGGTTTACCGGGCACATCGCCGAGTCGGCCTTCGTCTACCAGCAGGCCCTGGAGAAGGGCGACAAGAAGATCGTCGGGGTCAACTGCCATACCGGCACGGTGGCCAAGGAGCTGGAGATCCTGCGCATCTCGCACGAGGTGGAGCTGGAGCAGCGCCGGGTGCTCGCCGAGCGCAAGACCGGACGCGACGAGCCGGCGGTCCGCGCGGCTGTCGCCCGCATGGTCGACGCCAGCCGCACCGACGAGAACATGATCCCCGCCATGCTCGACGCGGTCCGCGCCGAAGCGACCCTTGGTGAGATCTGCGACGCCCTCCGGGCCGAGTGGGGCACCTACCGCGAACCCGCCCGCTTCTAACCCCGTCGATCTTGCACTTTCTGTCCCGGCGAACGGGGTCAATGCCCCGTTTCGGCGACAGAAAGTGCAAGATCGCGGACGTGGGATTGGGGCGTGAGAGTTGCAACGTCGGAGTTGTGGGTGAGCCGGGAATCCGGGCTCGCGTGCGAGACTAGGTAACCATGAGCGACCCACGGATCACCTCGTCGATCTTCACCCGCGGCGCGGTCGACCTCAGCACGCTGCGCGGCCCCGCACCAGCCAGTACCCGCCCCGGCACACCCCCGCAGGGCGGCCCGTCCGCCGGCGTGCCCGGCGCGCAGACCGCCGACGGCAACGCCGGCATCGTCGACGTCACCGAGGCCACCATCCAGGCCGATGTGCTCGAACGGTCGATGGCCATGCCCGTCATCGTCTTCTTCGGTGCGGCCGGCTTCCCGGAGAGCGACGAGTTCGCCCCGGTGCTGGAGCGGCTGGCCGCCGAGGGCGCCGGCGCCTGGGTGCTCGCCCGGGTCGACGTGCAGGAAAACCCGCGGATCGCCCAGATGTTCCGGGTCCAGGGCATCCCCATGGTTTACGCGGTCGTCGGCGGCCAGCCGATCGACGCCTTCTCCGGCGTGGTGCCCGAGGCCCAGCTCCGCCAGTGGATCCAGGCGGTGCTCAAGGCCGGTGGCGTGGCAGTCGCCGAACCGGAGGACCCGCGCCTCGACGAGGCGGACGACGCGCTCATGAGCGGCGACCTGGACGCCGCCGAGCAGGCGTACCGCAAGATCCTCGCGGACGCACCGGCGGACGCCGCCGCCACTGCGGGTCTGGCCCAGGTCGGCGTGGCCCGCCGGGTCGCGGGCGCCGACCCGGCCGCCGCGCTGGCCGCCGCCGAGAGCGCCCCCGACGACGTCGCGGCCCAGCTGCTGGCCGCCGACATCGAGGTGCTCAGCGGCCTGGCCGAGCAGGCGTACGCCCGGCTCGTCGGCCTGGTCCGACGCACCGCCGGTGAGGACCGCGAGACGGTCCGCCAGCACCTGGTGTCGCTGTTCTCCATCGCCGGCCCGGACGACCCGGCGGTCGCCTCGGCCCGGCGGGCCCTGGCCAGCGCCCTGTTCTGAGTCAGCCGCACGGATCGTGAGTTCGTAGTACGCCAGCGCGGGCCGGCGTTTCGCCGGCCCGCCCGACCACCGAGGACGGGAGCTCATGATGCGCCGGATCGCCGTCCTCGACGCGCCGACAAATCTCGGCCTGCGACCGCCGACGTCCACCTCCGTGCCGGGCTGCGCCAAGGCGCCCGGCGCGTTGCGTGACCACGACCTGCTGGCCCGGCTGCGGGCCCGCGACGCCGGCTGCGTCACCCCACCCCGGTACGACCCGGGCGACTGGCGGCCCGGTGACGGCGTGTGCCACGCCCGGGAGATCGCCGACTACTCCCTCGCCCTCGCCGAGCGGATCGGCTCGATCATCGACCGGGGCGAGTTCCCGGTGGTGCTGGGCGGCGACTGCTCCGTGCTGCTCGGCTCCGCCCTGGCCATGCACCGCCTCGGCGAGGCGGTAGGCGGGCGGATCGGGCTGGTCTTCGTCGACGGGCACTCCGACTTCCGGCACCCCGGCAACGCCTCCTACGTCGGCGCGGCCGCCGGCGAGGACCTGGCCCTCGTCACCGGGCGCGGGCAGGCCGACCTGGCCGCGCTGGAGGGCCGTCGGCCCTACTTCCGCGACATCGACGTGGTGGTGCTCGGCATCCGGGCGCAGGACGAGTACCGCCTCGACCTCCAGGCCGCGGGCATCACCACCCGGCCGGTGCCGGCGCTGCGCGCCGAAGGCGCCGCCCGGACGGCCCAGTGGGCGCACGAGCAGCTCGCCGACTGCGCGGGCTACTGGGTGCACATCGACGTCGACGTGCTCGACCCGGCGGTGATGCCGGCCGTGGACGCCCCCGACCCCGGTGGCATCGCCTTCGCCGAGCTGGAGATCCTGCTCGCCGGTCTGGTCGACACCCCGCACTGCCTCGGCGTCGAGCTGACCGTCTTCGACCCCGACTACGACCCGGACGGCTCGTACGCCGCCGAGATCGTCAACACGGTGGTCGCCGGCCTGGCCCCGGTCACCGCGCCGGAGGCGGTGCCACCCCGACTGCTGTCGCCCCGGCCCACGCCCTCCCCACGGCGCGGCAACGGGCGGGGCGCGACAGCCGCCGAGCGCCTCGCGGGGCGTGACGGGCTCGATCGTGCCGCGCGCCTCGCCGGGCGCGACGGCCCCGATCGGGTCGATGAGCGTGGCGGCGACGATCTCCCCGACGGCGACGCCTCCGGCAACCACCCCGCCGGCGTCGGGTCCGCCGGCGTCCGTTCGTCGGCCGACGCGGTGGCTGACGACGAGGTGACCGACGCCGTCGCGCCCGCGGCGGAGCCGAACGGCGCGGGCGGGCGGCCCCCAGCCGAGCCAACCGGCCTCGCGGCCCAGATCGCGGCCACTGTCGATCGCGAACCGGTCGGCCCGCCTGCCTCGGCCGGCCCGGGTCTGCTCCGCCGGCCCGCGCCGCCGGCCGAGACCCCGCCGGACCGGCACGAGGCCGACTCCGCCTGACCCGGTCCACCGCGCCGCGCTCCACCCCGCAATGAGCGGAACCGGGGTGCCCGGACGGCCCGGACACCCCGGTTCGCCGCACCACCGGGTGGATCACCGCTGGGCGCGGGTGGCGATCAGCGGCGTACGGCGGGTCAGGTGGCGGGCACGGCCCGGAGGAAGCGCTCGGCGATCGGGACGGCCGAGGCGGTGCTGGCCCCGCCCTTCTCCACGAACACGGCGAATGCGACGTCACCCCGCCAGCCGACGAACCAGGCGTGGGTGTGGGCCGGGTTGTCGTCGTACTCGGCGGTGCCGGTCTTGCCGTACACCTCGCCGCCCGGAACGTCCTTGAGGGCGCTGCCGGTGCCGGCGGTGACGACCTCGCGCATCATCGTGCGCAGCGGCTCGATCGACTGCGGCTTGAGCGGTCCGTCGGTCACGGCCGGCTTGGCCGGCGCAGGGTCGACCAGCAGCTTCGGCTGGATGAACGCGCCCCGGGCGACGGCCGCCGTGGCGCCGGCCATGGCCAGGGGGCTGACCAGCGTGGTGCCCTGGCCGAACGACGCGGCGGCCTGCTCGGCCGGGCTGCCGCCGGTCGACACCTTGCCGGTGAAGGCGTCCACCCCGAGATCCCACTGCCCCTCCAGGCCCAGCGAGCGGCCGGCGGCGGCCAGCCCGTCACCGCCGAGCTTCGGAGCCAGCGAGGCGAAAGCCGTGTTGCAGGACTTGGCGAAGTCGGTGCGGAACGGCACCGAGCCCAACTCGAAGTTGTCCGAGTTCTTGAAGGACCGGCCGTCGACGGTGAAGGTCTTCTTGCACTCCACCGGCCCGTCCAGGGTGACCGCACCCCGATCCAGCAGGCCCAGCGCGCTGACCATCTTGAACGTGGAGCCCGGCGGCACCTGGGCGGTGAAGGCCAGGTTCTCGCCGGCCGGCCCGGGACCGTTGGCGGCGGCGAGCACCGCGCCGTCGCTGACGCGTACCGCCACCAGGGCGGACCGGCGCGGCTCGGCGCGCAGGGCGGCGTCGGCCGCGTTCTGGGTGGCCACGTCCAGGGTGGTCTTCAGCGCCTGACCGGGCTGCGGCTCGCGGCGGAACAGCTCGGCGCCGGTGGGTGCCAGCTTGCCGTCCTCGGCGGGCCGCTCGACAACCACCGTCAGGCCGGGGGCGCCGCGCAGCCGCTCGTCGTAGCGGCCCTGCAACCCGCCGTGCCCGACCAGGTCACCGACGACGTACCGGTCCGGGTGGGCGGCGAGGTCGTCGGCCTGCGCCTGGTCGACCGAGCCGAGCAGCGCGCGGGCGAACTCCCGGGTCGGCGCCAGGTCGAGCTTGTCGGAGATGAACTTGGTGCCGGGCAGATCGTAGATCCGGGGTTTGATCTGCTTGTACGCGTCCTCACGCAGGGTCACCACCTCGACGAAGGCGCCCGGATCCGCCTCGGCTACCCGCTTCGGCAGGTCGCCCAGGTCGACGGCGGGGACCAGGGCCGGACGGATCGCCTTGAAGGCGGCGTCAAGATCCTTGACCAGCTTCTTGATGTCGGTGACCTGGTTCGGCTGCACACCCACCCGCACCACCGGACGGGGCGCGACGATCGGCGTGCCGGCCGCGTCCAGCAGCCCCGCCCGGGGGCCGGTGTCGCGGCGCAGCCCCAGCCGGTCGCCCTTGGCGAGCTGCTCGTGGAGCACCCGCGGCTCCCACATCACCTGCCACTGGTCGTCGTCGCCCTTGACGAGCCGCAGCTCCCGGTCGTACGTCCAGTGCGCCTGGCCCGGCAGGGACCAGTCGATCCGGATCGTCGTGGTCGCGATGTTCTTGGTGATCTTCGGCTCACCCTGGCGGGCCAGGGCGGGCGGGGTGGCCGCCAACTCGCCGGACAGCTCCTTGATCTCCTTGGTCACCTCGGCCGCCGGCACCTTGGCGCCGGTCGTGTCGACCATCGCGACCGCCTGCAGGTCGCCGCTGCGCCAGCCGGCGAGGAAGGCGTCGGCGCTGCGCTCCGGCCCGTCGTCGCCGGAACACGCCGCCAGGACGCCAGCGGTGAGCAGAGTCGCCGTGAGAGCGGCGATCCGCCGGGTGCGGTTCGGCCGGTGGGGCCGGGGGTAGGACAAGGTCATGAAGCGGTCCTTCCGGTCTCGGGCTGCTCTGCACGGTAGTACGCGAAGGGTGTCCCCAACGTCCCGTGTGGGGCTCGACGTGCGGAAAGACGGGCCGGGCCGGTGTGATGAACATCGCGGGGCGGGGTATCCCGCAACCGGCCAACCTCGGACCCGCAACGGGTGAAAGGACAAAGTCCCGATCCGGACGTCCGGCCAGTGGTCCGCCGACCAAGGCGGGACACGACAGGCTTACGCTGGGCGGCAGAGTGACCCACAACGCGGTGGGTCGAGGGGAGTGGCACCGATGGACCGGCGTCCGGCGATCAAACCGGAACCCGACCTCCGGCAGGATGACTCCGGCCGGGACGATGACAGCTTCGATTCGGCGACCGACGGGGACGGCTACGGCCGGCTCGACACGGGCGTCACGGGGCTGACCGGGTCGAGCATCGACACCATCTACGATCTGGGCCTGCCGACCGAGGCGTTGGCCGATGACGTGGAGGACGCCGAGCTCGACGAACCGGTCCCCAACGCGGAGCGTCTGGTGGCCCAGGCTGTCGCGCTCGCAGGGGACGACCACGACGCGGCGACCCTGGTCGGCCGCTTCTGGCGGTTCGCCCCGGACGAGGAACTGGTCGGTTTCACGGCGGAGGAGATGCTCGACGCGGCCCGGGCACACCGGGACCTCGCGCAGCAGCGGGTGCCCGGCGAGTTGAAGCTGCGCATCCACGAGCCGCACGCCGACCAGCACCACACCGTCGTCGAGATCGTCACCGACGACATGCCGTTCCTGGTCGACTCCGTGACCGCGCTGCTCAACTCGTACCACCTGGACGTGCACCTGCTGGTGCATCCGCTCGTGGTGGTCCGGCGCGAACCGCTGGGCCGCCTCACCGAGGTCTCGGCGGACGTGGAGCCGGACGACGCGATCGCCGGCGACATCATCGAGAGCTGGATGCGGATCGAGATCGACCCGGTCCGGGACGCCGCCGAACGCGACCGGCTGCGCCGTGAGCTGCAACGGGTGCTCACCGACGTGCGGGAGGCCGTGGAGGACTGGCCGAAGATGCGTCAGCGTGCCCTCGCGCTCGCCGACGAGCTGGCCTCGGCCCGCACCTCGGACAACCGTCCGCCGGTGCCGGAGAAGGACATCACCGACTCGGTGGAGCTGCTGCGCTGGCTGGCGCACGACCACTTCACGTTCCTCGGCTACCGCGAGTACCGCCTGGTGGACGCTCCCGACGGGAACACCGCCGACCCGGTCGACGGCAAGGCGCTGGAGGCGGTGCTCGGCACCGGCCTGGGCATCCTGCGCTCGGACTCCCCGGAGGCCCGGTCGCTGTCGTCGATGACGCACGAGGCACACGAGAAGGTGCTGGAGAAGCGCCTGCTCATCATCACCAAGGCCAACTCGCGGGCCACCGTGCACCGCTCGGCGTACCTGGACTACATCGGCTTCAAGATCTTCAACTCCGACGGCGAGGTCATCGGGGAGCGGCGCTTCCTGGGCCTGTTCTCCACCGCCGCGTACCGGACCAGCGTCCGGGAGCTGCCGGTGGTGCGTCGTAAGGTCGCGGAGGTGCTCGACCGCTCCGGCCTGAGCCGGCGCAGCCACTCCGGCAAGGATCTGCTCCAGATCCTGGAGACCTACCCGCGCGACGAGCTGTTCCAGATCAAGACCGACGACCTGTACCACGCGGTGATCGGTGTGCTGCGGATGGCGGGCCGCCGGCAGCTGCGGGTGTTCCTGCGCCGGGACGCGTACGGGCGGTTCATCTCCTGCCTGATCTACCTTCCCCGGGACCGGTTCACCACCCAGAACCGGCTGCGCATGCAGGACATCCTGCTGCGTGAGCTGAACGGCGTCGGGGTGGACTACACGACCCGGGTCACCGAGTCGATGCTCGCCCGGATCCACTTCATCGTCCGCACCGACCCGACCCGGCCACCCGGCGACATCGACGCCGACCTGCTGGCCGAGGAGCTGGCCGACGCGACACGGCTCTGGGACGACGACTACCGGCTGGTGTTGGAACGCAAGCTCGGCGACGAGCAGGCCAAGCACCTGTTCACGCGGTACGCCGACGCGTTCCCGGAGGGCTACAAGGACGGGCACACGCCGTACGAGGCGATGAAGGACCTGGCCAAGCTGGAGCTGCTGGAGGAGCCCGGCCAACTGGAGATGCACCTGTTCCGCAAGCAGCTCGCGCCCCGGCCGGGCACCCGGGTCCCCGGTGCGGACCTCGCCGACACGACGAACGTGCGGTTCAAGGTCTACCGGTACGGCGAGCCGATGATGCTCTCCGCGGTGCTGCCGGTGCTGCACTCGCTCGGCGTCCGCGTGGTCGACGAGCACCCGTACGAGGTGGACCGGATCGACGGTCGGGTCTACCTGTACGACTTCGGCCTCATGCTGCCCGAGGGGCACCACGAGCTGTCCGAGGTACGCCCGCACGTGGAGAACGCGTTCGCGGCGGCGTGGCGCGGCGAGGCCGAGGTGGACCGGTTCAACGAACTGGTGCTGCGCGCCGGGCTGACCTGGCGGCAGGTGGTGGTGCTGCGGGCGTACGCGAAGTACCTGCGGCAGGCCGGCACGGTCTTCTCGCAGGACTACATGGAGCAGACCTTCATCGCGTACCCGAAGCTCGCCAGCCTGTTGGTGGAGCTGTTCGAGACCCGGTTCGCGCCGGGCGAGTTCACCGCCGAGCAGCGGCAGCAGCGCAGCGGCGAGCTGGTGGAGACGATCCGGGGCGCGCTGGACGACGTGGCGAGCCTCGATCAGGACCGGATCCTGCGCTCGTACCTCACGCTCATCGAGGCGACGCTGCGGACGAGCTTCTACCAGAAGCCGGTCGGCGGGCGGCCGAAGGCGTACGTGGCGTTCAAGCTCGACCCGCAGGCCATCCCGGACCTGCCGGCGCCCCGGCCGAAGTTCGAGATCTTCGTGTACTCGCCGCGGTTCGAGGGCGTGCACCTGCGGTTCGGGCCGGTGGCCCGGGGCGGGTTGCGCTGGTCCGACCGTCGCGAGGACTTCCGCACCGAGGTGCTGGGCCTGGTCAAGGCGCAGATGGTGAAGAACACCGTGATCGTGCCGGTGGGCGCCAAGGGCGGCTTCGTGCTGAAGCAGAAGCCGGGCGACCGGGACGAGGCGGTCGCCTGCTACCAGGAGTTCGTCGGCGCGATGCTGGACGTCACCGACAACATCGTCAGCGGGCAGATCGTGCCGCCCGACGACGTGGTGCGGCACGACGGCGACGACCCGTACCTGGTGGTGGCGGCGGACAAGGGCACCGCCACGTTCTCCGACATCGCCAACGAGATCTCCCAGGCGCACAACTTCTGGATGGGCGACGCGTTCGCCTCCGGCGGTTCGGCCGGGTACGACCACAAAAAGATGGGCATCACCGCCCGCGGGGCGTGGGAGTCGGTCAAGCGGCACTTCCGCGAGTTGGGCCTGGACACCCAGACCCAGGACTTCACGGTGGTGGGCGTCGGCGACATGTCCGGCGACGTCTTCGGCAACGGGATGCTGCTCTCCGAGCACATCCGGCTGGTGGCCGCGTTCGACCACCGGCACATCTTCCTCGACCCCGACCCGGACGCCGCCACCTCGTACGCGGAGCGTCGACGGCTGTTCGAGCTGCCCCGCTCCTCCTGGGAGGACTACAACCCCGAGTTGATCTCGGCCGGGGGCGGCATCTTCCCGCGTACCGCGAAGTCGATCCCGCTCACGCCGCAGGTCCGGGCGGCGATCGGCCTCGACGACGACGTCACGCAGCTGTCGCCGCAGGAGCTGATGAAGGCGATCGTCACCGCTCCGGTGGATCTGTTCTGGAACGGCGGCATCGGCACGTACGTCAAGGCGTCCACCCAGACCAACGCGGAGGTGGGCGACAAGTCCAACGACGCGATCCGGGTGGACGGGCGCAGCCTGCGCTGCCGGGTGGCGGGCGAGGGCGGCAACCTGGGCTGGACCCAGCTCGGCCGGATCGAGTACGCGTTGACCGGTGGCCGGATCTACACCGACTTCATCGACAACGCGGCAGGTGTGGACACCTCCGACCACGAGGTGAACATCAAGATCCTGCTCAACACGGCGGTGGCCGACGGCGAACTGACCACAGCCGAGCGGGACGAGCTGCTGGCCGGGATGACCGACGAGGTCGCCGAGCTGGTGCTGCGGGACAACTACGACCAGGCCCGGGCGATCAACAACGCCCAGGCCCAGGCCGCCTCGCTGCTCCCGGTGCACCGCCGGATGATCAACGAGCTGGAGCGCTCCGGCGCGCTCGACAGGTCGCTGGAGGCGCTGCCGCCGGACGAGGAGCTGGCGGTGCGCAGCGAGTCCGGGCTGACCGCGCCGGAGTTCGCGGTGCTGCTCGCGTACGTGAAGATCGTCCTGGAACGGGAGATCCTCACCGAGGGGTTGGCCGACGAGGAGTGGACGACCGACGTCCTGGTCAACTACTTCCCGACGCCGATGCGTGAGCGGTTCGCCGACCGGATGGGCCGGCACCGGCTCCGTCGGGACATCGTCACCACGGTGCTGGTCAACGAGGCGATCAACCGGGGCGGCATCTCGTTCGTCTTCCGGGTCGTCGAGGAGACGGCGGCCAGCGCCGCCGACGTGATCCGGGCGTACGTGGTGGTCCGCGAGGTCTTCGGGCTGCGTGAGCTGTGGGACACGGTGGAGGCGCTGGACAACAAGGTCTCCCCGGAGCTGCAGACGAGCGTCTACCTCGACACCCGTCGGCTGCTCGACCGCGCGGTGCGCTGGCTGGTCACCAACCGGCGCTCGCCGATCGACGTACCGACCGAGATCAACCGGCTGCGGGACGGGGTGGCCCGGCTGCTGCCCGGGCTCGAGGAACTGTTCTACGGCGGCGAGCGGCAGGCCATCGAGGCGCACATCGACTCGATGACCGAGCGGGGACTGCCCCGCGAGCTCGCCGAGCGGGCGACGCGGCTGATGTACAGCTTCGGCCTGCTGGACGTGGTGGAGACCGCGACCCGCAGCGGACGGGACGTCAGCGAGGTGGCCTCGGTCTACTTCGTGCTCTCCGACCTGTTCCGGGTGGACTCGCTGCTGTCGAAGATCTCCCTGCTGCCGCGCGAGGACCGCTGGCAGACTCTCGCACGGATGGCGCTGCGCTACGACCTGTACGCCGCGCTGGCCGCGCTCACGGCGGAGGTGCTCGACTCCACCCCGGAGGATCAGCCGCCGCACGAGCGGGTGCAGCAGTGGGAGCAGTCGAACGCCACGTCGATCCACCGGGCCCGCCGGGCGATGGGGGAGTTCGACGAGTCGCGGGCGGACCTCGCGGCCCTGTCCGTGCTGCTGCGACAGATCCGCACGCTGGTGCGGACCTCTGGCGCGGCCTGATTCGGTACGCCGGACGCGGTCCGGCCGGTCGGGGTGACCCGACCGGCCGGACCGCTTTTGTGTACGTCCGCCTCACGCCGCCAGGGTGGCGAAGACGACCACGTTGTCCCGGTAGCTCCGAACCGCCTCGTCGAACTGGCCGCCGCAGGTGACCACCCGCAGCCCGGGCCGGTCGTTCGGTCCGTACACCAGCTCGGTGGGAAACGACGTCTTCGGGTACGACTTCACCGAGTCGACCCGGAACGTCGCCGGCTGGCCGTCCGCCCGCTGCACCGTGATCGTGTCGCCGGGCACGAGGGAACCGAGGTTGAAGAACACGGCCGGGCCGAGCTTCGCCGAATCCACGTGCCCGACGATTACCGCGTTGCCGGTCTCACCGGGGCTCGCGCCCGGCTCGTACCAGCCAGCCTGGTCGGCCTGCTCCAACGGGGGGACCTGGACGGTGCCGTCCGGGTTGGTGCCGAGCGACATGATCGTCGCGTTGACGCCGATGCGGGGGATCTCGATGGTGGTCGGGGCAGCCCGGTCCAGCCCGACGGGAACGTCGCCCTGCGCGGCGTGCTCGCCGTCGCCCGGATTCGTGGCGTCGTCCCCGGTGGCCGTTGGCCCGGGGACCTCGGGGCCGGCCTGGGCTTGCGGCTGCGGAGGGCGGGGAGCGGGCCCGGTCTGCAACGAGGCGCCGATCATGCCGGCGCCGATCATGGCCAGGGTGACGACGACGGCCGCGCCGGCGGCACGCCACGGTCTCCCGTGACGGCCGCCGGCCCGTGTCGCCGTCACGTCAGACGAGGGAACCATCGGTCCGCCGACGACGCATCAGAACGATCCCGCCCAGCGCGGCAGCGCCGAGCAGGCTCGCGCCACCGGTGGCCAGGCCACGGTCGGTGCCGGCGCTGACGCCACCGTCACCACCGTCGACCCCACCGTGGGGCAGCACGACCAGTTCGCCCTCGCCGCACGAGCCCTTGAGCTCGTAGCGGCCCGGCTTGGCGTCCTTGTCGACCTTGGCCTCGCCGTAGTACACGAACTCGCGCTCGTGCTCCCGGCCGTTCTCGCCCTTGCCGTGGTCGCCGTACTCGTCCGAGCCGTACTCCTTGTCCGAGCCGTACTCGTCGTCGGAGCCGTACTCGTGGCCCTTGGACTCGCGGCCCTCGGACTCGCGGCCCTTGTCCGAGCCGTACTCGTCGTCCGAGCCGTACTCGTGGCCCTTGGACTCCCAGCCCTTGTCCGAGCCGTACTCCTTGTCCGAGCCGTACTCGTCGTCCGAGCCGTACTCGTGGCCCTTGGAGTCCCAGTCCTTCTTGTCCTCGTCCTTGGACTCCCAGTCCTTCTTGCCTTCGTCCTTGGACTCCCAGTCCTTCTTGCCTTCGTCCTTGGACTCCCAGTCCTTCTTGCCTTCGTCCTTGGACTCCCAGTCCTTCTTGCCTTCGTCCTTGGACTCCCAGTCCTTCTTGCCTTCGTCCTTGGACTCCCAGTCCTTCTTGCCTTCGTCCTTGGACTCCCAGTCCTTCTTGCCTTCGTCCTTGGAGTCCCAGTCCTTCTGGTCGCGGCTGTCGTCCGCGTCCTGGCCGTGCTCCTCGCCCTTCCAGTCCTTGCTGTCCTCGTCGCCGTAGGCGTCGGCGGCAGCGCCGCCGCCCTGGCCACCAGGCTGGGCGTCGTCGGCGGGCGGCTGCGACTTGTCGTCGCCGTTCTCGCCCTTGCCGTTCTCGTCCTTGCCCTCGTGGCCCTTGCCCTGCTCGTCCTTGCCGTGCTCGTCCTTGCCCTGTTCGTCCTTGCCGTGCTCGTCCTTGCCCTTGTCGTCCTTGCCGTGCTCGTCCTTGCCGTGCTCGTCCTTGCCCTGTTCGTCCTTGCCCTTGTCGTCGTGGTCGTAGGAGTCCTCCTCCTCGCTCCACTCGCCGCGGTCCTCGCCCCGGTCTTCCCGCGCCGGCTTGAGCTTGACCTTGCCGGTGACCTTGGACCACACGTACGCGTGCTCCTGCCGATCCGGGCAGATCTCGAGGAGCTTGACCTCGTCGCCGGCCTTCACGACGTGCGGCTTGGCGTAGACCTTGCCGTCATCGTCGTGGTGCCCGTCGGCGAACGCGATCCCCGGCGCGAACACCAGGAGCGACGCGCCGCCGAGCGCGGCGCCCGCAACGACCTTCCCGAGCATCTTCTTAGCCATGACCTGCGTCACTCCATCCCTGTTGTCCTGAGCTCGGCGACAACCGAGCTAAGACCGACGTTAGACCGTTTCATGACTTATGAAGTGAAAGATTCGCGTTTTGACCTTTGCTGGTGGTAAGCGGCTAAGGGGTGCTACGCGGCTTTCCCGGCTCGCAGTGCCGTCTCGGAACCCGCGCGGCCTTGCGTGCGGCCCGCGCTGTTACCGCCCCCCAGTACGCGACCCGCAGCGGTCATCCCGGTAAGAGGCGACAGGTGCCGCTCGCGCTGCTCGGGGGTATCGTCCGAGTTGAGGGCAGGCCGCGCATCGAGCCATTGCCATGGAAGCGCTCCCATGCAAGAATCGGCGCACGCGGTTCGGGGAGCCACACCGCGCAGGCAGGTCGTCGAGGGCATCCGGTTCGCCGGGCGACAACCGGCCGCCGAACGGTCGGCCCCGCGCCGGCCAATCACCACCACCACCGCCCGTCCGGGTCGGGCACCCCCCAATGAATCCCGTGGCGCCGGAGGCCGTCCGTGCAGGACGCCCACCGGGCCGTCTCGCCGGGCCGAACGCGCGCCCGGTCTCGCCCAAGGAGATCAGTGGCATGAATGTGTGGAGAAGGCTGTCCGGCCCACGCCGGACCCTCGCGCTCGCCGGCGCGGGCGTTCTGGTCGCCGGCGGGCTGGTGACGATCCCGGTCACCGCGGCGCAGGCCGCGACGCAGTGCGACATCGCGTACACGACCAATGACTGGCAGGGCGGCTTCACCGCCAACATCACCATCAAGAACCTCGGCGACCCGGTCAACGGTTGGACGCTCGGCTGGACCTTCCCCAACTCGAGCCAGCGGGTGCAGCAGGGCTGGTCGGCGGAGTTCACCCAGTCCGGCAGCCAGGTCACCGCCCGCAGCATGTCCTACAACGGCACGCTGGCGACCGGCGCCTCGACGACCCTCGGGTTCAACGGCGCGTGGAGCGGCAGCAACCCGAAGCCGACCTCGTTCACCCTGAACGGTGTGGTCTGCAACGGTGGCACCGGTAACCCGACCACCCCGCCGCCCACCACGCCCCCGCCGACCACGCCCCCGCCCACCACGCCTCCGCCCACGACCCCTCCGCCCACGACGCCGCCGCCGACCACCCCGCCCCCCGGGACCAAGGTCGACAACCCGTACGCCGGTGTGCGCGGATACGTGAACCCGGAGTGGAAGGCCAAGGCGGACGCCGAGCCGGGCGGAAGCCGGGTCTCGAACAACCCCACCGCCGTCTGGCTGGACCGGATCGCCGCCATCAACGGCACTCCGAACAGCAGCTCGAACGGCGCGTTCGGGGTGCGGGAGCACCTGGACGAGGCGCTGCGTCAGGGCGCCGGCTACATCCAGTTCGTGATCTACAACCTGCCCGGCCGGGACTGCTCGGCGCTCGCCTCCAACGGTGAGCTGGGTCCGGACGAACTGCCCCGGTACAAGGCCGAGTACATCGACCCGATCGCCGCGATCCAGAGCGACTCGAAGTACCGGAACATCCGGATCATCAACGTCATCGAGATCGACTCGCTGCCGAACCTGGTGACCAACACGTCCGGCCAGGCCGGCGGCACGGTCATGTGTGACACGGTCAAGGCCAACGGCGCGTACGTGAACGGTGTCGGCTACGCCCTCGCCAAGCTGGGCGCGATCGGCAACGTCTACAACTACATCGACGCCGGGCACCACGGCTGGCTCGGTTGGGACAGCAACTTCGGCCCGACCGCCGACATCCTGAAGACCGCAGCTGTCGCCTCCGGCAGCACTGTCAACAACGTGCACGGCTTCATCACCAACACCGCCAACTACTCGGCGCTCACGGAGCCGTACTTCAAGGTCACCGACAACGTGAACGGCCAGACGGTGCGGCAGTCCAAGTGGGTCGACTGGAACTTCTACGTCGACGAGCTGTCCTTCGCCCAGGCGTTCCGTACCAAGCTGATCTCGGTCGGCTTCAACTCCAACATCGGCATGCTGATCGACACGTCCCGCAACGGCTGGGGCGGCGCCAACCGGCCCACCGGACCGGGCGCGACCACCAGCGTGGACACGTACGTCAACGGTGGCCGGATCGACCGTCGGGCCCACGCCGGCAACTGGTGCAACCAGGCAGGTGCCGGTCTCGGCGAGCGACCGCAGGCGAACCCGGCGCCGGGCATCGACGCCTACGTCTGGGTGAAGCCCCCGGGTGAGTCGGACGGCTCCAGCTCGGAGATCCCGAACAACGAGGGCAAGGGCTTCGACCGGATGTGCGACCCGACGTACGGCGGCAACGCCCGCAACGGCAACAACCCGACCGGTGCCCTGCCGAACGCGCCGATCTCCGGTGCGTGGTTCTCCGCCCAGTTCCGGGAGCTGATGCAGAACGCGTACCCGGCTCTCTGATCGGGTAGCTCACGCGCCAACCCGCTGCCGGCAGTAGGTGAGGCACTGCCGGCGGCAGGTTTCCCCGGGGTCCCCGGTCCGACCAGTACGGTCGGGCCGGGGACCCCCCTTGTCCGCCCACGTCAGGGCACGGTGCGCTCGATCGCCGCGCGCCCGTGTTCGGCCAGGTCGCGACGGGCCTTCTCCAGGTTCTCCGGGGTGAGGTCCTGCCCGCGGGCCATCACCAGGTCCTCCGGTTCCCAGGGCTGCTCGGCCCCGGTACGGATGTTGTCGCCGCCCGCGCCGGTGCCCGTTCCGGTGGCGCCGGTGCCGGCGGCGTACGGATCGCCGATGAGGTCGTCGATGTCCGGAGCGAGGTCCTCCGGCCGGTCGCGGGGCTCGGTGAAGGTCGGCGTGTCACGGTCGGGCCCGCCTCCGGTCCGCAGCTGCCCGACGGTGCTGTCGTCGTCCACGGCAGCTGCCGTTTCCGGGCTCTCCTCCAGCGGGGGTCGGCGGTCGCGATCGGTCATGGTGCCCTCCTGTGTCCGACACGGTGCCTGATCCCCCCTCGCGTACCCGGTGCGGGGAAGCCCATGCGCGACGCCGGCGCCGTCCGTGTGGACGGCGCCGGCGCGGCGGGCATGAGGTCAGCTGTCGGGCTGTTGCTCGTTCGGGGACGGCGCCTCCGCCGGGCGCAGCCACTGCCAGAGCAGCATGATCAGGCCGAACGCGAGCATCACGAGCCCGGCCCACAGGTTGATGCGGACACCCTCGGCCTTGTCGATCTCGGCCCGGCTGTCGAAGACGCCGATCAGCGTCACGATGATCCCGTACGCCACGAAGAGGCCACCGATCACCCGACGGATGTCGAACAGTCGGGCGGCGGCGGAGCGGCGCTCCTCGGCCTGCGTCTCGTCGATCAACGGGTCCTGCGCCGGCTGGCCGTCGTTGCTCATCTGGCCGACTCCTTTCCTAGAAGACCGGGATGTAGAAGAGGGCGGCGAGCGCGACCGCGATCACGCCCAGCAGCACGGGGGAGCGGTACCAGACGGCGTCCCCGGCGAGCACGTCGCCCTTCAGGTCGACACCGCCCATGCCGTAGACCAGCCCGCGCAGCTCCTCGTCGCGCTTGGCCGCCGTGAGCGGGGTGAGGATCGCGGCGACCACCGCCACGGTGACGAACGCGATGCCGGCGCCCCAGAAGCTCTCCTCCAGGTCGGAGTTGAAGTCGATCACGCCGCCCTTGTAGAGCAGGTAGGTCGCCAGCGACGCCAGCGTGCCGAGCAGCAGCGACCAGAAACCGGCAAGCGCGCTCATCCGCTTCCAGAACATGCCGATGATGAACGTGGCGAACAGCGGCGCGTTGAACAGCGAGAAGAGCGCCTGGATGTAGTTCATGATGTTGCTGAACCCGGACGCGATGAACGCCGTCCCGATGCCGATCACCACGGCGCCGACAGTCGCCCACCGACCGATGCGCAGGTAGTACTCGTCGGACCGGCCGCGGCGCACGTACGCCTGCCAGATGTCGTAGGTGAAGACGGTGTTGAAGCCGCTCACGTTGGCCGCCATGCCGGCCATGAACGACGCGAGCAGGCCGGTGACCGCCACCCCGAGCACGCCGTTGGGCAGCAGGTCCCGCATGAGCAGCGGAATCGCGTTGTTGTACTGCAGGTCGCCGCTGTCCGCGCCGAGCCCCTTCACCGTCACGAGGGCCACCAGGCCGGGGATGATCGTGACCAGGGGAATGAACAGCTTCGGGTACGCGGCGATGATCGGCGTACGCCGGGCGGCGCTCATGTTCTTCGCCGACAGCGCGCGCTGCACCTCGGCGAAGTTCGTCGTCCAGTAGCCGAACGAGAGCACGAAACCGAGGCCGAACACGATGCCGATCCACTGCGCGCCGAGCGGGTTGTCGGTGCTGGCGGTGTCCTGCCACGCGTGCAGACCCGCCTCGCCGAGCTTCGAGTCGCGGACCGCGTCCATCAGCCCGCTCACTCCGCCGACCTTGACCAGGCCGATCACGGTGACCGGGATGAGGCCCGCCAGGATGACGAAGAACTGGAGCACCTCGTTGTAGATTGCCCCGGACAGGCCGCCGATGGTGATGTACGCGAGCACGATCGCCGCGCCGACCACGATCGCCGTCCAGAGCGGCCAGCCGAGCAGCGCCTGCATGACCAGGGCCAGCGCGTAGAGGTTCACCCCGGCGATCAGCACCTGGGCGACGGCGAAGCTGAGCGCGTTCAGCAGGTGGGTCGGTCGGTTGAAGCGCAGCCGCAGGTACTCGGGCACGCTGCGGACCTTGGACCCGTAGTAGAAGGGCATCATCACGATGCCCAGGAAGACCATCGCCGGCACGGCGCCGATCCAGTAGTAGTGGACCGTCATGACGCCGTACTGGGCGCCGTTCGCCGCCATACCGATGATCTCCAGCGCACCCAGGTTCGCGGAGACGAACGCGAGGCCGGTCACCCAGGCCGGCAGGGAACGACCGGAGAGGAAGAAGTCGACGCTGGTCCGGATCGCCCGCCGGGCGGCGAAGCCCACTCCGAGGACGGTGACGAAGTACAGCGCAAGAATCAGGTAGTCCAGCCCGTTCATGTTGAGCCGCAGACCGCCGCCGTCCATCCCGTCACCCCTCGTCCCGACGTTGGCACCGGATTTGATGCGCGCGCCCTATTACCCACTACGCGAGGTTTCACGCCTGCGCGTACCCTCCGGTGCGTTCGGGCCTGCTCGGGCGGCTCGCCCCTCGGCGTACGACTGGCCGTTCTCGGCATTCGCCTCGGGGGACGCCGAAGGGGCGCCCCGGCCGGTCGGCCGGAGCGCCCCTTTTCGATCGAGTCGCCTCAGCGACCCAGTACGCGGTCCAGGAAGTCCCGGTAGTTGCGGACGGCCATCCGCAGCTGCTCGGTGTCCGCCGAGCCGGCGTCCTGCCACCCGCCGAGGGTGTTCTTCTGCGCGGCCAGTGCCGAGGCGAGAGCCTGGATGGCCTCCTCCACCAGGGCCTGAGCCTCGCCGGCGGCGGCGTGCGGATCGTCGACGAAACGCAGCTGCACGTCCCGCCAGCGGTCCCGGAATCCCTGGGCGGTGTCCCCGTCGAGGAGCGTGGCCGGTTCGACGGCGACTGTCGAGCCGGCGGGACGCGACGTCCCGGCGGATTCCAGGGAGCCGCCGGCCGCCACGGCGGTGACCGGTTCGGCGTCGGCGTCCGGGTCCACCATCTCCGGCGACGCGCTGCCGTAGCCGGCCGCGCCCGCCGCGTCGGGATCGCCGGCCCAGTCGGTCAGGTCGCCGCGCCGCTCGGCCGCACCGTCCGTGCTGTCGGCCGCGACGACGGTGCGGGTGGAGGTTTCGGTGTCCGAGCGCCGGCCCTCGGCGTCCAGGTCGGTGTCCTCGTCGGTGTCCTCGTCGGTCGTCGCTGCGGCGTCCAGGTCGGTCTCCGGGACTCCGTCGCGGCGGTGCAGCTCGGCGGTGGGGTCGGCGCGCAGACCCTCCCGCTCGCCGTCCTCGGCGCCGTCGCCCGGTTGGGCGGTTCGCTCGGCCCGCGGGTCCGGCTGGTCCTGCGGGTACGGGCTCGCCAGTGCGGACGCCGCCACCGCGTCGGCCACCGTGGTGGCGCCGAAGGCGGTCGGCAGCGGCCCCGGCTCGTGGAAGCCACCCTCGTCGTCGGGCCGGCTCCGGCGGTCGGTGTCCTCGGCCCGCTGGTCGTCGGCCCACTCGTCGGTCCGGTCGTCGGCGGTCCGGTCGGTGGTCAGCTCGTCGTCGGTCCGGTCGTCGCCGGTCCGGTCCCGGAAGGCTCCCGGGTCGGTGCCGTTGGCCCGCTCGTGCTCGTCCGCCGGGTCGGGGTCGGTGGCCCGGTCGTGGTCGGTGGTCGGATCGTCGAAGGTTCCCCGGTCGTCCAGGGCGTCCTCGGGTACGTCCGAGCGGGCGGCCCGGTCGTCGGTCGGCGGCACCGGCACCGGTGCGGACCGGACGGCCTCCGGATGGTCGTTGCTCACCTGCTGCTCTTCGTGGCGCATCGGTGGCCTCCTCAGCGGCTCGTGGCGTCGTGCGGAGTGTCCGGGTGGGAACCCTGTTCGGGCGTGCGCTGACCGACCGGCTCCTCGCCGAGCAGGTCGGCGAAGAGGGCCCGGTAGTGCACGACCGCCTGGCGCAGCTCCTCGGTGCTCGCCTCGCCCCGCGAGTTGCGGAGGTGGATCTCGTGCGCGTCCCGGTAGTTGGTCAGCGTGCGGGCGTGCTCGACGGAGAGGTGGGCGATCTGGTCGGAGAAGTCCCCGGTCGGATAGCCCTGCTCCTCGATGAGCCGGGTGACCAGTTCGTCGGCGTCACCCACGGTCTCGCCCGGCGAGTCGATGAAGCGGATCTGGAGCTCTTCCCAGGCGGCGGCGTAACGGGCCCGCGACTCCGGGCTGAGCGGGGTGAGCGTGAGCTCGGAGTGCCGGCGTTCCCGGTCGCGCAGCTCGCGCTCCGCGGCGGACCGGCTGTCCTGCTCCTGCACCACCCGGTCGTACTCCGGCCCGAACCGGCTGCGCAGCGCGCGGCGACGGCCGACCGTCCGGACGGCCACGGCGATCGCCGCGACGATCACCAGCACGACGAGCACGATGACGATTATCTGCGTGGGCGACATGGGCTCCTCCTTCGTCCTCTCGTATTCCCTCCGCGTACTGATCGCCAATCCCGATCCGAGGCACTTTCCTCGCTGGTCTCGGCCGGGGTCGCCACATTTCGGCGCAAAAACTTGACTCATTCCAGATAACGCGCTTGGGTGGGTGGTGCCCGCCGTACGCCCGCGAGCGACCCGCCCGACCGACTCTGGGACCGGTCAGGCACGCCGCACCACGCATCCGGAGGAGACCGATGAGCGACCCGCAGGCCGACAGGCCGACCCTCACCACCCGCCAGGGTCACCCCGTGCACAACAACCAGCAGCAGCGGACGGTCGGCTCACGCGGGCCTGCCACGCTGGAGAACTACCACTTCCTGGAGAAGATCAGCCACTTCGACCGGGAGCGCATCCCGGAGCGGGTGGTGCACGCGCGCGGCTTCGTCGCGCACGGCGAGTTCGAGGCGTACGGGACGATCGGCGACAAGCCGGCCGCCACGTACACCCGGGCCAAGCTGTTCCAGACCAGGGGCGCGAAGACCCCGGTCACCATCCGCTTCTCCACGGTCATCGGCGGCCGGGACTCCTCCGAGGCCGCCCGCGACCCGCGCGGCTTCGCGGTGAAGTTCCGCACCCAGGACGGCAACTGGGACCTGGTCGGCAACAACCTTCAGGTCTTCTTCATCCGCGACGCGATCAAGTTCCCCGACGTGATCCACTCGCTGAAGCCCGATCCGGTGACCTTCCGACAGGAGCCGAACCGCATCTTCGACTTCATGTCCAACACGCCCGAGTCGATGCACATGCTGACCTGGCTCTTCTCCCCGTACGGCATCCCGCGCAACTACCGCACCATGCGCGGGTCCGGCGTGAACACCTACCGCCTCGTGAACGCGCAGGGCGAGGGCGTGCTGGTCAAGTTCCACTGGCTGACCCAGCAGGGCGAGCACAACCTGACCCAGGCCGAGGCGGACGCCATCCAGGCCACCGAGCTGGGCCACGCCTCGAAGGACCTGTACGAGGCGATCGAGCGTGGCGAGTACCCGCAGTGGGAGCTCAACGTGCAGATCATGAGCGACGACGAGCACCCCGAGCTGGACTTCGACCCGCTCGACGACACCAAGATCTGGCCGGAGGAGCAGTTCCCCTACCTGCCGGTCGGCATGATGACGCTCAACCGCAACATCACCGACCACCACAACGAGAACGAGCAGATCGCCTTCGGCACCGGCGTGCTCGTCGACGGGATCGACTTCTCCGACGACAAGATGCTCGTCGGGCGGACCTTCTCCTACTCGGACACCCAGCGCTACCGGGTCGGCCCGAACTACCTCCAACTCCCGGTGAACCGTCCGCGCGAGGACGTCCAGGTCAGCACCAACCAGGGCGGTGGTCAGATGTCGTACGGGGTGGACAACCGTGGCGGCAACCCGCACATCAACTTCGAGCCGTCCTCGGTGGCCGGTCTCCAGGAGGCCGACGAGTCCTACCGGGAGTACCGGCCCTTCGTCTCCGGGCACGTCATGAAGGCCCCGATCGAGCGGCAGAACAACTACGCGCAGGCCGGCCGCCGCTTCCGCGAGATGACCGACGCCGAGCGCGACGACCTGGTGCACAACCTGACCACGCTGCTGGCCCAGTGTGACAAGCACATCCAGCAGAAGATGGTCTGGCACTTCAGCCAGTGCGACGCCAGCTACGGCCGCCGCGTCGCCGAAGGGCTCGGCCTCGCCGACAACGTCTGATCCGTACCGCGCCGGCACGAGCGCCCCACCGGTCACCGGTGGGGCGCTCGTCGTACCGGGAGGCAGGCGCGTTCCGCAGCGTCGATGTCGGTGCGACGGGCGGTAGTGCAACCGGGCGCGATTACGTATCCTGCCCAAGGCGCCCGCGCCGGTGCCCGGCCTGACGACCGGGAGCGCGACCGGCGAGCGCGTTGCCCGGCGGTGCCGGCGCCCCTCCTGCCACCCCTTGACGGGCGAGGTCTGATGAGAACCCGCGACTGGCCGATCCGCTCGAAGCTGACCGCGTTGGTCGTCGCTCCGGTGACCGCGCTCCTCGCGCTGTGGATCTTCGCGACGACGTTGACGTTCGGCCCCGCCCTCAACCTGCTCTCCGCGCGCACCCTGCTGTACGACCTGGGCCGTCCCGGCGAGGCGGTCGTCACCGAGCTGCAACGCGAGCGTCGACTGTCGGTGGTGCAGCTCGCCGGCACCACCGAGCTGCCCGCCCTGGCCGAGCAGCGCCAGCGTACGGATCGGGCGATCGCCGAGCTGCGCCGCCGGGTCGACGGCGAGGCGTTGCGCGACGCCGCCGACGAGCTGTTGGAGGACCGGGTCGACCGGCTGGTCACCGCCCTGGCGGCGTTGCCGACCGGACGCGACTTCATCGACGACGGCATGATGGACCGCGCCGGGGCTCTCGGCCTCTACAGCGGCATGGTCACGGCAGCCTTCCAGGCGTTCTCCGCGATGGCGAATCTGAGCGATCCGGCAATCAACCGACAGGCGCTGGCCCTCACCTCGCTGGGCCGTTCCCGGGAGCTGCTCGGCCAGACCGACGCCATGCTGGCCGGCGTGCTGACCGCCGGCACGTTCGCCGAGGGGGAGCACGCCCTGCTCGTGCAGGCCATCGGCAACCAGCGGTGGCTCACCGAGAGCGCGGTGGCCGACCTGCCCGAGGCCGGGCGCACCGCGTACCAGCGACTGACCGAGAGCCCGGAGTTCACCAGCCTGCGCGCGATGCAGGACGCGTTGATCGGGGCCAACCGGTCCGGGCGGCCACCTGTGGACGCGGCGTCGTGGCAGACCAGCCACGACGCCGTACAGCAGCAGTTGCGTGACTTCGAACTGTCCGAGGCCGACGCGCTCACCGACCGTTCGGTGCCGATGGCCGTCTGGATCCTGGTCCGGCTGGCCGCCGCCGGTGTGCTCGGACTCGCCGCCGTGGTGGTCTCGGTGCTGGTGTCGCTGCGGGTCGGCCGCACGCTGGTCCGGCGACTCAGCGGGGTCCGTACCGCCGCCCTGGAGCTGGCCGAGCACCGACTGCCGGACGTGGTGACCCGACTGCGCCGCGGCGAGCAGGTCGACGTCGCCCGGGAGGCGCCACCCCTGGAGTACGGCAACGACGAGATCGGCGAGGTCGGGCGGGCCTTCACCGAGGTGCAGCGCACCGCCGTCCAGGCCGCCGTGGACGAGGTCACCCTGCGCCGGGGGCTCAACGAGGTGTTCCTCAACATCGCCCGGCGCAGCCAGGGCCTGGTGCACCGGCAGCTGCACCTGCTGGACCGGATGGAACGTCGCGCCGAGGACCCGGACGAGCTCGCCGAACTGTTCCAGGTGGACCACCTGGCCACCCGACTCCGCCGGCACGCCGAGGACCTGGTCATTCTCGCCGGCTCCGCGCCGGGCCGAGGGTGGCGCAACCCGGTCGCGATGGTCGACCTGGTCCGCGGCGCGATCAGCGAGGTCGAGGCGTACGACCGGGTGGACATCACCACCGTGCAGCCGGTCGGCGTGCTGGGTCGGGCGGTCGGCGACATCATCCACCTGCTCGCCGAGCTGGTCGAGAACGCCACCGCCTTCTCACCGCCGGACACCCGGGTGACCATCAGCGGCGAGCAGGTCGCCAACGGGTACGTCCTGGAGGTCACCGACCAGGGGCTGGGAATGTCCGCCGCCGCGCTGGAGAGCGCCAACACCCGGCTGGCCAGCTCGCCCGAGTTCGACCCGGCGCAGAGTGCCCGACTCGGCCTGTTCGTGGTGGCCCGGCTGGCGGCCCGGCACGCTGTCCGCGTACAGCTGCGGTCCTCCGCGGCGAGCGGCGTCACCGCCGTGGTGCTGGTCCCCGCCGACCTGATCACCACCGAGCCGCCGGCCGGCCCCGACCCGGCCACGCTGGACGCCACCACGGGCGACCGGCGGCTGGCCCGACCGGTGCGCCGAGGCGCGGTGCCCCGGCCCCGCGCCGGCCGTGGCCGCACGGCCGTGGCCGCGACCGCCGCCGACGACCTGCCCACCCTGGCCCTTCCCACCGGCCCGACGCCCGACGGACCGTCCGCCGACGGATCGGGCGCCGGTGGGACGGGCGCGGACGCGCCGGACGTCAACGGCGGGTCGTCCTCCCCCCGGGCGCCCCACGGCCTCGCGGGGCGGTCCCGCCCGGGGCGGCCGCCGGCACCGCACGCGGCCGGGCCACAGTCGTCGCCCCGGGCTCGACCGCTCGGGGCGGTGCGCCCGGCACCACCGCTCCGGCGAACCGCGCGGATGCGACCCCGGCTGCGGCAGGCCCGACACCGGCGCCTCCGACGGCCTCCGAACCTCCGACCGCGACTGAGAGGGACGCCTAGTGCGGCAGACGACGAAGCAGAGCGCCAGCCTCGACTGGTTGCTCGACGAGTTGGTGCAACGGGTGCCCGCCGCCCGCGAGGCGGTGGTGCTCTCCGCCGACGGGCTGCTGCTCGGCGCCTCGGCCGAGCTGGAGCGCTCCGACGCCGAGCATCTCTGCGCGCTCGCCGCCGGGTTCTCCAGCCTGGCCCGGGGTGCGAGCCGGCACGTGGACGGCGGTCCGGTCCGGCAGACGGTGGTCGAGATGGAGTCGGCGTACCTCTTCGTCACCGCCGCCGGGCAGGGTGCCTGCCTGGCCGTGGTGAGCGACGCCGACGCGGACATCGGCCTGGTCGCGTACGAGATGGCGATGCTCGTCATCCGCGTGGGGGAGAACCTCACCGCCGCCGCCCGAGGATCGACGGATGCCGGTGATGCGGGCTGAGCCGCCCGGCCCCCAGCACGAGTGGCTGGACGGCGACGCGGGCCCGGTGGTCCGCCCGTACACGCTCACCGGCGGCCGGGTGCGCTCGGCCGTCGACGGGTTCGACCTGGTCGCGTTCGTGCTGGCCGCCTCGGACCTCGACCTGGCGGCCCACCCGCAGCTGCCGCCGGAGCACCGGCGGCTGGTCACGTTGGCCGGGCGTCCGGTGTCGGTGGCCGAGCTGGCGGCCGAGCTGGACCTCGCGGTCGGGGTGATCCGGGTGCTGCTCGGTGACCTCCTCGCTCAGGGGCTGGTCGCGGTGCACGAGCCGCCGGCCGGCAGCGACCTTCCCGACGACGACATCCTCAAGGCGGTGGTCAGTGGACTCCGTGCGCTATGACCAGGCGGGCACCTCGGTCACCGTCCCGCTGGCACTGAAGATCCTCATCGCCGGGGGCTTCGGTGCCGGCAAGACGACGCTGGTGAGCGCGTTGAGCGAGGTTCGACCGTTGCAGACCGAGGAGGTGCTGACCGACGCCGGCGTCGGCACCGACGACATCTCCGGGGTGGAGGGCAAGTCGACCACCACGGTGGCGATGGACTTCGGCCGGATCACCATCAACGACGACCTTCAGGTGTACCTGTTCGGCACCCCCGGCCAGGACCGGTTCTGGTTCCTCTGGGACGAGCTGGCCTTCGGCGCCCTCGGCGCGGTGGTGCTCGCCGACACGCGGCGGCTGGCCGACTGCTTCCCCTCGATCGACTACTTCGAGCAGCGGGGCATCCCGTTCGTGGTGGGCGTGAACTGCTTCGAGGACACCCGTCGGTTCGAGCTGGAAACCGTACGCCGGGCGCTCGACCTGGATCCGGACGTGCCGATGGTGCTCTGCGACGCACGGGACCGGCAGTCCGGCAAGCTGGTGTTGATCTCCCTGGTCGAGCACGTCGCCCGGCAGCGCGGTGAGCCGGTGCCGGCCGCCTGACCCGGCCCCGCCGTGCGGGCGGGCGACCTGGCGCCGGCCCGCCGACGCGGGATCGGCGGGCCGATCCGGTCCCCGGAAAGCCGGTTAGCGGGTCGGCTCCGTGGGCAGCTCTGGTTGGATCTACTCCAGGATGCCGGCAAAGGGGTGCAGCGTGACTGGTCAGGGCGGGATCGTCCACATCGGGGGTTACACCGCGCAGAGCGGAGGGCGGGGCAGCGGCATCGTCGCCGCTCACCGGGACCCGGCAACCGGGGTGCTGACCTCCCTCGGCACGGTGGCGGTCACGCCGTCGCCGTCGTTCCTCGTGCGGCATCCCACCCGTCCGGTGCTCTACGCGGTCAATGAGCTGACCGACGGGGCGATCAGCGCCTGGCAGGTCGGTCCGGACGGCGCGCTGGACGCGCTCGGCAGCTTCTCGACCGGCGGCGCCGAGCCCTGTCACCTGGCGGTGCTGCCCGACGGTGACCATCTGGCGGCGGCCAACTACGGCGGCGGCAGCGTCGCGGTCTTCCCGCTCGACGCGCAGGGCGTTCCCGGCGAGCGCACCGATCTGGTGGTGCACGAGGGGCACGGCCCCGACCCGGAACGCCAGGACCGGGCGCACGCCCACATGGTCTCCCCGGGCCGGGGTCGGGGGCCGCTGCTGGCGGTGGATCTCGGCACCGACTCGGTCTACCGGTACGACCTGGACGGCGCGAGCGGGCGGCTGGTCCCGCGCGGTCCGCGGATGCGGACGGCGCCCGGCACCGGGCCCCGGCACCTGGCCCGCCATCCCGACGGCCGGCGCTGCTATCTGGTCGGCGAGCTGGACGCCTCGGTCACCGCGTACGAGTTGACCGACGACGGGGCGCTGCACCAGCGTGGCCGGGTCGAGGCGAGTGAGCGGGCGGGCCACGTCCAGCCGTCGGAGGTCGCGGTCGACCCGGACGGCCGTTTCCTCTACGTCGCCAACCGCGGGGTCGGCACCATCGCCGTCTTCGACCTGGCCGGTGAGCTGCCCGAGCTGGTGGCCGAAGTGGACACCGGCGGTGAGTGGCCGCGGCACTTCGCCCTCATCGGGGAGCACCTGTACGTCGCCGACGAGCGGGCGGACATGGTGCGGGCCTTCCGGCGGGACGCGAGCACCGGCATCCCGGCTCCGGTCGGCGAGCCCGTCGCGGTGGCGAGCCCGACCTGCGTGCTGCCGTGAGTTGGTCGGGCGGCGGGACCGGACGTGAGAGAGAAACCGGTTTGGCAACGGCGTGGGGCCATCTCGTCACACTCTGTTGCTAAAAAGTGATCAACTGTTTCTCCTGCGTAACTTTAGTCCGAACGGATGTGGCAGAGACGGCACCTAATACGCAAGATGGTCAGCGTGTCAGCAGGCCGCCATCGCATGCGTTCGAAACTCCATCTAGCAGCCGCCGCCGCGACGGCGACGGTTCTCGTCGTCACCACCGGCGTCTGGTTCGGCTATAAGGAGCTGATCCAGCCCAGCTGTTCAGGAGAGATTCGACTCGCCGTCGCGGTCGCCTCCGAGCTGGCGCCCGCGGTGGACGCCGCCGCGTCCCAGTGGGTCAAGGACGGCGCCGCGGTCGGCCCCACCTGCATCCGGGTGGACGTCTCGGCGTCCGACCCGGTCGACGTGGCCGCCGTGGTGGCCGCGAAGCACGGTGCCGTGCTGGCCGGCGTCGGTCAGGCCAGCGGAACGGCTGTCACCCCGGACGTCTGGGTGCCGGACTCGTCGACCTGGCTGCTGCGACTGAAGAAGGACGCCACCGCGTTCGCGCCGACCAACGGCGCCTCCATCGCGCGCAGCCCCGTCGTCGTGGCGATGCCCGAGCCGGTGGCCACGCGGCTGGGCTGGCCCAACGCCAAGTTCACCTGGACCGATCTGCTCAAGCAGGTCAACAGCAGCAAGCCGCTGCGTACCGGCATCGTCGAGCCGACCCGGGACGCGGCCGGCCTGTCCGGCCTGCTCTCGCTGACCACGGCCGCCAGCGGCTCCGGCGGGGACGCGCAGCGCAAAACCGTCGGCGCGCTGCGGGCGCTGGCCACGGGTCGCTCCTCGCTCCGCAACGACCTGCTGGCCCGCTTCCCGACCGCCACGGACCCGACGTCCATCGCGAGCGCGCTCGGAGCGGCGGCGCTCTCCGAAGAAGACGTGATCGCCTACAACAGCAAGAAGCCCCCGGTGCCGCTCGCCGCGCTCTACATGGAGCCGGCCCCGATGCCGCTGGACTACCCGTACGCGGTGCTGCCCGGCATCGAGCCGACCAAGGCGGCCGCGGCGAAGGTGCTGTTCGAGCTGCTCACCGCCCCGAAGTTCCGCGACCGGCTGGCGGCGCAGTCGCTGCGCGGTCCGGACGGCAACTGGGGCGCCGGCTTCAACGCGCCGCAGGGCGCCCCGAGCCCGGCCGGCGGCGCGTCGACCGCACCGGCGGCCGGCGGCACCGCGGCGGGCGGCCTGGACCCGGCCGCGATACAGCGTGTCGTCTCCAGCTGGTCGATCGCCACCCAGTCCGGCCGGATGCTCGCCGTCATCGACGTCTCCGGCTCGATGAAGGACCAGGTGCCCAGCGCCAACAACCGCAGCCGCGAGGAGGTCACCGTGGACGCGGCCCGCCGCGGCCTGGGCCTCTTCGACGACTCCTGGTCCATCGGCCTGTGGACCTTCTCCACGAAGTTGGTCGGCAACCGGGACTACCGGGAACTGGTCCCGATCGGGCCGCTCTCCGGCCAGCGGACGCAGTTGGAGGGGGCGCTGGCCACGATCAAGCCGTCCAGCGGTGACACCGGCCTCTACGACACCATGCTGGCCGCGTACCAGGCGGTGCAGGAGGACTGGCAGCCCGGCCGGGTCAACTCGATCGTGCTGTTCACCGACGGCAAGAACGAGGACGACAACGGTCTCAACCAGGCGCAACTGCTCGCCAAGCTCAAGCAGATCGCCGACCCGGAGCGGCCCGTGCAGGTCATCATGATCGGTATCGGCGAGGGCGTCAGCAAGACCGAGTTGGAGTCGATCACCAAGGTGACCGGCGGCGACGTGTTCGTCACCAAGGACCCGAACGAGATCGGCAGCATCTTCCTCACCGCCATCGCGCGCCGCCCCCCGGCGCCGCGCTGACCGGCCGCACAGCAGGAGAAACCCGCCGTACCGCGTCAGCGGTACGGCGGGTTCCTTTTATGGCCGCAGGGTTGAAGAAAAGTGACGGCAATACGTCGGAAGCAATCGGCAGTCATAGTTATCAGGGCAGGATGTCGACGTGTCCCGGCATCGTCCGTCCGCCTCCGGTCCGACTCGTCGGCCGGGGCCGTCCTGAGCAGAGTGGGAGGGCCGGTGACCGCGGCGACCCTGTTGACCCCTGCCAGCACCTCGGCGACTCCGGAAGGCCCGCCGAACGGGCTGGTGGCCCGCTCCGACGAACGGTCCTACGTCCGGGTCCTGGTCGTGCTGGACACCACCATCCTCATCATCGCGCTGCTCGTCGGGTACGTCGGCCGGTTCGGGGACGAGGAGCCGGTCGGCTCCAAGATCCCGTACGTGCTGGTGGCGCCGGGGTTGGTCCTGGCCTGGCTGATCTCCCTCAAGGCGCTCGGCTGCTACGACGACCGGGTCGTCGGCTACGGGGCGGACGAGTACCGGCGGGTCAGCTCGGCGAGCCTGCGGCTGGCCGGCGCGATCGCCATCGCTGGCTACATCGCCGACGTCGGCGTCTCCCGGGGTTTCCTCGGCATCTCGTTCGCGGTCGGCACCCTCGGGCTGGAGGTGACCCGGTTCGTCGCGCGCAAACGCCTGCACCGGGCCCGCTCGAAGGGCGCCGGCTGGTCGCGCAAGGTGCTCGTGGTCGGCGACACCGCACACGTCCTGGAGTTGGTGCACACCCTGCGCCGGGAGCCGTACGCCGGCTATCAGGTGGTCGGCGCGTGCATCCCCGACGCGCTGCTCGCTCCGGTGGCCCAGCGGCTCGGTGACGTGCCGGTGGTGGGTTCGTTCCGGGGCATCCCGGAGGCCGCCACCGCGATCGGGGCGGACACGGTCGCGGTGACCGCCTCCGGTGAGCTGACGGCGGCCCGACTGCGTCGGCTCGGTTGGCAGTTGGAGGGGACCGGCGTCGACCTCGTCGTGGCACCCGCGCTTACCGACGTGGCCGGCCCGCGCATCCACACCCGTCCGGTCGCCGGGCTCCCGCTGATCCACGTCGAGGCGCCCGAGTTCCGCGGTGCCCGCAAGCTGGTCAAGGGGTTCGTCGACAGGTCCGCGTCGTCGCTGGCGTTGGCGTTGCTGCTGCCGCTGATCGCGGTCATCGCGGTGGCCATCAAACTGGACAGCCGGGGTCCGGTGCTCTTCCGCCAGGTCCGGGTGGGTCGGGGCGGGCAGGAGTTCGGCGTGTTCAAGTTCCGGACGATGGTGGTCAACGCCGACGCGCTGCTCGCCGAGCTGGCGACCCGCAACGAGACCGACGGCCTGATGTTCAAGATGCGCGACGACCCCCGGGTGACCCGGGTCGGCCGGCTGCTGCGCAAGTGGTCGCTCGACGAGCTGCCGCAGCTGGTCAACGTGCTGCTGGGCCAGATGAGCCTGGTCGGGCCGCGTCCACCGCTGCCCTCGGAGGTCGCCCGCTACGACGGTGACGTGGCCCGGCGGCTGCTGGTCAAGCCCGGCATGACCGGGCTGTGGCAGGTCAGCGGCCGGTCCGACCTGAGCTGGGAGGACGGCATCCGACTCGATCTCTACTACGTGGAGAACTGGTCGCTCGCCGCCGACCTCACCATCCTCTGGAAGACCGCCGGCGCGGTGCTGAACAGCCGCGGCGCGTACTGACCGCCGCCGTTCACTCCTGCGGGCCGGTCCAGTCCAGGCAGACCACCACGGCGTCGTCGACGAGGTCGCCGGCCACGAACGCGCGCAGGTCACCGATCAGCGACCGTACGGCGTCCAGCGGCTCCATCGGGCCCGTCCGGCGCAGGAACCGGTCCAGTGCCGTCTCGCCGTAGCGCACGCTCTGCCCGGTGGCCTCCACCACGCCGTCGCTGACCACGAAGAGCCGGTCGCCGCGTTCCAGCGTGAACGTCTGCTCGTGGTAGTCGGTCGCCTCGAACATGCCGAGCGGGAACTGCGCCTCCAGCGGTTGCTCGGTGACCTCCCCGTGCCGCAGCAGGACGAGCCGTGGCGAGCCGGCGTCCACCACTGTCATCGTCCCGGAGCGCAGGTCCAGCTCCATCAACAGCACGGAGAGGTGCCGCTTGCCCCGGTACTCGTCGTAGATGGCCTGGTCGGCGAGGGCGGCCTGATCACCCAGACCGAGGCCGGCCCGGCGGGCGTTGCGCAGCGCGTGGGTGGCCAGCGACGTGAGCAGGGACGCCGCGACGCCCTCACCCGTTCCGTTGACCGTGGAGAGCCAGAGCTTCTGCCCGTCGTCGGACCAGTCGAAGCTGTCCCCCCGCACGGCGTACGCCGGCTCCAGCTGCCCGGCCAGGCTGAACGAGGGGCGGATCCGGCTGCGGCCGGGGAGCAGGTCCCACTGCATCTCGGCGGCCAGCGTGAGTCGCTGGCTGCGCCGCGCGACGCTGTAGACGTCGGTGCCGGGGGAGACCGCCGCCAGCTCGTGCGCGAGCGCGGTGGCGATGTCGGCCAGCTCACCGAGCACGGCCGGGTCGTCGGCCACCGGCGCCAGGCGCAGGACGCCCCGCCGCTCGCCGCGCATGCTGACCGGCACCCAGGCGGTGCCCTCGACCAGCAGGGGCGCCTGGTGGTCGAAGGCCCGCCAGGCGGGGTGCCCGGCGCCCCGGAGGGGGTCACCCTCGGTGAGTGGCAGCAGCTCCGAGAGGCGGTAGTCGACCTGGTAGAGCTCCGCTTCGGTGATCCCGTACGCCTCGTCGAGAATTCCCGCGATGCCGCCCACCAGACGGTCGACAGGTGTCTCGTTCAGGGTACGTCGTGCCCGATTGACCGGTTCGCTCATCAGGCCTCCTTGATCAAAGCTCGACGACCAGTGGCTTCGGAGTAGTCTCGGGCCACCATGGCCGAAGAACACGGTCCACCGGACCCTGCGACGAGTATGGCTGCCGCATTGGACGCGGCGGCGGGTGCCCTGCTGGGCGTATGGGACTCCGCCCGGGAGGCGACCGCCAGCCGGGTCTCCGGAGCCCAACTACGGGCTGTGATGGTGGTCGAGCAACACGACGGGATCAACCTACGCCGGCTCGCCACCCGCCTGGACATGTTGCTCAGTTCCGCCAGCCGGCTCTGCGACCGCCTGGTGGCGGCCGGCATGCTGGAGCGCGAGCCGGGCCGCTTCGACCGGCGGGAGATCTCCCTGCATCTCACCCCGGAGGCCCGTCGACTCCTCACCGAGCTGCGCGCGGACCGCCAGAAGCGGATTTCCGCCGTGCTGGCGGCGATGACGCCGGCAGGCCGGGCCGCCCTGGTGAGCGGGATGCGGGAGTTCGACGACGCGGCCCGTCGGCAGCAGGCGCGCAGCGGCTCGGCGCCGGATGACGGGGACCGGCCGCCGGGGCGGGACGACTGGCCGGACGACGCGGACCCGCGGGACCCGGACCGGCCCACCAGGCCGGCGAGGGACTCGTCGGAGCACCCGGAGCCGTCGACCCGAGCGGTGTGGCAGAGCGGCCCCGAGCGGGCGGTGGGCCCGGCCCGCGAATGGCCCACCGGTGAGCCGCCGGTGGCCCGGACCGCCTGACTCAGGCCGGCGTCGACGCGCACACCGCCAGCATGGCGATGTCGTCGTGCGCCTGCCCGTCCAGCCATTCGTCCACCACCTGGAGCAGCCTGTCGACAAGCGCGGCCGGAGGCAGCCCGGCCGCGGCGGCGAGCGCGGCGCGCAGCCGCTGCGCACCGAACTTCTCGGCGTGGATCGGTCCGCCGTTCGCCTCGGTCACCCCGTCGGTGTACGCGAGGAGCAGGTCGCCCGGGTCGAGGTGCACCCGGGCCTCGGCGAACCGGGCGTCGGCCAGCGCGCCGACCGGCATTCCACCCACCGGAACCGGGACCACCGAACCGGCGGCGGTGACCAGCAGCGGCGCGGGGTGGCCGCCGCCGGCGATCCGGATGTCCACCCCCGCCGGCCCGCGCTCCAGTGACCCGAGCAGCAGGGTGGTGAGCTGGCTGCGCCGTGCGGCGTCGGGCGCGTCGAACAGGGTGCGGTTGAGCAGGTGGATCAGCTCCAGCGGTCGCTGCTCGACCAGTCGCAGGGTCTGCAGCGACTGGCGGACCCGGCCGGTGAGCACTGCCGCACCGACGCCCTTGCCGGACACGTCGCCCAACGCGAACAGCGCGCCCCGCGCGTGCGGGAAGACCTCGTAGAAGTCGCCGCCGATGCGCAGCGTGTCCCCGGCGGCCCGGTAGCCGCCGGCCATGCGCACCCCGGGCACCGCCGGCAGCTCCGGCGGGAGCAGGCTGGTCTGCAACACCCGGGCCAGGTGGGCCTGCTCGCCGTACAGCTCGGCGGCGGCCAGCGCCGCGCCGGCCCGTGCGGCGAACTCGCGGGCCAGCTCGACGTCGCGTGGGTCGAAGCCGGCCCGCCCGGCACGGCGGACCAGCACCAGCGCGCCGGCCGACCCCCCGGAACCGGGCATCGGGCTGACCAGCACCGCGCCCGGCCGGCCGAACCCCTGTGGAAGCACGGCGCTCAGGTCCGCGTCCTCGGCGTCCCGCCGAGGGCTCGGCTCGGTGGGTACGCCGTCGAGCGCCTCGCTGAGGCCGGGGACGGCGTCGGCCAGCTCCGGGCCGGCGACCCCGGTGACCGGCGCGGGGTCACCGTCGGCGTACCGCGTCCAGCGCGGGTGCGGCTCGGCCGGCGCGGGCGGCCGGAGCACCGCCACCGCCGCGTCGGCCAGGTACGGCACGGCGAGGGCGGCGGTGGTGCGGAGCGTCTGGTCCCGGTGCAGGGACAGCCCGAGCCGGCTGCCGGCCTGGGCGAGGAACGCCGTACGGGAGCGTTCGGCCAGCAGGGCGTCGGTGCGGGCGTGTTCCTCGGTGACGTCCCGGACGTACCAGGCGTACCGGCTGCCGGCGAGCTGCCGTCGACCACCCCGCAGGTGCCGGCCGTGGTGCTCGGCGTCAAAGCTCTCGGCGCCGTCCCGGACGGCCCGGGCCAGTGCCGCCACCTGACACTCGGACAGCTCGACACCCGCGACGATCTCCGGGAGCAGGTGGGCGGCCCGGGCGTTGACGAGGGTGACCCGGCCGGTCTCGTCGGTCGTCAGCACGGCCTCGGCGAGCCCGTCGAGCAGTTCGCGGGCCAGCGGCGAGTCGGCCGGCAGCGTACCGCCGCCGGATTGGCGGGTCGGTCGGTGCGACGCCTGCCCGTCGCCGTCGACCGGACCGGCGATGCCGCCCCGTCGGGTCGTGGTCACGGCCCGACGCCGCCGGGTGTCCGACGACCTGTACGCATGCTGCTCCCGGCTCCTCGCCTGCCGATCGTTGCTCGACGGCAAGCGTACCGAGCCGTACCGGCGCACGCCCAGAGCGCGTCAGGCGGAGCGGTTCAGCCAGCCTGCGGGGCGGGCGACGATCCGCCGTACCACCGAGCCGGCCGCGCCCACGGCTGCGGCCTCCGGACCGAGGGTCGAGGGCCGGACCGTGACGGGTGACCAAGCGGCGGTGAGCACCCGGGCCGCGATCTCGGCGAGCACCGGCGGGCACAGCCAGGGCGCCAACGGGGCGTACCCACCGCCGAGCACCACGGTGTCCAGGTCCAGCAGGTTGACCACGCCGGCCACCGCCACCCCGAGTGCCGTACCGGCGTCGTGCAGCGCCCGCAGCGCGGCCGGGTCACCGGCCTCGGCCAACTCGGCCAGCCGCGCCGTCGCGGTGTCCGCGGGAAGCTCCGCGCGTACCAGCCCGGCGCCGGCCACGATCGCCTCCTGGCCGGCGTACTGCTCCAGGCAACCCTGCCCTCCGCAGCGGCACGGACGGCCCTCGGGGTGGACCGGGAGGTGGCCGATCTCGCCGCTCCAGCCGCGTACGCCGCGGAACAGCGCGCCGTCCAGGACGATCCCCGCGCCGATGCCGACCTCGCCGGAGATGTGCAGGAAGCTCGCCGGGCCGGGCGGTCGGGAGTGCAGCTCGCCGAGCGCCGCGAGGTTGGCCTCGTTGTCCACCACCAGGGCCGGTACGCCGGGCACCTGATCGGTCAGGGGCGGGTGCCCGCTGAGCAGTTCGGGAACCGCGACGTCGCGCCAACCGAGGTTCGGCGCGAGCCGGACCAGGCCGGCGTCGTCCACCAGGCCGGGTACGGCGAGCGCGGCTCCGGCCAGGGTGAGGCCCTGGCGGGCCGCGTCGGCGCGAGCCTCCCCGGCCAGGTGGACGAGGCGGGCCAGCGCGTCGGCGGGGGCGACCGGGCGCAGGTCGGCCCGGTGCACGGTGCGGTGCCGGACCTGGCCGGCGAGGTCGACGACGCATACCGTCAGGTAGTCGACGTTGACCTCCAGGCCGAGCCCGGCCGGGCCCTGGTCGGCCAGGACCAGCCCCCGGGCCGGCCGTCCGGCACCCGCCCGGGGCGCCGGGTCGGCCTCGCTGACCAGTTGGCCCGCGAGCAGGTCCTCGACCACCGCCGAGACGGTGGCTCGGGTCAGGCCGGTGGCGGTGGCCAGGTCGGCCCGGGACGGGGGACGGTCGGCGGCGGCGATCCGGCCGAGAACCAGGGCGAGGTTGAGCTCGCGGAGGCTGCCCTGACGGGCTGCGCCGGCCGGGGCGTGGGTGGGGCTCACCCCTTGACAGTGCCATAGGGCGGGCAAATAATTCAATCGCTGAACAAATACCTGACATCACCACCCCGGAGGTCCCTCATGGCACCCCGTCCCACCCCCGCCGACAAGTTCTCCTTCGGGCTCTGGACCGTGGGCTGGCAGGCCCGCGACCCGTTCGGCGACGCGACCCGTCCCGAGCTCGACGCGGTCGAGGCAGTGCACCGGCTCGCCGAGCTGGGCGCGTACGGCATCACCTTCCACGACGACGACCTGATCCCGTTCGGGGCCGACGCCGCGACCCGCGATCAGCACATCGCGCGGTTCCGCAAGGCGCTCGACGAGACCGGCCTCGTGGTGCCGATGGTGACCACCAACCTCTTCACCCACCCGATCTTCAAGGACGGCGGCTTCACCAGCAACGACCGCGACGTTCGCCGCTACGCGCTGCGCAAGGTGCTGCGCCAGCTCGACCTGGCCGCCGAGCTGGGCGCGAGCACCTTCGTCATGTGGGGTGGCCGGGAGGGCTCCGAGTACGACCTCGCCAAGGACGTCCAGGCCGCCCTGGACCGCTACCGCGAGGCCGTCAACCTGCTCACCCAGTACTCGATCGACAAGGGCTACAACCTGCGGTTCGCCCTGGAGCCCAAGCCCAACGAGCCGCGCGGCGACATCCTGCTGCCCACCATCGGGCACGCGCTCGGCTTCATCTCCCAGTTGGAGCACCCGGAGCTGGTCGGCCTCAACCCGGAGGTCGGGCACGAGCAGATGGCCGGGCTCAACTACGCGCACGGCATCGCCCAGGCGCTCTGGCAGGGCAAGCTGTTCCACCTGGACCTCAACGGCCAGCGGGGCATCAAGTACGACCAGGACCTGGTCTTCGGCCACGGTGACCTGATGAACGCGTTCGCCCTGGTGGACCTCCTAGAGAACGGCGGTCCGAACGGCGGGCCGGCCTACGACGGGCCCCGGCACTTCGACTACAAGCCGTCGCGCACCGAGGACATGGACGGGGTGTGGGCGTCGGCCGCGGCCAACATGAGCACCTACCTGCTGCTCAAGGAGCGCGCCGCGGCGTTCCGTGCCGACCCCGAGGTCATCGAGGCGCTCGCCGCCAGCAAGGTCGGCGAGCTGAGCACGCCGACGCTTGGCGACGGCGAGGGCTACGAGGAGTTCCTGGCCGACCGGTCCGCGTTCGAGGACGTCGACGTGGACGCGGTGGCCGCGCGGGGCTTCGCCTTCGTCCGGCTCAACCAGCTCGCCGTCGAGCACCTGCTCGGCGCTCGCTGAGGCCCCGCCATGCCGTTGGTCGCAGGCGTTGACTCGTCCACCCAGTCCTGCAAGGTGGTCATCCGGGATGCGGAGACCGGCGCTCTGCTCCGGCAGGGCCGGGCACCGCACCCGGACGGCACCGAGGTCGACCCGGAAGCCTGGTGGCAGGCGCTGCGCAGCGCCGCCGACGAGGCCGGTGGGCTGACCGACGTCGCGGCGGTCTCCGTCGGCGGCCAGCAGCACGGCATGGTCTGCCTCGACGAGGCGGGCCGGGTGGTCCGCCCGGCCCTGCTGTGGAACGACACCCGCTCCGCCGACGCCGCCGCCGACCTCATCGAGGAGGCCGGCGGCGGCTCGGCCGGGCGGCGGTTCTGGGCCGAGGCCACCGGCAGCGTGCCGGTGGCGAGCTTCACCATCACCAAGCTGCGCTGGCTGGCCCGGCACGAGCCGGATCTGGCTGCCCGGGTGGCGGCCGTCTGCCTGCCGCACGACTGGTTGACCTGGCGGCTCGCGGGTGCGCCGGGGCTGGCGGGGCTGCGGACCGACCGGGGGGACGCCAGCGGCACCGGCTACTGGTCCCCGTCCACCGGTTCCTATCGTCTGGACCTGCTGGAACGGGCCTTCGGCCGGCAGCTCGTGGTGCCCGAGGTGCTGGGCCCGGCGGAGTCGGCCGGCACGCTGGCCGACGAGCTGGGTGGGGGTGGCGCGCTGCTCGGCGCGGGCACCGGCGACAACGCCGCCGCCGCGTTCGGCGTCGGCGCGGGCCCCGGTGACGTGGTCGTCTCGATCGGCACCTCCGGCACGGTGTTCAGCGTGGCCGACGTGCCGGCCGCCGACGAGAGCGGCGCGGTGGCCGGCTTCGCCGACGCGTCGGGCCGCTTCCTGCCGCTGGTCTGCACGCTCAACGCCGCCCGGGTGCTGGACGCCGCCGCCACGATGCTGGGCGTCGGTCTGGACGAGCTGGCCGAGCTGGCGCTCTCCGCGCCGGCCGGCGCGGACGGGCTGGTCATGGTGCCCTACCTGGAGGGTGAGCGGACGCCCAACCGACCGCTCGCCACCGGCGCGGTGCACGGGCTGACCCTGCGCACGTCGACCCCCGCGCACCTGGCCCGGGCCGCGGTGGAGGGCATGCTCTGCGCGCTCGCCGACGGCCTGGACGCGCTGACCGCGCAGGGCGCCACCGTCCGCCGGGTCATCCTCGTCGGCGGCGGGGCACGCTCGGCCGCGGTCCGCCGGATCGCACCGCAGGTCTTCGGCTGCCCGGTGGTCGTCCCGCCCGCGGGGGAGTACGTGGCCGACGGTGCCGCCCGCCAGGCCGCCTGGGTGGCCCTCGGCGGTCCGACGCCGCCGCAGTGGGAGATCAAGGGCACCGAGGAGTACGCGGCGGAGCCCGTCCCCGCCGTCCGCGACCAGTACGCCGCGGCCCGCGGACTGGTCCTCGACCGCCGCTGATCCGTCGGAGTCGACGCGGGTGGGAGCCGACCGGCACCCACCCGCGTCGCGACGTGCGTACCGGAGTCTGGTTGGCTGCCCGTCATGAGCGTGACCAGTGGCGGGCCCGGCCAGCGCCGGCCGGGCCGGGGCGGCGGCCGGGCGCACCGGCTGTACAGCGTCGCGGTGTTCGTGCTGCTCGCCTCGCTCGACAATGTGGCGATCGGGCTCGTCCCACCGCTCTACAAGCCGATCGCCGGCGCGTTCGACGTGTCGGGGCGGCTGCTCGGGCTGGTCACCGCCGTCAGCTTCCTGGTCAGCGCGGTGGCCGCGGTCGGCTGGGCGTACGTCGGGGACCGGAGCAACCGCAAACCGCTGCTCATGGTGGGCACACTGCTCTGGGCGGCGGGCACCGGCGGCAGCGCGTTCGCCGGCGGGTACCTCACGTTCCTGGCCGCCCAACTCGTCGCGGCGGTAGGTCTCGGCGCGGTCGGCTCGGTGGGCTTCTCGGTGGTCACCGACCTGATCTCGCCGGCCCGGCGCGGGCTGGTGATGAGCTTCTGGGGGCTCTCCCAGGGCGTCGGCACGCTCGCCGGCACGCTGGTCGGCGGCCTGCTCGGCGCGGCGGACTGGCGGCGGCCGTTCCTGCTGCTGACCGGGGTGGGCCTGGCCGCCACCGTGGCGTACCTGTTCACCTACGACGTCCGGCGCGGCCAGAGCGAACCGGAGTTGGCCGACGCGCTGGACGCCGGCGCGGACTACGACTACCGGATCAGCCGGGCCGACGTGCCGAGAATCCTGGCCCGGCGGACGAACCGGTGGCTGATCCTGCAGGGCCTGACCGCGCAGGCGGCGTTCGGCTCGCTGGTCTGGCTGCCGGTGCTGTTCGCCGAACGGGCCGAGGCCCAGGGCTACTCGGAGTCGACAGCAGTGGTGGTGGGCAGCGTCTTCGCCACGCTGTTCCAGCTCGGTGGTGTGCTCTCCATCGTGGGTGGGCTGGTCGGTGACGCGGTGCAGCGGCGTACCCCCCGGGGGCGGGCCCTGGTCGCGGCGGTCGGCATCCTCGCGGCACTGCCGTTCTACCTGGTGTTGTTCTTCGTGCCGGTGACCATCGACGTGCCCGACGGTGGCAGCGCCGGCGCGGTGATCGGCGCGGTGCTGTCCAGCGTGGCCACCGAGCCGTCGGTCGGCCTCAGCCTGCTCACCGCCGTGGTGGCGCTCGCGTTGACCTCGGCCAACTCGCCGAACTGGTTCGCGCTGATCGCCGACGTGAACCCACCCGAGCACCGGGGGACCGTCTACAGCCTCGGCAACCTGGTCAACGGGGTCGGCCGGGCGGCCGGCAACGGGCTGGTCGGCGTGGCGTTCCAGGGACTGCGCGCGGCCTTCCCGCCACCGCTGAACTTCGCCGTCGGGCTGGCCGCGTTCCAGCTCTTCTTCATTCCCACCGGCGTCATGTACTGGCTCGCCTCGCGAACCTCACCACGGGACATCGACAACGTCCACAACCTGCTCCACACCCGCGCCAACCGCCTCTGAAGCCGCCGCCGCGTGCCCGCGCCGGCTCGCTGGCCGGTTGTCCGGAGGGCTTGGACCTCCTCCTCGTCACCCGACCATCGGGCACCCTCCAGGTCCGCGTAGTGCCAGCGCCACCTTTGCTCTGCTTCAACCCAGGCGACAGTCGGCGGCCTTACGTGTTGCCTGGGTTGAAGCAGAGCAAAGGGCGTGATGCACACACGCGCGCCCCCGGCGACCGCCCCACCGACCCGGCGCTGAAAGCGGTGGGGGGTCGGGGCGGTCGCCGGGGGGGTCGGAGCGGCGGGGCGGTGCCGCGGTGCAGCGGCCGATCGGGAAGGTCAGTCGCGCAGCCAGACCGTCACGTCGGTCGGGATCGCGGACTGTTCGTCCAGGGGTGCGCTGGAGGCGAGCACCTCGGCGCCGGCCGGAACCGGCACCGGCGTGTCGCCGAAGTTGGTCAGGACCGTCAGCTCGCCGTTGCGGAAGGTCAGCACCTCGTCGTTGGAGGACAGCCACTCCAACGTGCCCCGGCCCAGGCCGTGCGCGCGGCGCAGCCGCAGGGCCGAGCGGTACAGCTCGTACGTCGAGCCGGGCACGTCGCGCTGCCGGTCCAGCGCGTACTCCGCCCAGGACGGCGGTTGCGGCAGCCAGCTGGCGTCGGTGGGCCCGAAGCCGTACGACGGGGCGTCGGCCTCCCACGGGATCGGCACCCGGCAGCCGTCGCGACCCCGCTGGGTGTGCCCGCTGCGCGCCCAGGTCGGGTCCTGCCGGGCCTCGTCGGGCATCGTGGTGTGCTCGGGCAGGCCCAGCTCCTCGCCCTGGTAGAGGTACGCCGAGCCGGGCAGGGCGAGCATCAGCAGGGTGGCCGCCCGGGCCCGGCGCAGGCCGAGCGCGGCGTCCGGCTGCGGGTCGCCGATGCCGATGCCGTTGGGCCGTCCGGCGCCGATGGCCAGGCCGAGTCGGGAGGCGTGGCGTACCACGTCGTGGTTGGACAGCACCCAGGTCGTCGGCGCCCCCACCGAGTCGGTCGCCTCCAGGGAGCGGGTGATCACCGCGTACTGGGCCGGCGCGGTCCAGGAGGCGAGCAGGTACTCGAAGTTGAACGCCTGGTGCATCTCGTCCGGGCGGACGTAGCGGGCCAGCCGCTCGGCCGGCTCCACCCACGCCTCCGCGACCAGCACCCGCTCGCCGGGGTAGCTGTCCAGGACCCGCCGCCACTGCCGGTAGATCTCGTGGACGCCCTCCTGGTCCCACATCGGCGGGCGCGGCTTGTCCACCTCGTTGCCGGAGAGGATCTCCTGGGGCTCCTGCCAGTCGGCCAGGTCGGCCTGCTTGACGAGGCCGTGGGCCACGTCAACGCGGAAGCCGTCCACCCCGCGGTCCAGCCAGAACCGCAGCACGTCCAGGAACTCCTGGTGCACCTCCGGGTTGTCCCAGTTGAGGTCCGGCTGGCCGGTGTCGAACAGGTGCAGGTACCACTGGCCGGGTCGGCCGTCCGGGTCGACCGTCCGGGTCCAGGCCGGCCCGCCGAAGACGCTCTGCCAGTCGTTCGGCGGCTGGTCGCCGGCCGGGCCGAGGCCGTCGCGGAAGATGTACCGGGACCGTTCCGGGCTGCCCGGCGCGGCGGTCAGCGCGGCCTGGAACCAGCGGTGCGCCGACGAGGTGTGGTTCGGCACCAGGTCGACGATCACCCGCAGGCCGCGGGAGCGGGCCTCGGTGATCAGCTTGTCCGCGTCGGCGAGCGTGCCGAACAGCGGGTCGACGTCCCGGTAGTCGGCCACGTCGTAGCCGGCGTCGGCCTGCGGCGACGGATAGAACGGGGAGAGCCACACCGCGTCCACGCCCAGCTCGACGAGGTGGTCGAGGCGGGCGGTGATGCCCGGCAGGTCACCGATGCCGTCGCCGTCGGAGTCGGCGAACGAGCGCGGGTAGATCTGGTAGATGGCGGCCTCGGTCCACCAGCCGGTGGTGGTCTGCTGAGTCGGGTCGGTGTTCAGGGTCGTCTCCTGTGTCGTGCTGTGGTTGATGTGTCAGTGTGCCCGCGGCGGCGCGGTGGACTCGCGGACCACCAGCCGAGTGGGCAGGATCACCGGCGTGTCGCCGTCGGCGGTCCGTTGACCGATGATCGGGCTCAGGTTGCGGGCGCCGAGCGGGTCGAGCAGCATCCGGGCGGCCAGCCGGCCCTGTTCGGCGGCGGGCTGGGCGACGGTGCTGAGCCCGAGCACGCCGGCGAGGTCGTGGTCGTCGATGCCGACCACGCTGACGTCCTGCGGTACGCGCAGCCCGGCGTCGCGCAGGGCGGTCATCGCGCCCATCGCCATCTCGTCGCAGGCGGCGACGATCGCGGTCGGCGGAACACCACGGGCCAGCAGTTCGGCGGCGGCCCGGTTGCCGCCGTCGATGGTGAACGACGACTCGACGTCCAGGCTCGGATCGGGTCGCAGGCCGGCGGCCCGCAGCTCCGCCTGGTAGCCCCGGCGCCGGTCGAGGTGGGTGGTGAAGGCCAGCTCGTCGTCGGGATCCCCGGAGATGTGCGCGATCCGCCGGTGGCCGAGGTCGAGCAGGTGGCGGGTGGCCATCCGCGCGGCGGCCACGTCGTCGATCCGTACGCACGGCCAGTTGGGCACCCGGCTACCCGAGCTGATGGTCACGCCGGGCAGGTCCAGGGTGGCCAGCGCGGTCAGGTCCGCCGGGCGCAGCGGTGTGGCGACAAGCATCATGGCGTCGACCCGCTTGTGCAGGTTGGCGGTGCGCAGCACCCGCTGGCGGATCTGCTCCCGACCGCCCAGGTTGTAGAGCAGCAGGTCGTAGCCGGAGTGGTGCAGATACTCCTCGACGGCCTCGACGACCGTGCTGAAGAACCAGCGGGTGATCCGGGGTACGACCACCGCGACCGTGCCGGTGCGGCCACCGGCGAGCCGGGACGCGCTCGGCGACACCGCGTAGTCGAGCTGCTCGGCGGCGGCGAGGACTCTGCGCCGGGTGGCGGCCGAGACCGTCGGCAGCCCGCGTAGGGCCCGCGAGACGGTGGCCGTGGAGACCCCGGCCAACCGAGCCACATCATCAATCTTCGTCACGGTTCCCCCGCTCGATACCCCTCGCCCGCCGCCGCCTTCAGGGGCCGGGCGGCGGCGGGCAGACGGGTCAGCCCTTGACGCTGCCGGCGAGCAGACCTCGCACGAAGAAGCGCTGCAGGGACAGGAATACGACGAGCGGAACAACGATCGAGACGAACGCTCCGGCGGTCAGTCGCTGCCACTCGTTGCCCCGCGTACCGGCCATCTCGGCCAGCCGGACCGTGAGCGGGGCGGTCTCATTGCCGCCACCGGCGAAGATCAGCGCGACCAGCAGGTCGTTCCAGACCCAGAGGAACTGGAAGATGCCGAACGCGGCCAGGGCCGGGGTGATCAGCGGCAGCACGATGGTCCGGAAGATCTTCGGGTGGGTGGCCCCGTCGACCCGGGCCGCCTCCATCAGGTCTCCGGGGAGTTGCGAGATGAAGTTGTGCAGCAGGAAGACCGCGAACGGAAGCGCGAAGCAGGTGTGCGCGAACCACACCTGGGCGAACTTCTGTTCGTCGACCAGGTCCCAGGCCGGCATCAGGGTGACGCCGCCGAGGGTGACGCCTGTGGAGAAGAACTTCAGCAACGGCACCAGGGCCATCTGCAGCGGGACGATCTGCAACGCGAAGATCCCGATGTAGAGCCAGTCCCGTCCGCGGAAGTTGATCCACGCCAGCGCGTACGCGGCCAGGGATGCGAAGGCCAGGGGGAACAGCACCGACGGGATGGTGATCGCCAGCGAGTTGATGAAGTAGCTGGCGAGCTGCCCCGACGACGAGGACCGCCCGAACAGGACCTGCTGGTAGTTCTCGAAGGTGAACTGCGGGTTGGTGAACGCCGTCCACCAGCCGGTCGTCTTGATCTCGTCCTCCGGGCGGAGGGAGGAGACGAACAGACCGAAGGTCGGGATGGTCCAGACCAACGCGATGACGATCGAGACGAGCGTCGCGGTGCGGCTGTTCAGGCGCTTGCGGACCCGGCCGGCAGTGGTGGTCGGAGTGCCCTCGGTCTGCTGTGTGCCGACGGCGACGGTGGGCGTTGCGGTGGTCATCTGCCCTCCCGCTGTTGACGGAGGTTACGGATCTGGTAGATCACGACCGGGATGACCAGGATGAAGAGGAAGACCGCGAGCGCGGAACCTCGCCCGTTCTCGCCGTACCGGAACGCCTGGTTGTACATCTCGTTGGCGATCACACTCGTGTCGTAGTTGCCGTTCGTCGAGGTCCGGACGATGTCGAAGACCTTGAGCGTGGCGATCGTGAGGGTCACCACCACGACGATCAGCGCCGGCCGGATGCTCGGCAGGGTGATCTGCCAGAACATCTGCCACGGGCTGACCCCGTCCAGCCGGGCGGCTTCGACGATGTCGCCGGGGATGGCCTTGATCGCGGCGGAGAGCACCACCATGGCGAAGCCGGCCTGGATCCAGATCATGATGACGATCAGCAGCAGCGTGTTCAGGGGTGATTCGAGCAGCCACTGCTTGGGCTCACCACCGAGGCTGACGACGATCTGGTTGAGCAGGCCGATCTGGTCGCCGTCGCCGCGGTACGCGTAGATGAACTTCCAGATGATGCTCGCGCCGACGAAGGAGATGGCCATCGGCAGGAAGATCAGCGACTTGGCCACGGCCTCGAACCGGGCCTTGTCCACCAGCACGGCGTAGATCAGGCCGAACCCGGTCGCCACCAGGGGGACCAGGAGCACCCAGACCAGGGTGTTGATCAGGACTCGGACGATCGAGTCGTCGGAGAACATCCAGCCGAAGTTGTCCAGCCCCACCCACTCCGTGCTGGTCCTGTTCATCAGGGAGAGCAGCAGAGTGCGGATGGCCGGCACGACCAGGCCGATGGTGAGCAGCAACAGCGTGGGCAGCAGGAAGAAGAACGCGAAGATTCCTTCCCGTGGCCGCGTTCGGCGGGGGAGGGGAGCTCCACTCGCCGAGGCGGCGACGAGCTGCGCCTCCCGTCGCCGGGCGAACCAGGCCGGCACCGCGTCGAGCAGCAGGAGTAGACCACCCACCACCAGCACGAAGGCGACCAGCCCGTACATCAGCATGAGGAGCTTCGGCTGCTCGTCGGCGAAGTCGAACTCCATCAACCCTCCCTTCCGGGTCCACCTCGGCCGGTGGCCCGGCCCGCGCTCGCGGACCGGGCCACCGCCGGGATCACTTAGGCCAGCTGCTCTCGATGCCCTGGAGCACCGGGGCGGTCGCCTTGCCGTTCAGCCAGTCGACCATGCCCTTCCAGAACGTTCCCGCGCCGACGGCGGCCGGCATCAGGTCGGATCCGTCGAAGCGGAAGACGCCGGTCTTGTCCTGCAGGAGCTGGACGGAGAGCTTGTCGATCGGGCTGGCGACGTTGGCGATGTCCAGCTTGTTGTTCGCCGTGACCCAGTTGCCGAGCTTCGCGCGGCTGTTCACGTACTCGGCGGAGGCCAGGTAGGTCTGCACCGCCTGCACCTCGGGACGGTCGGCGTAGGCGACGACGAACTCGCCCGCGCCCAGCACCGGCTTGCCCTTGGCCGCGTCGATGGCCGGGAAGTAGAAGGCGAACGCGTCGCCGTCCTCGGCCACCTTGGTGCCCTCAGGGAACTGGTTGGCGTAGAACGACGCCTGTCGGTGCATCGCGCACTTGCCGGTGGTCACCGGCAGGCCCGCCTCCTGGAAGGCGGTGGTGGTGATGCTCTTGACGCCGCCGAAGCCGCCGTTGACGTACTTCTCGTTCTTGAGGATGCTGCCGGCGCGGTCGACCGCGTCGACGATCTTCGGGTCGTTGAACGGGATCTGGTGGGTGGTCCACTGGTCGTAGACCTCGGCGCCCGCCGTACGCAGGAGGACGTCCTCGATCCAGTCGGTGGCCGGCCAGCCGGTGGCGTCGCCGGACTCGACGCCCGCGCACCACGGCTTCATGCCACTTGCGGCGATCTTGTCGCTCAGGGCGATGAGCTGGTCCCAGGTGGTCGGAACCTCCCAGCCCTTCTCCTTGAACGTCTTGGGCGAGTACCAGACGAAGGACTTGACGTTGGCGCCGAGCGGCACGCCGTAGAGCGTCCCGTTCACGGTGCCGTACTTCAGCCAGTCGGCCGGCATGTTCTGCTCGGCCAGGGCCTTGGTGTCGGCGCCGAGGGACTTCAGCTTGCCGGCGTCCGCGAACCGCTTCACGAGGCCCGGCTGGGGCACGAAGGCGATGTCGGGCGCGTTGCCGCCGTCGACCCGCACGGGGAGCTGGGCCTCGAACTCGCCGCTGCCCTCGTACGCGATCTCGATGCCGGTGCAGTCGGTGAACTGCGACCACGAGCGCTCGAGCAGGTCGGCCTCGGCGTCACGGATGGACGCGTAGATGGAGACCTTCTTGCCGTCGTTGCCCTGGTACTTCTCGTATGGGGCGCACTCCGCGGAGCCCGCCTTGTCGCTCTTCTTGTCGTCACCGGTACCGCAAGCGGTGGCGCTGAGCGCCAGCCCGAGCACACCGGCGATCACGAAGGCCTGGCGTGGTCTGGTAAAGACCGCCATGCCGTCCTCCTTCCTAGCCGGCGTGGTCTCCGCTGGTGACCCTCGCCGGTCCGATTGGGCGTGCACACATGTAAGCGCTTGCATCCGGTCTGGTCCACCCCCTGTCAGACACGAGCGAGTAACAATCCCGAAACCTCGTGGCCGCTGGTTGGGCGCGCTCCCAGTCGGGAATCCCGCCTCTTTCGAAGATTGGCGATATCTGTCAGGCTGAGGCCACCTCATCGAAGGTTTTGAACATAGGAGGAGCTGGATGCGTAAGCGGTGGATCAGCCTGCTGGTGACGGGCCTGCTCGTCGGGGGAGTCCTCGCGCCGGCGAGCCCGGCGCTGGCCGCGCCGACCTTCAAGGTGCCGTTCCCGTGCGGCCAGTCCTGGTCGGGGCAGACCCGGTCGGATCACAGCCCGGCGAACGCGGTCGACTTCAACCGCACCGACGATGTCGGCGACCCGGTGGTGGCCAGCGCCCCCGGCACGGTCGATCGGGTGACCGACCTCGGTGGCACCAGTTACGGCAAGTACGTCCGGATCGACCACGGTGGCGGCTACACGACCTACTACGCCCACCTCCAGGGCTTCAACGTCTCGGTGGGGCAGACCGTCGGCTACGGCAAGGTGATCGGCTGGGTGGGCAGCACCGGCGGGTCCACCGGCCCGCACCTGCACTACGAGCAGCGCCTCAACGGCAGCGACATCAAGGTCAGGTTCAACGGCACCCTGGCCCTGTACTGGGGCACCAAGACCTACACCAGCAACAACGGCTGCTCGTCGGGCACCGGCAACGCCACGGTCGACACCAGTGGCACGCCGCTGACCGTCCGCTCCGGCCCGGGCACGGGCTACGCCTCGGTCGGCACCGTCGCCGACGGCACCCGGGTGACCATCGCCTGCCAGACCAGCGGCACCACGGTCACCGGCACGTACGGCACCAGCTCGATCTGGGACCGCATCGGCAGCGGGCGCTTCATCGCCGACGCGTACGTCTACACCGGTTACGACGGCTACATCCCGGGCATCCCCCGCTGCTGAGCGGAGGCGCACGGTGGTCCCCGGTAGGCACGCGCCTGCCGGGGGCCTCGCCGGTCAGGTGTTCAGCCGCCAGATCGCCAGGTTGAGCGCGGCGGCGAACGTGACCCACGCCCAGTACGGCAGCAGCAGCGCGGTCGCGACCCGGGACACCCGGGCGAAGAGCGCCACGGTGAGGCCGATCGCCAGCCACATCACCACGATCTCGGCGAACGCCAGCCCGTACCGCCCCGCGCCGAAGAACAGCGGCGTCCAGATGGCGTTCAGGACGAGTTGCGCGGTCCACGCCCAGAGCGCGGGGGAGAAGCCGACCCGACGCCACACCAGCCAGCCGGCCAGGGCGATCAGCGCGTAGAGCACCGTCCAGACCGGGCCGAAGAGCCAGGACGGCGGTGCCCAGCCCGGCTGTCGCAGGCTCGCGTACTCGTCGGTGGTGCCCTGCACACCCAGTCCGCCGATCGCGGCCGCGACGAAGACCGCCGTCGCGAAGCCGGCGAGCGCCCAGCGCGACCGTCGGCCGGACGTGGGCCGTGCCTCGCGAGATGTCTCCATGGTCGAGATATTGCCGCTCGGCCGTCGGGTCAAACCCACAAAGCAGCGCCGGGGCCGCCGCGGCCGGTGCTTCTGTCGGGAGGACGAAGCTCCGGTCGCGGCGACCCCGACGGGTCCCGGTGTTCCGATGAGTTGTCAGAGGGTGCGAACGTCAATTGAAGATGCTGACACCACCCGGGCCGACCAACAGCCCGACGACGATGAGGACGATGCCCCACAGGATCTGCCGGCGGAACAGCGCGAGGATGCCGGCGACCACGAGTACGACTGCGAGAATCCAGAGAATCAGCTCCATGACCTCTGACTACCCGACCCTCCGATCGGGGAAACCTGGTCGGTGTCGAGTTGATCCCCGACATGAAAGACGCTGTACGCCTGCTTGATCACCGGGTGCGCCACATTGCGGACGCGTACGCCTCCGGGGGTGGTGCCGCGCTCGGTGCCGGCGTGGGCGTGCCCGTGCACGGCCAGCGCCGTGGGCGCCGAGTCGATCGCCTGCCCGAGCTGGTACGACCCCAGGAACGGGTAGATCTCCAGCGGCTCGCCGACCAACGTGTCCGGGACTGGCGAATAGTGGGTCAGCGCGACGAGCATGTCGCAGTCCAGCGAGCGCAGGGCCGCACCGAGGCGCTCCGCGCTCTCGTTGGTGGTCCGGACGAACGACTTCATCTCCGGCTCGCCGAAGTCGCTCGCGCACCGGCCGGCGAACCCTCCGCCGAAGCCCTTCACGCCGGCGATGCCGAGCCGGCCGCCCGCGCAGTCCAGCACCACGCCGTCGCCCTCCAGCACTGTGATGCCCGCGTCCTCGAGCACCTTCACTACCTGCGGCACCTGGTCACACTGGTGGTCGTGGTTGCCCAGCACGGTCACCACCGGCACGGCCAACCCGCCGAACTCCTGCGCCACGCAGCGCGCCTCGGCCTCGGTGCCGTGCCGGGTCAGGTCGCCGGCCAGCAGCAGCACGTCGGCGCACTCCGGCAGCTCCTCCAGTGCCGGGCGGAACCGGCCGACCACGTCCTCGTCCAGATGCACGTCGCCCACGGCGGCGATCCGGATCACCATGAAACCTCCCTCAGGGCAGTTGCTCGATCTCCGTGGGCGCCTGGGCGCGGATCACACCGATGTCGCTGGAGATCGGCACGTCCGGGAAGCGCTCCGCCACCCGGCGCAGGATCTCCTCCCGCCGGTGCGCACTCTCCACCTCGCCGTACAGCACGAGGGTGTCCTCCCGGCGGATGACGGTGATCCCCTGTTCGGCGACAGCCGGATCCTCGGTGAGCAGCCGTTGGATCTCCGCTTCGACGTACTCGTCGGGTGGCGCCGCGCCACCGGCCTGATCGCTCGTCACGGTGTCTCCTCTCCTGCCGTGGTGCCGGGCTCCGGCACCACCTCCAGCCGGTCCAGCAGCACCAGGAACGCCTCGGCGTACGGCGAGTGCTGCGTCTCCTTGCGTACCCGTTCCCAGTCGATCTGCTCCCGCAGCGATCGGGCCAGTGGCAGGCCGCGGGCGAAGTCGCAGTAGTGCTGGGAGAAGCTCAGCAGCTTGTGCACCATGAGCTGGGTGGCGGAGAGGACCGGCATGTGGATGGCGTCCACCGGCCGCACGACGGTGTCGGCGAACGTCTCCTCGGTCACCGGCGTCTCGATCGGCCGGTGGATCAGATCCACCATCCGCCCGTCGTCGAAGACCTTGACCAGCCAGTCCTCCGGCGGCCGCTCGGCGCGGAAGCCCGCTGCCACGAGCGCCTCCAGGGACCGCTCGACGTCGGCCTCGCGGATCAGGAAGTCGACGTCGTGGTCGCTCGAGTGGCCACCGTGGGCGTAGACGGCGAAGCTGCCGCCCAGGGCGAACGGGATCTCGGACTGCTTGAGCACGGCGGCGACCTTCTTGAGGGTGTGCACCAGACTCTCGTCCCCGCGCTCAGCCATCTGGATCTCCCGTCGGTCGTGTTGGTGGACAGGCGGTTGGATTCGAACTCCCGTACCCGGCATTCCGGTCGCCCACACCTGCTGTCGTCGCGCTCGGGTGCCAACGGGGACAAATGGCTACAAACAGCGCGGCGCGCAAGCATCGGTCGGATATTCTGTCGAGGGTGGCCAGATCATCGGGGAAGCGACACGGCCGAGCCCGATTGCGCACCGTCGCCCTGATCGGCATCGACGGTTCGGGCAAGACCACGCAGGCACACCGGCTGGCCGACGCGCTGACCGCCGCCGGCCGCCCCGCGACGTACCGCCGCAACGCCAGCGGGCGTCGCTGGCTCGGCCGCGTCGCGCACCGGCTCGGCCTCCCGGACGCCCAGCGGCTCGTCGGGCGCGACGGCGTGCTCGCGGTGGAGTCCGTGCTGCGCTGGCTCGCCATCGCCGTGGCCCTGCTCAGTTGCCTGCTCACCGGCCGCACGGCGGTGATGGACCGCTACTCGGCCTGCCAGTACGCCAGCATCCGCGCGCACGGCGGGCACCGCTGGGAGCGTCTGGCCCGGGCCGGCTACCGGCTGTTTCCGACGCCCCAGGTGACCTTCCTGCTCGCCGTCGACCCGGCCGTGGCGTACCAACGCATCGAGGAGCGCGGCACCGACCACGAGTCGATGGGTTGGCTCACGGCGGCGGACACCGCCTATCGGACCCTGCCCGAGTACCCGAGCTTCGTCCTCGTCGACGCCGGCCGTTCGACCGAGGAGGTGACCGAGCAGATCCAGGCGCACCTGGCGACCTGGCTGCGCTCGGACGTCCGCCCGGATCCCACAGGTGCAGCGGCGGAGGGACCGCGGCCCCCCGACGAGCCGCACCCGGCGCCCCCGCCCGCGTCGGCGCAGCCGGCACCCCCGCCGGCCGCGCCGCCGCAGGAGCGCACCGGGCGCGGCGAGGTCGCGTCCCTGCTCGTTCAGGCGCGTCCGTAGACCGGAACGCTGGCCCCGGTGGTCGGCGCGGAGTCCGTCGAGGCGAGGAAGCGGATCACCGGCGCGATCTCGGCGGGCGTGACCCAGCGGGAGTGGTCGGCGTCGGGCTGCGCGGCCCGGTTCGCCGGGGTGTCGATGACGCTGGGCAGCACGGTGTTGCAGCGCACGTTGCGGGAGCGGTACTCGACCGCCACCGCGTTGGCGAACGCCAGCACCGCCGCCTTGGCCGTGACGTAGCCGGCCGCTCCGGCGAACGGGGTGAGGGCCGCACGGGCCGAGACGCACACCACCGCGCCGCCGCCGGCCGCGACCAGGTGCGGCAGCGCGGCCTGGGTGACCAGGTAGGTGGGTCGCAGGTTGACGGTGAGCATCCGCTCGAACTCCTCGACAGGTGTCTCGTGCACCAGGCCACCGCTCGCGTACCCGCCGACGAGGTTGACCACCGCCCGCAGCGGCGCCGCGGGGTCGCCGACGGCGGCCTCGACGACGCGGGCCGCGCCGGCCGGATCGGTCAGGTCCGCGACGAGCGGGACCACCCCGTCCGCCGCCGGCTCCGACCCGGGCCGAGCGGCCCGCCGCGGTACGACCACCCGCCAGCCCGCCTCGACGAACGAGGCGACGACCGCCCCGCCGAGCCCACCCGTGCCTCCGGTCACCACCACGCTGCGCTCCGCCATGCGCCACACGCTAACGCGTCCACCGAGCGGGGTGCTGTCTGCCGAGAGCAGAGGGGTTGGTCTTTCTGGTCGGCCTCGGCGCAGGATCGGCGGATGCGGATCCTGATTCTCGGTGGCACCCGGTTTCTCGGCCGGGCGGTGGCCCGGCTCGCCGTGGCGCAGGGCCACGACGTGACCTGCGCGGCTCGGGGCGTGTCAGGTGTCGTGCCGACCGGTGCCCGGTTCGTGCCGGTCGACCGCGACGACCCCGAGGCGCTGGTGCCGTTCGCCAGCGCCGGGTTCGACGCGGTGGTGGACGTGACCCGCCAGGTCAGCCATGCCCGGCACGCGCTCGCCGCGCTTGCCGACCACGTCGGCCACTGGTCGTTCGTGTCCACGATCTCGGTGTACGCGGACAACACCACCCCGGGTCAGACCGCTGCTGACGCGCCGCTGCTGTCGCCCGCCCCGCCGGACGTGGACGCTCCGGTCGGCCCGGACCACCGCTGGTACGGCGAGTGCAAGGTCAGCATCGAGCGGCTGGTCCGCGAACTGAGGGGCGCGCGGCCGTCGTTCATCTGCCGAGCGGGGCTGATCGTCGGCGCGGAGGACCCGAGCGACCGCTTCCCGTACTGGGTGCGCCGGTTGGCGCGCGGCGGGGAGGTTCTCGCGCCCGGACGGCCGACCGACCGGGTGCAGTTCGTGGACGTCGCCGACCTGGCCGACTGGCTGCTGCACGCCGCCGACTCCCGCCTCGCCGGCACGTACGACGGCATCGGCCCGGCGATGTCCCGCGCCGATCTGCTGACCGGTGTGGCGGCCGGTCTCGGTGCCACCGACGCGCGCCTCACCTGGATCGATCAGGACTTCCTGTCGGCCCACGACGTACGCGAGTGGTCGGGGGAGCGGGCGTTGCCGCTCTGGGTGCGACTGCCGGAGTGGGCCGGTCTGATGGACCGGGACGCCCGCCCGGCGCTGGACGCGGGTCTGACGGTCCGTCAGTTGTCCGACACCGTTCGGGCGACCGCGTCCTGGATGACAGCGCGACCCGACGACGTACGGCAGGGTGGACTGGACCCGGCGGATGAGGCGGCGCTCCTGAAGGAGTGGCAGGCTGTACGAAACGCGTGATCCGGCTCGTCGACACTTTTCCCACCACATGTGGCCATGGTTGACGCTCACGCCCTGTGAAAGTAAGTTTCACCCGTGGCGAAGAGTCCGAAGATTTCTGCGAGTCACGAGCCCGGTGGACTGATCGTCCACATCAGCGGGCTGTTGCCGTCGCTGTCGCCCGCCGAGCAGCGGGTCGCCCGGTTGGTCGTGTCCGATCCGGCCGCTGCCGCCCGGCGGACCATCACCGACCTCGCCACCGCAGCGGAGACGTCGGAGGCGACAGTCATCCGGTTCTGCCGGTCGGTGGGCATGGACGGCTATCCACAGCTGCGGATCCGGCTGGCAGCCGAGGCCGCCCGCCGCATCGAGCCGCCGGACGCCCGGGTCGTCGGCGGTGACATCCCGCCCGGCGCGGACCTCGCCCAGATCATCGCCACCATCGCGTTCAATGACGCCCGAGCCGTCGAGGAGACCGCCGAGCAGCTCGACCCGGCCGTCTGCGAGCAGGTGGTCGAGGCGATCGCGGGCGCGGGCCGGATCGACATCTACGGCGCCGGCGCCAGCGGCTTCGTCGCCTCCGACTTCCAGCAGAAGCTGCACCGCATCGGTCGGATCGCCTTCTACTTCCCGGACGTGCACACCGCGTTGACATCGGCCGCCCTGCTCGGCCGCGGTGACGTCGCGGTCGGCATCTCGCACACCGGCAGCACCTCCGACGTCATCGAGGTGCTGGAGCAGGCCCGGACGCGGGGCGCGGTCACCGTGGCGCTCACCAACTTCCCGCGCTCGCCGATCACCGAGGTCGCGGACTTCGTGCTGACCACCGCGGCCCGCGAGACCACCTACCGCTCCGGAGCGACGGCCAGCCGGCTCGCCCAGCTCACCGTCGTCGACTGCCTCTTCGTCGGGGTGGCCGCCCGCAACCGGTCCCGGGCCCGCAAGGCCCTGGAGGCGACCGCCGAGGCGGTTCAGTCGCACCGGGTGGGTGCCAGTCGGAGGCGGGCATGACGCCCGGTTCGGTGGAGCCGGACGAAGACATGTCAGCACCGCCAGCCCGCCCGACGGTCCGGGTGGGCGCACCCACCGAACGGCGCAATCCCCTCAGCGCGGACCTCGACCTGATGTCGACCCGGGACGTGCTCACCGTGATCAACGAGGCCGACCGGCGGGTGCCAGCGGCTGTCGCCGCGGTGCTCGACGAGATCGCCACCACAGTCGACCTGGCGGTGGCGGCGTTGCGTGGCGGGCACCGGGTGCACTACTTCGGGGCCGGCACCTCCGGCCGGCTGGGCGTGCTCGACGCGGCCGAGCTGGCTCCCACCTTCAACTCGCCCCGGCACTGGTTCTGTGCCCATCTGGCCGGCGGCCCGGACGCCATGTGGCGGGCCGTGGAGGACGCCGAGGACGACGACCGGAACGGGGCGGACGAGGCTGCCGGTTGTGTGCGCGCCGGTGACCTGGTGGTCGGTCTGGCGGCCAGCGGACGCACCCCGTACGTCCTCGGGGCGCTCGCCGCGTCCCGCGCCGCGGGCGCCTCGACGGTGCTGCTCTGCGCCAATCCGGAGGCGGAGGCCGCCCGGTCGGTCGACGTGTTCATCGGGGTGGACACCGGACCCGAGGTGGTCACCGGGTCGACCCGGATGAAGGCGGGCACCGCGCAGAAACTGGTGCTGAACACGTTCTCGACCGCCGTCATGGTGCGCCTGGGTCGGGTCTACTCGAACCTCATGATCGATATGGTGGCCACCAACGCGAAGCTCCGGGGACGAATGATCTCGATCCTGGTCGAGGCGACCGGCTGCTCGGAAGAGGTCTCCCGGCGGGCCCTCAACGAGGCCGACGGCGACCTGAAGACGGCGCTGGTCTCACTGGTCTCCGGAGCCGAGGTGGCGGCCGCCCGAGCCGCCCTGGCGCGCTCCGCCGACCAGGTTCGCGGGGCTCTCGCCCTGCTCGCCTCCTAGCCCGTACCGCCCGGGAAGCGAACGGGGCTCCGGATTGTTCATCGGGGCGGGGGGTAATAACACCCCCGTGGATGAACCGACGGCTCCATCGCTGCGTATCTGGCAGTGACCAGGATCGCAGCACGGAGGTGACCCGGGTCGCTGTGCGGGCACAGCGGGCGGTGTTGCCATGGTGCGGGCGATCGGCGATTCGTCGACCCACCAACCCGTTCGAGGTGCCCAGCGGCGAGCCACCCGACGGGTGCTGACAGCAAACATGGACCGTGCTCTCAGCAACTACTCAGGCATTCGTGACACTTTCGACTCACGACATGGAATCCCCGACACGTCTCATCTGTTGTGTAGGTGTCAGCGACGGTGGGCACAGCAGAAGTTACCAGGGGCTGACCGGACGTGGGGAATGGCAAGGAACCGGGCAACCGGCGCGAGCGAGGGGACCGTGGGCAACGTGGACAAGAACATCGGCATGCGCACCGACGAGGTTGCCGAGGAGCGCGACCTGGTCGGCGTCTACCTGCACGAGATCTCCCGGACGCCACTGCTGGACGCCGCCAAGGAGGTCGATCTCTCCAAGGCGATCGAGGCCGGCCTCTACGCGGAGCACCTGCTCGGCGAGGACGCCGTCCCCGACGGTGTCGACCGGGCCGACCTGGAGCGGCTGGTCGTCGAGGGTGAGCGCGCGAAGGACCTCTTCATCCGCGCCAACCTGCGGCTGGTCGTGTCGATCGCGCGTCGTTACGTGCGCTCGGGCATGCCCATGCTGGACCTGATCCAGGAGGGCAACACCGGCCTCGTCCGGGCGGTCGAGAAGTTCGACTACGAGCGTGGCTACAAGTTCTCCACCTACGCCACCTGGTGGATCCGCCAGGCCATCAGCCGGGCGATCGCCCAGCAGGAGCGCACCGTCCGTCTGCCGGTGCACCTGGTGGAGGACGTCAACCGGATGCGCAACGTGACCCGGCAGCTCACCCGTGAGCTGGGCAGCGACCCGGAGCCGGAGCAGATCGCGGCGTCGCTCGGCGTCACCGTCGAGCGGGTCAACGAGTTGCGCCGCTGGTCGCAGGACACCGTCTCGCTGGACACCCCGGTGGGCGACGACGGCGACACGAACCTCGGCGACCTGGTCGCCGACAGCGACGCGCCGTCGCCGGAGGACATCGTCCTCAGCGGGCTGGAGCGGCAGCGCATCGAGGGGTTGCTCAACCACCTCGACGACCGGTCCGCGGGCATCATGCGGGCCCGCTACGGGCTGGAGGACGGCCGCGAGCACTCGCTGACCGAGGTCGCGTCCCGCTTCTCGCTGTCCCGCGAGCGGATCCGGCAGCTGGAGATCCAGGCCCTCGGCCGGCTCCGCGAGCTGGCCCGGGCAGAGGGGCTGCAGGCAGCCTGACCTGGTAGTAATGACGGCGAACGGCCGGCGTCCGATAGGGGGACGCCGGCCGTTCGCCGTCACTGGGTCGGGCTAGCGGACCCGGCCGTAGCCGTGGATGGACATCATGTTCATGCCGCGTTTGAGCACGTTGCGACCGGCGCTCGGCGCGTCGATGACCTGACCGTCGCCCACGTACAGAGCGACGTGCCCGAGCCCGCTGTAGAAGATCAGGTCTCCCGGCCGCAGGTCACCCCGACCGATGTGGGCGACCGCTCCCCACTGCAGCCGGGCGCTGTGCGGCAGCGACCTGCCGGCCGCCCGCCAGGCCGCGAGGGTCAGCCCGGAACAGTCGTAGCCGTTCGGCCCGTCGCCGGCCCAGACGTATGGCTTGCCGATCGCCCCGAAGGCGTAGCGCACCGCCGCGCCGGCGTCGCCGGCCACTGCCGGCACGTTCCTGGCCTCGGCCTCCGCCGCCTTGGGCGCGGGTCGCTCGGTGGCGGCCCCGTACGCCTGCCGGCGCAGCTCGTACAGGTCGGCCAGGTCACTCTCGATGCGCTTCTTGCCCGCCGCCAGCTCGCGGGCCTGGGCGGCCTGCCGGGCCAGCGTGGCGTCCAGGCGTGTCTTCTCGTCGAGCAGCCGCCGCTGGTTCGCGGTGAAGCCGGAGATGCGCTCCTGGCGCTGGCGGGTCAGCTGATCGAGGGTGCCGAGCCGGTCGAGCAGAGCGACGGAGCCGCCGGGACGCAGCAGCGCGTCCGCCGTACTCAGGCCACCGCTCTTGTACGCGGTGTTGGCGAGTGCCGCGACGTCGGCGCGGCTCTGCTCGGCCTGCTGTTCCAGAGGGCCGATGCGGGCCTGTAATCGGGCCACCGCGGTCTTGTTGACCTTGATGTCCTCGGTGAGCTTGTTGTAGGACTCCACGATCCGTTCCAACTCGGCCGAGGAGGTCTCGATCCGGTGGGTCAGGTCGGCGGGGGACGGCTCGGCGTGGGCCACCGCCGTCGGGGCGATCAGTGCGGCCGACATGCCGGCCAGCACCGCGGTACGCAGCAGGGTTCTCAGGGATGACAAGAGCGAAGGGCCCCTCTCCCACGGTCGCCGACGGGGCTGCTGACGCCCTCGGCGACACCGGCCGGGGCCACCCGGGTGGACGGCACTGGGCCGGACCGGCTCGCCCAACCTAACCCGGGACGGTTGTGCCGCGCAGTTGAAGCAGGGGCGAATGTTGGCGAAGTGGCGGGAAGTGCCGCTGCTGTCGGTGACACCAGCGGGGCTGCTGACGCGGAACGGGGGGATCGTCGCGAGTCCCTTTTCGCATTCACTGACCGATATCTGACTTTCGTCGTTCCGGGCGTATGCCGTCGGATGACCTCCGCCAATATCCGATAAAAGCTGAAATGGATGCTGTTTCGCGACGATGTCCCCCGGTCGGGTGAGCAGGTCGGAATCGTAAATGCCCAGGTGGAGTGGCGGTGCCCCAACACAATGGAGCCGCAGCCGGGAATCCCGTCCCCGGGCAGCGATGCCCGGCCACGGACCGAACCCGGCAGACCGCCCCACGGGAGGAACCGTGAATCGTGAAGGCGCAAAGACGCGACCGCAACGAACGGTGCCCGGAGCCAGGTCCACGCTGCTGTACGCGCGACCCGGCATCATCGTCACCGTCGACCGGTTCACCGTCGGCCGCACCAGCTATCGCATCGTCGACCTGACCCACCTACGCACCACCCGGGGCCCGCACGACCGCATCGCCGTCCGGGCCGTCGTGATCACCGCATCCATGATCGGCGTGGTCGGCCTGCTCCTCGGCTTCAGCGGCGGCCTGCAACGGTTGACCGCCGAGGCGTACCTCATCCTCGGGGCGGTGCTCCTGCTGCCGGCGGCACTCGCCCTGGTCGGCGACCGCTGGCGCCCGCCGCCGTACGAGCTGTGGGGATGGCATCGGGGCGCCGAGGTGCTGCTGTTCACCGCGGACGACGAGAGGCAGTTCGGCCAGGTCACCCGGGCTCTGCTGCGCGCCCGGGAGGTCAACCGGTACGGCGGCTGGGTGGACCCGCTCGCCTCAACCGACCCCTGGCGGCCGAACCGCTGACCAGACCCGCCGGTGGTGTGCCTGGCCCTGCTCGGCTCCCGCCGGCCGGTCAGCTGGCGACCGGCTCCGGCGTACGGGTCGCGGGCCGGTCCAGCCAGGCGGTGACGCGACGCTCGGCGTAGAACGAGACGAACGGCACGGTGCCGGCGAGCATCACCAGGAGCATCCGCTTCAGCGGCCAGTCGGCCCGGCGGCTCAGGTCGAACGCGGCCACCAGGTAGATCATGTAGAGGAAGCCGTGCGCCGGCCCGACCGTCTCCACCACCACCGGGTTGTCGAACGCGTACTTCAGTGGCATGCCGACAACCACCAGCAGGATCAGCACCACGCCCACGATCCAGGCGATCACGCGGTACCGGGTAAGGGCTGCGCCCACCTTCGTCCGTCCTTCCGAGCCCCGGCTCAGCCGGGATAGTCACCGGGCCGGGCGCCCGGATTGGCGTTCAACCATGACAGGTAGTCGTTGTAGGCGGCCAGGTCGGCGTCGTCACCAGGCGTCGAGACGGCCGGCACCCTGGCCACCCGCACCGGTCGGCGTACCGCCGGGCGGGAGCCGACGGTCGTCGCCGGCGGCGCCTCGGCGGCGGGGTCTGCCGGCGGCTCGTCGGCCCCGTGCGCGGCGCGGCGGGCCAGCCGCACCTCCCGCCACCAGACGTACACCACGAAGCCGGCGAAGATCGGCCACTCGACGGCGTACCCCCAGCTGAGGTTGTTGCCGGCCGTGGCCCGGCTGATCTGCCACCAGCCCAGCCCGAGGAAGCCCACGACCAGCATGACCATGGCCACGTGACGTGCGATCCACGCCGGGGTCCAGAGCCTCCTCATGGCGTCGAGGGTACCGGGAACGACTGCGGTCTCCGACACGGTGTCGTAGGTGCCACGCGGGTCCGATGGTTTGGCGTCACCCGGTGTGGGCATCCGTCTAGACGCCAGCCCAAACGAGACCAGGGGGGCGATGATGACCGGATCGGTACGCGAGGACGGCTTTGGGTCCAGCGGCAGCACGGAGATGAGCCCGGAGCAGCGGGTGCCCGAGTGGGGCGGCGACCACCTCGCCGACTCCGGTGGCGCCGATCTCGACGGCGACGCGCTCGGCGTCGACCCGACGGAGCTGACCGACGACGATCTGATCCGCGAGATGCACAGCCTGCACCGCACCCGGCTGGACACCCTCCGGCACGCGGCGGACTCCGCGCTCGCCAACCACCTGCGGCGCACTGCCGAGCTGGAGACCGAGTACCTCGCCCGTCACCCGGGCCGGGAGGTCGACCCGAGCCGCCTGCGGGACGCCTGATGCCGGCGCGAGCCGTGCGCGGCGTGTCCGCGCCACCCGAGGTGGTCTTCAACACGGCCACCGACCCGGCTCGGGCCTCGGCCTGGTTGCCGGCGCCACTGCGCTCCGACGGGAGCCCACCCGCCGAGATCAGCGGCGAGGAAATGCGGGCCCGCTGGGGCGACGCCGACTGGGCCGCCGAGATCCGGGTGGCTCCGGCCGACTCCGGTGGCGCCCGGGTCCAGCTCGACCTGACCGACGGCTCGGACGCCGACCCGGACCAGTTGGCCGACGAGGCGCTGACCAACCTCGCCCGCGAGGTCGCCGACAACCTCCAGGCCGGCTGACACCGGCACCGACGGCCGCTTTCGCACCACGACGACATGTGAGGAGAACGGTGAGCGACACTGGCCTGCGACAGAAGGCGGCGCGGCTGCGCCGGGCGTACGCGCCGCACGAGCACCGGCCGCTCGGCGGCTACCTGGTGGCGATGGGCACCTACGCCGGGGTGACCGGGGCGCTGGCCGGCCTGGTCAAGGTGACCGGCCGCCCGGTGCCCGAACGTCCCGCAGCCGCCGACGTCGTGTTGCTCTCCATCGCCACGCACAAGCTCAGCCGGCTGCTGTCCAAGGACGCGGTCACCAGCCCGCTGCGGGCACCGTTCACCCGCTATGACCGGCCGATCGGCAGCGGTGAGGTGATGGAGCAGGTCCGCGACTCGGGCAGCTCCACCCGGCACGCCATCGGCGAGCTGCTCAGCTGCCCGTTCTGCCTGGCGGTCTGGGTCGCCACGGGGCTGACCGGGGGCCTGGTGCTCGCCCCCCGGCTCACGCGTCTGGTGGCCACCGCGCTGACGGCGGTGGCCGCGTCGGATTTCCTCCAGATGGCGTACGCCACGGCGCAGCAGGCCGCCGAGGGTGGGCACGACGACGAGGACTGAACCGACCTGACGAGCGCAGCACAGCGGGGGCCGGCGGATTCGCCGGCCCCCGCTGTCGTACGCGTCAGCGCTGCATGCCGGACCAGCCGTGCGGCGACTCCGGCTCCCGTTCGTCCTCGTCCTCGCCGGTGATGATGTCCCGGTCCACCGCCGTGCGGTCGTGCTCGTTGGCGAAGTCCGGCTCGGGCGTGGTGTCCCGGCCCTTCGGCGGCTGACCCAGCGCCGGGACCTTCTCGTCATGGTCCTCGTGGTGCGTCATGGTGGTGTCCCTTCGGGTCGCTGGCTTCGCTTGTTGCGCTGGCGCGGCTCAGGCGACGGTGCCGCCCAGCAGGTCGCTGGCCTCGTCCACCGCGTACTCGCCCTCGGGCAGCGCGTCGATGCGCGCGAGCAGCTCCGCGGGAAGATCGGCGGCCACCGCCCGGCGATAGATGTCCGCCTGGGTGACCCGCTCCTGACCTCGGAAGATGTCGTCGAGCAGGTCGTCGAGGGCGCGGGTGTCCGGCTCGTCGGCCACAGATGCGTCGTCGGTCACGCCGATCAGCTACCCGGGGCGGAATCGGTCAAACGTCGCGCCGGTGGCCCGCGTTCCGGGCAGCGGCACAGCCCGCGCTCCGGGCAGCGGCACCGCAACAGACAGCGCCGCCCCCGAGCCTTGTGGGCCGGGGGCGGCGCTGGTGTCGGTGTGTAGGTCGCCTCTCGGCGAGTGGCGCGACGCGGCTCCAGCCGAACGGTATTCCGCGAGGGCTATTTAGGTGAGGCCCGGGGACACTGAGCACACCGACACCTCAGTTAACCAGGCCCCGCCGTTCCGTGTTCCGCGCACCGCAGTGCCGACGGTCACACAGTCACGCCCGCGTCGGCAGCGTGGCCCGGCGGGCCCGTACGGCGGTGGCCAGGTGGTCGAGCACCTCGGCGGTGTCGTCCCACCCGAGGCAGGCGTCGGTGACCGAACGGCCGTACACCAGCTCACGGGTCGGGTCGAGGTCCTGCCGGCCGGGCAGCAGGAACGACTCCAGCATCACACCGGTGATCCCGCGCTGGCCGGCGGCCATCTGCGCCGCCACGTCCGCGGCGACCAGCGGCTGGTTGCGGTGGTCCTTGCCGCTGTTGGCGTGGCTGGCGTCGATCACCAGGCGCTCCGGCAACCCGGCCGCCCGGAGCAGGTCGAGTGCGCCCGCCACCGACTCCGCGTCGTAGTTGGGCCGACCGCCACCGCCGCGCAGCACCAGGTGCCCGTCGGTGTTGCCGCGGGTGTGCATGATCGCCGGCGTGCCGGAGAAGTCGATGCCCGGGAAGACGTGCGGCACTCCGGCGGCGCGGATCGCGTCCACGGCGGTGCCGATGCTGCCGTCGGGGCGGTTCTTCATGCCGATCGGCATCGACAGGCCGGAGGCGAGCTGCCGGTGCACCTGGCTCTCCACGGTGCGGGCGCCGATCGCACCCCAGGCCACCGTGTCCGCGATGTACTGCGGGGTGATCGGGTCGAGGAACTCGCAGCCCACCGGGAGGCCGAGGCGCAGGACGTCGAGCAGCAGCGCCCGTGCCCGGCGCAGGCCGGTGTTGACGTCGCCGCTGCCGTCCAGCCCCGGGTCGTTGATCAGGCCCTTCCACCCCACGGTGGAGCGCGGCTTCTCGAAGTAGACCCGCATGACGATCAGCAGGTCGTCGGAGACCCGGTCGGCGGCGGCGCGCAGACGCTCGGCGTAGTCGAGGGCGGCGGCCGGGTCGTGCACCGAGCACGGGCCGACCACCACCAGCAGGCGGTCGTCCTCGCGGTCCAGCACGCGGCCCACCGCGCGTCGGCCGGTCAGCACGGCGGCGGCGAGCGGGGCGTCCAGGGGCAGCTCGTGGTGCAGGAGGGCGGGTGTGGTCAGCGGCACGACACGGTCGATCCGCTGATCGCTGACCCGATCGGTCTCCGGGGTCGTCACGGTGGGCATCCTTCCGCCGACCGTGCCCGGGGCCGGTGCCCGGGACGAGCCGGCTGCTCGTACGCAAAAGGGCAGGAACGACAGCTCCTGCCCAGCCGGCTCGGTCCGTGGTGACGTCAGTTCATGGTGAAGTCACCGGCGTGGGAGCCGGCTGCCTAAACCATCGATAGGAACGCGTCACGGGGGCCAGCGTACCCGACCGGGCGGGGATGCCCGGGGCATCGTCCCAAGATGCGGGGTGAACATCGCGTGCCGAGGCCGGGCCCGGGGTAACAGCTGTGCCATGAATCATGAGCAGAGCGATCAGGAGCGGGTGGAGTCCCGCGCGCACCACCTCCTTCCCGAGGAGGCGGCCGTGGGCAGCGACGACCCCCAGGCGCAGGCGGAGGCCATCCTCGCCGAGTCGGACATCCGCGAGGAGGACCAGAACGCGGCCCCGGACACGGTGCTGGAACGTCGTACCTCGGATCAGACGGTCGTCGCCGTCGAACCGCCGGACTGAGCCCGCGCGCCGCGGGCCCGGCGTGACCCCCGGTAGGTCTGCTCGCGCAGCCAGGTGAGTGGGCCGGCCGCCCGCAGTTCGGGTGGCAGGTTGCCCACCGGGTCGAACGCGAGCGCGGCGTCCTCCCCGGGGTCGAGCGGGGCACCGATGCTGACCTGGCCGACCGGCCGCCACGGCCCGACGGCGGACGCGACCGCGAGCACCACGCGCGGCGCGTCCGCCCGGGCCGCGGCGGCGACGGAGGCCAGCGTGCGGCCGAGGTCCACCGAGTCCGGGTCGGCCAACGCGGCCAGCCAGAGACGACGCCGGCCCACGCGGTAACACATGATCGTGCTGTACGTCCCGGTGAAGCCGCGGCGGGGCAGCGGCAGGTTCCGCAGCACCGGAGCGGCGCCGCTGGAGCTGACCAGCAGGTCGAACGGGCGGTCGGTCCGGGAGTGCACGCGCACCGCCAGGCCCAGCACGTCCGGCCAACCGCCCGGCGTGGGCGTACCCCTGGAGAACCGGACCGTGGCCGCGTACCGGCCGGGGTCGTCCAGCAGGGCGACCCCGGTGGGCGGTCCGGGCGTACCCCAGATCGTCACCTCGCCGGCGAACGACAGGCCGGCCGGATGCAGCAGCCGCCGGCCGTGGCGCAGCCGGCCGAGCGCGGCGGTGGCGCGTTCGACGGCCCTGGCCGCCTGTCCGACGGTGCGGCGCGCGGGCGGGGCGGGGGTCGGTGGGGTCATTGCTCTGCGGTACCCCGACCGGCGGCGTCGATGCCGGCTCGCCGACCGGCGGCACGTCACCTTTCCGCCCACGAGATCGGATAGCGTCGTGCCATGCCCGACAGTGGTTACCCCTGGCCCATCGAGACGTCCCGACTGGACAACGGCCTGCGCGTGGTGGTGAGCGAGGACCGCACCGCACCCGCGGTGGCCGTCAATCTCTGGTACGACGTCGGATCCCGGCACGAGCCGGCCGGGCAGACCGGTTTCGCACACCTCTTCGAGCACCTGATGTTCGAGGGCTCGGTGAACGTGGCGAAGACCGAGCACATGAAGCTGATCCAGGGCTCCGGCGGCTCGCTCAACGCCACCACCAACCCGGACCGGACGAACTACTTCGAGACGGTCCCGGCCGAGCACCTGGAGCTGGCGCTCTGGCTGGAGGCCGACCGGATGGGTGGGCTGGTCCCGGCGCTCACCCAGGAGACGCTCGACAACCAGCGCGACGTGGTGAAGAACGAGCGGCGGCAGCGCTACGAGAACGTCCCGTACGGGGACGCCTGGCTGCGGTTGCTTCCGCTGCTCTACCCGCCGGGGCACCCGTACCATCACTCGACGATCGGCTCGATGGCCGACCTGAACGCCGCCGACCTCGCCACCTTCCAGGCGTTCCACGAGACGTACTACGCGCCGAACAACGCGGTGCTCACCGTCGTCGGCGACGCCCCGGCAGCCGAGGTGTTCGCGCTGGCCGAGAAGTACTTCGGGGCGTTGCCCGCCCGCGACGACATCCCGCCAGCGCCGGACGGCCGCAGCGTCCCGGCGACCGGTGAGCCCGCCGTGGAGATCGTGACCGCCGACGTGCCGGCGCCCCGCGTCTACATCGCCCACCGGGGCCACCCGTTCGGCAGCCCCGGCTACGACGTGCTCACCGTGCTCGCCACCGTGCTCGGCAGCGGCCGGGGCAGCCGGCTCTACCAGCGGCTCGCCGACGGCGAGCGGATCGCGCAACCCGACCTGGTCGGCGCGTACGGGGTGGACCTCGCGCACGCCCCGGCGCCGCTGATCGCCACCGCCACCGCCCGCCCCGGCATCAGCGGCGAGCGGCTGGCCGAAGGGCTGGCCGAGGTCGTCGACGAACTGGCCACCGTGCCGGTGACCGCCGCCGAGCTGGACCGGGCGAAGGCGTTGCTGAGCACCGCGTGGTGGCGGCAGATGTCGACAGTGGACGGCCGCGCGGACACGCTCGGCCGGTACACCACCCAGTTCGGCGACCCGGCCCGGGCCGCCGACCGGCTGCCCGCCTGGCTCGCGGTGACCGCCGAGCAGATCGCCGAGACCGCCGCCGAGGTGCTCGGCGCCGCCGACCGGGTGACCCTGACCTACCTGCCCGAGGAGACCGCATGACGCTGATCGCCGACCGTCCCGGCCCGGGCGCCGCTCGCCCGTACCGGTTCCCGCCGGTGGTCCGCCGCGCGGCGGGTGGCGGCCAGGTGGTCGCCGCGCACCTGCCCGGGCAGAACCTCGCCGTCGCGCTGCTGCTGCTCGACGCCGGCGCCGGCCGGGAACTGACCGGCAAGGAAGGGCTGGGCGGCGTGCTCGCCAAGGCCCTGGAGGAGGGCACCGCGCAGCGGGACGCCACGGCGTACGCGCTGGCCATCGAGGCGCTGGGCACCGAGCTGGTGACCGGGCTGGACTGGGACTCGTTCCAGATCAGCGTCCAGGTCCCGGTGGACCGGCTGACCGCCGCGGTGCAGCTCCTCGCCGAGGCCGTCCGGACGCCCCGGCTGGACCCGGCCGACGTCCGGCGCGTCCGCGACGACGAGGCCACCGCGTTGCGGATGGACTGGGCCAACCCCGGCCCGCGCGCCGATGCCGCGCTGCGCGCGGACCTGTTCGGCGCCGACACCCGCTGGGGCCGACCCATGTACGGCGATCCGGACTCGGTGGCCGCCCTGGACGTGGAGGACATCACCGTCTTTCACTCCGAGTGGTTCCTGCGCCCCGGCACGCTGATCGTCGCCGGTGACCTGGACCGGATCGACCTGGACGCGTTGGCCGGCGCGGCGTTCGCCGGCACCGGCGGCGGTCCGGCCGAGCGGGGCGGCCCGATCGAGGTCCCGCTGCACACCAACCGCCGGATCATCCTGGTGGACCGGCCCGGCTCGGTGCAGTCCACGCTGCGGCTGGGCCACCCGTCGCCGCACCGGGCGCACCCCGACCACGTGCCGATGACGCTCGCGGGCACGGTGCTCGGTGGGGCGTTCACCTCCCGGCTCAACCACCTGATCCGTGAGGTGCGCGGCTACACGTACGGCATCCGGGGCGAATTCGCCTCGTCCCGCCGGTTCGGGCGGTTCGCGGTCAGCTCGGGCGTGCAGACCGCCGTCACCGCGCCGGCCCTGGTCGAGGCGGTGGGCGAGATCACCCGTACGCAGGCGGGCGGCGTGACCGAGGACGAGCTGGCGGTGGCCCGTTCCTGGCGGGCCGGGCAGCTGTCGGTCGAGTTGCAGAGCCCCCGGGCGATCGCGTCCGCGCTGACCACGCTCGTGGTGCACGACCTGCCGGACGACTACCACGCCCGGCTGCGCGAGGAACTGCTCACCGCCGACGTGGACCAGGTCTCCGCGGCGGCGGCCACCCACCTGCACCCGGAAGCGCTGACCCTGGTCATCGAAGGCGACGCCGCGGTAATCCGCAACGACCTGGAAGCCGCCGCCCTGGGAGACCTCCTCCCCTGACCCCCAGTCGCTGTTGATCATGAAGTTGTTGTCACTCGTCACGGCGTGTCGCGGCAACAACTTCATGATCGACGGGGGAGGGGGTCGGGTGTGAGGTGGGACCCGGGGGGTGGGAAAGGGGTCCCGGTTTCGGGGGTGGGGTGGGTAGCCTCCGGGCATGAGGATCGGCATTGTGGGGGCCACCGGCCAGGTCGGTGGCGTGATGCGGCAGGTGCTGGCGGAGCGGGAGTTCCCGGCAGAGCAGGTGCGGTTGTTCGCCTCGGCGCGGTCCGCCGGGCGGACGCTGCCGTGGCGCGACGGCGAGGTGACCGTCGAGGACGCCGCGACCGCTGACTACTCCGGGCTGGACATCGTGCTCTTCTCGGCGGGTAAGGGCACCGCCCGGGAGTTGGCGCCCCGGGTCGCCGAGGCCGGCGCAGTGGTGATCGACAACTCGTCGGCGTTCCGGATGGACCCGCTGGTGCCGCTGGTGGTCGCCGAGGTCAACCCGCACGCCGCCGCCGATCGCCCGAAGGGCATCATCGCCAACCCCAACTGCACCACGATGGCCGCGATGCCGGTGCTGCGCCCGCTGCACGCCGAGGCTGGGCTGGTCGGGCTGGTCGTCTCGACGTACCAGGCGGTCTCCGGCGCCGGTCTGGCCGGCGTCGCCGAGCTGGACGAGCAGGTCCGCAAGGTCGCCGAGCACGCCGCCGGCCTCGCCTTCGACGGGTCGGCGGTGGAGTTCCCCGCGCCGCGCTCGTTCGCCGAGCCGATCGCCTTCAACGTGCTGCCGCTGGCCGGCTCGATCGTCGACGACGGCTCGTTCGAGACCGACGAGGAGCAGAAGCTCCGCAACGAGAGCCGCAAGATCCTGGAGATCCCCGACCTCAAGGTCTCCGGCACCTGCGTCCGGGTGCCGGTCTTCACCGGCCACTCGCTCCAGATCAACGCCCGCTTCGCCCGCCCGCTCACCCCGCAGCGGGCCCACGAGCTGCTCGCCGACGCGCCCGGGGTCGCGCTTACCGCAGTGCCGACGCCGCTGCAGGCCGCCGGGCAGGACCCGACCTACGTGGGCCGCATCCGCGCCGACGAGACCGTCGAGTACGGGCTGGCGCTCTTCTGCTCCAACGACAACCTGCGCAAGGGCGCCGCCCTCAACGCCGTACAGCTCGCCGAGCTGGTGGCCGCCGAGCGACGCTGACAGTTGCGACAACTGCGGGCTCCCGGCCGGTCTCGGTGGGGGGCCCGCAGTCCGTGGCGGGCGGCGGCTCATCGGGGGCGGGAGCACGCCGGTCATGTTTGGATGGACGTAGCCAACCGTGCCACCTGGAGGAAGCCGTGCCGGAGGACCCCACCCAGCAGGCGTTGACCGACCTGATCGCCAGCCGCTCGATGGGCGTGCTGGCCACAGTCAAACGCGACGGGCGACCCCAGCTGTCCACAGTGGTCTACTCGTTCGACCGGGCGGCCGGCCTGATCCGGGTGTCCGTCACCGACGGCCGGGCCAAGACCGCCAACCTTCGCCGGGACCCGCGGGCCAGCTTCCACGTCAGCAGCGAGGACGGTTGGGCGTACGCGGTGGTCGAGGCTCGGGCCGAGCTGACCGCTCCGGCAGCCGGCGTCGACGACGCCACGGTCGAGGAGCTGGTGGGGCTCTACCGAGTGCTCCGGGGCGAGCACCCGGACTGGGCCGAATACCGCAACGCGATGGTCGCCGAACGGCGGCTGGTGCTGCGCCTGCACGTGGAGCGCGTCTACGGGATCCCGCCCCGCGCCTGAGAGGGTCGGGAACCACGCCCGTGCCTGAGCGGCCGCAGACCGCGCTTCGCGACTGACGACCGCCCCCGCCCGGCTCAGCCGGGCTCGATCACTGTCACGCCGGGCCAGCGTTGCGCGGGCCGGTGGCGAGCCAGTCGCTGCCGGGACAGCGGGACGCCGACCCGGGCCGGGTTGTGCCGCCACACTCCGCCCAGCAGATCCGCCAGGCCGTACGGGGCGCACACCTCCAGCCCACCGCTCGGGCGCAGCCGCACGGCCACGGCTGTCGCGTACTCCGGCCAGGTAGCCACCGCCTCGGCGACGCTGCGGTACGGGGCGATGGGATCGCCGCCGAACTTCGACGCGTACCAGGTGTGCACCGCCGCCTGGTTCCGTGCCTCCCACGGCGGCACCGCCCACGCCGCGGCCAGTCGGGCGGTGGCCCGGCGGTCGTCGTCGCGGGACAGTCTCGTCGGGTCGAAGAAGACCACGTCCACGTCGCGGACCGTCGCCGGGTCGAACCCGTCGCCGTACCGCTCGCCCCACACCAGGTCGCGGAGGGCGCCCGCGCCGATCCAGGCGTCCGGCAGGCCGGAGTCGCGGACCACGGTCAGCGCCCGGGTCAGCCAGGCGTTGCCGCCGACGAGGTCCCTCAGCTCCCGCTCGCCCGTCAGCACCCCACCACGCTAGGCGGTGCCGCCCTCGGCGAGTTGGTGGGGTCTGTGCCACTAACTCGCCCGGCGTCACAACGGTTGTCGATCGGGCGGGTCGCGAGGGTTCTTCCCGCCGCCCCACGCGGATGGCGGCCCGCACCGCACCGCACCGCCGCCGGCGCGGCCGTCGGCGTTACCCCCTCCCGGGCGGCGGGTAGACGGGGCGTGCCGACACCGAGAGGGGAGCACCATGACAACGGTCGGAGAGTTCATGACGACCCGGTTGGTGACGATGGACGGCAACGACACGCTCATCGCCGCCGCGCAGGAGATGCGCGACAGCGCGATAGGTGACGTGGTGGTGACCGATGGCGACAGTGTCGTCGGTATCGTCACGGACCGGGACATCACGGTCCGTGGTGTCGCGGAGAACATGGACCCGGGCTCGACCCGGCTGAACGAGATCACCAGCCGCGACGTGATCACCGTGAGCCAGTACGACGACGCGGTGTCCGCCGCGGACCTGATGCGCACGTACGCCGTACGCCGGCTGCCGGTGATCGACGACGGGCGCCTGGTCGGCCTCGTCTCGATGGGCGACCTCGCGGTCGAGCGCGAACCGCAGTCGGTGCTGGCCGACATCAGCGCGGACGATCCGAACAACTGACGACCCGCAGCCCACACGCCGGCCCTCTCCCTTCGGGGGGAGGGCCGGCGCCGCCCTGCCCCCAGCCCTCGGCGCCCCGCCCCACCTCGCCTTGCCTCGGTGATCAAGAGGTTCGCGTCACGACACGCCGGGAGCGGTGACGCAAACCTCTTGATCACCGGAACGGGGCGGAGCGGGGCGGAGCGGGGCGGAGCGGGGCGGGGGTGGGGTCACCCGATGTGGGCGAGGTTGGGCGTGCGCGGCTCGGGGACCCGTGCGGGGACGTGCAACGCCGGCCGTGCGCGCGACGCGAGCGCGCCGGGTGGGATCCCGGGCCCGGCCAACTGGGAGGAGTGACCCGATGGTGGACGCGACCACGAGGTTCTTTGAGGACCTGGACCGGCGGGGGTACGAGCCTCTGCTGGCGAAGACCTCCGGGACACTGCGGATCGACCTGCACGAGGGGGCGCAGACCCGGCACTGGCTGCTCGCGATCGACCACGGGCGACTCAACGTCAGTCAGGAGGACCGGGAGGCCGACACGGTGATCGGCGCCAGCCCAATGCTGTTCGACGAGATCGCGGCCGGCCGTGAGCACGGTCTGGCCGCCCTGTTGCGCGGGGACATGACGGTGTCCGGCGACGCTCGGCTGGTGGTGCTGGTGGAGCGGATCTTCCCCGGGTCGCCGGACGCCCGTGGGCCGCGTCGCCGTTTCGCGGGGGAGGTGCGCTGATGGGCCAGAGCAACACGATCCGGATCCTGGACGGCAACACGTTCGTCGTCTGTGAGGACACCGGTGACATCGAGGCGACACCGAGTGAGCCGACCGGCCTCTTCTCCATCGACACCCGGTTCCTGTCCACGTGGGTCCTGAGCGTGAACGGTGAACGACTCAACTCGCTGTCGTACGACGACCTGCAGTACTTCGAGTCGCGGTTCTTCCTGGTGCCGGGAATGGCCACGCACTACGTGGACGCGAAGTTGTCGATCATCCGGGAGCGTGCGGTCGGCGGCAGCTTCCGGGAGCAGCTCACCATCCTGAACCACGACGAGAAGGCTGTCGACCTGGAAATACGGATGGACGCGGCGTCCGACTTCGCCGACCTGTTCCAGGTCAAGGACGAGATCCTGAACAAGAAGGGCGAGATCTACACCGAGGTCGAGGCCGACAAACTGCGTCTGGGCTACCGCCGGGGCAACTTCCGGCGCGAGACGATCATCTCCTCGTCGATGGCGGCCCGGTACGACAGTCGGGGCTTCGCGTACACCGTGCACCTGGAGCCGAACGAGCAGTGGGAGGCGGCGATCGACGTGCAGACGCGCGCGGTCGGGCCCGGCGACCGGGACCTGCGGATGGGGCTGCGGGTGCACGGCGGTGAGCGGCTGGCCCTGCAACACGACCTGGAGCAGTGGATCGCGGACGCGCCGAAGGTCAACAGCGAGCACGGCCGGGTGGCCAGCACGTACCGGCGCAGCCTGATCGACCTGGCGGCGCTGCGCTTCTCGCCCCTCTCGCTCGGTGGCGCCACGCTGCCCGCCGCCGGCCTGCCCTGGTTCATGACCATGTTCGGCCGGGACAGCATCCTCACCTGCCTGCAGACGCTGCCGTTCACCCCGCAGTTGTCGAAGACGACCCTGCGCATCCTGGCGTCGCTGCAGGGCAGCCGGTTCGACGACTTCCGGGACGAGGACCCGGGGCGGATCCTGCATGAGATGCGCTACGGCGAGACCGCCGCGTTCGAGGAGCAGCCGCACTCGCCGTACTACGGGTCGGTGGACGCCACGCCGCTGTTCGTCGTGCTGCTCGACGAGTACGAGCGGTGGACCGGGGACGTCGCGCTGGTCAAGGAGTTGGAGCAGGAGTCCCGGGCCGCGCTGAAGTGGATCGACAGCTATGCCGACCTGGTCGGCAACGGCTACATCTGGTACGAGCGGCGCAACACCGAGACCGGCCTGGAGAACCAGTGCTGGAAGGACTCCTGGGACTCGATCTCCTACTCCGACGGCACCCTGCCGCCCTTCCCGCGGGCGACCTGCGAGGTGCAGGGCTACGCGTACGACGCGAAGGTCCGCGCGGCGCGGATGGCCCGCGAGTTCTGGGGTGACCCGGAGTTCGCCGACCAGTTGGAGCGGGAGGCGGCGGAGCTGAAGGAGCGGTTCAACCGGGACTGGTGGGTTGCCGACGGCGAGTACTACGCGCTGGCCCTCGACCCGGACGGCCGGCAGTGCGACGTTCTCAGCTCCAACATCGGCCACCTGCTCTGGAGTGGGATCGTCCTGCCCGAGCGCGCGGAGAAGCTGGCGGCGCACCTGGTCGGGCCGCGACTGTTCTCCGGCTGGGGGGTGCGGACCCTCGCCGAGGGGGAGACGCGGTACAACCCGATCGGCTACCACAACGGCACGATCTGGCCGTTCGACAACTCCTTCATCGCCTGGGGCCTGCGCCGGTACGGCTTCGCCGAGGAGGCCGCCACCCTCGCCAACGGCATCCTGGACGCGGCCACCTACTTCGACGGGCGGCTACCTGAGGCGTTCGGCGGCTACCCGCGGGAGCTGACGAAGTTCCCGGTGGAGTATCCGACGGCGTGCAGCCCGCAGGCCTGGTCGACGGGCACACCCCTGCTGTTGCTGCGCACCATGCTCGGCCTCGAACCGCACGAGGGGCACCTGGCGGTGGAACCGCGGTTGCCGGTCGGGATGGGCCGGATCGAGGTGCTGGACATCCCGGGCCGCTGGGGCCGGGTGGACGCCTTCGCCCGGGGTCGGCTCGATCTGAACAGTCTCGCCGACTGAGCCATTGCCGGCGTACCGGCGGCGGGGCGCCATCCGCGTCGCCGCCGGGCCGCCACCCAGGCGATCCCCAGCCGGGCAGGGTAGATTCTGCGGATGCCGGAGCTCGTGTACCCGCCCGTTATCGCCGCCGCCAAGACGATGTTCCGGGTCCTCGACCTGAAGATCACCATCGAGGGCGCCCACCACGTACCCCGCACCGGCGGGGCGGTGTTGGCCAGCAACCACGTCAGCTACCTCGACTTCATCTTCGCCGGACTGGGTGCCAACGCGTCGGGTCGGCTGGTGCGGTTCATGGCCAAGCAGTCGGTCTTCACGCACCGGATCTCCGGCCCGCTGATGCGCGGCATGCGCCACATCCCGGTGGACCGGGAGGCCGGCGCCGCCTCGTTCCGCTCGGCCGTCGCCGCGCTCAAGCGCGGCGAGGTGGTGGGCGTCTTCCCGGAGGCCACGATCAGCCGGTCGTTCACGGTCAAGGAACTCAAGAGCGGCACCGTGCGGATGGCCCGTTCGGCGAAGGTGCCGGTGCTGCCGGTCGCGCTGTGGGGCACCCAGCGGCTCTGGACCAAGGGCCGGCCCCGCACCCTCACCCGTCGGCACACGCCCATCACCATCCTGATCGGCGAGCCGATCCAGCCGGCGGACTTCCCGGACCCGAACCTGCTGGCCGCCGAGCTGACCACCCGGTTGAGCGCGCTCGTCGAGCGGGCCCAGCGCGACTACCCGGACGCGCCGGCCGGCCCGGAGGACACCTGGTGGCTTCCGGCGCACCTCGGTGGCACCGCGCCGACGCCGGAGGAGGCCGCCGCGCTGGACGCCGTCGGCGAGGAGCGCACCCCGAGCGTCTGAGGACGATCAGACCTGTCGTGGGGCGCGGCCTCACCAACGCCCGGACGCCGCGCCGCCTGCGAAACCGTCCCAGGAGGTCGGCTCCGGTCCCGAGCGGTAGTAGTCGTCGCGGGAGCGGAATTCCACCGGCAGCGAGCCGGGCAGGGTGATCCGGGTTTCCCCGGCGGGCAGCGCGGGACCGGCCCGCAGCAGCAGAACGTCGCGCTCCTGCGCGGAGAGGTCCACGAGTTGCGGGCGGGTGAGCCGGAACATGGCCACCGCCCGGCGCACCTGCCGGGCCAGGGCGATGATTTCACCAGGTGACCCGCCGAGGGCCAGCGCCGGCTGCTGAATGGTCCGCAACGCGTCACAGACGATCATCAGCTGTGCCGGATCGGTGGGGGGAAGCTCCAGCCGGGACGGCCACTGCCAGCGGATCTGGCCGGTCATCAGCCCGGTCAACCGTCCCGCCGGCCGGGGCCGCGGCGCGTCGTCGGCGACCAGGGACAACTGCGAGCCGGTGCCCACCCAGCAGATCCGCTGGTCGGTGACGGTCACCGAGACCGGCCCCGGAAGCTGCCAGCCGCGTCGTGTCTCGGTCGGCCCGAGCAGGTAGCCCGCGACGAGCAGCCGGTGTCTGCCGAGCACCTTCTCGCCGGGCAGCGGGCGCATGTCGTAACGCCGGTCGAGGGTCGGGCCCACATCGTCGTCCGGCGCGTCGAACCGGTGTGGGCCGATGAAAAAGGGGGACGCGTCGGCGTGCATCGTCACGACCTCCCGGTCAGCTGGCTGTGGGTTGAGCCTCGCCGATCCGCCGGCCACTGTCATGACGCCCGTTAGGGGGTCGGCCGGTCGTGCGTCGCCTGTGACCGGTAGATGCCGATCTCCTCCGGGCGGACGAGCCCGTCCTCGATCGCACGGGCGAGCAGCGCCGCCTTTGTGGCTGCCGGCCGCCCCGCCCGGGTGTACTTGATCCGCGCACGGTCCACATACTGCTTCACCGTGTGCTCGCTGATCCGCATGCGACGGGCCACCGACGCCTTGGACATCGACTGGAACCACAGCAGCAGCGCCTCACGCTCCTTGTCGGACAGCATCGGCCGGTCCGGCCTCGGATCGCCGACCATCGCGCCGGCCAGCGCCGGTGGCACGTACGGGCGGTCGCTCGCCGCCGCCAACACGGTCGCCACGCAGTGCTCCCGACCTTCGTGCTTGGCCAGGAAGGCAACGGCTCCGGCGTCCAGCGCGGCGAGCATCGTCCCCGGGTCGGTGTGCTCCGAGTAGACCACCACCCGCCGCCCGGTGGCGCTCAACTCGGCCAGCTTGTCCAGCGCCATCCGGCCGTGCAGCCGCAGGTCGAGCAGGACGACGTCGGCGTCCGGTGCCGCGCGCAGCACCTCGTCCGGGTCGTCCCCGGTGGCCAGCACGGTCAGTCGTGGCTCGCTGGCGAGCCAGGCGCGCACCCCCTCGACGACCACCGGGTGGTCGTCGACGATCGCCACCCCGACCAGCCGGTCACCGGTCACCCCAACCACCGGGTCTGCGCCCATCTGATGTCCCCGTCCCGTTCGTAGAGGTGCTGCACCGGCCCGTCGTCGTGCTCCCCGGGTGGAGGGCCGGTCGCGTCCGGTCCCTCCCGGTCCGGCGTGACCAGACTGACCACCACCTCGTCGGGACCGGACACCACGGTCAGACGCGCCCACCCCCGGGCGTCGGCGAGCAGGCCGGTGAGCGGGTCGGCCAGCCGGCGGCGGATCTGCACCGGCAGCGGCGGTGGGGTGCCGATGGCGATCAGGTCGATCGGCAGTCCGTTGCGTTCGGCCAAGTCGGCGGCGGCCCGCAGCTCGTGCAGCAACGGGTCGGGCACGTCGTCGGACTCGGCGATCAGGCGACGCAGCCGAGCCGCGGCCAGCACGCAGCGGCGCTGCGCCTCCGGGTCGTCCGGGTCGACCTCGCCGGCGGCCAGCTCGCCGAGCACCCGTCCGGCCGCCGCGCCGACCAGAGCGAGCCGGTCCCGGCGTTCCTGCCGGCTCCGCTCGGCGGCCGCCCGCTCGGCGGCGAGCGTGTGCATCGCGGCAGCCGCGGCGGCCCGCTCCCGGGCCAGGCCGACGATCACCGCGCTGCCGACGAAGACCGCCACCGGCAGCGAGAAGGTGCCGTAGACGTACATGGTGTAGCGGGCCAGGTCGGCCGCGCCGGGGCCGTGCGCGAGGACGGCGGCGAGCGCGATCAGCGCGTGCGTGGTCAGCAGCGCGACCAGACCGCTGACCCGCCGACCCCACAGCGCCAGCACGAAGAACCAGCCGAGCGTGCCCCACACCCAGTTCGCGGCGGCGAAGAGCTGCCGTTCGCCGACCGCCGCGAAGACGGCCGCGTCGACGGCGAGCAGCAGCCCGGCGAGCGGCCAGGGCGGCAGCGGCGCTCCCCGCAGCAGCCGGACGCCGGCCACCGCGCCGGTCACGGCGACCAGGATCCAACCGCCGAGCACCACCGTCGGCGCGGTGAACTGCGTCCGCATCGCCAGCACCGCCGGCAGTCCGATCGCGACATGCCAGGCCAGCGCGATGGCGACGGCGACGATCCGGGCCCCCCGGTCGGAGGCGTGCGCCACCGCGGCCGGCGCGGCGAGCACCGCGGGCTCGGGCGGCGTGGACCCGTCGGCCGGGCCGGGCGGCCCCGGAATGCGTACCTTGCGGGTGCGGATGCGCTCCGCCGAGGCGCCGAGGTCAGCCGACACCGGGCCACTCCAGTCGGATCCGGGTGCCCGCACCGGGCGCGGAGCGCACCTCGGCCCGCCCGCCGACCGCAGCCATCCGCCCGCGGATCGACTCCCGCAGCCCGTACCGGTGCGCCGGGACGGTGCCCGGGTCGAACCCGGGGCCGTCGTCGACCACCTCGACCACGACGGCGACCGCGTCGCGGGTCAGCCGCACGGTGGCCTGCGCGCCCGGCGCGTGCCGGACCACGTTGGACAGTGCCGCGTAGGCGCTCTCGGTGATCGCGTCGGCCACCCCGGCGGGCACCGCGCAGGAGGCCAGCTCCAGGCCCACCGACAGTTCGGGCAGCCGGTCGGGCACCGTCCGCAACCGAGCGTCGAGAGGAACCGGGCCGTCGCCGGGCGCCGGACCCAGGTCGGTCAACGCGACGAGAGTACGCAGGTCAGTGGCGCAGCGATCGCGGAACGCGGCCGACGGGCCAGCCACCGCGCCGAGCCCCACCATGGTGAGCGTCCCGAGCACTGTGTCGTGCAGGTCCCGATTCTGCTGGCGCTCCGCCTCCCGGGCGGCGCGGGCGACCAACGCCTCCCGGCTCAACCGCTGGTGCTCGGCGAATGCCCGGTCGGCCCGCCCGATCCGGCGGCGCATCACCCCCGTCATCATCGCGGTGCAGGCCGTCTGCACCAGCAGGGTGGCGGCGTGCGCCCGGGATTCAGCGGGGTTGCCGGCCGCCTGCGCGCCGACCACGTACGTCGCGGTGACCAGCAGCCCGGCCGGGACCGACCAGCGGGCCGGGGCGGTGGCCTGCGCGTTGATCACCGTGGTGCTGGCGAGCACCGCGATCCAACTGCCCTCGCCGGGCAGCACCTCGGGCGCCACCAGGCGAGGGATGAGCAGGCAGGCCAGAGCGGTGATCCCGACGTCACCGGCGACCAGTGCCGGGGTGATCCCGTGGCGCAGCGCGCGGCCGGCATACCAGAGCGACCATCCGGTGAGCGCGGCCACGCCGGGCCACAGCAGGACCGGTTCGACCGGCGGGGTACGCACCGACAGCGCCACCGCGGCGCCGACCAGCCCGCACGTCAGCCGCAGCAGCGCCGGCAGCGTGGTGAAGATGAGGCTGAACGCCCCGCCGGCCGGACTGTCCAGGACGGGCGGTGGCACGGTCGGGGCGGCAGTCGCCGGCATCGGGAGCTGTCCTTCCGACAACGACCCGGTCCGGGTCCGCGCTGCAGAGATCGACATCGGAGAATAGCATGGCGTACGGTGAGCGTTCACCCACCGTACGCATGGTGTCGCCTTGTCGTCACTCTGCGCTGCGAGGCTGGATCAGGTCCCACCGATTGCCGTACAGGTCGACGAATACCGCCACCGAGCCGTACGCCTCGTGCCGGGGCTCCTCCAGGAACCGCACCCCGGCCGCGACCATCCGGGCGTGGTCCCGGGCGAAGTCCTCGGTGTGCAGGAACAGGCCGACCCGGCCGCCGGTCTGGTCACCCACCCGCGCCTGCTGCTCGGCGCTGCTCGGCCGGGCCAGCAGCAGCGCCGTCTCCCGAGCCCCCGGGGGCCGCACCACCACCCAGCGCGAGCCGTCCGGGCGGGCCGTGTCCTCCACCAGATCGAAGCCGAGGCCGCCCACGTAGAAGTCGATCGCCTCGTCGTACTCGCGTACCAGTACCGCGACCAGTCCCAGATGTGCCATCGGGCCATCATGCCGACGGGCGAGGTGGTCCGACCGGCGGCGCCGCCCAGGGTCGGCGACATCACTCTCGGCCAGCTCGGCGGGCATGGCTGGCACGTCTACTGGAAGGCGACCGGGTGGGACTGGACGAGCCAACTCAGCTGACGATTGTCTCGGCCCGGCTCGGTCCAGTAGCTGAGCACGGCGTACCGGCGTCCCTGCTCGGGCACGGTGAGCCGCTGGTGTGTCTCGGCGCCCGTCGGCGAGGTGGCGGTCACCTCGTGGCTGCCCGGCGGGAGCTTGATGGGGAACAGGATCCAGTTGTGCTGGCTCTGCACGTCGAAGGGCTGATCGACGAGCCGGGTGCCGTCGATGCTGACCACGACGGTGACCCGGTCGTCCTCGAACGACTGATTGCTCACCCACAGGTGCAGGTCGGCCGAGTCCTCGTCGACGAGGCGGATGGCGGCTGGTGTCGCGCTGGGCGGCGGGTGCGAGACCACGGACCCTGGCGTTGCGCTGCGCGGCACCGGGGGAGGCGGGTTCGTTGACGTGGCGAACCCTGCGCAGCCTGCCGCGGCCAGCAGCGGCGCAACGGTGAGAGCGACCATCCGGGCGAGGGTCTTCGCATCCATTCCCATGCGACGCGGCAGGACCGGCACGCGTTCCCGGAGGGGTCGGACTCGCCCGTCGGGGTGAGCATCGCGCCGGTCGTCTCGACGGCCGGAACCGGGGAGCGGCACCGGCCGTCTCATCTCCTGGCGAGAGGTGGTGAGCCGGATGCGCTCGGGCGGAACGACACTTGCGGCGGCGCTGCTCGGCGTGGGGCTGTGCGGCCTGGTACTGAGCGGCTGCGCGGGCCCGGTCAACACGCCCAACGATCCCGGCCCGGCCGAGATCGTCGGGAAGTGGACCTCCTGCGCCGAGGTCGCGCCGCAGGCCGGCGTCGTGCTGCCTGTACCGCCGGGGTCGGGCGGACCCGCGGCGCCGACGCCCGCCGGGACCGAGCCAAAGATCGGGCGGATCGACGCCGCGTTCGTTCCGGTCGCCGCGGTGCTCTGCGGTCGCGAGGTCCGGCCACGTGCCGGTGGCGGCCGGGAACAGGTGGCCACCGAGCGCCGCGCCGACGAGATCGGAGCGCTGGTGACCGCGCTGCGCCTGCCCGACCAGGGCCGGGGTCGAGGGGAGGTCGCCTGCACCCTCGACCTGCTCATCCCACCCTGGCTGGCGCTGCTCGACGACCGGGGCCGCTGGCTGCGGCCGTACCTGCCGACGGACTCGTGCGGCAAGCCGCGCCCCCAGGTGCGTGCGGCGTTGGACGGGCTGCGCCTGACCACTGTCGACACCCGTACGGTCGGGCTTGTCGAATCGTCGGCGGCCGAGACCGCCGGCTGCGAGCAGCGGTGGTCCGACATGGTGTGGGTGGAGACCCACCTCGGACGTCCCGGACGTGTCGTGCCCGGCGCGAGTCCGACGGCCGGGCCGCTGCGCCTCTGCGTCTACGAGGTGCCCCCGTCCGAGCGCGGCGGCGGCAAACCGGCAGGTGACTTCGTGTACGGCGGGCCGCTGCCACCGCAGCGGCAGGCGAAGGCGCTCCAAGCGCTGGCCACGACTCGACCGGCGGCCGACTGTGCCACCCCGGCGTCCCGCTTCGCGGTGCTCCGGTCCCTGGACGGGGGTGGGCCCGAGTGGTACGTCGAGCTCGACGCCTGCCGGCGCTTTTTGGTCGTGGCCTCACCCGGTGGAACGCAACTCGCGCAGGGTGACGCCACGTTGGCGGCGCTGCTGGGACCGATCTGACCCGCCTCAGCGGATCGGCAGCGCCTTCGTGCCGCCGCCGGCGATCGAACGCTTGATCATGGGGCCGCCGGACCAGTAGTAGCAGCGCACGCCACGATCACCGCGTTCCCACAGCAGGCGGTTCGGGAAGCGGTACGAGGTCCCGGTGCGGTATTGCAGGTTGCTGTCCACGGGCACCTTCGCGTACCGGGCGATGACCGTCCGGCATGCCGAGTGGATGGAGGCTTCGTCCCGGGTCGCGTCCGCCCAGGAGCGATCCGGCGCGGTCCAGGCGCCGGCGTACTCGAACTGATGCCCGGCAGTGCACGCGACCGGACGCAGCATCCCCCACTTGTCCTCGTTCATGCACCCGTAGTGCAGCGGGGAACTGCTGGCCAGGGCGTTGCGTAGCGAGCCGGACCGCTGGATCGCCGCATCGCTCTCGCCGTTCGGGCCGTTGATCTCGTCCAACTCGAAGATGTCGCACCGGTACCAGCGCGCGCCACCCGCCCAGGCGGCTGGCGACGTCGGCGCGACCTGCACCGATAGTCGGGCATCGCGCCATTCGCCGCCCACGAACTTCTTGGCGCGGCTGTCACAGTCGGCAAAGGTCGACCGCATCGACGCCGACTCCGTCTTGGGCGGCGCGGTCCGGGCGGCCAGAGCTCCGGTGAAGGTGCCGACGTAGAAGGTTTCCACCTTGTGGGTCTGGACGCAGTTGACGGGGGAGTAGCTGCTCAGGTACGACGTGGCCTCGTCGATCACGTGGCACTCGTCGGCCTTCGGGGTGAACTGCTGCGCCGCAGCCATCGGTCGCCAGTCGTCGGACAGGTCACCGTCCGTGCCGGCCGGCGTGCCGCAGCCCGCCAGCGCCACAGTGAGGAACGCAGCCGTGAGCGCTGCCGTGCCGTACCGTCGCATGTGATTCTCCCCGTGGCCCCCGTGTGGACGCGCGCAGCATATGGCACCGGCGCGACGGGTCCGCACCCGCTTCCGGTGGGGCCGAGCCGGCCTTATCGCCACTGTTCGTCCCTCGTGCGGACGACAAGCACCAGCAGGATGGTGCCGACGGCGGCGAGGAGGAGCCCGACCGGAGGGATCGTCCAGGACATCAGGAACGACAGCGAGCCATCGGTGTGCCCGTTTGCCGCCACGAACGTGCCAGGTGCGTCCGGGTCCACCCACACGTCCATCCTCGGACCGGGAGTCCGGTGGCAGCCGGTGCCGCCTGCGCAGGGGATCCAGGTGCTGTACGACCTCGACTCGTAGAGGTAGGAGACCTCGATCCGGTCGACACCGCTGCCCCGTCCCTGGCCGCCGGCCCGATCGGAGACGTAGGCCGTGACCCGAACGCCCTCGGCCCGCAGACGGTCCGCCTCCGACGACACGCGCCAGCGGTAGGCGACCGCGCCGACAACGAGGCCCACACCTACTAGCAGCACGGGCAGCGCGGTCAGCAGCACGCGCGTGCGCGGACGCAGACCGGTCGGAGCGGGTGGCGGCGACTGACGCCGTCGTCTGGTCATCCGGCCATCGTCCATCGCACGCGCAACAGTCGACGTCTCCAGGAGTCGGGGTGGTCGACGTCGCCTGTCGGCCGCTGCTACAGGCAGATCCAGCAGTAGAGGTGCTTCCCGTTCGTGCGCGCTCGTCGGGCCAGTCCAACGAACTCCCGCAAGCGCGACAGCATGACCTCCGGTCCCGTGTCGCTGTAGTGGGACAGCTCCTCGATGCGTGACCACTGCTCGGCCAGGCTCGGCAAGCGGTCATCCGGAATCTCCGCAAGCACGTCCCGGGTGCGATCGCTCAACGCGACGACCCACGGTCCTTCGTACTCACGGTCCTCGGCAGCACCGCTCGGCCAGATGAGCCGCTCCCCGACAAGGTTGGGCTCCCACGGCACGTCGAGGGCGAACGAGACGACCTGGCCGAGGACGACGGGCGGATCGATCCCCTTGCCGTCCACCGCATCCTCGACGGAAGAATCTCCCTCGCACACCACCGGGCCGCCGTCGGTGACGGCCATCAGCTTCGCGACGGCCTCGTCGTCAGAAGCGCGGAAGTAGTCGTACAGCACACCCACGAACGCCTCCCGATCGGCTGACACGTCACCATCTGTGGGGCGACCGGGAGAACGTACACGCGGGCTACGCCAATGTGCCGACTGACCGAGTCGACGCTGCCGCCCCGCGCTGAAGACCACATCGCTCGCCGGACGTGACCTGAACGGCCCATCGTCCGAACCCACCAAGACCACGGGCAGCATGATGGCTCGGGTGCGCCCGGCAGGATTCGAACCTGCGGCGTTGTCATGAGAAGGACATCGCGGATGGTGGTGCGGCATGCAGGAGGGGCGGCAATGACCGAGGACGACAACCGCCCGCTGAAGCGGGTCGACAGCCTGGACGACCTGGTTACCTGGCTGCGGTGGATAGCTGACGATGTCGCTCGCGATCCGGACACGGTCGAGAACATGACCACAGACCGCTACCTGGAGGCCTGCGCGGCGTACCTCCAGGACCGAAGCCGCCTGCAGAAGCGTGCCGGCCAACCTCTCCCGGCGCAACCGACCTGGCAACTCCTCGCGGACGCCCTGCACGCTGGATGCTTCTACGAGTAGGCCGCTACGCCTTTCGCCGCAGACGAACGGAGTCGTCAGAGCTGCTGGACGATCTGGATCGGGTTGCCGTCCGGGTCGGCCGTCCACGCGATCAGCAGGCGGTCGAGCCACCGGTGCGGTGCGGCCAGGGCGGGGGCGCCGTTCGCCGTGAGGGCCGCGTACGCGCCAGCGGTGTCGTCGGTCCAGAGGATCACCGCGGCCCGCTGCCCCTGTGGTACGGGGTCGAGTCCGTGATCGTCGCGAGTGGAGGCCACCGAGGCGATACCGATCTTGTAGCCGTCGAGCGCCAGGTCGATGTGGATCGGCTCGCCCTCGGTCGGCACCCGGAAGGTCTCGGTGAAACCGAGGCCGGCGTAGAATTCGGCGGCGCGAGGGACGTCCTCGCTGAAGAGGATCACCTGCGGAGTCCGGAACATCGACACGCGACGACGCTATCAGCGTGGGTTTCGGCCGATCCGCGTCAGCGCCCCGTCCTGGTCGGGTCGAGCAGATCAGCCAGTCGGTACCGCGACGCCGCAGGGGTGGCGGATCGCATATCGGAAGGTGAAACCGCTGCATTCGTGACTTCACCCCGTCGTTCTCGGTGGCAGCGCCGTACGTCCTCAGCGCGTCATGTGCGGACGCCGTGCGCGAAGGAACGCCGTGGCCATCGTGCGCCGCGTTGGCGTGCCGGCCGCAGCCAGAGCGGTCATGTACGTGTCGAGACGCTCGCGTTCGTCGTCGGTCAGGGCGGCGGCGATCGCTTCGCCGTACGTGGGGACCAGCGGGTTGGGCGCCACGCGCTTGAGTGTTTCCCAGTCCCCGATCGGGTCGGCGGGCACGTCGACCTGGGCGCGGTAGTCCAGTTCCACCGCCTCGAAGCCGGCCGCCAACGCCCAGTCGACGAGATTCCGCTCGTCGAAGTCCATCATCGGTCGGGTGGTTTCCGCGGTGGTGCTCCGGTGGAAATCGCTGACCTTGGCGACCACGTCGTTGACGGGCGAGTCGCCCAAGCCGAACAGATCATCGGGCCGGAGCCGCTCCGCGAAGCCGTTGATCGGCTCGAACAGGGAGATCCGTCCGCCCGGCCGCAGGACCCGGAAGAACTCCGCGAAGGCGGCGGCCTTGCGATCGGAGTAGATGAGCACCGACCGAAGGGTCACGACGTCGACAGAGGCGTCAGCGATTCCGACGAGATCATCGGCCGACGCGACCACGAAGCTGCACCGCCCGTCCCCACCGGCGGTACGCCGGCACTCGTCGAGCACATCCAGCGAGACATCGCTGAAGATGACGTGACCGTCCGGGCCGAGCCGATCCAGCGCGCCGAAACCGATCAGCCCCGTCCCGCAGCCCACGTCGAGGACCACGTCGTCGGCCGCCAGGCCAGCTCCCTCAAGGACGCCGTCCCGGAACGCCGCCAGATCCAGGGCGTTGCGGGCGCGCAGGCCTGCGCTGTCGCCGTCCCGGCGGGTCAAGAGCCACTGGGCCCACTTGTCCCTCGCCACCGGGTCAGCGTAACCCCCGATGCATTGTGGCCCGATCGGCGCAGGCGAGCCGCTGACCTGTGGTGGTAAGGGTGCGCCCGGCAGGATTCGAACCTGCGGCCTTGGGATTAGAAGTCCCCTGCTCTATCCGCTGAGCTACGGGCGCGCGGTGTGGATGTCGCGCCCAGAGGGTACCGCCGTCCGGCTGCCCGACGACGAAAAGGGTGCCCGCGTCCACGTTGCCGAGCAGGGTCTCACGGAGCCTCCCCGCCTGGCATCCGGGTTCCCGCCGAATGGCCATGCGTCGGCCCGTACCCTCGGCTGGTGTTGCTGGACCCCGACGCCGAGAGCGGCGTCGCCTACGAGCTGTGCCAGGTCGTCGGCCGCGCCATCCTGCCGTACCGGACGGCCGACGCCTACGGCACCGCCTTCTTCTTCCAGGACGGCGACGACCCGGTGGGGGAGGCGCTGCTGACGGCGGCCGACCTCGTCGGCCCTGCGGGCGGGGAGCTGGGCCTGCGGGGAAGCGTCACCGAGCCGGCCGGCGTCGCCCCGGACGTCATCGCGGAGGGCGCGATCGTGCCCGGTTGGGCGCGCTTTCCGAGCGACGGCGTCGCGGTGCTGCCGACCGCTGGCCTGCACCGGTACGCCGGCGACGGCGGCTGGCGGTGGCGCGTGCAGCCGGTGCCGGCGGGGATCGCCGCCGGGCCCGAGGCCGTCGCCCGCCTCGGCGCCGACGGCAGTTCCGCTTTCGTGCTGGCCCATGGGGTACGCGAGGACGCCTCGCGCCCCCTGGAGGTGGGGATCGAGCGCGTGGTCCGCGACGGGGACGACGTGCGGATCACCACGGAACTGCCGTCGGGGTACGTCGGTGCGCCCGTCTTCGTCGTGCAGGCCGACGCCACCGGCGACGTCTCGCTGTACTGCCTGGGCCTGGTGCTGCCCGGCGTCGACGGTCACCCGGTGGCGACCTTCGACCGGATCCGGGCCGTCCTCCCGGCCACGCCCGGCGACGCCTGAACCCGGGTCAGTCGCCGATCGCCGTCGTCTCGGCGTGACCGGTCGACGGGCGTCGGCTCTGCGGCAGCGTGGGTGCATCGGCGGGATCGTCGGCGGTGGGGTCGGTGGCCGGGGCGGTGGGGCCGGCGGCCAGGAACGCCTCGGCCCAGCGGCCGACCTCGTCGAAGACCTTGGCGCGTACGGCGGGGCCGGAGAGCGTGAGATCGTGCAACCCGCCGTCGAAGCGGGCCACTGTGACGTGCCGGCCGAGGCGGGGCGCGTACCGCACCATGTGTTCGACGTCCAGCACGGCGTCGGCCACTGTCGCGTTGTCGTGCCACCTGGTGCCCCGGAAGGAGCGGGTCGAGCAGGCCAGCAGCACCGGGACCGGGATGTCCAGGCCGGCGCGCAGCCGGCGTTGACCGGTGCGGATCGCGTTCAGCCAGCCGGCCCGCACCGGGAACCCGGCCAGCGGCTTCCACGCCAGGTCGTAGGTCCACTCGCCGCGGTGGTCGGCGTGCAGGCTCTCGCCGTACACCGTGCCCAGGCCGAACGGCAGGATGCGGTGCGGCGTCCTGCGGCCCAGCCGGGAGACGGCGGCCGCGAGGGGTCGACGGACCGCCCAGGGGGCGTTGATGTCGAAGAAGGGGCTGTTGAGGACCAGGCCGTCGACGACGCCGGTGTCGCGGCGGGCGTCCGCCCAGAGCGAGATGATCAGGCCGCCGGTGGAGTGGCCCATCACCAGCAGGGTGTCGTGCCCGTCGTCGGAGCGGATGATCTCGGCAGCGGCGTCCAGATCGGGGAAGTAGTCGCTGATGTCGCGGCAGAAGTTCGGCGTCTGGTGCGCGAGCAGGCTACGACCGTATTTACGCAGGTCGAGCGCGTAGAAGTCCCAACCGCGCTCAGCGAAGAAGTCGGCCAGGTGGGTCTGGAAGAAGTAGTCGACGAAGCCGTGCACGTAGAGCACCGCCCGCCCGGTCGGGCGCTCGGCCCGCCGCCGGACCAGTGTCGCGACAACGGGGCCTTCGTCGTCGGTGCCCAGGTCGATCGTCTGCCGCTCGTACGGCGGCCCCAACACGTCCGGTTCCACGAACGCGACGCTACGCCGACCGACCTACCCGGCGGTAGCCCCCGCCCTCTTCCCCGCGATCTTGCCCTTTCTGCCCCGACAGAACTGGGCAACAGCCTCGATTCGCCGTCCGAAAGTGCAAGATCGCGGGGGCGGGGCGTGGGCTATGCCGTTTCCGCGTCGACGCGGGCCGGGTCCTCGGACTCGTCGACCTCGCCCTGCGGCTGGGGGATGTCCCGCAGGTGCTTGTTGTGTCGGGGCTCCTGGCGGGTCTTGGCGTCGTTGAGCCGCCGGCGCAGGTCGTCGCGGACGTCGTTGAGGGCGGCGTGCAGGTCCTCCTCCGAGGAGGTGGTGACGATCTTCTGACGGCCGGCGATCCAGCACTCCAGGGTGACCTTCTGGCCCCGGGCCTCCCGGTCCTTCACCGAAACCTCAAGCTCGGTGGCGTCGGCGTGGAAACCGGCCAGCCGGGCGTCGAGGGTGGCGAACTGCTCGGCGATCCAGTTGCGGTCGCCCTGGGAGAACCCCGCACCCACCCGCAGGCACTCGCCCACGGTCGCCGGGTTCGCCACGGCGCTCATCGCCGCACCTCGGAGACGGTTGCGGAGCCGAAAGTAGTGATCATCATGGCGCTGACCTCTCGTCGACGTGGAGCTTGTCGGTGGTGCGTTGATCAAATCCATACCCAGTTCGGGCGGCTCCGGAACCGTCGGCGCCCGGACAGATGGGTCGGGCGTACCACACCGGGGGTGTGATCAGGGCGTTGTCCACAGGTGGCCTCGTCATCCACAGGTCGGGGTGGTGGCGCTGGCGGCGGCCGACGAGAACGCACAGGCTCGGTGCCGAGTCGACTCGCTGGCAAACCCCGGATCCCCCTGGAGGGACGATGTTCGACACGTACGTGACGATTGTCGGCAACATTCTGACGGCGCCCGAGTGGCGGCGTACGACCCAGAGCAACACCCTGGTGGCCAACTTCAAGGTCGCCTCCACCGCCCGCCGGCTCGACCGCGACAGCGGTCGGTGGGTCGACGGCAACTCACTGCGCGTCCGCGTCAACTGCTGGCGCAAGCTCGCCGAGGGCGTGGCCGCCTCGGTGATGGTCGGCGACCCCGTGGTGGTGTGCGGCCGGCTCTACACCCGCGACTGGACCGACGACGCGGGCAACCACCGCACCCTCTACGAGCTGGAGGCGGTCGCCGTCGGCCACGACCTGTCCCGGGGGCGGGCCCGCTTCCTGCGCAACCGGCCGACCATGACCACCAGCACCGTCGAGGACGCGGCCGCCGAGAGCCGCGTGCACGGCGAGCCCACCGAGCCGGTGCCCGACGAGCAGGCGCCGGTGCTGCGCGACGACCGCCCGCTCGACGACGACTTCGAGTTGCCCGAGTACGGCTCGCCGCGCACCAGTCCGCTGCGCCACGGCGCGCTCGACGACGTCTCCCTCGGCGATGGCGACTCTTTCGACGACGGCTTCCCGGGCGGCGGCGATGGGCGCGCGGCCCTCGACGACGAGCTGGCCCTCGCGGTGGGCGCGGGCGACTCCGACCCGGAGGTCGACCCCGACGACGAGTTGGGGCCGGTGCCGGAGGAGGGCCGGCCGGAGGTTCCGCCGTCCGGTCGGGGCCGGCGGGGCCGGGGGCGGGTTCCGCAGCCGGCGTGACGGACCGCGTCCGGCGCCTTCACCGTACGGCCAGGCCGCCTGAGGCCGGTGTCGACGACGGTGCGCGCCGGTGGCACGACGGGGGCGGGGTGGCGACGCGATCGGCGTCGTCACCCCGCGTGACGGAAGTGGGGTTCGATGGAGCGCGGCGGCCGCGGCTGGCGCACGGCGTGCTCGTCTAGGCTGGCCGGCCGGGGGGTGGTACGCGTGCGACGGACAGCGCCGGTGGCGAACGCGGTGGGCCTGGTGGCCGGTTACGCGCTGGACAGGCTGTTCGGCGACCCTCGCCGGTGGCATCCGGTCGCCGGGTTCGGGCAGGTGGCGGGCGCTCTGGAGAGTCGCCTGCACCGACCGGACCGGACGGCCGGCGCGGTGTTCACGGCACTGGCCGTCGGCGGGCCCGTGGTGCTCGGGGCGGTCGCCGCGGCGGCCACCCGGCACCGCCCGGTGAGCCGCGCGGTGCTCGTCGCCGCCGGCACCTGGACCGTGCTGGGCGGCCGTACGCTCCGACACGAGGCCGCCGTCATGGGCCGAACGCTTCGTGACGGTGACCTGCCCGCCGCCCGACAGCGCCTCGGCAACCTCTGCGGCCGGGACCCCTCGACGCTGGACGAGTCGGAGCTGGCCCGGGCCACAGTCGAGTCGGTCGCGGAGAACACCTCCGACGCGGTGGTGGCCCCGCTGCTCTGGGGCGCGGTCGCCGGCCTGCCCGGGCTGCTGGGCTACCGCGCCGCCAACACCCTCGACGCCATGGTCGGGCACCGATCGGAGCGCTACGCGCGGTTCGGCACCCCGGCCGCCCGGCTGGACGACCTGCTCAACCTGGTGCCGTCCCGGCTGACCGGGCTCCTCACCATCGCCGTCGCGCCGGTCGCGAACGGTGACCGGGAGCGGGCCTGGCGGGTGTGGCGACGGGACCGCAACGATCACCCGAGCCCCAACGCCGGCCAGTGCGAAGCGGCGATGGCCGGCGCGCTCGGCGTCCGCCTCGGTGGCCGCAACATGTACTTCGGGCGCTCCGAGGTCCGCCCGTTCCTGGGCGACGGACCCCGTCCCGAGGCACGACACCTCAAGCGGGCAGCCCGCATCTCCGGCGCCGTCGGCCTTGCCGCGCTCGGGCTGGCGGCCCTGTACCCGGTGACCGTCGGCCGCCTGGCCGGCGTGGTCGCTCGTCGGAGCCTGCGAGCCGTCGGAGCCAGGCCCGGGAGCGGCCTGCTGTCCGACGGGGTCGGGTCGGAGCGCGGCCTGTTCCGCGGTACGGCGCGGCGGGTGAGCGGGCGGTGACCGGCGGGTTGCTGGTCGCCGGCACCACCTCGGACGCTGGCAAGAGCGTGCTCACCGCCGGCATCTGCCGATGGCTGCACCGGCAGGGCGTGAAGGTGGCGCCGTTCAAGGCGCAGAACATGTCGAACAACTCGGCCGTCGTGGTCGGGCCGGACGGGCGCGGCGGCGAGATCGGCCGCGCACAGGCCATGCAGGCCGCCGCCTGCGGCCTCGCCCCGGACCTGCGCTTCAACCCCGTTCTGCTCAAGCCCGGTAGCGACCTGGCCAGCCAGGTGGTTCTCCTCGGCACGGCTGTCGACACGATCACCGCCGGCACCTTCCGACAGTTGCGGCCCCGGCTCGCCGAGACCGCGTACGCGGCGCTGGCCGAGCTGCGGGCCGCGTACGACGTGGTGATCTGTGAGGGCGCCGGGAGCCCGGCGGAGATCAACCTGCGGGCCGGGGACTACGTGAACATGGGCCTCGCGCGGCACGCCAACCTGCCCGCCATCGTGGTCGGCGACATCGACCGGGGCGGCGTCTTCGCCTCGATGTTCGGCACGGTGGCCCTGCTCGACCCGGCGGACCAGGCGCTCATCGCCGGCTTCGTGATCAACAAGTTCCGTGGCGACCTCGGCCTGCTCCAGCCCGGGCTGGACATGCTGGGTCAGGTGACCGGCCGTCCCACGTACGGGGTGCTGCCCTGGTCGCTCGACCTCTGGCTGGACGCGGAGGACTCGCTCGCCTACGGCCGGGTGCTCGGCCGCCCCGCCGCTCCGCACGGCACCGACTGGCTGGACGTGGCAGTCGTCCGGCTACCCCGGATCAGCAACGCCACCGACGTGGAAGCGCTCGCCACCGAACCGGGCGTGCGCGTACGCCTGACCGTCGAACCGGCCGAACTGGCCGCCGCCGACCTGATCGTCCTGCCCGGCTCGAAGTCGACAGTCGCGGACCTCACCTGGCTACGCGAGACCGGCCTCGCCGACGCGGTGACCAGACACGTGGCAGCCGGCAAGCCGGTGCTCGGCCTCTGTGGCGGCTTCCAGATGCTCGGTCGGGCCATCCACGACCCGGTCGAGAGCCGGCAGGGCAGCGTGCCCGGGCTCGGTCTGCTGCCCATCGAGATCACCTTCGATCCGCGCAAGACCGTCCGGCAGTCGGTAGGCACCGGCCCCGGCGACGTGGCGGTCCGCGGCTACGAGATCCACCACGGGTACGTCTCGCAGACCGACCCCGCCCTGACTCCGTTGCTGACCGGAGCCGACGGCAGCGGTGAGGGCGCGGTGCTCGGCGCGGTGCACGGCACGCACTGGCACGGGGCGTTCGAGTCCGACGGATTCCGCCGCTGGTTCCTCACCGAGGCCGCCCGGCTGGCAGGGCGTACCGGGTTCCGGGTCGCGCCCGGCACCAGCTTCGCCGCAGCCCGGGAAGGCTCGCTCGACCTGCTCGGCGACCTCGTCGAGGAGCACCTGGACACCGACGCCCTCTGGCGCCTCATCGAGAACGGCGCACCCGCCGACCTCCCCTTCATCCCACCCGGCGCCCCGGCGAGCTGAGCCCGACCCAGCGCCGGCCGACCTGAGCCCACCCGGGCGCCGCAAGATCGTGCTCGATCCATGAAGTAGTGGTGTCGACGACGCCGGCATGCCACTACATCCATGTTCCAGCGCGATCTTCAGCGGCGGGGGCGGACGGTGTCGTGCAGGCCCGCGGTCCCAGGGCCGCCTCCAGCGGCGCGGGCGCGGCCGACGTGGCGCGGGCGGGGCCGACGTGGCGCGGGCGGGGCCGACGTGGCGCGGGCGGGGCCGACGCGGGCGTGGTGGACGCGGCGCGGGCGCGGTTCAGGGCCGGATGTCGGCGGGGCGGTCAGTGGTGGGCAGGCCGGCGGCCAGCCACGCGTCGACGCCGCCGATCATGTCGGTGGCCCGGCGCAGGCCGAGGGTCTGGAGACTGGCGGCGGCCAGGCTGGAGCTGTAGCCCTGGCGGCACACCACCACGATCTCCCGGTCGTACGCGGTGGCCTCCGGGATGCGCCAGGCGCTTGCCGGATCGAGCCGCCACTCCAGCACCGTGCGGTCGATGACGACCGCCCCGGGCAGGTCGCCCTGTTCGCGGCGCTGGGTGTCGGTGCGGGTGTCGACCAGCAGGGCGCCACCGCGGACCGCCTCGACGGTCTGCTGTGGAGTCAATCGGTGCAGCCCGGCGCGGGCCTGTTCGAGCAGGGCGTCAATGCCGGGGCTCATCACGTCTCGGAGCACCACCCGATCATGCCGACTCGGGTACCAAGCCGCGCGCCGAACGGGCCGCCCGTCACCCGTCGCCGCCCCAATTCCCCCGGTCGTGAGAGTGACCGGTCCAGGGCCGTCAGCCGGACGTGTCAGGCTGGCGAAACCGGGGTGATCGACTCGGTTTCCGTGATGTCGGGGTGTCCTGGCCGACGGGATACCCCGACATCAATGATGCCGAGTTGATCTGGGCGGTGAACCGCCGGCGCGGGGGCTTGCGCGAGGCATACTTCGGTCGTGCACGGACTCGTCACCAGGGAGCCTGCCCGCAGGGGCCCACAGCGGCGCAGCCCCGACGGCACGGGCCGGAACGGGGATGAGGGCGTGGGCGAGGGCGGGTCGCAGGGCGGAAACGAGGACGGGCACGGGGGCGTGGACGTCGGCGGGCCGACCGGGCGATCCGCCGGGCAGGTGCCGCCGGTGGTGGTCGTCGAGGCGTACGCCGAATTGGCGCGTCGGGTGCTCGCGGGCCCGGCGCGGTTGGGGCGGACCCGGCTCGTCGCGGTCGACGGGCCGAGCGGCGCGGGCAAGAGCCGGTTCGCCGCGCACCTCGCGGACGCCCTGGCGGCGCTGCCCGGCGGGCGTCCCCCGGTGGTGCACACCGACGACCTGCTCGACGGCTGGGACGATCAGCTCACCTTCTGGCCTCGTCTCGACAGCGAGGTGCTGGCCCCGTTGCGCCAGGGGGAGCCGGGGTCCTACCGGCGCTACAGCTGGGTGCGGCGGTGCTTCCTGCCCCGCCCGGTGCCGGTGCCGGTGACGCCGGTGCTGATCGTGGAGGGGGTCAGCGCGGCACGTGCCGTCGTCCGGCCGGAGCTGACCCTCGCCGTCTTCGTCACCGCGCCCGCGCCGCTGCGGCTGGCCCGGGCGGTCGAGCGGGACGGGCCGGAGATCCTGCCCGAGCTGCGCCGCTGGCATGCCGGGGAGCGGGCGCACTTCGCCGCCGACGACACCGTCACCCGCGTCGACCTGGTGGTCGACGGTGCGCCGACGGTGCCGCTGGACGCGTCCCGCTACTACGTGCGGGTTCGCTGAACGGGCATGGACGTCGGCCACCCGCTGGGGCACGATGCGAGGACTCACGGCGAACGGGGACCCATCATGACGGCAGCGGACGCGCCAGCGCGGCGCCGGATCACCCTCACCGGCATCAGCTCGCGGGCCTGGGAGCATCCGGCCGACCGGGGCGCCCTGGTCGCGTTGCGCGAGTTGCGTGGTTTCGACGACGTGGTGCGGGCGTTCTTCGGCATGTGGAACGAGCGGGGTTTCCGGCTGTCCGTGCTGGCGTCCGGCATCCGCGTCGATCACCGGCAGTATCCGGCGGTGTGGCAGCGCTACACCGAGGCTGCGGCGGCGCTGGACGTCGCCGAGCTGCCCGAGCTGTACGTGACGCAGTCGCCCTGGCTGGGCGCCGAGGCGGTCGGTCTGGACCGGCCGTTCATCGTGCTGAACTCGGCGTGCGTGCAACAGCTCGACGAGGACGAGCTGCGCTGCCTGCTCGGCCACGAGTTGGGGCACGTGGGCAGCGGGCACGCGGTCTACAAGACCATGCTCATGATCCTCACCCGGTGGGCGGCCAACCTGAGCTGGTTGCCGGTGGGCGCGTTCGCGCTGCGGGCGATCATCGCGGCGATGCTGGAGTGGTGGCGCAAGGCGGAGCTGTCCGCCGACCGGGCCGGCCTGCTCGCCGGGCAGGACCCGGCCGCCGCGCTGCGGCTGCTGATGAAGCTCGCGGGCGGCGGCGACCTGTCGCAGATCGACACGACAGCCTTCCTGGAGCAGGCCGCCGAGTACGCCGGCGGCGGCGACCTGCGCGACAGCCTGCACAAGATCCGGATGACGGCGTGGAGCACCCACCCCACGCCCGTGGCGCGGGCCGCGCAGTTGCGGCAGTGGATCGACTCCGGGGCGTACGGGCGGGTGCTGGCCGGGGACTATCCGCGCCGCGACGACGACGCCTCGACAAGCGTCTCGGAGGAGATCAAGGCTGCCGCCGAGTCGTACCGGGAGGAGTTCAGCAGTTCCACCGACCCGCTGGTCGGGTTGCTGCGCCGCCTCGGCGACGGGGCCAGCGACGTCGGCGAGTGGGTGGGCGGCACGGCCGGCCGGGCCCGCTCCTGGATGGATGCCGCCACCGACGCGGCCGCCCGCGCGCACCGCGCCGGCCGGGCCGCCCCGGGCGCGCGGGCGGGCTCCGGCCCAGCGAGCGGCGGTGACGGTACGGGCTCGGCCCGCATGCCTGAGTAAGGCCAGCATACGATTCCGGTCATGACCTCACCGATCATGTCCGAGTCCGAGGTACGGGCCGCCGTCGAGCGGGAGATGCCCGGCGTCCGCGCTGACCTGGAACGCCTCGTCCGCATCCCCGGCATCGCCTTCGAGGGCTTCGACCACTCACACGTGGAGCGTTCCGCCGAGGCGGTCGCCGAACTGCTGCGCGGCTGCGGCCTGGACGTCGACATCGTGCGCTCCGGCGGGCAGCCCGCCGTGATCGGCCGTCGGGCGGCCCCACCCGGTGCGCCCACCGTGCTGCTCTACGCCCACCACGACGTGCAGCCGGTCGGTGACCGGTCGCTGTGGGAGTCCGACCCGTTCGAGCCGGTCGAGCGCGACGGCCGCCTGTACGCCCGGGGCGCGGCCGACGACAAGGCCGGCATCATGGCGCACGTCGCGGCACTGCGGGCGTACGGGGACGCGCTGCCGGTCGGTGTGGTGCTGTTCATCGAGGGCGAGGAGGAGTACGGCTCCGACTCGCTGGAGCGGCTGCTCGTCGAGCACCGCGACGAGATCGCCTCGGATGTCATCGTGATCGCCGACTCCGCGAACTGGGACATCGGCGTACCGGCGTTGACGACCTCGCTGCGCGGCATCGTGAACTGCTTCGTCGAGGTGCGCACGCTGGACCACGCCGTGCACAGCGGCATGTTCGGCGGGGCGGTCCCGGACGCGCTCACCACGCTGGTGCGGCTGCTGGCCACGCTGCACGACGACGCCGGTGACGTGGCGGTCGACGGGCTGATTGGCCGGGTGGGCGCCACCGTCGACTACCCGGAGGACCGGTTCCGGGCCGAGGCAGGGCTGGCCGAGGGCGTGCGGTTGATCGGCACCGGCCGGATCACCGACCGGATCTGGACCAAGCCGGCGCTGGCCGTGCTCGGCGTGGACGCGCCGTCCACCGGCGAGGCGCCGAACGCCCTGGTCCCGGCCGCGAAGGCGAAGCTCAGCGTCCGCCTCGCCCCGGGTGACGACCCCAAGCGGGCGTACGAGGCGGTGCGCGCGCACCTGGAGAAGCACGCGCCGTGGGGCGCGCAGGTGACGGTCAGCTTCGAGCACGACGGCGACCCGTGTGTGATCGACGCGTCCGGGCCGATGTTCGACGCCGCGCGGTCGGCGTTCCGGGCCGCCTGGGACGGCACCGATCCGGTGGACGTCGGCATCGGCGGGTCGATCCCGTTCATCGCCACGTTCCAGGAGATGTTCCCGCAGGCGGCGATCCTGGTGACCGGCGTCGAGGATCCGCACGCCCGCGCGCACGGCCCGAACGAGAGCCTGCACCTCGGGGAGTTCGCCCGGGTCTGCCTCGCCGAGGCGCTGCTGCTGGGCAAGGTGGCGGCTGCCGCCGCCTGACAACGGAGAGTTTGCGTCTGATCTGCCCGTATGCGGCGTGTCGCCGTTGGGATTGCTATAGGCTTTCGAACATGAGTACGAACGAGGTGATGGCCCGGTTGGGGGCCGCCGTCAGCGCACTGGGGGACGTCGACGTCTCCGCGTGGTCCGAGGACACGCTCAACGACCAGCTCGGTGAGCTGTCCGCCGCCCTGGTCGCCCTCGACTCGGTGCTCTCCCGGGTCGCCGGCGAGGTCCGCGCCCGAGGGTTGCGCATCGAGGAACCCGTCTCCGCCTGATTCCCGCCGCCCCCCGTGGGCTGCGGCACCGCGCCGACACCGCCCGGGCACGGCAATGCCCGGGCGGTGTCGGAGGTGGCTGGCAGGATGGGCTTCGTGCGGTTCATCGACTTGGCGGCCACCTCCGCCGCCGTGGGCGCCACCAGCGGCCGGCGGGCCAAGGTGGAGCTGCTCGCCGACGCGCTGCGCCGGCTCGACCCGGCCGAGGTGGAGCCCGGCGCCGGCTATCTCGCCGGTGAGCTGCGCCAGCGACAGACCGGCGTGGGCTACGCGAGCCTGCGTGACCTGCCGCCACCGGCGACCGAGCCGACGCTGACCGTGGCAGCCGTCGACGCGGCCATCGCGCAGATCGCCGCCGTGCAGGGCGCCGGGTCGCAGGCCCGCCGCCGGGCTCTGCTCGGCAGCCTCTACGCGGCGGCCACCGCCGACGAGCAACGGCTGCTCACCGGCCTGTTCGGCGGTGAGCTGCGCCAGGGCGCCCAGGCCGGGCTGCTCGCCGACGCCGTGGCCCGGGCCGCTGAGGTGCCGGTGGCCACCGTCCGTCGGGCCCTGCTGCTCGCCGGTGACCTGCGTGCCGTGGCGGTGGCTGCGCTGGCCGGCGGCGAGGCCGAGCTGGCCGGGTTCGGCCTGCAGGTCGGCCGGCCGCTGGCGCCGATGCTCGCGCAGAGCGCCCCCTCGGTCGACGAGGCGCTGGCCGCGACCGGCACGCCGGCGGTGGTGGACGTGAAACTCGACGGCATCCGCATCCAGGTGCACCGCTCCGGCGCCGACATCGCCGTGTTCACCCGCAGCCTCGACGAGATCACCCGCCGGGTGCCCGAGGTGGTCGCGGCGGTCCGCGCCCTGCCCGGCCGGGAGTTGGTGCTCGACGGCGAGGCGATCGGCCTGGACGAGACGGGCCGCCCGTTGCCGTTCCAGCAGACCTCCAGCCGGGCTGCCCGGCGCACCACCCCGAGCACCACCGGGCGCACTCCGGTCGCCCCGGCGGTGCTCGCGGCCGCCGCCAGCACCGGCGCGACGGTGCTCACCCCGTACTTCTTCGACCTGCTGCACCTCGACGGTGAGGATCTGATCGACCTGCCCGGTCGGGAGCGGTGGGCCGCGCTCGCCGGCGCGGTGGACGCGTCACTGCTGGTGGGGCGCATGGAGGTCGACGGTCCGGAGCAGGCCGGCGCGGCGTTCGCCGCCGCGCTCGACGCCGGCCAGGAGGGCGTGGTGGTCAAGGACCCGGACGCCCCCTACGACGCTGGCCGGCGCGGGGCCGCCTGGGTCAAGGTCAAACCGCGGCACACCCTCGACCTGGTGGTGCTCGCCGTCGAGTGGGGCAGCGGCCGGCGCAAGGGCTGGTTGTCCAACCTGCATCTGGGCGCCCGCGACCCGGGCACCGGCGACTTCGTGATGCTCGGCAAGACGTTCAAGGGGCTCACCGACGAGCTGCTGCGCTGGCAGACCGAGCGGTTCCTCGACCTTGCCGTGGAACGCGGCGACTGGGTGGTCCGGGTCCGCCCGGAGCAGGTGGTGGAGATCGCTTTCGACGGGGTGCAGACGAGCACCCGTTACCCGGGTGGGATGGCCCTGCGCTTCGCTCGGGTGGTGCGCTACCGGGACGACAAGTCCGCCGCCGAGGCGGACACGATCGACGCGGTCCGCGCCATCCACGCCGGCCGCCCCGGCGGGTGACGGGCCACGCCGACCCGGGCCGGCCGCCCGGTCAGGCGGACGCGCTCGGCGTCGGCTCGGCCGCCCGGTCCAGTGGGGCGCTCGTGCTGCCGAGCCCGGCGGCCCGCCGTGCCTCGCGTCGGGCCACCCAGCCGTAGCCGAAGATCGCCATCGCGGCGAAGAGCCACCACTGCACGACGTAACCGAAGTTCTGCCAGTTGTTGGTGTGCCCGACCGGCACGGCCTTGAACACCGGGTCGGCGGCCGGGGTCTGGTCGTCCAGCAGCAGGTAGCCGCCGTAGACCGGGTAGGGCAGCTCGCGGGCCAGCCGCGGTACGGCGATCCGCCGCGTCTCCAGCCGGCCGTCGCGGCGGTCCACCGCGCCGCCGCCGCTCTCGGTCTCGTGCACCCGGCCGCTGACCGTCACGTCGCCGCCCGGCGGGGTGGGCACCGACGGCTGGGCGGTCGCCCCGCCCGGCGCGGGCGGGATCCAGCCCCGGTCCACCAGCAGCGCGCTGCCGTCGGCGAGCACCAGCGGGGTGAGCACCTCGAAGCCGACCCGGCTGTCGACAGTCCGACCGCGGACCAGGACGGTGTTCGACGTGTCGTACCGGCCGGTGGCGGTGATCCGGGTCCAGACCTTGTCCTTCGCGGGAGCCGGGCCGGCGGTCCCCGGACCGTCGGTGGGCGCGCGGAACGCGTCGGCCAGAGGCCCCGGGGCCATCCGCTCGCCCGCGTCGATCCGCTCGTTGATCTCGGTGCGGCCCCGGTAGCGGTCCAGCTGCCAGTTGCCCAGCCACACCATGACGGCGGCGGCGACCAGGGTCAGCGCGAGGGCGCCCAACCAGCGTGGGCTCAGCAGGAACCGGTACACGGCACCGAGGCTACCCGTATGACCGGGGCCACTCACCGCGACCGGGCCGGGACGGTCCGCCGACCCCCGGTTGGCGGTGCTCGCCCGCCGGATCGGACGGGTATCGTCACGCCGACGGATCGACCTTTCCGGTTGTCCGTCGCGTACCCGCCGCCGCCCGCGAGGAGTCGATGATGACCGTCGTGCCGCGCCTGGTGCTCAGCGCACCGTCCTCCGGGCACGGAAAGAACGCGCTGGCGATCGGGCTGCTCGCCGCACTGGCCGAGCGGGGTGTCGACGTCGCCGGGTTCAAGCTCGGCCCGGACCATGTCGACGCCGCGTACCTCGGTCTCGCCGCCGGTCGGCCCGGTCGGGTGATCGATCCCCGGCTGGTCGGCGTCGACCGGCTCGCCCCGCTCGTCGCACACGGCGCCGCGGGCGCCGCGCTCGCCGTGGTGCAGGGCAGCATGGGCCTGTACGACTCCGTCGGTGGCCGCCCGGAGCAGGAGTCCACGGCCGCCGCGGCCACCGCGCTGCGCAGTCCGGTGGTGCTGGTGGTCGACGTGGCCGCGATGGGCCAGTCGGTGGCCGCCCTGGTGCACGGTTTCCGCTCGTACGACGAGCAGTTGTGGCTGGGCGGGGTGATCCTCAACCGGGTGGCGTCGTCGCGGCACGAGGCGATGCTGCGGGAGGCGCTGGACGACGTCGGCGTGCCGGTCTACGGCGCGTTGCGTCGCCAGGACCTGCCGGCCGTGCTGCCGTCACGCCGGCACGGGGTGGCGCCGGTGGTCGACTCCTCGGCCGACGCGGGCCGTGCGGTGCGCCGGCTGGGCGAGGCGGTCGCCGCCACTGTCGACCTGGAGCGGCTGCTCGGCCTGGCCCGTTCCGCCCCGCCGCTGTCGATCCGCTGCGCGACGAGGCGCTGCCGGTGGGCACCCGCGCGCTGGTCGTCGGGGGTGCGCTGCCCGAGTCGTACGCCGAGCAGTTGTCGGCCAACCGGCGGCTCTGCATCGCGGTGGCCGAGCTGGCCCGCACCGGGCGGCCGGTGGTCGCCGAGGGCGCCGGCCTGCTGTGGCTGGCCCGGGAGCTGGACGGACTGCCGATGTGCGGTGTGCTGGACGCGGTGGGCGTGAGCCGCGACGGCCTCGTGGTGGGCTACCGGGAGGCGACCGCACAGACCGACAGCGTGGTCGCCGCGAGCGGCACTGTCGTCGTCGGGCACAAGGAGCACCGGGCGGTCCTCACCCCGCGCGCCGGTCAGCGGCCGGCCTGGAGCTGGGATGGCGGCACGCCGGAGGGTTTCGTGTGGCGCAACGTGCACGCCTCGCAGCTCACCCTGCACTGGGCGGGGCACCCGGCGACCGCCGCCCGGGTGGTGGCGGCGGCCAGCGAGCCGGCTGTCGAGGCGGTGCCCGCGCAGACTCCCGTGGTGCCCGCGTGATCGGTGAGTTGGCGGTCCGCCGGTTTCCGGCGTTGACCGTCTCCACCCCGCGCACCGAGGTGCGTCGGCTCACGGCGGCGGACGCGTCGGCGGCCGGGGAGATCTTCGCCGACAAGTTGACCCGCCGGTGGCTGCCGCTAGCCGACGACTCCGGCCCGATCGACGGGCACGCCTGGTGCACGGATCTGGCCCGGCAGCGACGCGACAGCGGCGAGGGCGACCACTACGCGGTGGTCCGCCGGGAGGACGACCAGGTGGTCGGCTCCCTCTGGACACGGCGCACCGACTGGGGCGCCCGGCTCACCGAGATCTCCTACGCGATGGCCCCCCACGCGCGGGGCTTCGGCCTGGCCGCCGAGGCGGTGGACGCGGTGGCCATCGCGTTGATCCTGGAGCACGGCTTCCAGCGGGTCGAGCTGCGGGTGGCGCCGGGCAACCTGGCGTCCCGCCGGGTCGCCGAGAAGGCCGGCTTCAGCTACGAGGGGCTGCTGCGCAACGCCGGTTTCGTCGGCGGTGGCCGGGTCGACCTCGAACTGTGGTCGTTCGTGGCGGCGGATCTGCGCTGATCCGCGCCGTCATCCGACGATGGCGTCCGACGGTGGCGTGAACTGTCGGGTCGGTGTGCCCTTCAGGCCGTCGCGCAGTGTCTCGGCCACCGCCGCGATCGGGATCTGGGACTGCCCGTCACCGACGGCGTTGAACGGGTTGTCCGGGTCGGAGATGAAGCTCGCCGCGGCCAGCTCCGGGGTGTAGCCGACGAACCAGGCGGACCGGGTGCTGTCGGTGGTGCCGGTCTTGCCGGCGACCGGGCGGCCGACCGTGCCCCGGACGCTGTCGGCGGTTGACCAGCCGCCGCAGCCGCCGCGTGCCGGAGTGTCCCCGGTCGGGCAGCGGGCGGCGTCGGTGGCCGCCCTCGCCGCGTCGGCGCTGACCACCTGCCGGCAGCGCGGCTTGGCGACCTCGCGGTGCAGACCGCCCGGGGTGGCGTACGTGGCCGGGGTGCCGTCCCGGTTCATGATCGCCTGTACCGGGATCGCCTCGCAGTAGCGGCCGTCGGCCGCCACTGCGGCGTAGGCGTTCGCCATCTCCAGCGGTGTGGCGTCGGAGACGCCCAGGGTGAACGCGCCCCACTTCTTGGCCTTGCCCGGGGACGCCTGTTCCCGGTCGACGTCGGTGCGCCAGCGCAGCCCGAGCTGTTCGGCCAGCCGGACCGCCCGGTCCGCGCCGACCTTCTCCTCCAGCCACACGAAGTACGTGTTGACGGACTTGCCGAAGCCGGACCACATGGTCTGCTGTCCGGTCATCGCGCCGCTGGCGTTGGAGGGCGCCCAGCCGTCGTAGACCGACGACTTGTAGCGGTACGGGGCGTTGAACGAGGTGGACAGCGTCATCCCCGAGTCCAGCGCGGCCAGCATCGGGAACATCTTGAACGTCGACCCGGCCTGGTAGCCCGGCAGGTCGCCGCCGCCGAGCAGCGGCGCCACGGTGTTCGGATAGTTGGCCTTCACCTTGGGTCCGGCCTCGGGGTTGGAGCTGGGTGGGTTGTCGGCCAGGTCCAGGGAGTAGTTCCGGTTCACCGCCATCGCCTTCACGCGCCCGGTCCCCGGCTCGGAGACCACGATCCCGTTGGCGAACGGGCTGCCGGTGCCCTCCTTGGCGCCGACGTTCTTCTCCGCCGCCTCCTGGATCTTGGGGTCGAGGCTGAGCACGATGCGGTAGCCGCCCCGACGCAGCTTGTCCATCCGTTCCAGCCGGTTGGCCCCGAACGCGGGCTGCGAGCTCCACCAGTTCTTCAGGTAGTCGCAGGCGAAGCCCCAGCTCCGGTACTTCTCGATGAGCGAGGCGCAGTCGCTCGGCGGGGTGGTGAGCTTCAGCCGGATCGGCTCGGTCTTCGCGGCGGCGGCCGAGTCGGGGGAGAGGTAGCCGAGCTGACTCATTCGGTCCAGCACGTAGTTGCGCCGCCCGGTGGCGTCCTTCTGGTCGGTGTCGGCCGGGTCGTACTCGGAGGGGGACTTGACCAGCCCGGCGAGGGTGGCCGCCTCGACCGGGGTGAGGTCCTTCGGGGTCTTGGAGAAGAAGATCTCGCTGGCGGCGTAGATGCCGTACGCCCGGTGGCCGAAGTACGCGGAGTTCAGGTAGCGCTCGAGGATCTGCTCCTTGCTCATCTCCTTCTCCAGGTCCAGCGCCATGCGCATCTCCTTGACCTTGCGCAGGCTGGTCTGCTGGGTGGCCTCCTGGACCTCCTTGGGGGTGGTCGCGCTGTCCCGCAGGGCCATCCGGACGTACTGCATGGTCAGCGTCGAGGCGCCCTGGGAGCCGCCGGAGCGGGCGTTGGACACGAAGGCGCGGGCCACGCCCTTCGGGTCGACGCCGTGGTGCTGGTAGAAGCGGTTGTCCTCGGCGGCGACGATCGCCTGCTGGATGTTCGGCGACATGTCCGACAGCTTCGTGTACTGCCGGTACTCCTCGTAGAACATGGTCAGCACGGTCTTGCCGTCCGGGGCGTAGAGGTAGGAGGTCTCGGCGGGCAGGGCGGTGGTCAGCAGTCTGGTCTTCTGCTCCGTGGCGTGCGCGGTGGCCTTCGCGCCGAGCCCGGTGAAGGCGACCACCGGGTACGCGACGGCGGCGATCACGATGCCGGCGATGAGCCCGGCGCGGAGAAGAGGGACGAGTCGACCAGCGGCAGCAAGGGGTCGGGTGCTCACGTGGCCAAGTTATGACATTTCCGATTCGTACATGAGAAGAACTCATAAACCCGTGAGGTGGTGACATGGCTTACGCCGACAGTGACTGTCCCGCCGGCCACCTTCCCGGCAGGATCGCGGACATGCGTGATCAGTTCGAGGCCGTCGCCCCGCCCACCGGGGCCGAGCCGGACCTCGCGCACCACGGCGACGCCGAGGTGGGCGCCGGTCTGATCGACCTCGCCGTCAACGTCCGCCAGGCGCCGCCGCCGGCCTGGCTGGCCGATCCGATCGCCGCCACCCTCACCGACCTGGCCCGCTACCCCGACCCGGCGCCGGCCCGCGCCGCCGTCGCCGCCCGGCACCGGCGTCACCCGGACGAGGTACTGCTCACCGCCGGCGCCGCCGAGGGCTTCGTGCTGATCGCCCAGGCGTTGCGGGGCATCCGCCGACCCGTGGTGGTGCACCCGCAGTTCACCGAGCCGGAGGCGGCGCTACGGGCCGCCGGCCATCCGGTCGAGCGGGTGTTGCTGGACCCGGCCGACGGGTTCCGGCTCGATCCGTCCCTGGTGCCCGACGACGCCGACCTGGTGATGATCGGCAACCCGACGAATCCCACCTCGGTGCTGCACCCCGCGCGCACGGTGGCCGCGCTGGCCCGCCCGGGTCGGGTGCTGGTGGTCGATGAGGCGTTCGCCGACACCACCGGCGGTGCGCACTCCGGCGAGCCGGAGTCGCTGGCCCAGCGGCGGGATCTGCCCGGCCTGCTCGTCCTGCGCAGCCTCACCAAGACGTGGGGCCTGGCCGGCCTGCGGATCGGCTACCTGCTCGGCGCCCCGGAGCTGCTGGCCCGCCTGGCCGCCGTGCAGCCGCTGTGGGCCGTCTCCACGCCCGCGCTGGCCGCCGCCGCGGCCTGCGCCTCCGCAGTCGCGGTCGAGGCCGAACGCGCGATCGCCGCCGACCTCGCCGCCGACCGCGACCACCTGGTCGCGCGCCTGGCCGACCTGCCCGGCGTACGCGTCGCGGGGCGTCCGGCCAGCGCGTTCGTCCTGCTGCACCTGCCCGACGCGAAGCGGGTCCGGGAGGGCCTGCGCGATCGGGGCTGGGCGGTACGCCGGGGCGACACCTTCCCCGGGCTCGGCCCGGACTGGCTGCGCGTCGCGGTACGCGACCGAAACACCACCGACGCGTTCATCGAGGTGCTGCGCGAGACCATGGAGGCATGATGCTGGAGACCACGATTTCGGCCATCCGGCCACTCGACGAGGCGGCGATGGCCGCCGCCCGCGAGCTGCACGGCCGGCTGACCAAGCCGGCGGGCTCGCTGGGCCTGCTGGAGGATCTGTCGGTACGCCTCGCCGGGCTGGCCGGGGCCTGCCCGCCGCCGGTGCCCGAGCCGGCGGCCGTGGCGATCTTCGCGGGCGACCACGGGGTGCACGCCCAGGGGGTCAGCCCGTGGCCGCAGGAGGTCACGGCGCAGATGATCGGCAACTTCCTGGCCGGCGGCGCGGTCGTCAACGCGTTCGCCCGCCAGGCCGGCGCCTCGGTCACGGTTGTCGACGTCGGGGTGGCCAACCCGCTGCCCGTCCCCGAGGCTCCCGGCGCGGTCGACGCGTCCGTGCCCCGACTGGTCGCCGCCTCCGTGCGCCGGGGCACCCGGGACCTCACGGTGACCGCCGCGCTCACCCGGGACGAGGCGTTGGCCGCGGTGTCGACAGGCATCCGGATCGCCGACGAGCTGATCGACGCCGGGGCGGGCATCCTGCTCACCGGGGACATGGGCATCGGCAATACCACCCCGGCCGCCGCGCTGATCGCCGCGTTCACCGGCGTCGACGCGCTCGACTCCACCGGCCGGGGCACCGGGATCGACGACCCGACGTACGCCCACAAGGTGGCAGTCGTGCGGGCCGCGCTGGCCCGGCACACGCCCGACCCGGCCGATCCCCTGGGCGTGCTCGCCGCCGTCGGTGGCCTGGAGCACGCCGCGCTGGCCGGGCTGATCCTGGGCGCCGCAGCCCGCCGTACGCCGGTCCTGCTGGATGGTGTGATCGCGGTGTCGGCGGCGCTCGCCGCCGCCGCGTTCGCACCGGACGCGGTCGGGGCCATGGTCGCCGGGCACCGCTCGGCCGAGCCGGGCGCCACGGTGGCGCTGCGCCACCTCGGCCTCGACCCGCTGATCGACCTGGGACTGCGCCTCGGCGAGGGCACCGGCGCGCTGCTGGCGCTGCCCGTGGTCACCGGGGCGGTCCGCGTGCTGCACGACGTGGCCACCTTCGACTCCGCCGGGGTGGCCGAGAAGTGACCACGTTCGGCGGTCGGTCGGGTGGCGCCGGATGAGCGCCAGCCCGTACCCCCTTGGTCTGCGGCTCGACGGACGGCGCGTGGTCGTGGTGGGCGGCGGCGCGGTCGCCACCCGGCGGGTGCCGGCGCTGCTGGATGCCGGCGCGGACGTCCTGCTGGTGGCCCCGGAGCTGACCCCGGCGCTACGGGCCCGGGTGGACGCGGGCCGGCTGCACTGGGTGCCGCGCCGGTTCGTGCCCGAGGACCTGGACGGGGCCTGGCTGGTCCAGGTGGCCATCGACGATCCGATGGCGGCGGCTGCGGTGAGCGCCGTCGCCGCCGAGCGGCGGATCTTCTGCGTCCGGGCCGACGACCGGACCGCCGCCACGGCCTGGACGCCGGCCGTGACCCGACACGGCCCGGTCACCGTGGCGGTGCTCGGTGGCGGAGACCCCCGCCGCGCGATGACCGTCCGCGATGCCATCCGCGACCTGCTCGCCGTGCGCGACACCGCGCCCACCCGGGTCCGGCCCGACGTCGAGGCGACTACCGGTGCGACAACCGGGCGGGTGGCGCTGGTCGGGGCGGGGCCGGGGGACCCGGAGCTGATCACCGTGCGGGGCTGGCGGTTGCTCACCGAGGCCGACGTGGTGGTCGCCGACCGGTTGGTGCCCGGTCTGCTCCTGGACGAACTCCGCGCCGACGTCGAGCTGGTGGACGCCTCGAAGGTCCCCTACGGCCCGTCCCGGGCCCAGGAGGAGATCAACCGGATCCTGGTCGACCGTGCCCTGGCCGGCGCGGTGGTGGTCCGGCTCAAGGGCGGTGACCCGTACGTCTTTGGCCGCGGCGGCGAGGAGCTGCTCGCGTGTGCGGAGGCCGGCGTGCCGGTGACCGTCGTTCCGGGAGTGACCAGCTCGATCGCCGCTCCGGCGGCGGCCGGGATCCCGGTCACCCACCGGGGGGTGGCGCACGAGTTCACCGTCGTCTCCGGGCACGTGGCACCCGACTCGCCGGCCTCGCTGGTGCGCTGGGACGCCCTCGCGGGCCTGCGCGGCACCCTGGTAATCCTGATGGGGCTGAAGAACCTGGCCGCCATCACGGCGACCCTGATCGCGCACGGCCGACCGCCGCAGACACCGGCCGCCGTCGTCCAGGAGGGCACGACGGGCGCCCAGCGCGTGCTCCGCGCGACCCTCGCGACGGTCGCCGCCGACACGCTGGCGGCCGACCTCCGTCCGCCGGCCGTCGTGGTGGTCGGCGACGTGGTGGGTGCCCTCGACGGGTGACCGGCGGCACGCTCCACGCAGGTGCTTCGCGGCCCCGGGTGGAGCGGGCGCGCAGCGGGCCCTTCGGATGCTGCGGGCGGCAGGGACCGACTGGTCCCCGCGCGTCCTTTGCTCTGCTTCAACCGAGGCAACACGGAGAAGGCGTTTGTGTTGCCTGGAGTGAAGCAGAGCAAAGGACGCGCAGGGGGTGGCGGGCGCGAGGCTGGTGACGGCGGCGCTCGGGTGACCGGCGCCCGTCGATGCGGTCAGACCGAGGCGCGGCACCGGCCACATCGACGATGGGCCGGAGCAGCGCTGCTCCGGCCCATCGTCGTGGTGAAAAACAGTTACTGCTTGAGCATGTTGTCCAGCAGCAGGGCGCAGCGGATCAGCCCGAGGTGGCTGTACGCCTGCGGGTGGTTGCCCAGCCCGCGCTCGGCGAGCGGGTCGTACTGCTCGGGGAGCAGGCCGGTCGGGCCGGCGGTGAGCACCATCTGCGCGAACAGCTCCTCGGCGTCGGTGCGGCGGCCGGTGCGCAGATACGCCTCGATCAGCCACGCCGTGCAGATGTGGAAACCGCCCTCACGCCCGGGCAGGCCGTCGTCCCAGTGGTAGCGGTAGACGACCGGGCCGCTGCGCAGGTCCGCCTCGATCTTCAGGACGGTGGACAGGAAGCGCGGGTCGTCACCCGGGAGCAGGCCGGAGAGGCCGATCCAGAGCGACGAGGCGTCCATGTCCTCGTCCCCGTACGCGACGCTGTACGCCTCGACGTCGTCGTGCCAGCCGTGCTCCAGCACGTTGGCGCCGATGCGGTCGCGCAGGTCCTTCCACTCCGGCCGGTCCTCGCCGCCGTGCTGGCGCATCACGTGCAGCGCCCGGTCGACTGTCATCCAGCACATCACCTTGGAGAAGACGTGGTGCCGGGGTGGCAGCCGCGCCTCCCAGATGCCGTGGTCGGGCTCGTGCCAACGGCGGCGGACCGCCTCGACCATGTTCTCCAGGACCCGCCACTCGTCGTCGCGGACCGAGCCGCGCGCGTCGGCGACCGCTGCGATCAGGTCGGCGATCGGGCCGAACACGTCGAGTTGGAGCTGGTGGTTGGCGAGGTTGCCGACCCGGACCGGCCGGGAGCCGGCGTACCCGGGCAGCGTGTCGATGACCGCCTCGGCGCCCAGCTCGTACCCGTCGATCGTGTAGAGCGGGTGCAGCCGCTCCGGGTGACCGCCGGTGCGCTCGATGCAGCCGTCGACCCAGCGCAGGAACGCCTCGGCCTCGTCGATGGACCCGAGGTCGACAAGCGCGCGGGCGGTCAGCGCGGCGTCGCGCAGCCAGCAGTAGCGGTAGTCCCAGTTGCGGACGCCGCCCAGCTCCTCGGGGAGAGAGGTGGTCGCTGCGGCCAGGATCGAGCCGGTCGTCTCGTGGCAGAGGCCGCGCAGGGTGAGCGCGCTGCGGGCCACCAGGTCGCGGGAGGTGGACGGCAGCCGCAGCGAGGCCACCCAGTCCTTCCACGGCTGCTCGGCCGCGGCCTGCCGCTCGTGGATCGGCACCCGGTGGTGCTCCAGGCTGTGCGTGCCGAAGCGCAGCTCCAGCACGACCTGCCCGCCGGCGGCCGACAGGTCGACGATCGCCTTGGCGGTCTCGTATCCGCCGTCGTTGTTGACCTGCCACTCGACCCCGGGGGAGTAGAGGGCGACCGGCTCGTTGGAGCCGAGCACCAGCAGGCCGTCGCCGAGCGGCTGCAACTGCACGGCGACCTGACCGAACTCGGGGCGCGGGGCGAACTCCACCCGGACCCGACCGCTGCCGGTGAGCACCCGGACCAGGGTCGAGTCGCCGGTGACCACCGCCGGGCCGTCGGGGGTCGTCTCGCGGGCCGGCTTGTCCAGCCAGTCGGTGACGGTGAGCCCCGACCACCGGGTCTCGACGGTCATCGTGCCCGAGCGGTAGCGCTGGCCCAGCGGGATGCCTCCACGCTCCGGGGCGACGCTGAAGTGGCCGGCCGGGCTGCCGCCGACCAGGTCGGCGAAGATCGCCGCCGAGTCCGGCTTGGGGTGGCAGAGCCAGCTGACCTTCGCCTCGGGCGTGAGCAGCGCGACCGTACGACCGTTGGCGAGCATGGAGTGCCGCTCGATAGGCACCGCCCGCTCGCCGAAGAGCCAGTGGCGGCGGGTCTCCAGCAGCAGCCCGAGCGCGCGGGCGGCCTCGATGGGCTCGGCCACCCGGAAGCCGGCCTTGGTCTCGCCGGGGCCGATCTTGATGCCCAGGTCCGGCCCGTGCAGGTTGCCGAAGGCGTTCTCGTCGGTGACGTCGTCACCGATGAAGAGCACCGCGCTGGCCGAGAGCTGGGTCCGGAGCTGGTCGACTGCGGTGCCCTTGTGGGTGGCCACCACGGACAGCTCGATGACCTCCTTGCCCTGCGTCACCGTGACGCCGTCGAAGGTGGCCGGGCCGTTGCGGACCGCCTCGATGGCCGCGGCGGCGACCTGCGGGTCGACGCCCCGGGTGTGTACCGCGACGCTGGCCGGCTTGCGTTCGAGCCGGATGCCGGGGTGGTCGGCGGCGATCTCCCGCAGCGCGTTGCGCACCTGCTGACGCACCGCGACCAGTTCGGGGGACAGGCGCTCGACGAAGCCGATGTCGAACTCGGAGCCGTGACTGCCGACGAGGTGCACCTCGCTGGGCAGCCGGGAGAGCGCGGCCAGGTCCCGCAGGGCCCGGCCGGAGACCACTGCCACGCTCGTCTGCGGCAGCGCGGCGAGCGCACGGATCGCCGCCACCGACTCGGGCAGCGGTACGGCGGTGCTCGGGTCCTCCACGATCGGCGCGAGCGTGCCGTCGTAGTCGCAGGCGATCAGGAGCTGCGGAACCCGGGCGATCCGGCCGATGGCGGAGCGCAGCTCAGGGTCCATCACCCCGGTGGTGATCGCTGCTCCGTCGTTGACGGACGTGTTCACTCGGCCTCCGCCTCGGGAACTCCGAGTTCGGAGAGGAAAGACTTGGCCCAGTGCCCCACGTCGTGGGTACGCAGGTGACGTTGCATTGTCCGCATCCGGCGGCGTGCCTCGGTTTTCTCCACGTGCACGGCCCGGAGCAGGGCGTCCTTGACCGCGTCCGGGTCGTGCGGGTTACACAGGAAAGCCTGGCGCAGCTCCGTTGCGGCGCCAGCGAACTCGCTGAGCACGAGCGCACCGCCCTGGTCGGCGCGTGATGCGACGTACTCCTTGGCTACCAGATTCATACCGTCTCGCAGCGGGGTCACCATCATCACGTCCGCAGCAACGTACATCGCGGCCAGTTCACTGCGACTGTACGACTGATGGAGGTAATGCACGGCCGGCACGCCGACTCGGCCGAATTCGCCATTAATCCGACCAACTTCGCGCTCTACCTTGACCCGTAGTGCCTGGTAGTGCTCGACGCGCTCGCGGCTCGGCGTGGCCACCTGCACCATAACGGCGTCCGGAACTGTCAACTTTCCGTCAGCGAGCAGTTCGCGGAAGGCCTTGAGCCGCAACTCGATGCCCTTGGTGTAATCCAGCCGGTCCACGCCCAGGATGATCGTCTTCGGGTCGCCCAGCTCGGCGCGGATCTGCTTGGCTCGCGCCTGGATCGCCGGGTCGGCGGCCATCCGTTCCATCTCCTGCGTGTCGATGGAGATCGGGAAGGCGCCGGCCTTCACCTGTCGACCGTCGACCTGGATCATCTGCCCCTCGTAGCGCAGACCGAGCAGGTGCCGGGCCAGCCGAACGAAGTTCTGCGCCGCCAGCCGCTGCTGGAAGCCCACCAGGTCCGCGCCGAGCAGACCCCGCAGGATCTCGGTGCGGAACGGCATCTGCATGAACAACTCGATCGGCGGGAACGGGATGTGCAGGAAGAAACCGATCCGCAGGTCCGGACGCAGCTCGCGGAGCATCGCCGGGACCAGCTGAAGTTGGTAGTCCTGCACCCAGACCGTCGCGCCCTCGGCCGCCACGTCCGCGGCGGCCTCCGCGAACCGGGCGTTGACCAGGCGGTACGCCTCCCGCCAGCGCCGCTTGTACGCGGGCGTCTCCACCGCGTCGTGGTAGAGCGGCCAGATCGTCGCGTTCGACTGGCCCTCGTAGTAGCGCTCCAACTCCTCGGCGCTGAGCGGGACCGGGTGCAGCCGGATGCCCTCCAGGTCGAACGGCTCGGGGGCGGCGCCGGTGCCGCCGGCCCAGCCGACCCAGGTGCCCTGGTGTTCGGCGAGCACGGGATGCAGTGCGGTCACCAGCCCGCCGGGGCTGCGTCGCCACTGCCGTCCCTCGGGTGTGCTCACCTCGTCGACCGGCAGACGGTTCGCCACTACGACAAAGGAGCTACGGACGGTCACGATCGGCCACCTCCGGGTGCTGACGGGTCCACCGCGATGAGCGTACTGAGCGTAGCTGCGGCGTCTTGTGCCCCGTGCCGGAGTCTCCTACCCGCCTCGCCAGCGCCGAATCCTAACGGTGATCTTGTCGACAGCCGCCGCCGTCGTACTCCTCGGGCGGGGTGATGTGGGCGAAGCGCGCCGTACCTGTCAGGATTGACGATGGCGTGCGCGCGGCCGGCTCCCGGCCGGCGGCGGCGGGTGCAGGTCCCAGCCCGCGCCGCGCCGCCGACTCAGGCGACAGCAAACCGACGGAGGTAGCCCGCACCGTGGCCCAGTACATCTACGTCCTGGAAAAGGCGCGCAAGGCGCACGGCGACAAGGTCGTGCTCGACAACGTGACGCTGAGCTTCCTGCCGGGCGCCAAGATCGGTGTGGTCGGCCCGAACGGCGCCGGTAAGTCCAGCCTCCTCAAGATCATGGCAGGGCTGGACAAGCCGAGCAACGGCGAGGCCCGGCTGATGCCCGGCTACACCGTCGGCATGCTCGCCCAGGAACCCCCGCTCAACGACGCCAAGACCGTCCTCGGCAACGTCGAGGAGGCGGTGGCCGAGACCAAGGCCAAGCTGGAGCGGTTCAACAAGATCGCCGAGCAGATGGCTACCGACTACTCCGACGAGCTGATGGAGGAGATGGGCCGGCTCCAGGAGGAGCTGGACCACGCCGACGCGTGGGACATCGACTCCAAGCTCGAACTCGCCATGGACGCCCTGCGCTGCCCGCCGCCGGACGCCGACGTGACCCAGCTCTCCGGTGGCGAGCGCCGCCGCGTCGCGCTCTGCAAGCTGCTGCTGGAGGCGCCCGACCTGCTGCTGCTCGACGAGCCCACCAACCACCTGGACGCGGAGAGCGTCTCCTGGCTGGAGCAGCACCTGGCGAAGTACGCCGGCACCGTCATGGCGATCACCCACGACCGGTACTTCCTGGACAAGGTCGCCGGTTGGATCCTGGAGCTGGACCGCGGCCGGGCCATCGGGTACGAGGGCAACTACTCCACCTACCTGGAGAAGAAGGCCGCCCGGCTCGCCGTCGAGGGTCGCCGCGACGCCAAGATGAAGAAGCGCCTCACCGAGGAACTGGAGTGGGTCCGCTCCAACGCCAAGGCCCGCCAGACCAAGTCCAAGGCCCGCCTGGACCGGTACGACGAGATGGCCACCGAGGCGGAGAAGACCCGCAAGCTGGACTTCGAGGAGATCCAGATCCCGCCGGGCCCGCGCCTGGGCAGCACGGTCATCGAGGCGAACGGCCTCAGCAAGGGCTTCGGCGACCGGCTGCTGATCGACAACCTGTCGTTCTCGCTGCCCCGCAACGGCATCGTCGGCATCATCGGCCCGAACGGCGTCGGCAAGACCACGCTGTTCAAGACCATCGTCGGGCTCGAGGAGCCGACCGGCGGCGAGGTCCGGGTCGGCCCCACCGTCTCACTGTCGTACGTCGACCAGAACCGGCAGGGCCTCGACGGCGACAAGACCGTCTGGGAGGTCGTCTCCGACGGGCTGGACTACCTGATGGTGGGCAAGGTCGAGATGCCGTCGCGGGCGTACATCGCCGCGTTCGGCTTCAAGGGCCCGGACCAGCAGAAGCCGACCAAGGTGCTCTCCGGCGGCGAGCGCAACCGGCTCAACCTGGCGCTGACCCTGAAGATCGGCGGCAACGTCATCCTGCTCGACGAGCCGACCAACGACCTGGACGTGGAGACGCTCTCCAGCCTGGAGAACGCCCTGCTGGAGTTCCCCGGCTGCGCCGTGGTCATCTCCCACGACCGGATGTTCCTGGACCGGGTCGCCACGCACATCCTGGCCTGGGAGGGCGACGACCAGGACCCGGCCAAGTGGTTCTGGTTCGAGGGCAACTTCGAGGCGTACGAGAAGAACAAGATCGACCGCCTCGGCGCGGAGGCTGCCCGGCCGCACCGGGTGACCTACCGCAAGCTGACCCGCGACTGATGTCCGACCGGTTCGTCTACCACTGCACGTTGCGCTGGTCCGACCTGGACGCGTACGGCCACGTCAACAACTCGCGTTTCCTCACGCTCTACGAGGAGGCGCGGGTGGCGTTGATGTTCGCCGGCGGCCGGGCCTGGGGAGTGGGCTCGTTCGCCGACGGCGTCGTGATCCGTCGGCACGAGGTCGACTACCTGCGCCCGGTCGACTACGCGCTGGGTCGGGCCACCGCGGAGGCCGCGCCCACCGTCCGCATCGAGCTGTGGGTGGAGGAGATCAGGGCATCGCGGTTCACCGTCGCGTACGAGCTGTACGACGGCGACGTGCTCGCCAGCCGGGCCCGCTCGGTGCTGGTGCCGTTCGACCTGACCCGCCAGGTGCCCCGGCGGATCACCACCGAGGAGCGGGACTTCCTGCTCACGTACGCCCCGCAGGGCGGCGGCGCGTGACTCGGCCGGGCACCGCCGGCCCGGACCGGGTCGCGGCGTCACCGTCCGGGCACGGCCTGACCGGCGTGGCCGACGCTGGTGCGTTCCTGGCCCGGCTGGTCCGGCTGGACCCGACGGCGCCGGTCCGGCTGCGGCCGGCCGGCGCTCCCGGCCGGGTCGCGCTGTTCGCCCGGCTGCCCTGGCAGGTGCTGGTGTCCCGGACGGTCGCCGGTGCGGCCGCCGGTGACGTCACAGTGGGCGCCGCCGACCTGCTGGCCGAACTGGAACGCGGTGGGGCGACGCTGCCGGCCCGCCGCGACGCCCAGTGGCGCTGGCCGCTGCCACCGGCGCGCAGCGAGCCGGTGGAGGTGCTGCCGGCCGTCGAGGTGCGGCGGATCGCCGACGCGGCGGCGGGCACCCTGCGCACCGCGAGCGAGCAGGGGGTGGCGGGCCGCGCGGTGGGTCAGCGCGCGCTGCGCGACGCGCTGCTCGACCACGTGGCCGTGCTGGTCACGCCGGACGACCCGCCGGGCCCCGCCGTCGAGGTGTCGCAGCGGCTCGTGCAGGGGCTGGTCCGGATGGGCTTCCTCGGCGCGGTCGACGAGCCGGCCGGGCCTGGCGGGCGCTCCGAGGTCCAGGTGCGGGTGGCGGGCCGTTGGGTGGGCCTGGTGGGACCATACGGAGCGGCCTGGTTGCAGAAGGCCACCGACCTTGCCGTGACACCCCTCGCTACTCGTCCGAACGGCTGACCCCTGCTCATTCTTCTGGGCCGGTGCGGTCGTTGGGGGGGTGCTTCAACCCGGCTGTCCGGGTACCGTCCATCCTCGGATCCAACGCACCGTAGGCGGCTGGATCCGCTGGGGAGTGAGGTGCGACGAGCGATGCCGTGGTGGTCATGGCGCCCCGGTCCCGCCGACGGCGGCGATCCGGAAACCCGAAGCGGGATCACAGTGGAGAGCGCGGTCCGGGTCGGCCCGCCGAGTCCTCGCCAACCGGGGGACGACTGCCCCGGCAGCGACCGTCCCGTCCTGACCGAGATGCCGGCGACAATCGAGCCGGTGAGCCTGCGCCGTGTCTGTGACGCACTCGACCTGCTCGACGTGCGCTACCTGGCCGACGGCGACGGCAACCTGCTGGCCATGTGGGAGCGGCACGCCGTGCTGGTGACCCTCGAAGGCCCCGAGGACGAGATCCTGGTGATGCGGGCCCGCCCGCACGCCACGGTTCCGCCGGACTGGGCCGACCGGGCTTACCGGGTGGTCAACGAGTGGAACCACACCCGCCGCTTCTGCAAGGCGTACATCGGCGACCCGACCGAGCGCGGGCAGCTGCCGATCTACGCCGAGTTGCAGGTGCCGCTGGGCGCCGGCACCCACGACGCTCTGCTGGTCGAGATGCTCGACTGCGGCGCGGCGGTGGCCGCCAGCTTCGTGGACTGGCTGCACGACGAGGGCGCCCTGCTCTGAGGCGCCCCGCGGCGTCCGTGCCGGAACGCGCCGTCAGGCGCGCTCGGCCGGGTCCTCCATGACGTTGACCATGAAGTACGCGGCCCGCTCCAGATAGTCCCAGAGGGCGACGGCGAGCTGCGGCTCCAGGTCGAGCCGGTCGACCGCCTGGCGCATGTGCCGCAGCCAGGCGTCCCGCTCGGCCACGCCGATCCGGAACGGCGCGTGCCGCATGCGCAGCCGTGGGTGCCCGCGCTGTGCGGAGTACGTGTTCGGCCCGCCCCAGTACTGCATCAGGAACAGGGTCAACCGGTCGGCCGCCGGCCCCAGGTCCTCCTCCGGATACATGGGTCGCAGCAGCGGATCGGTGGCGACGCCGACATAGAACTCGTCCACCAGCCGGCGGAAGGTGGGTTCGCCGCCGACCGCCTCGAAGAGGGTCATCGACGCTTCGGGACTGTCGGATTCACCTGCGGGGTTCACCGTTCCATCCTGCCAGGTGCCTCGGCCGCCGACCCGACCCGGAGGCCGTGCGCCGGCTCACGCCGTGGATCAGGTGACCGCGTGCCGGCGGTGGCCGTCGGCGGGCCGGAGGTCGGCGCCGGCCGGCGTGCCGTCGGCGACGGTGGCGCCCCGACCGGGGCTCGGGTCGGCGTTGGCCGCGGCGGCCCTGGCTATGGCGTCGTCCACCGTCTGCTTGTCCGGCCAGCGCAGGGCGACGATCGTCATCAGCACCACTCCAGCGGCGCTCCAGACCCCGACCACCACCGGGATGGAGAACCGCTCGGCGAGCAGCCCGGTGACCAGCACCGCGAAACCCTGGATGACCTGGACGCCGGTGGCCATCACACCGAACGCGCGGGCCCGGAACCCGTCCGGCAGCGCCTGGACGAAGAGCCCGTTGGCCATCGGCATCATCCCGGCGACCGCGAACCCGCACAGGGCGGCCAGCAACGCCACCACCAGCGGTGGCGGATCGAACAGCGCCGGCACCAGCACCAGCGGGGAGAACACCGCGAGGGGACGCATCAGGCTCAGGCGGCGGGTCGGGCCGAACAGCCGGCTCACCAGCAGCCCACCCAGGACGTAGCCCACCGGGTTGGCGACCATGATCACCGCCTGCGCGGTGCCCGCGTCCATGCCACCGTGGGAGCCCTTGTTGGCCCAGGCGGCGGCCAGCCCCTCCGGGATGATCGAGAACAGCAGCGCGCTGAACACCAGCACCGCGATGGCCCGCAGCACCGGGGTGCCGAACACGATCTGGAACCCCTGAGCGGTCTCCCGAAGCAGGTGGGAGCGGTGCGCGATGGTCATCGTCGCCGGCCGGTTCCGTACGCCGACGCGGACCAGCAGCGCCGAGAGGCCGAACGTGGCCGCGTTGAACAGCAGCGCGACAGTCGGGTTGATCGAGGCGACGGCGGCGCCGAGCAGGTAGCCGACGACCTGGGCCGCCTGACCGATGCTGGCGTTCAGCGACAACCCGACCACCAGCCGGTCCCCGGCGAGGATCTGCGGCATCAGCGCGGACTTCGCGGCCTGGCTCGGCGGATTGGCCAACGTGGCGGCGAAGATGAGCACCAGCAGCGCCGGAACCGGCAGGTTGGGGACGGCGATGAGCAGCATCAGCGCCATCCGGATCACGTCGCACGCCACCATCACCCGGCGGTACGGGTGCCGCTCGGCAAGGGCGGCGAGCAGCGGGCCACCCAGCAGCCACGGCAGGTAGCTGACCGCGAACGCGGCGGCGGAGAGCGCGACGGATCTGGTCTGCTGATAGACGAGCAGGGTGACGGCGGCCTTGGCGACGTAGTCACCGACCCAGGACAGAGCCCCGGCCGTGAAGACAACGCGGAACTCGCGCTGGGCGAACACTTCGCGAAAAGTGGCCGGGCCTTCCGCGGAAGGTCGCTCGTCAGGCACCGTCGCCTCCATCGGCTCCCAGAACGACAGCTCGTGGCGGCCGGGCCGGGAACACTCGTCAGATCTACGGATCAGCGAGGATGTGACCACGCTCCGGCGGGAACGCGTGCTCCGGATTCTGCCCGATCGTCTGACAACTAGCTAGGGCGAACGGATCGTTCGTCGCATCCCCGACTGAACGAACGGACGATACTCCAGGGGCCGGGCGGCTCGCGACCCCTGTATTGCCGGCCAGTCTCGCCGGGGTCAGGTGGCGCCGCCCTGGCCGGTCTCACCCTCGGGCAACGGCCGGCTCGACAGACCGGGATAGATGCGGGCGGCGGCGATCTGCGCGGTGATCCCCGAGTTCTCCAGCGCCTCCGCCAGCCTGCGGCGCAGCTCCCGGCTCACCGCGAACTGGCCGTCGGCAGTCGTCTTCACCACCGTACGGATCACGGCGCCATCCACAGTCACCTGCTCGACGCCCAGCACCTCCGGGGCCTCCACGATCTCCGGCGACAGCTCCGGGTCCAGCGCCACCGAGGCGGCGGCCGTCCGCAGCACGGCGGTGGCCTCCTCCGTGCCGCTGAAGCCGATCGGCAGGTCCACGACCACCAGCGCCCAGCCCTGGCTCTTGTTGCCCACCCGGATGATCTCGCCGTTGCGGATGTACCAGAGCACGCCGCGTCCGTCCCGGACCGTGGTGACCCGCAGCCCGACCGACTCCACGACACCTGTCGCCTCGCCCAGGTCGACGTTGTCGCCCACGCCGTACTGGTCCTCGATGAGCATGAAGAGCCCGGCGATCAGGTCCTTGACCAGGCTCTGCGCGCCGAAGCCCAGGGCAACGCCGGCGATCCCGGCGCTGGCCAGCAACGGGGCGAGGTCGAAGCTGAACTCGCGCAGGATCATCAGCAGCGCGATGCCGAAGACGAACGCGGTGGTCAGGCTGCGCAGCACCGAGCCGATCGCCTCGGCCCGTTGCCGGCGGCGCTCGGGCACGAACTCGGCCGGGTCGACAGCTGCCGTGGGCACCCGCTCGCGCAGCGGCCGCAGCATGGTCGGCACCGCGCCGTCGGTGGTCGTGCGGACCAGTCGGTCGATCGTCCGGTGCAGCGCCCAGCGGGCCACCATCGCCAGCGCCAGTATCAACAGCACCCGCAGCGGCTTGAGCAGGATCCAGTAGCTGCCCTCCGCGAACCATTCCGACCTGGTGATCCCGTAGATCCACTCGCAGGAGGTGCTGCCCTGACAGTTCACCGACACGGCGTCGGGCAGGGCAAGGGGCGTTCCGCTGGCGGCACTCACCCTGTCTTCGTACCGCAACGCCCCGGACCGGTCGCCGCCGACCCACCGGCCGGGTGAGATGCGCCCGAGCGGCGGGTCGGACCGGGGCGAACCGGCCATCGTGACAGGTGCGGGAAAGAGCTTCATGTCCGACCCCGGATTAGTACGTGCAATCCGGGGTCCGATCAGGGACTATTGGCGCAACGGACGTCGGTGATCGAACGGGCGTCGACGGTGCGGGCCCTCGTGCCCGGCCCCGGTCGGCGGCGTTTCGCAGCAGCCGCTGAACCGGGAGGGTGAGCGCGATGCCTGACATACGACCCACGGTGGGCTCCGGCGCGCTGGTCCTCAACGCCACCTACGAGCCCCTGTGTGTCGTGTCGGTGCGTCGCGCCGCGATCCTCGTCCTCTCCGCCAAGGCCGTCTGCGTCGCCGATGGCGACGGCATCCTGCACAGCGCCCGCGACGCGCTGCCCGTGCCGTCGGTGGTGCGCCTGACCCGCTTCGTCCGGGTGCCCTACCGCACCCACGTGGGGCTGTCCCGGCGAGCGATCTTCGCCCGGGACGGCTGGCGGTGCGCCTACTGCCGAGGGCCGGCCGAGACCATCGACCACGTCTTCCCGCGCAGCCGGGGTGGGCGGCACGCCTGGGAGAACGTGGTCGCCGCGTGCGCCCGGTGCAACCACACCAAGGGCGACAAGACCCCGGCCGAGCTGGGCTGGCGGCTGCACGCATTGCCGGCCGCCCCGAAGGGCACCGCCTGGCGGGTCCTCGGGCACCGCGCTCCCGACCCGCGCTGGGCCGACTGGCTCGACCTGCGCGAGCCCGAGGCAGCCGCCTGACCGCACCTGCGCGGCCCCGACGCGGCCGCGCGACCTGACCTCCTGCGCTGACCCGAGGCGGCCGCCCGACCCGACCTGCGCTGGCCTGATCCGACCTGCGCTGGCCTGATCCGACCTGCGCTGGGCGGCGGCCGCCTGGCCCGACCGGGGCCGCGGCGGCCGCCAGCTCGGGAGCGTCGTCGGGCTCAGTCCCGCTGGTCGGTCGCTCGACGGGTCGCGCGCTCGTGCCGGTCCACCGCCCGGGCGTGCGCGATCGCGAGTAGGCGGTCGATCTCGGGCAGCATCTGCGGCCCCGGCATCACGATGCTGGCGAAGCCGTACAGCGCGTACCCCGGATGCGGCGTGACAGTGTCCAGCCGGGCGAAGTCGAAGGCCCCCCGGTGCTCCTCGAACGCCTTCGGTGGGAAGCCGAACATCCGCTCGAACTCGGCCCGGCCCAGGTCCAGGTTGAGGCGGAAGACGCCGGGGCGGTCCAGCTGCCCGGCTTCGTCGAAGCCGGGCACGTCGTGCTCGACGATGGTGGCGAACGGCTGGCGGCGGTCCGGGCCGACGTGGAAGAACCGGTCGCCCCAGGCGCCCTCGGGTGAGCCGTCCTCCTCGCTCGCCACCACCTGCTCGACGTCGGGCAGCGCGCTGATCCGGTCGGCGAGCACTGTCGCGTCGAGGCCGGTCGGGATGTGCAGTACCGCGTCGGCGTGGTCGATGGCGGCCTGGTCCAGCGGAAAGTAGCGGTAGTCGTGCGTCCTCCGCTCGGCCGGCTCGATCTCGGCCGCCCGCACGTACCCGGGGAGGGTGAGCTTCTGTGAGAGCCGGCCCTCGTAGGTCGTCGCGGCGGGTACGTCGATGCCGAGCGCGGGGCTCGCGCCGAGGCTGCCGACGATCACCGCGTAGCGCTCGCCCAGCAACGCTCCGACGATCGCGCCGGCCCCGGCCCACGACACCTCTGTCGCGCCGATCGTCATCGTGCTCGGGTGGCGCTGGAGGTGCGTGTTGTGCGCGAAGACCAGCGTGGGTCCACGGTGTGCCTCGACCGCCCGGATCGCGAGCAGGTTCTCGGCCATCAGCGCGTCCCGGACGGCGGCCAGGCGGGCGAAGCGTTCCTCCTGGACCAGTGGCGCCGCGGCCGCCGCGTGGTAGCGCAGCACCGCTACCGCCGACGTGGCGTGGACGAAGGCTGCCTGCCAGCCCTCGGGCCGTAGGTGTGCCCGCAGGTACAACTCGGTCAGCAGGTCGTCGGCGAGCACCCGCAGCCGCTGGGCGTCGGACGAGCGTCCGACCGAGCGGCCCGGCTCCCAGATCGCGGCCGTGTCGCTCCAGCGGGCCTCGTCCCCGACGAGGTCGTCGATCTCGGCCGACCGGTCCAGGTCGAGGAATTCGCACACCCGCACCAGGTGACGCCGGGGGCTCGGGGCGCCCTCGATCTCCAGCGGGGCGTCGAAGCCGTGAAAACTCAGGCGCTCGGCGGCGGGCCGTCCGTCGTTCCACTCGCGCATCCGCAGCAGCAGGTCACGGTTGGCCGGCGGGGCGCCGAACCCGTGGCTGAAACCCTCGGCGAGCACGCGGTCGAGCGGCACGGCCGCGCCCTGCACGAACGCGTCGGCGAGCAGTCCCGCGGCCCGGTCGCTCTCCAGGGCGATCGACCGGTACCCGTGCTCGGCCAGCGTCAGGAAGGCGTCGTTGCGGATCTGGAGGAACGCGGATTCACCGTGCGTCGGCTCACCGAGCGCGAGCAGCGCCGGCGAGCCGGCAAGCAGGTCAACAAGAGTGGTCATTGCATCAACCGTATCGTTGCACCAGCGGTGGAGACTTCAGAGCGAGGGAGTGCGGGTGACAACCACAAAACCCTCAAACCCGGGGGTACGCCGACCGGTCGACCTCGCGCGCCGGCACGGGCTGTCGGCGCAGGCCGTCCGCAACTACGAACGGGACGGCGTGCTGCCACCCGCCGAGCGCACCGCGACCGGGTACCGCCGGTTCACCGAGGTGCACGCCGCCGCACTGAGCGCCTACCTCGCGCTCATCGTCGGGCACGGCCACGCGGCCAGCGGCGACATCATGCGGGCCGTCAACCGGGGTGAGATCGACACGGCGTTGCGCACGATCGACAGCGGTCACGCGCTGCTGCAACGCGACCGGGAGACCCTGGACGCGGTCGAGGCGGCGGTCACGACCCTCACCGCGTCGGAGCCCGCGCCGCAGGGCCGGAAAGCCGTGCCGATCAGTGTGCTCGCCCACCGGCTCGGCGTACGACCCGCGACCCTGCGCAAGTGGGAGTCGGCAGGCATTCTGCGCCCGGAGCGCGATCGGGTGACCCGCCACCGCGTCTACTCGCCCGACGACGTCCGGGACGCCCAACTCGCCCACCTGCTGCGTCGGGGCGGATACCGGCTCGACCACATCGCCGACGTGCTGCGTCGGGTCCGCGACGCAGGTGGCGCCGAACCGCTCGCCGCGTCGCTCGGTCAGTGGCGCCGACGGCTCACCGAGCGCGGCCGGGCCATGCTCACCGGGGCCGCCCGGCTCGCCGAGTACCTCGACGCCGGCGCCGGCGATCAACCACCACGGGCCTTGACCAGCGAGGCGAACACCACCAGGTTGTCCGAGTAGCCCCGCTCGCCGCCCACCCACCGGCCGCCGCAGGTGATCAGCCGCAGACTGGGGCGGCTGAAGTCGCCGTACACCTCGTCCACCGGCAGTCGGTCCTTGTCGAACCGCTCCACCGAGTCGACCTCGAAGACCGCGACCCGGCCGTCGGAGCGGGTGACCTCGATCTGGTCTCCCGCGCGCAGTTCCCGGAGCTGGTGAAAGACGGCCGGGCCGGTCGTGGTGTCCACGTGTCCGACGATCACCGCCGGCCCGTACTGGCCGGGGGTGGGGCCCTGGTCGTACCAGCCGGCCTCCTGGGCGCGGCCCACGTCGGGCACGGCGATGGTGCCGTCCGGGGCGATGCCCACGTCGTGCAGCGGCGCCCGCAGGTCGATCTTGCTGATCGAGAGAGCGGTCGGGCGGCTGGCCGGCAGCACCGGGAACTTCTTCGGCGGCGGTCGCAGGCCCGCGCTGATCCGGTCCGGCAGCAGACTGACCCCGGTCACCTGCTCGATGCCCAGCATCGCCACGATGAGCACCATCAGCGTGGCCACGGCCAGGACCGGCAGTCCCGGCCCGGTGCCGAGCCGACGCCGGGTCAGTGGCGACCCGACGGGACGGCTCGGCGGCAGCGGGCTGGCGTCCGGATCAGTGGTGGCGACGCTTGCGGACACCGCCTGCCCGGCGACCCGGCGCAGCCGGACCGAGGCCCGGGCCACCAGCCGTCCGGTGGCGCGCAGGGCCGCCGCGGCCCGGAGGCGGGCACGGTGGTCCGACCGCGCACGCGCGGATCTGCGGGTCATGGCAGCTCCGGCTCAGGAGCCGGCTCCGGTCCGACGCCGACCGCCCGCCATGCCGAGCGCGACCGCGGCGGCCACCAGGGCCACGCCGCCGAGGACCAGGACCGAGCCGGTGCCCCGGCCGCCCGCCGTGCCGCCGCCGCCCGTCGCCGGTCCCTTGCTGGGCGAGGCCATGTTGAGCACGGTCAGCATCGTCTGGGCCGTCTGGTTGTTCTGGCAGCGCAGGTCGACCTGGTAGTCGCCGGGTTCCTTGTTGCCCGGAACGGTGACCTCCCCCTTGAGGAAGCCGTTGTCCGGTCGGAGCATCACGTGCCCGAACGCGTCGGATTGCACGTTGGCCTGTCGATCGTTGTTGTTGTCGCAGCTCGCGCGGATCGTGACGCGGCTGCCCGCCGGGACGCTGTTCGGCGTCACCTCGACGAAGGTGTTCTCACCGGCACGCGCCGGTGCGACCGACAACAGGACGAACGCCCCGATGAGCCCCACCAGTGTCAGTGCGGACGAGAGTGCGCGGTTGATCGTGCGAAGTCCCTGCATGATTTCCCCCCAACCGGCGACGACCGCCGGAACCCTCCCCTGGGCACGCGCGCTGAGTTCCCCCCACCCCACCGACAAACCCCACCCCCGCCCCCCGCGCCCCGCCCCAGCCGGCGTCGATCATGGAGTTGTGGCGCTCCGCAAAAGGTGCATATCGCCCTCATCTACCCACCACGACTCCATGATCGACCGGGGGTGGGCCGGGGCTGCCGCGATCTTGCACTTACTGTCGCGGCATAGCGGGCATTCCTCGCACTTCGGCGACAGGAAGTGCAAGATCGCGCAGGCGGGGGCGGGGCGGGGGTCTTAGGGGAGGGGTTGGGGGGTTATGGGGTTGTAGGGGAGGGGGGTGGACAGGACCATGGTGCTGGACGGCTGGCCGTACGGGGCCAGGCGGTCGATCACCCGCTCGAAGTCTCCGATCGAGCCGGCGGCCACCTTGAGCATGCTGCACGCGTCACCGGTGATCCGGTGGATCTCCAGGATCTCCGGCCAGTCGGACACGTCGGGGTCGTGCAGGATGCACCGCGCGCCGTAACAGGACATCCGGATCAGGGCGACCACCGTACGGCCGGCCCGGGTCAGGTCCACGTGGGCGTGGTAACCGGTGATCACCCCGGCTTCCTCCAGCCGGCGGACCCGCTCGGCCACCGCTGGTGGGGACAGGTGCACCCGGCGGGACAACTCGCTGAAGGAGAGCCGGGCGTCGGCCTGCAACTCGCGCAGCAGCGCCCAGTCCATGTCGTCCACGCCCGAACCTTACTTTCGTGAACTGGATTCGCCCAGCTGCCTTCGGTTCGTCAAGTCAGGCCGGCAAGTGCCGTTGATGCGGCATTCCGCAGCCCGATCCAACCGCGAGATCATGACGTCGGCAGCTTCGGGGGAAGGGAGACGACTGGTGGATCAGACGGACCGGCGGGCGCCGAAGCGCGTCGCCACGGTACGACCGGTGACCCCGCGCCAGCGGGCGGCCCGTGCGGCGCGCAACGGCGGCGAGCCGACGCTGGAGTTCGCCGAGCTGGTGCCCTACGACGCGTACGTGCGGGCCAGCGCCCTGCACCAGTTGCAGCAGCCCCTGAGCGACGACCCCGGCGAGATGTCCTTCCTCATGGTCAGTCAGATCATGGAGTTGTACTTCGGGCTGACCTGCCACGAGTTGCGCGAGACCCAGCGTCTGGTGCGCGCCGACCGGATCTGGGACGCGCTGGCCCCGCTGCGCCGCGCCACCCTGCACCTGGAAGGGCTCAACGCCGCCTGGCAGGGCCTGCGCTGGATGACCCCGGCCGACTTCAACAGGTTCCGCAACCTGCTCGGCGAGGGCTCCGGCTTCCAGTCGGCGATGTACCGGCACCTCGAGTTCCTGCTCGGGCTGCGCGACCCCGCGCTGATCCGGCCGTTCCGCCGGCAGAGCGAGGTGCATGGCGCGCTCAGCGCCGCGCTGGCCGCGCCGAGCCTCTGGGACGACGTGGTCGCGCTGCTCGCCCGGCGCGGCTTCGACATCCCCGCCGACCTGCTGAACCGGGACGTGGCGGTCGAGCACGACCCGCAGCCGGCGGTCGAGGCGGCCTGGGTGCGGATCTACGCCGACGGCGGGCCGGACAACCACCTGCGGCTGCTCGGCGAGGCGCTCAGCGGCGTCGCCGAGGAGTTCGGCGACTGGCGGTGGAACCACGTCAAGGCGGTGCAGCGGACAATGGGCGCCAAGGTCGGCAGCGGCGGCTCCGCCGGGCTGGCGTGGTTGCAGCGCAGCATGGCCCGGGTGGTCTTCCCGGAGCTGTGGTCGGCCCGCACCGCGATGTGACCGGAGAGCGAGACATGCACACCCCACAGAGCGAGGCCCACCGCCTCGACCAGGCCGACCCGGGCCACCGACACCTCTTCCACGTGCCGCCCGCCGACGGCGGCGACCACCCCGAGTCGGCGTACCTCGCCGGCAACTCGCTCGGCCTGCAACCCCGGGCCACCCGCGACGAACTCCTGGCCGACCTGGACGCCTGGGGGCGGCTCGGCGTCGAGGGGCACCTGGAGGCCGAGCGCGCCTGGCTGCCGTACCACGAGCTGTTGACCGCGCCGGCCGCCCGACTGGTCGGCGCCCTCCCCGCGGAGACCGTGGTGATGAACTCGCTCACGGTCAACCTGCACCTGCTGATGGTCAGCTTCTACCGCCCGGCCGGCGCGCGCACCCGCATCGTCATCGAGGACAGCGCGTTCCCCTCGGACAGCTATGCGGTGCGCAGCCAGGCCCGCTTCCACGGGCTGGACCCGGACGACACGGTGGTCCGGCTGCGCCCGCGTCCCGGCGAGGATGCAATGCGCACCGAGGACGTCACCGACTACCTGGCCGCCGAGGGTGACCGGGTGGCGCTGGTGCTGCTGGGTGGCGTCAACTACCTCACCGGCGAGCTGCTGGACATCCCGGCGATCACGGCCGCCGGGCGGGCGGCCGGCGCGGTGGTCGGCTGGGACCTGGCCCACGCGGCGGGCAACGTGCCCCTGCGCCTGCACGACTGGGACGTCGACTTCGCCGCCTGGTGCTCCTACAAGTACCTGAACTCGGGGCCGGGCGCGCTGGCCGGCGTCTTCGTGCACGAGCGGCACCTCGGCGATCCCGACCTGCCGCGCTTCGAGGGGTGGTGGAGCACCGCGGCGGCCACCCGGTTCGAGATGACGCCGGTGTCCCGGCCACCGTCCACGGTGGAGGCCTGGCAGATCTCCAACCCGCCGATCTTCGCGATGGGTCCGGTGCGTACCTCGCTGGAGCTGTTCGACACGGTAGGCATGCCGGCGTTGCGCGCCCGCAGTTTGCGACTCACCGGCTGGCTGGAGGCACTGCTCGACGAGGTCACCGCCGACCGGCCGCTGCGCGTGGTCACCCCGCGTGATCCGGCCCGCCGGGGCTGCCAGCTGTCGGTACGCGTCGGCGCCGGCAACGCCGCCGAGCTGACCAAGCGGCTGCGGCACGAGCACGGCGTCATCGCCGATGCCCGGGAGCCGGACATCGTCCGCTTCGCCCCGGTGCCGCTCTACTCCACGTACCTGGACTGCTGGCGGGCCGCCGCGGCGCTGGCCGCGACCGTGGGGCAGGTGAACCCATGACCGCCCGGCGCGACGAGATCGCGATCATCGGCGCCGGCCTGGCCGGCTGTCTGGCCGCCTGCTTCCTGGCCCGGCGCGGCTACCCGGTGGCCCTCTACGAGCGTCGGCCGGACCCGCGTGCCGGCGCGGCCGAGCGGGGACGCTCGATCAACCTGGCCCTCTCCGAGCGCGGGTTGGACGCGCTGCGCCGGATCGGGCTGGCCGAGCAGGTGATGACCGACGCGCTGCCGATGCGCGGCCGGATGATCCACCCGGTCGAGGGGGAGCAGCAGTTCCAGTCGTACAGCGCGGCCGGTGACCGGGCGATCAACTCGATCAGCCGGGGAGCGCTCAACAACGCCCTGCTGGACGCCGCCGCCGCGCTGCCCGGGGTCCGGATCGTCTTCGACCACCGGCTCGTCGGGCTCGACCCGGCCGACCGCACCCTGAGCTTCGACACCCCGCAGGGCACGGTCGGTGCGAAGGCGTCGGTCGTGTTGGGCGCCGACGGCGCCGGCTCCGCGGTACGCGGACAACTGCTGGCGTACGGGCTGCTGCGCGAGAGCGTGGACTTCCTCGACTACGGCTACAAGGAGCTGACGATTCCGCCGCTCGGCGGCGACTTCGCCCTGGATCCGGACGCGCTGCACATCTGGCCGCGCGGCACCTCGATGATGATCGCGTTGCCGAACCCGGACCGTTCCTTCACCTGCACGCTGTTCTGGCCCAACGAGGGCGTCGGCAGTTTCGCGGCCCTGGACAACCCGGCCGCGATCAGGGCGCACTTCGCCGAGCAGTACCCGGATGTGGTCCCGCTCGCCCCGAACCTGGTCGACGACTACCAGCACAACCCGGTGGGCGTGCTCGGCACGGTGCGCAGCACCCCCTGGCAGGTCAACGGCAGTGTCGGCCTGCTCGGCGACGCGGCCCACGCCATCGTGCCGTTCTACGGCCAGGGCGCCAACTGCGCCTTCGAGGATGTCGTCGAGCTGGACCGCTGCCTCGACGAGTGTGCCGACGAGTGGTCGGCAGCGTTGCCGCTGTTCCAGCGCCGCCGGCAGGAGAACGCCGAGGCCATCGCGCAGATGGCGCTTACCAACTTCGTGGAGATGCGCGACAAGGTCGCCTCGCCGGTGTTCCAGACCCGCCGGCGGGTGGAGCACGCCCTGGAACGGGCACTGCCCGGCCGGTACGTTTCCCAGTACGAGCTGGTGTCCTTCTCCACCACCCCGTACGCCGAGGTGCGCCGCCGGGTCCGCCGGCAGCACCGGGTGCTCGGCGCGGTCGCGGGTGGGGCCGCGCTGCTGCTGGTGGGCGCGATCACGGCGGGGCTCAGCCGAGGGAGGCGCAGATGACCGGCACCTGGGACGCCACGCTGATGACCGGCCGCGCGCCGGCCGGGCCGTCGCGGCTGCGCAACTTCGTCGGCGGCGAGTTCGTCGACGGCGGGTCGACGTTCACCAAGGTGAGCCCGGTGACCGGCGAGCCGGTCTTCGAGGTCGTCGAGGCGGCGCGGTCCACCGTGGACGACGCGGTTGCGGCAGCCCGCGCGGCGTTGCGTGGGCCGTGGGGCCGGATGGGGGAGCGCGAGCGCGCCGAGGTGCTGCGCCGTGTCGCGGACGAGCTGGAACGTCGCTTCGACGATCTGGTCACCGCCGAGGTCGCCGACACCGGCAAGTCCATCGCCCAGGCCCGCACGCTGGACATCCCGCGTGGCGCGGCGAACTTCCGGGCGTTCGCGGAGATCGTCGCGACCGCGCCCACCGAGTCGTTCACCACTGTCACCCCGACCGGCGGCCGGGCGCTGAACTACGCCGTCCGCAAGCCGGTCGGCGTGGTCGCGGTCATCGTGCCGTGGAACCTGCCGCTGCTGCTGCTCACCTGGAAGGTCGCCCCGGCGCTCGCCTGCGGCAACGCCGTGGTGGTCAAGCCCAGCGAGGAGACGCCCGCCTCGGCGACGTTGCTCGCCGAGGTGATGGCCGCCGCCGGCGTACCGGACGGGGTGTTCAACCTGGTGCACGGCTTCGGGCCGGACTCGGCCGGCGAGTTCCTCACCCGCCACCCCGGCGTCGACGCGATCACCTTCACCGGCGAGTCGGCCACCGGCGGCGCGATCATGCGGGCCGCCGCCGACGGCGTGAAGGCGGTGAGCTTCGAGCTGGGCGGCAAGAACGCCGGCCTGGTCTTCGCCGACGCCGACCTGGACGCGGCGGTGGCCGGCTCGATGCGCTCCAGCTTCACCAACGGCGGCCAGGTGTGCCTGTGCACCGAGCGCATCTACGTGCAGCGGCCGGTCTTCGAGGAGTTCACCGCCCGGCTGGCGAAGCGGGCCGGCGAGCTGGCGTACGGCTGGCCGACCGACGAGGCCACCGCCACCATGCCGCTGATCTCCCCGCAGCACCGGGCGAAGGTGCTCGGCGCGTACGAGCTGGCCCGCGCCGAGGGCGCCGAGGTGCTCACCGGCGGCGGCACGCCCACTTTCGGTGACGCCCGCGACGGCGGGTCGTACGTGCAGCCGACGGTGCTCACCGGCCTCGGCCCGGCCGCCCGCACCAACCGGGAGGAGATCTTCGGCCCGGTCGTGCACGTGGCGCCGTTCGACACCGAGGACGAGGCGTACGCCCTGGCCAACGGCACCGAGTACGGCCTGGCGGCGACCGTGTGGACCCGGGACGTGGGCGTCGCACACCGGGCCGGAGTCCGACTGGACGCGGGCATCGTCTGGGTCAACACCTGGTTCCTGCGGGACCTGCGCACGCCGTTCGGTGGGGTGAAGGCCTCCGGGATCGGTCGCGAGGGCGGCGTGCACTCGTTGAACTTCTACTCCGAACTCACCAACGTCTGCGTGGACCTGTCGTGAGCCGTAGCGAGGGAGCGGGCATGGAAGCCGACATCGAGGCCGCCAACCGGGAGCTGGCCGACGCCCGCAGCACCGGCAAGCCCTGCCCGCCGCTGCGCGGTCGGCTGCTGCCGGAGGGCGACGTCGAGTCCGCGTACCGCGTGCAGCAGCTCCAGACGCGGGCCTGGCAGGGTCGCGGCGAGCGCCGCGTGGGCGCGAAGATCGGGTTGACCTCGCGGGCGGTGCAGGAGACCTTCGGGGTGTTCCAGCCGGACTTCGGGATGCTCACCGACGCCATGGCGGTCGGCGACGGGGTCGAGGTGCCGATCGACCGGCTGCTCCAGCCGCGGGTCGAGGCGGAGATCGCGTTCGTGCTCGACAAGGATCTCGCGGATCCGCAGATCACGACTGTCGACCTGATCCGCGCCGTCGACCACGTGCTGCCGGCGATCGAGATCGTCGACTCGCGCATCGCCGGCTGGGACATCTCCATCGTGGACACCGTCGCCGACAACGCCTCCAGCGGGCTCTTCGTGCTCGGCACCACGCCGCGCCGCCTCGCCGACGTCGACCTGCGGCTGTGCGGAATGGTGCTGGAGCATGCCGGCGAGCCGGTCTCGGTCGGCGCGGGCGCGGCCTGCCTGGGCAACCCGCTGCACGCCCTGCACTGGCTGGCCGGCACCCTCGCCCGCGCCGGTGACCCGCTGCGCGCCGGGGACGTGGTCCTCTCCGGGGCGCTCGGCCCGATGGTGCCGGTTACCCCGGGGGCTGCGTACGAGGCACGGATCTCCGGGCTCGGCTCGGTGCGTACGGCCTTCACCCGAGGGGAGTCAGCGTGAGCGTCGGCGTGGCGGTGCTCGGTTCCGGAAACATCGGCACCGACCTGATGATCAAAGTTCTCCGGCTCAGTGACAGCCTGCGGATGGTGGCGATGGCCGGCATCGACCCGGCCTCCGACGGCCTGGCCCGGGCCCGCCGACTCGGCGTGGCCACCACCGCCGACGGCGTCGACGGGCTGGTCGCGATGCCCGAGTTCGCCGACGTCGAACTGGTCTTCGACGCGACCTCGGCGGGCGCGCACCGACGCCACGACGAGGTGCTGCGCGCGCACGGCAGGACGCTTGTCGACCTGACCCCGGCCGCGCTCGGCCCGTACGTGGTGCCGCCGGTCAACCTCGACGAGCACCTGCACGAGCCGAACGTCAACATGGTGACCTGCGGCGGGCAGGCGACAGTGCCGATCGTCGCCGCCGTCCGCCGGATCACCCCGGTGGCGTACGGGGAGATCGTCGCGTCGATCGCGTCGAAGTCGGCCGGGCCGGGCACCCGGGCCAACATCGACGAGTTCACCGAGACCACCGCTCGCGCCATCGAGGTGGTCGGCGGGGCGGAGCGGGGCAAGGCGATCATCGTGTTGAACCCGGCGGACCCGCCGCTGCTCATGCGCGACACCGTCTACTGCCTCTGCCCGGACGTCGACGCCGACACCGCAGCCATCGCCGCCTCGGTCGCCGAGATGGTGGCGACGGTCCAGGAGTACGTCCCCGGCTACCGGCTCAAGCAGGACGTGCAGTTCGACCGCGTCGAGGCGTACGTGCCGACGCTCGGGCGGCAGCTCACCGCGTTGCAGGTGTCGGTCTACCTGGAGGTCTCCGGGGCGGGCCACTACCTGCCCGCGTACGCCGGGAACCTGGACATCATGACCTCCGCCGCGCTGCGCACCGCGGAGCGGCTGGTCGCCAGGCGTTCGACGGGAGCGGTGGCATGACCGACCTGTACATCCAGGACGTGACGCTGCGCGACGGCATGCACGCCATCGCCCACCGGTACACGGTCGACCAGGTACGCACCATCGCCGCCGCCCTGGACGCCGCCGGGGTGGCCGCGATCGAGGTGGCGCACGGCGACGGGCTCGCCGGGTCCAGCGTCAACTACGGCCACGGCGCGGCCAGCGACGCCGAGTGGATCTCCGCCGCCGCCGAGGTGATGACGAACGCGAAGCTCACCACCCTGCTGCTGCCCGGCATCGGCACGATCGCCGACCTGAAGGCGGCGAAGGCGCTCGGGGTGACGAGCGTCCGCATCGCCACCCACTGCACCGAGGCCGACATCTCCGCCCAGCACATCTCCTGGGCGCGGGAGAACGGCATGGACGTGTCGGGCTTCCTGATGATGTCGCACATGAACGATCCGGCCGGGCTCGCCGGGCAGGCCAAGCTCATGGAGTCGTACGGGGCGCACTGCGTCTACGTCACCGACTCCGGCGGCCGGCTGCTGATGTCGGACGTGGCGCAGCGGGTCGACGCGTACCGGCAGGTCCTCGACCCGGCGACGCAGATCGGCATCCACGCCCACCACAACCTGTCGCTCGGCGTCGCCAACAGCGTGCTGGCGGTCGAGCACGGCCGGATCACCGGGTCCGCGCCGGCCGGTACCGACGCGGCCCACGGCCGGACGGTCCGCGTGGACGCCTCCCTCGCCGGAATGGGCGCGGGCGCCGGGAACGCACCGCTGGAGGTCTTCGTGGCGGTCGCCGAGCTGCACGGCTGGAAGCACGGCTGCGACGTGTTCGCGCTGATGGACGCCGCCGACGACATCGTCCGCCCGTTGCAGGACCGGCCGGTCCAGGTGGACCGGGAGACGCTCTCCCTGGGGTACGCGGGGGTCTACTCCAGCTTCCTGCGGCACGCCGAGCGGGCCTCGGACCGCTACGGCGTCGACGTCCGGTCGATCCTGGTCGAGCTGGGTCGCCGTCGGATGGTCGGCGGCCAGGAGGACATGATCGTCGACGTGGCACTCGACCTGGCCGGCAAGGAGCAGGCTGTGAGCGCGAGGAGTGAGCCGGGTTTGCGAGCCCCGCAGTCGCGAACGGAAGGTGACGCAGCATGATCGGCGTGGACATCACCGGGATCGCCGACAAGCTCGGCGCGGCGGCCGACACGGCCACCGCGATCGGTCAGCTCGCCGCCGAGACCGGTCTCGACGTGGACACCGCGTACGGCGTGCAGGCCGCCCTGGTGCAGCGCCGACTGGAACGCGGCGAGCGGCTGGTCGGGCTGAAGATGGGGCTGACCAGCCGGGCGAAGATGGCCCAGGTCGGCGTGGACGAGGTGATCTGGGGGCGGCTCACCGACGCGATGCGGGTGCCCGACGGCGGCACGGTCGACCCGGCCGCGTACATCCATCCCCGGGTCGAGCCGGAGGTGGCGTTCCTGCTGGATCGGCTGCCGGAGCCGGGCGAGCCGGTCGGCGACTTCACCACTGCGGTCCGCGCGGTCGCGCCGGCCATCGAGCTGATCGACTCCCGGTACGCGGATTTCCGCTTCTCGCTGCCGGACGTCGTCGCCGACAACACCTCGGCCGCCGCGTTCGTGATCGGTCCGTGGTCGCCGGTGCCGTCGGGGCTGGACAACCTGGGCGTGCTGCTGGAGGTCGACGGTCGGGTGGCCCAGGTCGGTTCGACGGCGGCGATCCTCGGCGATCCGCGTCGGGCGCTCGACGAGGGCATCCGGCTGGCCGGCCGGCACGGGGTGCGGTTGCAGTCCGGCTGGGTCTTCCTGGCCGGTGCGGCCACCGCCGCGGTGCCGCTGCGTCCCGGCGCGCACATCCGCGCGGTCGTCGAGAAGCTCGGCACGGCGTCCCTGCGGGCGTCGTCATGAGCGGGGTCGTCGTCGCCGGCAAGGCCGTCCCTCGCGGAGCATTTCCGCACGTCAAGGTCGCCGGTGGGTTCGTCTTCGTCTCCGGTACGTCGTCGCGATGCCCGGACAACAGCTTCGCCGGTGTCGAGGTCGACGAGTTCGGCACGACGAACCTCGACATCCGGGTGCAGACGCGGGCCGTGATCGAGAACATCGGCGACCTGCTGCGCTCGGTCGGCGCGGACCTCACCGACCTCGTCCAGGTGACCACGTATCTGGTCAACATGAACGACTTCGGCGGTTACAACGAGGTGTGGGCGGAGTTCTTCGACGCGTCCGGGCCGACCCGCACCACTGTGGCGGTGCACCAGCTGCCGCACCCGCACCTGCTCATCGAGATCCAGGCCGTGGCCCTTCTTCCCTCGGGAGGTCAGTCGTGAGTGAGATCGCCGAGCCGTTCAGCTTTCCGGGCTGGATCGCCGACAACCAGCACCTGTTGAAGCCACCGGTGGGCAACAAGGAGATGTTCCCCGGCGGCGACGACTTCATCGTGATGGTGGTGGGCGGGCCCAACCAGCGCACCGACTTCCACGTGGACCCGTACGAGGAGTTCTTCTACCAGGTCAAGGGCAACATGCACATCAACCTGATGACCCCGGAGGGTCCGCGTACGGTGCACGTGCGCGAGGGTCAGATGTGGATGCTGCCGCGCAACACCCCGCACTCGCCGCAGCGCCCCGAGGCCGGCTCGATCGGCGTGGTCGTCGAGCGGGTGCGTGAGGAGGGCACGCTGGAGACGTTCCAGTGGTACTGCCCCGGCTGCGGCAACAAGGTGCACGAGGTGGAGTTGCAGGTCCGCGACATCGCGGCCGACCTGCCACCGGTGTTTCAGGCGTTCTACGCGGATGAGAAGGCGCGCACCTGCGCCAACTGCGGCACCCTGCACCCGGGCAAGGGCTGATGCCCGCAGGTGTCGTCGACGTGCACACGCACGTCGTACCCAAGGGGTGGCCGGACCTCGGCGCGGCGTGCGGCGGGTCCGGCTGGCCCTGGTTGCGGGTCGACTCCGAGCGCGCCGCCATGATCATGGTGGGGGAGACGGAGTTCCGTCCGGTCGGCGCCGAGTGCTGGGACGCCTCGACGCGGCTGGCCGACATGGACGCCGACGGCGTGGCCGTGCAGGTGGTGTCGCCGACGCCCGTCTTCTTCAGCTACGACCGTCCGGCCGACCAGGCGGTGAAGGTCGCCCGGATCTTCAACGACCTCACCCTGAAGGTCACCGCTGCCGGTGGCGACCGGCTGGTGCCGTTCTGTCAGGTGCCCCTTCAGGACCCGGACGCGGCCTGCGCGGAGTTGGACCGCAGTCTGGCCGCCGGGCACGTCGGCGTGGAGATCGGCAACCACGTCGGCGACCGGGACCTGGACGACGCCGGGGTGGTCACCTTCCTCACGCACTGCGCCGAGGTGGGTGCGCCCGTCTTCGTCCACCCGTGGGACATGCCGAACGGCCCGCGTCTGGACCGCTGGATGGCCCGCTGGCTCACCGGGATGCCCGCCGAGACGCACCTGTCGGTGCTGGCGATGATCCTGGGCGGCGTCTTCGACCGGGTACCCGAGACGCTGCGGATCTGCTTCGCGCACGGCGGCGGCAGCTTCCCGTTCTGGCTCGGCCGCGCCGACAACGCCTGGCACCGCCGTGGTGACCTGGTCCGTGGCGCGTCCGTCGCCCCGCCCAGCAGCTACGTCGACCGGTTCAGCGTCGACTCGGTGGTCTTCGCGCCGCCCGCGCTGCGGCTGCTTGTCGACACGATGGGGGAGGACCGGGTGCTGGTCGGCAGCGACTACCCGTACCCGCTGGGCGAGCGACCGGCCGGTGCGGTCGTCGAGGGGGCCGACTTCCTCACCGACGCCCAGCGCGACAAGCTCCGATCCACCAACGCGCTGCGCTTCCTGTACGGGCAGCGCTGACGGCGTACCCCTGGTAGCGCTCTCGGACGACGGACGGCTGCGACGGGTCGACGGACCTGTTCCGTTGCCTTTGCTCTGCTTCAATCCAGGCAACACCACGTGTCCGATAATCGGACATCGACTGTTTCCTCTGTTGAAGCAGAGCAAAGGACGCCGGCAGGGTGGTGCGGTCGACCGCAGTCCGACGCCGACGCCGTGTCGGTCCGCTGGCAGCCGCTCCCAGCGGGCAGGATGAGGACATGGCCGAGCCGCACGACCTGACGGCGCTGGAGCAGGCCGCCGCCATCGCCCGCGGCGAGCTCTCCAGCGTCGAGCTGGTCGAGCACCACCTGAGCCGGGTGGCGGCGCTCGGCGACACCGTGGGCGCGTTCGTCACCGTCACCGAGGACCTCGCCCGACAGGCCGCCCGCGCCGCCGACGCCGCCCCGAGCGAGGCGCGTGGCCCGCTGCACGGCGTGCCGACCGCCATCAAGGACCTGACGCTCACCGCGGGGGTGCGCACCACCTTCGGCTCGGCGGCGTTCGCCGACTTCGTCCCGCCCGTCGACGCCGACGTGGTCCGGTTCATCAAGGCCGCCGGCCTCGTCAGCCTCGGCAAGACGACCACCTCCGAGCTGGGCTGCTCGCTCTACTCGGAGGGCCGCGTCGCGCCGCCGGCCCGCAACCCGTGGCAGCTCGCGTACACCGCCGGTGGTTCCAGTGGCGGCGCGGCGGCGGCGGTCGCGGCCGGCCTCGTGCCGATCGCCCAGGGGTCCGACGGGGGCGGCTCCCTCCGCATCCCGGCGTCGCTCTGCGGCCTGATCGGCTACAAGCCCAGCCGCGGCCTGGTCTCCGGCGGGCCGCTCGGCTCGGGCGCCTTCGGGCTGCCCACCAGCGGCCCGCTCGGGCGGACCGTCGCCGACATCGCCGCACTGCTCGACGTCATGGCCGTGCCGGTGCCGGGCGAGCCCTACCTGCCGCCGCCCGCGCCGCCCGGTGGATACCTGGCCGCGGCCCGCCGGGCCGAGCCCGGCCGGTTGCGGATCGGCCGGTTCACCACACCGATGCTCGCCGACGAGCCGGTGCACCCCGACTGCGTGGCCGCCGTCGACCGGGCCGCCGCGCTGCTCACCAGCGCCGGCCACGAGGTGGTCGAGGTGCCGCCGCCGCTCACGCCCGCGGTGTGGCCACTGTTCGAGATCCTCTGGTACGTGTTGGCGCTCGCCCCGGTGCCGCCGCAACGGGAGGCGGAACTGCTGCCGTTGACCCGGCTGATGCGTGCCCGGGGCGCCGCGATCAGCGCCGGCACGCTCGCGGCCACCCTGGGGGAGTTGCAGTCGCAGGTACGTCTCGGCGCCGCCCGTACCGCCGGCTGTGACCTGCTGCTCTGCCCCACCCTGGCCGCCCCGCAGGCACCCGTCGGCTGGTTCACCGCCGACGGCGACCCGGCGGCCGATTTCGACAGGCAACGCCGCTTCTCGCCCTACTGCGCGATCTTCAACGTGACAGGCGATCCCTCGGTGTCCCTGCCGGTGGGCGCCACGGCCGACGGCCTGCCCGTCGGGGTGCTCCTCACCGGCCGGTACGGCGACGACGCGCGGCTCATCGCGACCGCTGCGCAACTGGAGCACGCCAGTGACGGATGGGATCGGCACCCCGCAATCTGGCGGGCCGTCGACTCCGCTAACGTGAATGGCGACGGAGTTGGCCGGTCGCCATCATGATCGTCCATCCGACCCGATTGTTCGAGGTCCTTCTTCCGCCTGGGGGCGTTGGGATTGTCTGTTACCGAGACGTTGCTGGTCTTCGTCGGCATCCCGTTGGCCGCGGTGCTGGTCATCGCCGGCCTGTCGTACGCCGGTAGCCGTGGTGGTGCCACCGGCGGTGGCGGTGGCGCCAAGCGCTACCGGCCGGGCCGGCCCTTCGACTTCACTCCGGTCTGGTTCCTGGGCCGCCCGGAGCAGCTGGCCGACTCGGCCGGCACCGCGCTGACCGCGGGGGCGCAGGCGCCCGCGCTGACCAGCCACAAGCTAGAGCAGGCCAGCGTCGAGGCGCCGGCCGGTGGAACCGGAGGCGCAAGTGACCGTTGGTGAGAAGCAGGCCGGGACGGACAACCCGCCCGAGGTGCTGGACGGGCCGTTCTCGACCCGCCAGCTGCTGCGCATCGACGAGGCCCTGCGCCTGGCCGACAGGGGCACCGGCCTGGTCTTCTCGGTGTTCGTCGGCGGCCTGGACGAGCCGATCCGTGAGCACGCCCAGCGGCTGCACCGCCAGCTCGCCGAGCCCGACAAGTCGGTGCTGATCGCCGTGTCGCCCAACCAGCGCCAGTTGGAGATCGTCACCGGGCGGCACGCCCGCAAGCGCATCCCCGACACGTACGCCAAGCTGGCCGCGCTCTCCATGGTCGGCGCGTTCAGCGGCGGCGACCTGGCCGGCGGCATCATCAACGGCCTCGACCAGTTGGCCAGCCACGCCGGCAAGGGCTGAGCCCTTCTCGTACGTCGAAGCCCGACCCGCCGCACGGCAGGTCGGGCTTCGTCGCGTTACGCCGCGCCAGGTCAGCGCGCTGCCCCTGCTTCAGGTCAGCGACATGGGGGTGGCCGCGCGGGCGGCCACCCCCATGTCGGCGATGTCAGTGCTGCTGGGCGTCCTTCGCGCGGGCCTTGAGGGCCCGCACCACACCGTCGCGGCCCTCGGCGACCAGTCGACGCAGCGGGCCGGGGTTGCCCTCACCGGCCAGCCACGTGTCGGTCGCCGCCACCGTGTCGTCGTCCACCAGGTAGGTCGGGTACGCCAACTGGGCGAACTCCTGCGCCGGCTCGCTGTCCCGCGTGGCCCACACCTGGCCGATCGCCGCGAAGTACTTCTCCCGGTACGGGGCGACCAGCTCCACCTGCGCCGGGTGGGCGAAGCCCTGCAACAGCGCCCGGTGCCGCCAGTTCGGCAGCGCGTCCGGGCCGGTCAGCAGCGCCCACACGGCCGCCTTGTTCTCCGCCGTCGGCACCAGCGCGTGCGCGTACGCGGCCTCCCGCTCGCCGCTGGCGGTACGGTCGCCGGCCAGCTCGGCCTCGATCTCGGCGGCACCTGCCGCGCCGTTGGCCACCAGCGCCCCGAGCACCGTCCAGCGCAGCTCGGTGTCCACGGTCAGCCCGGCCGGCACGCCGGTGCCGTCCAGCCAGCCCCGTAGCGTGGCCAGGTCCTCTTCGGACCGGGCGGCCGAGGTGTACGCCCGCGCCCAGGCCAGCTGGAAACCGCTGCCCGGCTCGGCGGAGGCCAGCGCGTCCTTCGCCGAGCGAGCCAGCCCCGCCCAGCCGGTGGGCGCCCACTCCGGGTCGGCGTAGAGGGTGAGCGCGGTGGTGGCCTGGCGCAGGGTGGCGGTCACCAGGTTGATGTCGGTCTCCGCGGAGAGCCCGGCCAGCACCAGCGCCACGTAGTCGCGGGTCGCCAGCTCGGCGTCCCGGGTCATGTCCCACGCGGCCGTCCAGCAGAGGGCGCGGGCCAGCGACGAGTCGAAGCCGCCGATGTGCTGTACCACAGTGGCCATCGACCGGTCGTCGAGACGCAGCTTGGTGTAGCTCAGGTCGTCGTCGTTGAGCAGCAGCACGTCGGCGGCTCGGACGCCACGCAGGTCGGCGAGGTCGGTCCGCTCGCCGGTCACGTCCACCTCGTGGCGTTCGCGGCGGACCAGCTGCCCGTCGGTCAGGTCGTACAGGCCCACGCCGATCCGGTGGGTGCGCAGCGTCGGGTACGCCGTCGGCGCCTCCTGCCGCACGACCACCTGCTCGTACGTGCCGTCGGCGGCGATCGTCACCTCCGGGCGCAGCGTGTTGACCTGCGCGGTCTCCAGCCACTGCGCGGCGAACTTGCGCAGTTCCCGGCCCGAGGCCGCCTCCAGCTCGGTGAGCAGGTCGTCGAAGGTGGCGTTGCCCCAGGCGTGCTTGCCGAAGTACGCCCGCAGCCCGGCCACGAACGGCTCCTCACCCACGTACGCGACGAGCTGCTTGAGCACGCTCGCGCCCTTGGCGTAGGTGATGCCGTCGAAGTTGACCTCGACGGCCTCCATGTCCGGCATCTCGGTGTAGACCGGGTGGGTGGAGGAGAGCTGGTCCTGCCGGTAGCCCCAGTTCTTGCGGATCGACAGGAACGTCGTCCACGCCTCGGTGAACCGGGTGGCGTGGGTGTTGCACCAGTGGCTGGCCCACTCGGCGAACGACTCGTTGAGCCACAGGTCGTTCCACCAGCGCATGGTGACCAGGTCACCGAACCACATGTGGGCCATCTCGTGCAGGATCGTGTTGGCCCGCTGCTCGTACTCGAAGTCGGTGACCTGCGAGCGGAACAGGTAGTGCGACTCGGCGTGCGTGACGCAGCCGAAGTTCTCCATCGCGCCGGCGTTGAAGTCGGGCACCCACAGCTGGTCGTACTTGGGCAGCGGGTAGCGCACGCCGAACTTCTCGTGGAAGAAGTCGAAGCCCTGCTTGGTGATGAGGAACAGGTTGTCGGAGTCCAGGTACTGAGCCATCGACGCCCGGGAGAACACGCCCAGGTCGATGCCGTCGTGGCTGTCCCGCACCTCGTGGTACGGACCCGCGCACAGCGCCGTGATGTAGGTGCTCATCCGGGCCGACTCGGTGAAGTGGAGGGTCTTGAGCCCCTCGCCGGCCGGCTCCTCGCGCTGCACCGGCATGTTGGACACGACCCGCCAGTGCGCCGGCACCGTGGCGTGCCAGGTGTAGACGCTCTTCAGGTCGGGCTGGTCGAAGCAGGCGAACACCCGCTGCGCGTCGGCAGTCTCGAACTGGCTGTAGAGGTAGGTCTCGCCGTCCACCGGGTCGACCGTGCGGTGCAGACCCTGCCCACTGTTGGAGTAGGCGAAGTCCGCATCGACGACAAGGGTGTTCTCGGCGGCCAGCCCGGTGAGGGTCAGGCCCTTCTCGGCCGACCAGTCGGACAGGTCCACCGGGGCGCCGTTCAGGGTGGCGGACCGCACCGTCTCGGCGGCCAGCTCGATGAACGTGCTCGCTCCCGGTTCGCCGCAGCGGAACCGGACCTCGGTCGTCGAGGAGAACGTGCGGCCGTCGGCCGCCAGCACGGCGGTCGACAGGTCCAGACTGATGTCGTACCCGGTCACCTCGAGCAGGCGGGCCCGCTCGGTCGCCTCGACCTGCGTCAGGTTACGCACTCCCGGCACTGTTCGTCTCCATCCCACGTCTCGCCGTACGCCCGGCGGCGCCCGTCTGCCGACCGCTCGTGACGTCCGGCCCGATCCGAGTCTTCCACGTACGGGCACCCGGCGGTGGGCGAGGTCACGCTCTCATTCGGGTGCCGGTCGATGCGCCGTGGGGTGAGGATCGAGGTGAGACGCCGGACTGCCGGCGCCACCCGTCGCGAAGGGACCTCACCGTGACCGATCGTGTCACCGCCGACATGTGGTTCGACCCGATTTGCCCATGGGCGTGGATCACGTCCCGCTGGCTGCTGGAGGTCGAGCAGGTCCGTGACGTGGACATCCGCTTCCACGTCATGAGCCTGTCCGTGCTCAACGAGGGCCGGGACGAGCTGCCCGAGGAGTACAAGGCTCTGCTGAGCACCGCCTGGGGCCCGGTACGGATCTGCATCGCCGCCGAGCAGCGCTACGGCAACGACGTGCTGGGCAAGCTCTACACGGCGCTCGGCACCCGCATCCACCTCGGTAAGGAAGAGCGGGGTCAGGAGCTCTACGTGGCCGCGCTGACCGAGGCCGGCCTGGACCCGGCGTTGGCCGCCGCCGCCGACAGCACCGAGTACGACGAGGCGCTGCGGGCCAGCCACGAGGCCGGCATGCGCCCGGTCGGGCAGGACGTCGGCACCCCTGTCGTCCACGCGCCCGGCCCGGACGGCAGCCCGGTCGCGTTCTTCGGCCCGGTGATCACGCCGCGCCCCAAGGGCGAGGCCGCCGGACGGCTCTGGGACGGCGTCCTCCTGGTCGCCGGCACCCCGGGCTTCTACGAGCTCAAGCGCACCCGTGAGCAGTCCCCGATCTTCGACTGACCACTACCGCCACGCGCCCCCGTCCGGACTCCGTCGGGTGTCCGGGCGGGGGCGCGTCGCGCCGGACGCGGTCCGGGCGAGGGTGTCTCGCGCCGGACCCGGGGTGCGGCTGCGCGGGGTCGGGAACTGTCACAGCGTCACCGCTGGGCGGGCGGCGTCGTTTCCCTCGGTGTCCGCCGCAGCGACCCGCAGGGCCGCACCCCGCAGCTCGTGGAGGCAATCCCGATGGCCAAGCACCGTGCGTCCGGTGACGATCAGCTGACCCGACAGGGGGTGATCGAGACTCCCGGCGCGGCCTACTGGTCGGTCGACGACTCCCGCTGGCCGACGGTCCGCCCCGACCTTCCCGCAGACGTGGTGGACCTGCTCGCGCCGCCCATCGTGGTCGGCGTGGCCCGGGTGCCGGTCACCTCGCGGCTGACGCCCGCACCTGTCACGCCGGCACCTGTCACGCCCGCACCGGCGACACCTGTGGTGTCGACGCCGGCGGCGCTGGAGCCGGTCGTACCGTCGGCCGTGGAACCGGTGGTGGTGGCGGCCGCGCCGGCCGAGCCCGCCCCGCCCCCGCCGGCGCCCACCGCCCCGCGGCCGGTGCCGACGCCGCCGCT
>NZ_MUZA01000060.1 GCF_021442385.1 Micromonospora sp. MH99
GGGCAGCGGCGGCCGGGTGCCCGGCTCGGCGGGACCGTCGCTCATCGGGCCGGCCCTCGGTGGTGCCGACGGTCGCCCGCGCGGGCGGTCACAGCCCCTCCGCCCGGTCCTCGCCGAGCGCGGTGAGCCGGTCGCGCAGCCGGGACGCCTCCGCCGGACGCAGCCCCGGCACCCGCGCGTCACTGGCTGCCGCCGCCGTGTGCAACTGGACGGTGGCCAGGTCGAAGGCACGCTCCAGCGGGCCGGCGCTGACGTCGACGAACTGCATGCGGGAGTACGGGACGATGGACAACCGCCGGACCAGCAGCCCGTGTCGCACCAGCAGGTCGTCGTCGCGCTCGGCGTAGCCCCAGGCGCGTACCGCGCGGACGATGGCCGTGGCCCGCCACGCGCCGAGCACCACCACGAGGGCCAGTGCGAGCCCGAACAGCCAGTGGCCGCTCAACGCCCAGCCGATCGCGGTCACCGCCAGGCCGATGGCCACCACGACCGCGAGTCGGATCAGCTCCACCCAGATCAGGTTGGTGGAGATGGGCTGCCACTGGACGCTGTCCGGCCAGGGCTCCAGCGGCCCCCGCCCCGACGACTGCGGACCGGGGTGGGTCAACGAATCCGGGCCCGGCGGCAGGAGACCAGGCGACGGCAGGTCGGGCGGGAGCGGTCCCGCATCGTGCCCGCCGGACGGGGGCAGGGCGCTCGGCGGCAGCGGGGCCGGCCACGACACGTCCGGTGGGGAAGGGTCCGGGCCGAGGGTGCCGGGTGCCCCGAACGCGCCGGGCGGCGGCACGACGCCGGGCGGCGGACTGGCCGGGGAGGTGGGGTCGGGGGTGGTCGGGCGGTCGACGCGGTCCTCCGCGCTCACCGGCGGACGCCGTTCCGCGCGCCGCCACGCCGCACGATCCGTGCGCCGTGTGCCGCCGCCTCGCCCTGCCCGTCGGCGGCGCGGAGCGCCACGCTGCCGTGTCTCATCGGTCGCTCGCTGCGCTCGCTCACGTGTCGAGGGTAGGCGATCCGGGCACCGGAGTGACGGCACGAAGGAAGCCGCGGACGTTCAGGAATTCGCCGAGACTGTCGCGGTGCTCGGCGCAGGCCAGCCAGGTCTTGCGCCGATCGGCGGTGTGCAGGCGCGGATTGTTCCACTCCAACGCCCAGACGGCGGGGGCGCAGCAGCCCCGGGCCGAGCAGACCAGGGGCTCGTCGGCGGGGGAGGGGAGGTTCATCCGGGCCAGTCTAGGGCGGCCGGACGGAGAGCTTGAGCGCCGGGCGGCCACGGGGGGAGCCGCCCGGCGACGGGGTGAATCGTACACACGGCGGGCCGGTCCCTGTCCACCCGTGACACGCGATTCGGGCATTGGACGCCGCGGCGAAAATCGGCTTCTCCCCACCTCGGCACTCAGGAAGGCGTGCGAGTCTTGATACCGCACCTGCCGCGACGACCGACAAACGCTGTGGAGGACCGGTGGCCCAGCCGACCACGCCCGACGCCCCGACGCCGAACGGGGCGGCACCGGACACACCCGCACCGGTGACGACTACCACGCCGGTGACCGCGCCGGCGCCGGTGACGACGCCCGCGCAGGACGCCACCCTGCTGGAGAAGGCGCTCTTCGAGATCAAACGGGTGATCGTCGGGCAGGACCGGATGGTCGAGCGGATGTTCGTCGCGCTGCTCGCCCGTGGCCACTGCCTGCTCGAAGGCGTGCCCGGTGTGGCCAAGACCCTGGCCGTGGAGACCCTCGCCAAGGTCGTCGGCGGGTCCTTCGCCCGGGTGCAGTTCACCCCGGACCTGGTGCCGGCCGACATCATGGGGACCCGGATCTACCGGCAGTCGAGTGAGAAGTTCGACGTCGAGCTGGGCCCGGTCTTCGTCAACTTCCTGCTCGCCGACGAGATCAACCGTGCTCCGGCCAAGGTGCAGTCGGCGCTGCTGGAGGTCATGAGCGAGCGTCAGGTGTCCATCGGCGGGGAGAGTCACCGGGTGCCCGATCCGTTCCTGGTGATGGCCACCCAGAACCCGATCGAGCAGGAGGGCGTCTACCCGCTGCCGGAGGCGCAGCGGGACCGCTTCCTCATGAAGATCGTGGTGGGCTACCCGACCGACGCCGAGGAACGGGAGATCGTCTATCGGATGGGCGTGACCGCCCCGGAGCCGACGGCGGTCTTCGACACTCCCGAGCTGATCGCTCTGCAGCGCAAGGCCGACCAGGTGTTCGTGCACAACGCGCTGGTCGACTACGCGGTGCGCCTGGTGCTGGCCACCCGCGCGCCCGCCGAGCACGGCATGCCGGACGTCGCCCAGCTGATCCAGTACGGGGCCAGCCCGCGCGCCTCGCTCGGGCTGGTCCGGGCCACCCGCGCGTTGGCGTTGCTGCGCGGGCGCGACTACGCCCTGCCGCAGGACGTGCAGGACATCGCCCCGGACATCCTGCGCCACCGGCTGGTGCTCAGCTACGACGCGCTCGCCGACGACGTGCCGGCCGACCACATCGTGCACCGGGTGATGTCGACCATCCCGCTGCCGGCCGTCGCGCCCCGACAGCAGGCCACCCCTTCGCCGAACACCCCGCCGCCGGGCGCCGGCTGGCCCGGGCAGCGGCCGTGACCTCACCCACCCCTCGTCCCGCCCCCGACCGCAGCGAGGCAGTGCTGTCCCGACTCCAGTTGCTGGTCACCCGCAAGCTCGATGGTCTGCTTCAGGGTGACTACGCCGGCCTGCTCCCAGGGCCGGGCAGCGAGGCGGGCGAGTCCCGGGAGTACCGCCCCGGTGACGACGTACGCCGGATGGACTGGCCGGTGACCGCGCGGACCACGACCCCGCACGTGCGGCGGACGGTCGCGGACCGGGAGTTGGAGACGTGGCTGGCCCTGGACCTCTCGGCCAGCCTGGACTTCGGCACCGGCAAGTGGCTCAAGCGGGAGGTGGTGGTGGCCGCCGCTGCCGCCATCACCCATCTGACCGTGCGCGGCGGCAACCGGATCGGCGCGGTGATCGGCACCGGCGGCGGCGCGTCCGCACCGGCGCGACGGTGGCGGGCCGGCCCGCCGCCGGTCGGACCGGGGGTGCTCACCCGACTGCCGGCCCGCTCGGGCCGCAAGGAGGCGCAGGGCCTGCTGCGGGCCGTCGCCGGCACCGCGATCCAGCCGGGCCGGGGCGATCTGGGCGCGCTTGTCGACATGCTCAACCGCCCGCCCCGGCGGCGCGGGGTGGCAGTGGTGGTCTCGGACTTCCTGGCGCCGACCGAGCAGTGGGCCCGCCCGATGCGCAAGCTGCGCGTCCGGCACGACGTGCTGGCGATCGAGGTGGTGGACCCGCGCGAGCTGGAGCTGCCCGACGTGGGGGTGCTGCCGGTGGTCGACCCGGAGAGCGGTGAGCTGCACGAGGTGCAGACCGCCGATCCACGGTTGCGGCAGCGCTACGCCGAGGCCGCCGCCGCTCAACGGGCCGCGATCTCCGCCGCGCTTCGTGGCGCCGGCGCGGCTCACCTGCGTCTGCGTACCGACCGAGACTGGCTGCTGGACATGGTGCGTTTCGTGGCCGCGCAGCGGCACGCCCGCACCCGGGGGACGACACGATGATCCGTTTTCTGCAACCGTGGTGGCTGCTGGCAGTTCTGCCGGTGCTCGCCCTCGCCGCGTTCTACGTCTGGCGGCAGTTGCACCGCCGGGCGTACGCGATGCGGTTCACCAACGTGGACCTGCTGCGGACCGTCGCGCCCAAGGGTCTGGGCTGGCGGCGGCACGTGCCGGCGACGGCGTTCCTGCTCTGCCTGCTGGTGCTCGCCACGGCGCTGGCCCGTCCGGCGGTGGACACCAAGGAGCCGCTGGAGCGGGCGACCGTGATGCTCGCCATTGACGTGTCACTGTCGATGCAGGCCGACGACGTGGCGCCGAACCGGCTGGAGGCCGCGCAGGAGGCGGCCAAGCAGTTTGTCGGCGAGCTGCCGGAGAGCTACAACCTGGGCCTGGTGTCGTTCGCCAAGGCGGCCAACGTGCTGGTGCCGCCGGGCAAGGACCGGGACGCGGTGACCGCCGCCATCGACGGGCTGGTGCTGGCCGAGGCGACCGCGACGGGTGAGGCGGTGTTCACCTGCCTGGAGGCGATCCGGTCGGTGCCGGCCGACGGCGCGGCGGGTATCCCACCGGCGCGGATCGTGCTGCTGTCGGACGGGTTCCGCACGTCGGGTCGATCGGTGGAGGAGGCGGCGGCCGCCGCGCAGGCGGCCAACGTGCCGGTCTCCACCATCGCGTTCGGCACCGACACCGGTCAGGTCGACATCGGTGGGCAGCTCCAGCGGGTGCCGGTGGACCGACTGGCCCTGGCGGAGCTGGCCGAGACCACCGAGGGCTACTTCTACGAGGCGGCGTCGGTGAGCGAGCTGAAGCAGGTCTACCAGGACATGGGCAGTTCGATCGGGTTCCGCACCGAGCCACGCGAGGTGACCCAGTGGTACGCGGGGCTGGCGCTGCTGCTGGCGCTCTGCGCCGGCGCACTCAGCCTGCTCTGGTCGTCCCGGATGCTCTGACCGCGCCGACGAGGTAACGGAAGGGCCGTTCATTGTGTATCAGGCGATCTTGCTGGACGTGTACGGCACGCTCGTACACGATGATGAAGGCTTGGTCGATGACGTCTGCCTGCAGATAGCAGATCTGATCGCAGTCGATCCGTCTGCCATCAGAAAGGAGTGGTCCCGACTGCTGGAGGCCGGCGCCGAGATGGCGTATGGGGCGGGTTTTCGTACGCTCGCAGACCTGACGCTCGGCAGCCTCGCCGAGGCGGTGGCGACCTTCGGGACAGCCGTGGAGCTTGGGCGGATCTGCCGGAAGCAGCTGCACTTCTGGCGTCATCCACCCTTGTACGACGACAGCCAGCCGTTCCTCGATGCTCTGAAGGTGCCGGTGTGCCTGGTCTCCGACATCGACCAGGACGACCTGGCGGCGGTGCTGCGGTGGCACGGCGTCGCCGTCGCCGCCGCGGTGACCAGCGAAGAAGCCCGTGCATACAAGCCCCGCCCTGAACCGTTCCAACTCGCGCTGGCCCGCCTCGGCCTGGGCCCCGGCGACGTGGTCCACATCGGTAACTCCGCGTCGTCCGATGTTGCCGGAGCCGCCGCTCTGGGTATCGACACGGCATTCCTCGACCGTGCCGGAGTCGGCCTGCCGCCGGGCGTCACGGCAACCTACACAGCGGCGACGCTGACGGCGCTGCTGCCCCAGGTGTCGCCATGCTGAAAATCCTCGTCAGCGGCTGCCTGGGCGGCGCACCGATCCGGTTCAACGAGACCGGCGTGCCGGTCGCCTCTCCGATCTGGCAGCGGTGGGCTTCTGAAGGGCGCCTCGTGTCGCTGTGTCCGGAACTGGCCGTCGGATTCCCGGTGCCCCGTCCGCCAGCCGAGATCGTCGGCGGCAGCGCGGCTGACGTCCTCGACGGCCGCGCCCACGTACACGAAGCATCGGGCCGTGACGTCACCGAACTGTTCCAGGCGGCGGCGCAGCGGTTGGTCGACAAGGCACTGCAGGTCGGCGTCGGGCTGGCCATCCTGGTCGAGGGCAGCCCTACCTGCGGTAGCACCTACGTTCACGACGGAACCTTCACCGGCGTCACTGTCGCTGGGCGCGGCGTCGCGGCCGAGGCGTTGCGCCGCCGGGGCATTCCCGTGTTTCCTCACTACGACCTGGACGGGGCAGCGGCCGCGCTGGCGGAGCAGGAACGGCAGCACGGCAACGCCTGACGCCCGCTCATCGCAGTGTGCGGCGGAGAAGGCGGTTGGGCGGCTTCGGTCAGGGTGTGCACAAGGCGTGGTGGTCAGTGACCGCCGCCGGCCAGGACGAAGACGACGGCCACCCAGACGGCGGCGAGGGTGAAGCCCAGCGGGGCGACGTAGCGGCTCATGGACGGCTCCGAGTGGCGGCTGGACGGTCCGCGTGCGGGGGCGGACCGCAGGGGGTGGGGACGCGCACACGAAGTCGTGACCGGGCGGCTCCCGGCGACCGTCCGGTGAAGCCGGACGGCGCGGCACACGCGCCCCGGCGTCAGCCGAGGCGGTGGGGGAGCGGAGCGGGGTCAGCTCGCCAGACTGAGTCGTGGCTCAGCGGGGCTGACCATCGGCCCGGCCACGACTAGGAGGATCGCTATCTCGCACAGCGATCACCTCCTGCAAGTCGGCCCGGCCGGAACGTCGATGATCGTACACCTGGGCCGGCGCCGGAACGCACTCGGCCGACCGGTCGGCGAGCGCTCCACCGCGCGGCCGACGCCACCGGTCGGGGCCGTCCGCCGACCCGTGGCGGCGGCCCGTGCGCACGACCGTGACCAGCACCACGGCGAGCAGGGGCAGCCAGCAGAACCGGGCCAGCACCCACGCCGGACCGTCCGGCGCGGTGTGCAGACCGGGCAGGGCCAGACCGCCCCGGGCGGTGAGCGCCGTCACCGTGACCAGCACCGGCTGGTGCCACAGGTAGATCCGCACGGCGTTGTGGTTCACCGCGGTCACCGCCCGGCCCGGCAACGGTCGGGCCAGCAGGCGTTCCCAGCCGGGCCGGGCCAGCAGTCCCAGCCCGACCTGGGTGAGGGCCAACGCCACCGCCAGCAGCGACGGCGGGTTCAGGTTGGACACCCCCTCGCCGGGCACCCCGACCGCGCTGACCGGGTAGCCCACCGCCAGCAGCGCGGCCAGTGCCACGGCCCCACCAGCCGCCAGCAGACCGGCCGTGCGCCGCCCGGCCAGGCGCCCATCGGCGTACGCCAGGCCCAGCAGGTAGGGCACCGCCCAGGCCGCCACCACGCTGACCGGTGCCACCGCCACGCCGTCCGGCAGGACGCGGACCGCCACGTCGCTCGCCGCCACCACGGCTACCGCCGGCACGACGCAGCGAACCAACCCCCACCGGCGTACGGCGGCGCGCAGCGGGCCGCTCACCGCCACCAGGAGCAGCAGCGGCACCAGGAACCAGAGCGGGCTGACCGCCAGCCGCAGCCCGACGGCGAGCGTGTCGTCGGGTGCGCCCGCCACGGTGGCGGCCAGCAGCACTGCCGCACCGACGCCCAGCAGGGCCACCGCGGGCAGCAGCAGCCGGCGCGACCGGCGGGCCAGCCACCGACCCGTCCCGCCCTGGTGACGCGCCAGCGACCGGGCCGAGCCGAAGCCGGCGGCGAAGAAGAACAGGCCGAGCGTCTGCAACACCCAGGTCACCGGGCGCAGGTCGGGCAGCATGGTCAGCGGGCTGGCCTGGTGCAGCCCGCCGTCGCCGGCCAGCACCAGACCGGTGACCAGCCAGTGCCCGAGCACCACACCACCGATCGCGTACGCCCGCAGCGCGTCGACCGCGCGGTCGCGGCTCACCGGGCGTCCCCGGTCGGGGCGGCGCCCAGCACGACAGCCGTGACCGCGGCCAGGGTGGCGCTGCCGGTCGCCAGGTAGCCGTCGTGCCCGGACACCCCGTCCACGGGCAGCGGCCGGGCGCCGAACGCCGGATCGCCAGGGCGCCGCCCGTAGCCGAGGCCGGGCAGCCGCACCGGTGGCACCCGGCGGATCCAGTCCGACGGCGCCTCGGCCGCCCAGAACCGCAACCCGTCGCGCAGGTCGGCGGCGCGCTGCACCCCGGCGCCGACGCCACCGAGGCTGACCACGTCGGTCACCTGCGCCGGGGCGTGCGTCGTCGCCAGCGCCGCCACCAACGCCCCGTAGCTGTGCCCGATCACCGTGATCGTCGCGTCGGGGCGACGCGCGGCCAGTTCCCGCAGCAGCCCGGCCAGCCCGACCGCCCCACGCCGGGCGCTGGTGTCGTTGACGGCGGTCAGCACCCCGTCGGGCGGGTCGTAGCCCAACCAGGCCAGCACCGCGACCCGCGCCGCCGGGTCGGTCGACCGCAGCTGCCCGTACAGCTGCGTGGCCTGCACCGCAGGTGCCCGCCGGGCCACCCCGCCCAACCCGCGGTCGAAGTCGGCAAGCGTGCTGCCCACCCCCGGCACCAGCACGGCGATGCGGTCCGCGCCGGCCAGGTCGCCGATCACCTCGACCGCGCGGCCGTCACCGCGCTCGTCGAACAGCAGGAACCGGCGTCCGTCGGCCGCCCAGTCCGCGTACGGGGGGCCGGCCGCGCGCATCGCCGCGGCGGTGACCGGGTAGGCCTCGACGAATCCCGCCGCCGCGACCGGCTCCGGCCGGGTGGGCAGGACCAGGTTCACGCCGAGCAGTGCGCTCAGTGCGAAGCGGGCGGCACCTCGTCGTCGCATCACGTTCTCCCTCCGGTTTGTCGTCCGGAGGGAGAGTGCGGGGGCGCCCGGGTCGCGGGCGTCGCACCGGGGAGCCGTTTCGCGGCTGGCCCTGTGGGGCTACTCGCCGGCGGCGACCAGACCCGTCTCGTACGCCAGCACCACGGCCTGGGCCCGGTCGCGCAGCCCCAGCTTGCCGAGGATCCGCCCCACGTGCGTCTTCACCGTCTGCTCCGCTACCACCAGGTCACCGGCGATCTCCGCGTTGTTGCGACCCCGGGCGATCAACCGCAGCACCTCGGTCTCGCGGGGCGTGAGCCCGGCCAGGTCGGTCGGGCGGGGTCGACGGCGGTCCGGGCGGGCCGCGAACTCGGCGATCAGCCGGCGGGTCACCGCCGGGGCGAGCAACGCGTCCCCGGCCGCCACCACCCGCACCGCCTGCACCAGGTCGGCCGCCGGCGCGTCCTTGAGCAGGAAACCGCTGGCACCGGCGCGCAGCGCCTCGTACACGTAGTCGTCCAGGTCGAACGTCGTGAGGATGAGCACCCGGGGGCGCTGCGCCGAGCGGTCGCCGAGCAGCTTGCGGGTGGCCTCCAACCCGTCCATGACCGGCATCCGCACGTCCATCAGCACCACGTCCGGGTCGAGCCGGCGGGTGGCGGCGACTGCCTGCGCGCCGTCGGCGGCGTCACCCACCACGAGCAGGTCCGGCTGGGCGGCGAGCAAAGCGCCGAAGCCCTGCCGGACCATCGCCTGGTCGTCGGCGATCAGCACCTTGATCATGCGTCTCCGCTCTGCGCCTCGTACGGCAGGTCGGCCGCCACCGCGTAACCGCCGTCGGGCAGCGGCCCGGCGGTGAACGTACCGCCCAGTGAGGTGGCCCGCTCCCGCATGCCGGTCAGCCCGTGCCCCGGACTGCCGTCGGCGGTCGGTCGGGCGTCGGTCGGGGAGTTCTCGACGCGTACTCCCAGACCGGACTGACGGGCGCGGACGGTGACGCGCACCGCGGCGCCGGCCGCGTGCCGGGCCGCGTTCGCCAGCCCCTCCTGCACGATGCGGTACGCGGCCAGCCCGACCGGCGCGGGCACCCGCCCGTCACCCAGCGAATCGACGTCCAGGGTCACCGGCAGTCCGGCGCGGCGGGCCGCGTCCACCATCGGGCCCAGGTCGGTCAGGTCGGGCTGCGGAGCGGTCTGCGGGCCGGTGGCCTCGCTGCGCAGCACCCCCAGCAGCCGCCGCATGTCGGTGAGCGCGTCACGGGCCGAGCCGGCGATGGCGGCGAACTCGGCGGCCGCCGGCGCCGGCACGTCGGTCAACCGGTACGGCGCGGTCTCGGCCTGCACCGCGATCAGCGACATGTGGTGGGCCACCACGTCGTGCAGCTCGCGGGCGATCCGGGTGCGCTCCTCCAGCACCGCGCGGCGTTCCTGCTCCCGCTCGCTCAGCTCGGTCTGCGCGGCCAGCGCCCGCCGGGACAGCCGGTTGCGCCGGATCAGGTCACCGACGATCGCCAGCGCGCCGAGCAGCGCCAGGACGGCGGCCCGGTTCTCCGGGTGCGCCAGGGTGAGCACCGGCACCGCGGTGATCGCCACCACCCAGGCCAGCACCGGCCGGTCGACCCGCGCGACGACCACCGCGACCACCGCTACCGAGCCGAGCGCCAGCGGCGGCGTCCACGGCCCGGGCAGGCCGGCCGGCGCGTTGAACGTGCACACCAGCAGGGCCAGCACCGTGAGCCGCCAGGCCAGCAGCGGACGCCGGGGCAGCGCCAGCAGCGGCGCCACCGTCATCGCCGCGAACAGCACCGCGACCGGCGCCGGCAGACCCCAGTCGCTCTCCACGGCGAACGTGATCCAGAAGAGGCCGAGCGCGGCCAGCAGCCCGACCGGGGCGGCGGGGCGGGCCAGCCGGGGCCAGCGGGCCAGCAGCGGTCGACCGGGCGGGGCGTCCGGGCCCCACAGGGTCTGCCGCAGCGCCCGCAGGGCCACGGCGATCGGTTGCCGGTTCACCACCCGGAGGCTACGGGCAGAGCCCGTCACGGGGCGTGCCACCAGGGGTTGATCCCGGTGTCGTACCCCGGTGTGACGCGGCTCCCGTTAGCGCTTACCTGTGGGTAACGCCTAGGCTCGCCAGCGACTGAGATCAGCTGAGCAAGGGGGAACAGTGGCCCGTACCGTGCTGGTGACCGGGGGCAACCGGGGGATCGGCCTGGCCATCGCGCAGGCCTTCGCCAAGCAGGGCGACCGGGTGGCCGTCACCCACCGCAGCGGCGACGCCCCCGACGGGCTGTTCGGCGTGCGCGCCGACGTCACCGACGCGGCCTCGATCGACGCCGCGTTCACCGCCGTCGAGGCCGAGCTGGGGCCGGTCGAGGTGGTGGTCGCCAACGCCGGCATGACCGACGACACCCTGCTGCTGCGGATGTCCGAGGAGCAGTTCACCGGTGTGCTGGACACCAACCTCACCGGCGCGTTCCGGGTCGCGAAGCGGGCCTCGGGCAAGATGCTGCGGGCCAAGTGGGGCCGCATGATCTTCATCTCCTCGGTGGTGGGCCTCTCCGGCGGCGCCGGTCAGGTCAACTACGCCGCCAGCAAGGCCGGCCTGGTCGGCGTGGCCCGCTCGATCACCCGTGAGCTGGGCAGCCGCAACATCACCGCGAACGTGGTGGCGCCCGGCTTCATCGACACCGACATGACCGCCAGCCTCAGCGACGACCGCAAGGCGGAGATCCGCAAGTCCATCCCGGCCGGCCGCATGGCCAGCCCGGACGAGGTGGCCGCCGTGGTCACCTGGCTGGCCTCGGACGGCGCCGGGTACGTCTCCGGCGCCGTGATCCCGGTCGACGGCGGCCTCGGCATGGGCCACTGACCAGCGCTTCGACAACGTACGGAGGAAACCCTGCATGTCCGGACTGCTCGCCGGTAAGCGGCTGCTCGTCACCGGTGTGATCACCGAGGCTTCGATCGCCTTCTCGGTGGCGAAACTCGCCCAGGAGAACGGCGCGCAGGTCGTGCTGACCGGCTTCGGACGGCTCTCCCTGGTCGAGCGGATCGCCAAGCGGCTGCCCGAGCCCGCCCCGGTGATCGAGGTCGACGTGACCAACACCGAGCACCTGGCCAGCCTCGCCGACCGGGTACGGGAGCACGTCGACGGCCTCGACGGCGTCGTGCACTCGATCGGCTTCGCCCCGCAGAGCTGCCTCGGGGGCGGGTTCCTCGACGCGCCCTGGGAGGACGTGGCGACCGCCCTGCACGTCTCCACCTTCTCGTACAAGTCCCTCGCGATGGCGGCGCTGCCGCTGATGTCGGCCGGCGGCGCGGTGGTCGGCCTGACCTTCGACGCCACGAAGGCGTGGCCGGTCTACGACTGGATGGGCGTGGCCAAGGCCGGCCTGGAGTCCGCGTCCCGCTACCTCGCCATGCACCTGGGCAAGCAGGGCATCCGCAGCAACCTGGTCGCCGCCGGGCCACTGCGCACCATCGCCGCGAAGTCGATCCCCGGCTTCGACCAGTTCGAGGAGGCGTGGGCCGAGCGGGCGCCGCTGGGCTGGAGCCTCACCGACCAGGAGCCGGCCGCCCGGGCCTGCCTGGCGCTGCTCTCGGACTGGTTCCCGGCCACCACCGGCGAGATCGTGCACGTCGACGGCGGCTACCACGCCGTCGGTTCCTGACGCTGCGCCGCGACGCTCCCTGGTCGCCGTCCGCGTGATCCACGCGTCCGGACCAGGGGGCGTCGCCGGGCCGTCGCGGCCGAGGGGCGAGAATGACCCCATGGCGTACGACGCGGTGGTGCTGGTGTCCTTCGGCGGGCCCGAACGGCCCGAGGATGTGATGCCGTTCCTGCAGAACGTGACCCGCGGCCGAGGCGTGCCGCCCGAGCGGCTGGCCGAGGTCGCCGAGCACTACCAGCACTTCGGCGGGGTGTCCCCGATCAACCAGCAGAACCGCGAGTTGCTGGCCGCCGTCCGCGCCGACTTCGCCGCGCACGGTCTCGACCTGCCCATCTACTGGGGCAACCGCAACTGGGACCCGATGCTCGCCGACACCGTGACACAGATGCGCGACGACGGGGTGACCCGGGCGCTGGCCTTCGTCACCAGCGCGTACGGCGGCTACTCGTCCTGCCGGCAGTACCAGGAGGACATCGCCGCCGCCCGCGCCGCCGTCGGCCCGGACGCCCCGGTGATCGAGAAGATCCGCCAGTTCTGGGACCATCCCGGCTTCATCGAGCCGCACGTCGACGCCGTCCGTGCCGCGCTGGGCCAGCTCGACCCGGCCCGGCGGGACACCACCCGGCTGGTGTTCACCGCCCACTCCATCCCCACCTCGATGGCGGCCAACGCCGGCCCGCACGGCGGCCGGTACGAGGCGCAACTGCGGGAGGCCGCCGCGCTGGTGGCCGCTGCCGCCGCCCCCGACCTGGCGTACGACCTGGTCTGGCAGAGCCGTTCGGGCCCCCCGCACGTGCCGTGGCTGGAGCCGGACATCAACGACCACCTGGGCACCCTCGCCGAGGGCGGCACCACGAGCGTGGTGGTCAGCCCGATCGGGTTCGTCTCCGACCACCTGGAAGTGGTGTGGGACCTCGACACCGAGGCACTGGAGACGGCCAAGCAGCTCGGCCTGGACTTCGTCCGGGCGGGCACCCCGGGCATCGACCCGCGATTCGTGACAATGGTCCGGGAGCTGGTCACCGAGCGGACCGACCCGGACGGCGCGCAGCTGCGTCGCCGTCTCGGCGAGCTGCCGATGTGGGACACCTGCCCCACCGTCTGCTGTGTTCCGACCCGCCGTCCGACGCCCGCTGGGAGCACCGATGCATGACCGCAAGCCCGTGCAGAGCTGGCTCACCGACATGGACGGCGTGCTGGTGCACGAGGGCCAGCCGGTGCCCGGCGCACCGGAGTTCATCAACCGGCTGCGCGCCTCCGGCAAGCCGTTCCTGGTGCTGACCAACAACTCGATCTACACCCCGCGGGACCTCACCGCCAGGTTGAGCCGGATGGGCCTGGACGTGCCGGAGGAGTCGATCTGGTCCTCCGCCCTGGCCACCGGCCAGTTCCTCGCCGACCAGCGGCCGGGTGGCACCGCGTACGTCATCGGAGAGGCCGGCCTGACCACGGCGCTGCACGCGGTCGGCTACGTGCTCACCGACTTCGCCCCGGACTACGTGGTGCTCGGCGAGACCCGCACCTACAGCTTCGAGGCGATCACCAAGGCGGTGCGGCTGATCAACGACGGGGCCCGGTTCATCTGCACCAACCCCGACGTGACCGGCCCGTCCGTGGAGGGCGCCCTGCCCGCCGCCGGCTCGGTCGCTGCCATGATCTCCAAGGCGACCGGGGTGGAGCCGTACTTCGTCGGCAAGCCGAACCCGATGATGATGCGCTCCGCGCTGAACACCATCAACGCGCACTCGGAGACCACCGCGATGATCGGCGACCGGATGGACACCGACATCCTCTGCGGTCTGGAGGCTGGGCTGGAGACGATCCTGGTGCTCACCGGCATCAGCAGCCGTACCGAGGCGGAGCGCTACCCGTACCGACCGTCCCGGATCATCAACTCGGTGGCCGACCTGCTCGACGAGGTCTGACCGCGCCCCGCTCTCGCCGATCTTGCACTTGCTGTCGCCGGTATGGCCGGGATGCCCGTTGTGCCGCGACACAAAGTGCAAGATCGACGCGGTGTGGGGTCAGGGGCGTAGCGGGGCGTTGCAGGCGGCGACCAGCGCCTGCCGACAGGCCGTGGTGAGCGGGCGCAGCGCGGCGTCGCGCTGCTGGGCCTCGTAGTTGTTGATCGCGCCACCGGGCGCGGCGTGCCCGGCCAGCGCGAGCACCCGGTCGAGCACCGCGGCCCTGGCGAAGAGCCGGCGGGCCCGCGGGTCGAAGCCGGGTGGCAGATCGGTGGCGCCGTCCGGGCGGCGCAGCGCGGCCAGCGCTCCGGCCAACTCGGGCCGCCACTGGGCCACGTCGAGCCGGGTCAGCGCGGCTGTCGTCTCGGCCAGTGCGGCGGCCAGCTCGGCCTCCGCCTCGGCGGCGCCGGGCAGCGACAGCGAGGCGGCCGGGGCGTTGGCCGGCAGCGGGTACACCCGCCACAGCACCGTCTCGAAACAGTCCCCCGAGCCGGACGTGTGGCTGCGCACCTGCGGGATCAGACCCAGCCCGCCGGCCACCACCGCCTCGCCGGCCACCAGCGCCGCCCCGGCGAAGTCCCCGGGACCGGGCAGACCCCGCGGGTCGCCCGGCGCGGGCAGCACCAGACGGATCTCGTCGGGGGAGAGCTTGGCCAGGGTGGGCAGCGCGGCACCCAGCGGGACGTCGGTCCAGGTGCCGGGGGCGTCCGCAACGAGATGCTCCTCGTCACCGGCGATGGCGTCGGCGACCTCGTCGTACGGCACCAGCCCGGCACGCCACGCGCGCACCCAGGCAACGAACCGGCTCGACCGGCGCGGCGCAAGCGTGGCCGCGCCCGTTGCGGGGGTGGACATGCCGAAAGGGTACGTGGTCATCGGTGGCCCTGTCTCGACTGCCGCTCCGGCCGCCCTGCCTGCCCCGAACTGCCCCCTTCGCCCGATCCTCGTCCGCGGCGCGGCTCGCTGATCCGCTGTCGACCGTCATTCGGCGGCGCCGCGGCCCCGACCGTGTGCCTCCCGGAGCGCTAGCGCAGCCGCAGACCCGCGATGACCAGGCCGACCATGAGGCGCGCGTCGTAGCCAGGGTTGTCCGCGCCGATGCAGAGGTTGCCGACGCCGTGCATCAGGACGAGGGCGTCCATGTCGGGAATGATCTCGCCGGCCGTGCTGGCGGCGTCGAGCAGTTCGGCGCAGACGGGGACGAGTCGGTCGAGGAAGTAGGCGTGCAGCGTCTGGAAGGCGGCGTCGTCGGACCGCATCGCCTCGGCGAGGCCGTGCTTGGTGACCAGGAAGTCGACGAAGAGGTGGATCCAGCTCGCCAGGGCGGCGTGCGGGGTGGCGCTCTCCGCGAGCAGCACCGGGCCGGCCGCGGCGCATGCCTCCACCTGGTGTCGGTACACCGCGACGATCAGGTCGGCGCGGGTCGGGAAGTGGCGGTAGATCGTCCCGACGCCGACGCCGGCCCTGGCGGCGATGTCACGCACCGGCGCATTGACTCCAGAGGCGACGAATGCCGCGGCGGCCGCCTCCAGGAGCGCCGTCTCGTTGCGCCGCGAATCAGCCCGCCGCTTGCGCGGGGCACCCGCCTCCGTGCCGGTCACCGTTACCCCCGTCACATCCCTTGGAAAACGGAACCATGTTCCGTATGTTTTAACGGAACCGAGTTCCGCCTATGCAGCATGCCAGGAACGGCAGGCGGACACCAAGTCAACCAGGAGCGATCATGCACGCAATGCCCGAGCCCACGCCTGTGGTCTCCGTCCACCCCGTCACGGTGCCGGCCCCGGACCGCGGCGACGATCTGCACGTACGCGTCTCCGCGCCCACGACCGGCCACGAACTGCCGGTCATCGTCTTCTCGCACGGCTTCGGTGGCGCGGCCACCCTGTACGGTCCGCTTGTCGACTTCTGGGCCTCGCACGGTTTCGTCGTCATCCAGCCCACCCATCTCGACTCACGGCGGCTGAACCTTCCGCCCGACGACCCCCGCACCCCGGCGATCTGGCGCATCCGGGTGGACGACCTGACGCGCAGCCTCGACCACCTCGACCTGCTGGAGTCGTCAGTCCCCGGCCTCGCCGGACGGCTCGACCGCACCCGGATCGCCGTCGCCGGCCACTCCTGGGGCGCCCAGACGGCGAGCACCCTGCTGGGAGCCCGAGTCCTCGACGCCGATCAGAACCCCGGAGAGGACATGCGCGACCCACGGATCACGGCAGGCGTCCTGCTGGCCGTGACCGGCCGGGGCGGGGCCGACCTCTCTCCGTTCGCGGCCGAGCACTTCCCCTTCATGAGCCCGAGCTTCGCCACCATGCACACCCCGACCCTCGTCGTCGCGGGCGACCGGGACGACTCCCCGCTGTCGGTCCGTGGGCCGGACTGGTTCACCGACGCGTACCACCTGAGCCCGGGGAGCAAGAGCCTGCTCACGTTGTTCGGGGCGGAGCACTCGCTCGGCGGCATCTCCGACTACGAGGCCAGGGAGACGACGGACGAGAGCCCCGAGCGGGTCGCTCTGCTCCAGCGGCTCACCTGGGCGTACCTGCGCGACGCCCTCGGCCTCAAGGACTCCGCCTGGCCGGCGCCGGTCGAGAGCACCCTGGGATGCCTCGAATCCACTCCCTGATCGATGGCCGGGGCGGTGTGTCGGGGGGCGGCGCGCTGGTGGGGACGTTAGCGTGATCGACATGGCGGGGCGATACGGCGAGGACGTGCTGGCGGGGGACTGGCGGCGGCGGAAGGTCACCCCCGAGGTGGACGCCGAACCGGATCTCGTGGTGGAGGACGCCGACTCCGGGTTCTGCGGGGCGGTGGTGGGCTTCGAGGCCGGCGCGGTGGTCCTGGAGGACCGGCACGGCCGGCGGCGCAACTTCCCGCTGCTGCCCGCGGCGTTCCTGCTCGACGGCCGTCCGGTGACGCTGCGCCGCCCGAGCCGCGCCCCGGTGCCGGCGGCCCGCCGACGTACCGCGTCCGGTTCGGTGGCGGTGGACAATGTTCGCGCCCAGGTGGCCAAGGCCAGCCGGATCTGGGTGGAGGGCATCCACGACGCCGCCCTGGTCGAGCGGATCTGGGGCGACGACCTGCGGATCGAGGGTGTGGTGGTCGAGCCGTTGGACGGCATCGACGACCTGGACGCCGACGTACGCGACTTCGGTCCCGGCCCGACCCGACGCCTCGGCGTGCTCGTCGACCACCTGGTGCCGGGCAGCAAGGAGAGCCGCATCGTGGCCCGGGTCAACTCGCCGTACGTCCTGGTGACCGGCCACCCGTACGTGGATGTCTGGCAGGCGGTCAAACCGGCGGCACTGGGTATCGCGGCGTGGCCGGTCGTGCCGCCGGGGCAGCCGTGGAAGGAGGGGGTCTGCGCGGCCCTCGGGGTGGCCGAGCCGGCCGACATGTGGCGGCACATCCTGTCCCGGGTGAACAGTTTCGCCGACGTGGAGACCCCTCTGATCAACGCCATGGAACGCCTCATCGACTTCGTCACCGAGCCAGCCTGACCGCCGCCTGCCGCCCGCCGCCCCGCCGCCGGCCGCCCCGTCACCGCCGGGCAGGGCGGCGGTCAGGGCTCCTGGTCGGGGCTGCGGGTGTAGACGAAGGTGGCGATGTCCAGCGCCACCGCTGCGCCCTGCTCGTCGCGGTGGACGGTGAGGATCTCACCGTCCTCCGGGCCGGAACGTCCCCGCCAGCGGTCCGGGCGCTCGGGGACGAACCGGCTGACCCTCTCGCCGCGTACGTGGGCCACCAGGTCACCCGCGTCCCGGTGCAGGTCCAGCGATGTGCCCATCCACCACCAGCGGCCGGTCAGCTCGGCCGACCCGGCGTCCGGCGCGGCGGTGGCCGGCCGCCACGGCTGCGGGAACGCCGGTTCGGCGTCCAGCACCGTGGTCAGCAACTGGCGGGCGAGCCTAGTGATCGGAAAGGCGTAGGAGTTGGCGAAGCCGACCACAGCGGTACGGGTGGGCCGGTGTACCACGAGGGCGGCCACGTATCCGGGCATCGAGCCGCCGTGTCCGACGTACACGCGCTCGCCGTCCCGGTAGAGCTCCAGGCCCAGGCCGTGCCCGCCGGTCCAGGAGTTGAGGTCGCTGATCATCACGGGGGCGCACATCTCGGTCAGGGTCTCGGCGGCCAGCACCGACGGGTCCGGGTCGGCGAGGAACGCGGCCCAGCGGCCCAGGTCCTCGATCGTCGACCAGAGCTGCCCGGCGGGGGCCATGGCGCCGGTGTCGGTACGGGGCTCCTCGCGCAGCGTGCCGTGCCAGGGGTGGACGACGTAACCGCGGGCGTACGGCTCGGTGGCCGCGTAGGTGGTGCGGCGCAGGCCCAGCGGGGTGAGGATCCGCTCGTCGAGCAGGTCGGCCCAGGACCTCCCGGTGAGGCGTTCGAGCAAACCGCCGAGCAGCCCGTACGCCAGGTTCGAGTAGTGGTACGTGCGGTGCGGCGGGTAAGCGATCTTGCCGGCGTTGACCTCGGCGAGCAGGGTGGTCAGGTCGACGCCCGCGGCCCGCTCCCACCAGTCGCCCTCGGGTTCGCGTTGGATGCCGCTGCCGTGGCTGAGCAGTTGGCGCAGGGTGAGCTTGCCCACACCGGTGCCCGGCAGGTGCTGCTCCAGCGGGTCGTCGACGTCCAGTCGGCCGGCGTCGCGCAACTGCATGATCAGGGTGGCGGTCATCGTCTTGCTGATCGAGCCCAACCGGTACTGGAGGTCGACGTCCGGGCGGGGGTATTCGCCGGCGACGGCCAGGTGTGCAAGTGTGCCGTCGCGGACCACGCCCAGCACCAGCGACGGGGTGCGGCCGTCGGCCTGTGCCTGGGCGACCCGGGTGTCGATCTGTCGGGCGGTTTCGGGTAGCAGGGTCAATGCGATCTCCTCGGGTCGGGCCGCCGATTCGTGGTGTTTTGGTGGGTCGAAAAGGGCTTCGCCGAGCGTACTGATCTTCGCGGGCAGGTCGCGCGTGCATTTGCGTGTCACGATCGTGGGGTGGACGCCGTGGTGTGGATCGTTTTGGGAGTGCTGCTGGCCGTCGCCGAGATCTTCACGACGACGCTATTTCTGATCATGTTCGGGGTCGGCGCGTTCGCCGCCGCCGGCGCAGCGGCCCTGGGTGCTCCGGTGGCCGTGCAGGCGCTGGTCTTCGCGGTGGTGTCCGCGCTGAGTCTGGTGGTGGTGCGGCCGGTGATCAAGCGGCACAGCCGCTCCGCGCTGGAGAGCGGCGAACAGCCGTTCGGCGTGGAGGCGATCGAGGGCTCCACGGCACTGGTGTTGGAACGGGTGGACGCTGAGCACGGCCTGGTCAAGATCGACGGTGAGTTGTGGACCGCCCGGTCGTACGACACGACGCAGACTTTCGAGCCCGGTCAACGGGTTCGGGTGATAAAGGTCCGGGGCGCGACGGCCCTGGTGTGGCAGGACGATGTTTCTTCCGCCGGCGAGCTGCCGGAAGCGAGAGGGTGAACCGATGACGGTCATAGGTGTGCTGATCATCGCGGTGGCGTTGATCGCCGTGATTACGCTGGCCAAGGCGGTGCGGATCGTGCCGCAGCAGCGTCAGGACGTGGTGGAACGGCTCGGCAAGTACAAGCGCACCCTCAGCCCCGGCCTCAACCTGCTGGTGCCGTTCATCGACGCCGTGCGCACCAAGGTCGACATGCGGGAGCAGGTGGTCAGCTTCCCGCCGCAGCCGGTGATCACCTCGGACAACCTGGTGGTCTCGATCGACACCGTTCTCTACTTCAAGGTGGTCGACTCGGTCCGGGCGACGTACGAGATCTCCAGCTTCCTGCAGGCCATCGAGCAGCTGACCGTCACCACGCTGCGTAACGTGATCGGCTCGCTGGACCTGGAGCGGGCCCTGACCAGCCGGGACGAGATCAACCGGCACCTGTCCGGCGTGCTGGACGAGACCACCGGCCGCTGGGGCATCAAGGTGACCCGGGTGGAGATCAAGGCGATCGAGCCGCCGGCCAGCATCCGCGACTCGATGGAGAAGCAGATGCGCGCCGAGCGGGACCGCCGCGCCGCGATCCTGACCGCCGAGGGGCACAAGCAGTCGCAGATTCTCACCGCCGAGGGTGAGAAGCAGTCCGCGGTGCTGCGGGCCGACGGTGACCGGCAGGCCCGGATCCTGCAGGCCGAGGGTCAGGCGAAGGCGATCCGTACGGTGTTCGACGCGATCCACCAGGCGAACCCGAGCCAGAAGGTCCTCGCCTACCAGTACCTGCAGGCCCTCCCGCAGATCGCCCAGGGCAGCGCCAACAAGGTCTGGATCGTGCCGGCGGAGCTGACCAAGGCCCTGGAGGGCATGGGTGGCGCGCTCGGTGGGCTGAGCAAGATGGTCGGGGACCTGCCCGCGCCGGAGGCGGCCGACCACGCGAGCCAGGTGGAGCGCGAGGCGGCGGAGGCGGCGCAGGCCGCGGCGGACGCCGCCCAGCAGATCCACGACGAGGTACGCGTCGCCGAGGCGCAGGCCACCGGCGGCAACAAGCCGCAGGGGCTGCCCGCGCCGGAGCCGGTCACCCCGGCCAGCCTGACCGAGGACCCGGCCGACCAGCGCGAGCGCGGCTGACGCAGGACGCCGGCCAGCCGGCCGGCTAAATGCGAGAAAGACTCATGGGGCGCTCCGATGCCTGCCACGATCGGTCCTAGGACGGGTGGTGACCAGGCAATCGGGGCGCCCCGGCGCGTCTCGCACCGCTCGCGGACGAGCGAGGTGACGCATGAAGGATCCGGCGAATCGGATGTGGTCCTCGGCCCCGGTGCCCGGCGCGCACGACCCGGTCGCCCCGCTGGGCTCCCGCAGCACCGGTGGAGGTTTCGGCGTACTGCCCTTCGTGGGTGAGCCGACCCCGGGCGCCCCGGCCACGAATGCCAGTTGGGCCTGGTCGGTACGCCGGTTCGCGCGGGCCGCGGTGTGGCTGCTGCCCGCGTACGCCATTCTCTACGGCGTCGTGGCGATGGCCAGCGACGGCGGGGTGGGCAACGACCCCTATCCCGCCAACGGTCGGGCCGTGTATCTGGTCGGCTGGGTGGCCGCGGTGTGGCTGGGCCTGCTCGCGCTCCTGGCCCTCACCGGCCTGCTGGCCGCCACGCGCAGCCGCCGGGTGGCCGCCGCCGGTCTGCTGGTCAGCATCGCCGGCACCGTGCTGATGCTGCCCTTCGCCGGGCTCGAGGAGCAGACGCCCGTCTTCGGCACCACCGCGCGCTCGCTGGTCCTGCTCGGCGCCACGTTCTACAGCGTGGGCTGGTTCCTCACCGGTTGGGCCGTGGCCCGCTCCGGCACCTTCAGCCTCGGCGACGGCGTTATGCTGATCATCGCCGCACCGCTGCTCGGCCTGGGGGGTGCCCTGATCGGCTCGCTCCAGACGTTCGGCGCGATCTTCGTGCTGATCGCCGGCATCGGCATCGGCTACCGCTCCGGCCGCCTGATGCCCCGCGAAACCGCGAGAGACGCCGCCAACGCCAGCCTGAGCACCCCAACGCCCTGATCCCACGCCGTTGATCATGAGGTTGTTGCCCTCCACCTCGGCGTGTCGTGGCAACAACTTCATGATCAACGTGGTCCGGGGAGGGGGCCGTGGGGCGTGAAGTTGGTGACAGTTGGGTTTTCGGGGTGGTCGGTTGGCGTTATATGTGGCAATCCTGGGGAGCATGGCCGCCTCTCGCTCGCCGCTGTCGCGGCTGTTCACCGTGCTGCTCGCCGGCGTGCTGGCCGGGCTCGTCCTGGCCGTCGCCGCGCTCCCGGGCAACCTGCTGGTCGGGTTCGCCGCGCGCGCCGCGATCGGCTCGTACGCCGCGTTGCCGGCCTCGCTGAAGACCCCGGCCACTCCACAGCGCTCGTACCTCTACGCCAACGACGGCAAGACGCTGCTCACCACGTTCTACGACGTGAACCGCACCGACGTCGCGCTGGCGGACGTCGCCCCGGTGATGCGCCAGGCGATCGTGGCGGCCGAGGACCGGCGGTTCTACGACCACGGCGGCGCGGACCTGCGGGGCCTGGCCCGAGCGCTGGTCGCCAACGTCAAGGGCGGCGGCACCGAGCAGGGCGGCTCCACGCTGACCATGCAGTACGTCCGCAACGTGCTCAAGACCGACCCCACCCGCACGCCGGAGGAGCGCGCCGCCGCCACCGACCCGACCGTCGGCCGCAAGCTCCAGGAGATCCGGTACGCGGGCGCGCTCGACAAGAGCCTCGGCAAGGACGAGATCCTCAACCGGTACCTGAACATCGCCTACTTCGGCTCCGGGGCGTACGGGATCGCGGCGGCCAGCCAGCGCTACTTCGGCAAGCCGCCCGCGAAGCTGACCCTCGCCGAGTCGGCGTTGCTCGCCGGCCTGGTGCAGTCCCCGGACGCGTACAGCCCGATCGGCGGCGACAAGGACCAGGCGCTGGCCCGCCGGTCGTACGTGCTGGACTCGATGGTCGCCACCGGCGCGATCACCGCAGCGCAGGCCGCGCAGGCCAAGGCGGAGCCGCTGACCCTGCACCCGACAGCCCAGCCCAACGGTTGCACCGCAGTCGCCCAGGGCCACGACGACTGGGGCTACTTCTGTGACTACCTGCGCCAGTGGTGGCTGACCCAGCCGGCCTTCGGCGCCACCACCGCGGAGCGCGAGCAGGCCCTGCGCTCGGGCGGCTACACCGTCGTCACCTCGCTCGATCCGCAGGTCCAGGCCACCGCGCAACAGCAGGCCACCAAGGTGTACGGGTACGACAACAAGCGCGCCCTGCCGATCGCGGCCGTGCAGCCGGGCACCGGTCGGGTGCTGGCGATGGCGGTCAACAGGCACTACAGCCTGGCCGACAACCCGGCCGGGCAGGCGAACTACCCGAACACCGTCAACCCGTTGATCTCCGGCGGGGCCAGTGTCGACGGGTACCAGGCGGGTTCGACGTTCAAGCTGTTCACCATGCTCGCCGCGCTGGAGTCGGGCCGTACCCTCTCCACCGGGTTCGACGCGCCCGCCAAGCTGCCCACCCGGTACGCCGCCGAAGGACCGGGCAGTTGCGACGGCAAGTGGTGCCCGGCGAACGCCAACCCGGACTGGATGGACGGGTACCGGATGATGTGGGACGGCTTCGGCCGGTCGGTGAACACCTACTTCGTCTGGCTGGCCGAGCAGGTCGGGCAGGAGAAGGTCGTCGAGATGGCGCAGCGGCTCGGCATCACCTTCCGCGCCGACTCGGACGCCGCCTTCGCCAAGGACAACGCCGCGAACTGGGGTTCGTTCACCCTCGGCGTGGCGGCCACGACCCCGCTTGACCTGGCCAACGCGTACGCCACGGTGGCCGCCGAGGGCACCTACTGCACGCCGGTGCCGGTGGTCTCGGTGACCGACGCGAAGGGCGCGAAGGTGCCGGTCGGCCAGCCGTCCTGCAAGCGGGTCCTGGACGCCGACGTGGCGCGCGCCGCGACGGACGCGGCCCGCTGCCCGGTGGGCCAGCAGTCGCCGTACGGGCAGTGCAACGGTGGCACCGCCACCGGTGTGAACGACATCCTCGACGGTCGGCCGGTGGCCGGCAAGACCGGTAGCTCGGAGGAGAACTCCACCGAGACGTTCGTCGGTTTCACCCCGCAGGTGGCCGTCGCCGGCATCGCCGTCAACCCGGACGACCCGGCCGACTCGGTGGGTTCGGCGGTGCAGAGCAAGGTGATCGACGCGGTCGCCCGGGTCATCGCCACGGCGGTGAAGGGTCAGCCGGAGAAGGCGTTCGTCGCGCCCAGCAAGGAGCTGGCCGGCGAGCCCCGCCGGCCGGTGGAGCGCCCGGTCGTCCCCGAGCGCCAGCAGCCCACCCGGGAGCAGGACCCGCGCTCGGCCCTGCAACGCTGGCTCGACAACCGGCGCGGCTGAGCCCCGACGAGACGGCGCCTCCCCACCGCGTGGTGGGGAGGCGCCGGTCTGCGTCGGTCTACTTCTTGCTCTTCAACTGGTCGAAGTCGACCACCTGGTCCTCCGGCGGCGCCTTCACGTCGTCGAAGGTCGCGCCGAACTCGCTGAACGTGATCTGACCGGCCGTGTCCTGGTCGCCTTCCATCCGGATCGGGTACGGCTCACCGGTGGTGGCGACGTAGAGGGTGCCGCTCTTGTCGCCGTCGACGAGGCCGATGGTCTTGACGCCGTCGAACTCCTTGGCCGCGCCCTTGGTCAGGGTGCCGTCCGGCTTGAGCAGCTCGTCGATGTTGGCGATGTCGAACAGCTGGGAGAAGTCGTCCTTCTTCGACACCTTGGCCCACTTCTCGCCCATCAACTTCACGATCTCGCCCGATGCCTGGGCGCCGAGGTTCTTCGCCCAGAACTTCTCGTCCGGCCGGATGTACTGCTGACCGGCCACGGAGAGCAGTTCCACCGTGCCGTCGTCGGTGGACACCCGACCACCCAGGTCGCTGCCGGTCACCTTGAAGTCGAGGGTCATCTTCTGGCCGTCGTTGTCGACGTCGCCCACCAGGTGGTAGGACTTCGCGTTCCGCACCGCCGTCGTGGCGCGCTGCAGTGCCTCGTTCGGCGCGAGCGCGGCGACACCGTTGTCGGCGGGCGCCGTGGATTCCGGCGCGCTTTCTCCCTTGCCTCCGCAGCCGGCCAGCAGGGCCACCGCCACCACGGCGACCAGGTGCTTCTTGATTGTCGGTGATCTCATCGTCAGCTCCCTCGTGCCACCCCCGTGGGTGAGCAGACACGCAGGTACCCATGATCGATCTGGGGCAATCCTTCGATGTGCGCGTCGTCGCGGGCACCGGGAGCAGGTCAGGTTCAGCGCTCCCGGCGGCGGGGGCGGTAGCTGGCGATCGTCGCGGGGAGGCCGCGTCGGATGATGCCGGCCCAGTCGGTGTCGCCACGCAGCACCGCCGCCGCGGTCTTGCGCGCCTGCTCGGCGGTGAAGTGCGGCGGCAGCATCAGCTCGGCCGGATCGACCAGCGCGTTGATGACGACCGGCCGGTCGGCGCTCAGCGCGCGGTCCCAGACGCCCGGCACCTGCGCGGGGTCGTCGACCAGCTCGCCGTGCAACCCGAGGACCTGCGCCCACTGGTGGTAGCCGATGTCCGGCAGCTGCTGGCTGTCCGGGAACATCGGCGTCCCCTCGCTGGAACGTTGCTCCCAGCTGACGAACGCCAGGTCCCGGTTGTTGAGCACGAGCACCACGAACCGCGGGTCGGCCCAGCCACGCCAGTACTTCGCCACGGTGATCAGCTCGTTGACGCCGTTCATCTGCATCGCCCCGTCGCCGATCAGCGCGACAAGTGGCCGGTCCGGGTGGGCGAACTTGGCGCTCAGCGCGTACGGCATGGCGCCGCCCATGGACAGCAGCGTGCCGGAGAGGCTGGCCAGCATCCCGGGTCGGACCTGCACGTGCCGGGCGTACCAGGCGGTCGCCGTGCCGCAGTCCACGGCGAGCATCGCGTCGTCGGGGAGCCGGTCGCTGAGCTCGCTGAACAGCAGTTGCGGGTTGACCGGGTCGGCGCTCTGCGCGGCCAGGTCGCGCTGGACGCGTCGCCAGGCCGAGGTGGCCTCGGCGATCTCGGCCCGCCAGGCGGTCGGCCCGGGGCCGGGGCCCAGCTCGTCGAGTAGCGCCCGCAGGGTGGGGCGGGCGTCGCCGGTCAGGTTGACCTCGGTCGGGTAGCGCAGCCCGAGCTGGGTGCCGTCCAGGTCGATCTGCACCGCGCGGGCCTGACCGGGCGGCGGGTAGAACTCCGAGTACGGCATGTTGCTGCCCACGATCAGCAGCCGGTCGCAGCCGGTCATGAGCTGCCAGCTGGGCCGGGTGCCGAGCAGTCCGATCGCGCCGGTCACCCACGGCTCGCGATGGTCGACGACGGTGAAGCCGAGCAGCGCGGTGGCCACGCCGGCGCCGAGCCGGTGGGCGACCTCGCGGACCTCGTCCTGCGCGCCGAGCGCGCCCTGCCCGACGAGCATGGCCACCCGCTCGCCGCCGCGCAGCACCTCGGCGGCGCGACGCAGGTCGGCCTGCGGCGGAACTGTCGGCGTGCTGCTCGGCACGTTGCTGGTGTGGTAGTAGCCGTGCGCGTGCGGCGGATCCGGGATGGCCGGCTCGTCCTGCAGGTCCGACGGGAGGACCAGGGCGGTGACGGTACGCCGGGACAGCGCCGTGCGGCACGCCCGGTCCACGAGGTGACGCACCTGCGCCGGGTGGTCGAGCTGGGCCAGGAACGCCGCCGCGACGTCCTTGTAGAGGGCCAGGAGGTCGACCTCCTGGTAGTAGCCGCCACCCTCGGCGGTGACCGCGGTGTGCCCGACGAGGGCGACCACCGGCTGGTGGTCGAGCTTGGCGTCGTACAGGCCGTTGAGCAGGTGGATGGCGCCGGGGCCGCTGGTCACCAGTGCGCAGCCCAGCGGTCCGCCGCCGTACTTGACGTGCGCGGAGGCGGCGAAGCCGGCGGTCTCCTCGTGCCGGACCTGGATGAACTGGGCGCGCTCGTTGGTGCGTTGCAGGGCGGAGGTGAGGCCGTTGATGCCGTCGCCGGGATAGCCGAAGTAGCGCCGCACGCCCCAACTGGCCAGCCGGGAGACGATGTGGTCCGCGACTGTCGGTCGCCGGGGGAGCGCGCCCGCTTCGCCCGGTGCCGTGTGGTCTGCGCTCACCTGGCTGGTCCTTCCCGTCGGGTCCGGTACTCCACCGGTCGTTCCCCGTCCCGACGGGACAAAACACCCCGCAGGGCCGGCATCCGGAGCGGGGGTTGGCCGTCCGGCAGAATCGTCGGGTGCCCGTCCACCAGATCACCGATCCCGACGACGACCGGATCGCCGACTACCGCGCGCTCACCGACGTCGAGCTGCGCACCCGCTGGGAGCCTCCGCACGGCCTGTTCATCGCCGAGGGCGAGCTGGTGCTGCGCCGGGCGTTGCGCGCCGGCTACCCCGCGCGGTCGTACCTGGTGGACGCCAAGCGCGTCGACCAGCTCGCCGACCTGGACACCGGCGAGGCGCCCGTCTACGCCGCCACGCAGGACGTGCTGCAACGGGCCACCGGTTTCCACGTACACCGGGGGGTGCTCGCGTCGTTCCACCGCCGCCCGCTGCCGACGGCGGCCGAGGTGCTCGCCGCCGCGCGCCGGGTGGTGATCCTGGAGGACGTCAACAACCACACGAACCTCGGCGCGATCTTCCGGGGCGCCGCCGCGCTGGGCATCGACGCGGTGCTGCTGTCGCCGTCCTGCGCCGATCCGCTGTACCGGCGCAGCGTGCGGGTCAGCATGGGTGAGGTCTTCGCGATGCCGTACGCCAAGCTCGAACGCTGGCCCACCGGGCTCGACGAGGTGCGCGAGGCGGGTTTCACAGTGCTCGCCATGACGCCCGCGCCGGATGCCGTACCCATTCAGCGGTTGACCCCGGCGCAGCGCGCGCGGGCGGCGCTGCTGCTCGGCGCCGAGGGTCCCGGCCTCACCGCGGCGGCGCAGGCGGCCAGCGACGTGCGGGTGGTCGTCCCGATGCGGCGCGGCGTGGACTCGTTGAACGTCGCCGCGGCCGCGGCGGTGGCGTTCTGGGAACTGGGTCGGGACGATCAGCTTGCATGACCATGCGTCTTGTTGAATAATCTTCCCCGTGTCCAAGGTTCTCACCTCCCTGCCCATCGGCGAACGTGTCGGCATCGCCTTCTCCGGCGGCCTCGACACCTCGGTCGCGGTCGCGTGGATGCGCGACAAGGGCGCCGTCCCCTGCGCCTACACGGCCGACATCGGCCAGTACGACGAGCCCGACATCGGCTCGGTGCCCGGCCGTGCGCTCAGCTACGGCGCCGAGGTCGCCCGGCTCGTCGACTGCCGCGCCGCCCTGGTCGAGGAGGGCCTCGCCGCGCTGACCTGCGGCGCCTTCCACATCCGCTCCGGCGGGCGGGCGTACTTCAACACCACCCCGCTGGGCCGGGCCGTGACCGGCACCCTGCTGGTGCGGGCGATGATCTCCGACGACGTCCAGATCTGGGGCGACGGCTCGACCTTCAAGGGCAACGACATCGAGCGGTTCTACCGCTACGGCCTGCTGGCCAACCCGCAGCTGCGGATCTACAAGCCGTGGCTCGACACCGACTTCGTCACCGAACTGGGTGGGCGTAAGGAGATGTCGGAGTGGCTGCTGGAGCGGGGCCTGCCGTATCGGGACAGCACCGAGAAGGCCTACTCCACCGACGCCAACATCTGGGGCGCGACGCACGAGGCGAAGACCCTGGAGCACCTCGACACCGGCATCGAGACGGTCAGCCCGATCATGGGCGTCCGGTTCTGGGACCCGTCGGTCGAGATCCCCACCGAGGACGTCACGATCGGGTTCGACCAGGGCCGCCCGGTGACGATCAACGGCAAGGAGTTCGGCAGCCCCGTCGACCTGGTGCTGGAGGCCAACGCCATCGGCGGCCGGCACGGCCTGGGCATGTCCGACCAGATCGAGAACCGGATCATCGAGGCCAAGAGCCGGGGCATCTACGAGGCGCCCGGCATGGCCCTGCTGCACGCCGCGTACGAGCGGCTGGTCAACGCCATCCACAACGAGGACACGCTGGCGAACTACCACAGCGAGGGTCGCCGCCTCGGTCGCCTGATGTACGAGGGCCGTTGGCTCGACCCGCAGGCGCTGATGCTGCGCGAGTCGTTGCAGCGCTGGGTCGGCACGGCGGTCACCGGTGAGGTGACGCTGCGGCTGCGCCGGGGCGAGGACTACTCGATCCTGGACACGACCGGCCCCGCCTTCAGCTACCACCCGGACAAGCTGTCCATGGAGCGCACCGAGGACTCGGCGTTCGGCCCGTCCGACCGGATCGGCCAGCTCACCATGCGCAACCTGGACATCGCCGACTCGCGGGCGAAGCTGGAGCAGTACGCCTCCCTCGGCATGGTCGGCGGCGCGGCTCCCCAGCGGATGATCGGCGCCGCGCAGGCAGCCTCGACCGGGCTGATCGGCGCGATGCCCGAGGGCGGCGCGGAGGCCATCGCCTCCCGGGGTGTCGCCTCCGCCGCCGACGAGGCGCTCGACCGCGCCGCCATGGAGTTCGGCGTCGACTGAGCGGCCCCGGCACGTCGAGGTCCGGGGTCACGGACGGTAGCGTGTCGGCCGTGTTCCCTACCGTCCGTGAGGTCCTCGCCCTGGACCCCGTCCGCCACGGTGCTCCCCGCGTGGTCGCCGGGGACGCCGGGCTGGACCGGCCGGTCCGGTGGGTGCACGTCGCCGAGGTGCCCGACATCGCCACCCTGCTCGGCGGTGGTGAGCTGGTGCTCACCACAGGCATCGGGTTGCCGGCCGACGACGCGGGACTGCGCGCGTTCATCGGCGACCTCGCCGACGTCGGTGTCTCCGGGCTCGTCGTCGAACTGGGCCGCCGGTACGTCAGCGGTGTACCCCGGGTGATGGCCGCCGCCGCCGAGCGGCGCGGCCTACCCCTGGTCGAGCTGCGCCGGGCCACCCCGTTCGTACGGATCACCGAGGCGGTGCACGCGCTGATCGTCGACGCGCAGCTGACCGAGCTGCGGGCCGCCGAGGAGATCCACCAGCGGTTCACCGACCTCTCCGTCGAGGGCGCCGACGCGGCCGAGGTGATCCGGCAGGCCGCCGAGCTGTCCGGCTGCCCGGTGGTGCTGGAGAACCTGTCCCGGCAGGTTCTCGGGTACGACCCGGCGGGGGAGAGCGCGGAGCTGCTGCTGGACGGCTGGGAGCAGCACTCGCGGCGGATCCGCCCGGCCGGGCGCACCGCGTACGACCCGGACAGCGGCTGGCTGGTGACAGTCGTCGGCGCCCGCGGACAGGACTGGGGGCGGTTGCTGCTGCGCTGGCCGGCCAGCGGAGACGCGCCCAGCGCCCGGGGCGGCGAGGCGGCCCTCGCCCCACCCACCCGGCTCACCATCCTCATCGAGCGGGCCGCGTCCACCCTCGCGCTGGGCCGGTTGATCCGCCGCGACGCCGAGGGGCTGGAACGGCAGCTCCACCGCACCCTGCTCACGGCGTTGCTCGACCACTCCCGACCGGTCGACGAGGTGGCGCTGCGCGCCAAGGCGCTCGGTGTGGCGCTGGACCGCCGGCACCTCGTCGGCGTGATGGTCCGGCACCGTGGCGACGAACTCGCCGGAGAGAACGGCCCCGAGGTCGGCCAGGCCCGGCTGCGGGACCTGTCCGAGGCCGTCGGCCAGGCGCTGCGGGAAGCGAAGCTGACCGCGCTGACCAGCGCGGTCGACGACAACTCGGTGGGCGCGCTGCTGGCGCTGCCCGACCCGGCCGCCGAGGACCGCGCGCTGGCCGCGTTCGCCGGCGCACTTCGTCGGGTACGCCTCGACGCCGGCGCGGGCCGGGCCGCGTCCGCCGCCGACCCGTCCCGCCCGGGGTCGGGTGTCGACCCGCTGCGAAGCGGCGTCGGTGGCACGTCCGCCGGGCTGATCATCGCCGCCGGGTCCGGGGTCAGCAACCTGCGCGAGGCGCGACGGTCGCTCGTCGAGGCGCGGCAGATCGTCGAGGCGGCCCGACGGGACCGGCGTGACCTGCCGGTCTTCCGACTGCCGCACGTGGGCCTCGCGGGGCTGCTGCACCTGCTGCGCGACGAGCCCCGGCTGCAGACCTTCGTCGAGCGCGAACTCGGCCCGCTGCTGGAGTACGACGCCCAGCACCCCCGGGAGCGGCTGCTCGACACCCTGCGCGCATACCTGGAGCAGGGGCGCAACAAGTCCGCCGGCGCCGCGGCCGCCCACCTGTCCCGACCGGCCTTCTACGAACGCCTGGCCCGCATAGCCCGCATCCTCGACGCAGACCTGGACTCGGTGGAAACCAGCCTCTCCCTGCACGTGGCCCTGCTGGCCCTGGAAGCAGTCCGAACCCCCTAACCCCGCCCCCCTACCCGGGCGGCGCAGGGGGTGGGGTGGGATGGGGTGGGGTTAGGACAGGGAGGTTAGGGCTTTTGCGTAGGTCGGGGGGATGTGGTTGGGGCCGCCGGGGGTGAAGACGTCCGACGTCGCCACCGCGGACCAGGCCGTTTCCGGTACGGCTTCGACCAGCGCCTTGATCACCGGGGCGTCGCGCCACTGGTCCTGTTCGGCGAGCAGGCCGAGAGCCACCACCGACTCCTCGACCTCACCCACGCACTCGAACGGCTTGTGCCCGTCCACGCCCAGCAGCTCCCGGTAGCCGGGAATCTGCTCCGGGTCGGCCAGCAGGTCGCCGCCGAAGATGTGGGTGACCCGCTCGCGCGGCATGAACGGGGCCATCGCGAGGAAGACGAACCGGCACTTCGGGCAGTCCCGGCACCAGCGCTCGGACGCGTCGCGCAGCTTGAACGCCTGGTTGCAGCTCGTCACCACGTCGTCGTACCTGGTGAACTCGGCGAACAGCCGGGCGATGTGCAGCTCGGACAGCGAACGCAGCAGCGAAAAGTACGGTTCGGTGAGGCCGGCGTGCTCGGCCAGCGCGCCCCGCAGCAGCCCCTCGGCCTCGACGCCCTTGGACCACTGGTGGTTGATCTCGTGGCCGTTCCAGCTGAGGTTCGGGTCGGACGCGGAGCGCTCGTTGGACATCACCACCGGGCCGAGCCCGTGCAGCACCGCCGTCGCCACCGCGATCAGCGAGTTGATGGCGGTGACCGGGATGTGCCCGTTCAGCCCGCCCGCCGCGTTCAGGTCGAACAGCACCGGGTCGATGCGCCGCCGGGCCGCGAGGGGGGTCAGCCCGGACGCCTCGTTGACCGAGACGATCACGTGGTTCGGGTTGACCGAGAACGGCACCGGGTCCAGCTCGGCGCGGCGCAGCGCCTCCAAGCTCACGATCGAGTCCTTGCCGCCGCCGACGGCGGAGAGGGGGCGACGATCGGAGTTGTCGTAGACGCGCGGCGACTCCGGCGAGCCGGCCGGCACCTCCGGGCGCAACTCGAGCACGTGCGGCAACTGGTTGCGGTACGCGTACTCCGCGAGGCCCTTGGTGTAGACGGCCGTGACGTAGTCGACGGTGGCCGCGCCCAGCGGCGCCGGCAGCACCAGCCGGGGCGGCGCGGCGACCTTGTAGTAGCTCACCCCGGCGACGAGGTGCAGCACTTCCAACACCCGGCCGAGGGTGGCCACGGTCTCGTCGGACGGCGGCTGCGCCGGCAACGGAAGGGTGATCACCTCGGTGAACCGCTGCTCGCCGGCCGGGCCGGTCAGCGCGTAGTCGAACAACACCTCGCCGGTGGCGAAGTCGATCGAGTAGGACGGGAAGGTGAAGGCGTCCATCCGCCGGAGCTGCTCGTTGGGCACACGCCATACTAGGCCCTGGTTCGTCCGGCCGTGTCCGGACCGGGCCCCCGCCCTGTCGCCGCCGTGATCCCGAGGAGAGCCCAGTGCGCCTGTCTGACCTGCGCGGACGTAGCGTCGCCGTCTGGGGGACCGGTAGGGAGGGCCGGGCAGCTGTGACAGCGATCGCCGCGCACGGCCCCGCTGAGCTGGTCGCCGTCGACGACAGCGCCAATTTCCTGTCACTGCCCTGGGACGGCCCGCTGGCCGAGGCGGCCCCGCTGGTCACCGGCGAGGAGGGCTTCGCCCGGCTGGCCGCCGCCGACGTGGTGGTCCGCTCGCCCGGCGTGCCGCAGACCCATCCCTGGCTGGTCGAGCTGCGCCGACGCGGCGTGCCGGTCACCCAGGGCACCGCGCTGTGGATGGCCGACCATGCCGAGCGCACCGTCGGGGTGACCGGCAGCAAGGGCAAGAGCACCACCTCCAGCCTGATCAGTCACCTGCTCACCGCGATGGGCCGCCCGAACGTCTTCGGCGGCAACATCGGCGTGCCGACCCTCGACCTGCCCGACGCGGAGCTGTATGTGCTGGAGCTGTCGAGCTACCAGTGCAGCGACCTCACCGACTCGCCCCGGGTGGCCGTGGTCACCGCGCTGTTCCCCGAGCACCTGGACGCGCACGGCGGGGAGCGGGAGTACTACCGCGACAAGCTCAACCTGCTCGCCCACGATCCGCAGACGATCGTCGTCAACGGCGCCGACCCGCGGCTCGCCGCCGAGCTGGGGGAGCTGCCGGCGGTGCGGGCCGGCCGCCCCGACACCACCCACGTCGCCACCGGCGCGGACGGCACGCAGTGGTTCCACCTCGGCGACCAGCCGCTCTTCCCACGCGCCGTGCTGCCGCTGGTGGGTCGGCACAACGAGGGCAATCTGTGCGTCGCCCTCGCCGTGCTCGACGCGCTCGGCATCGACGTGGTGGCCGCCAAGGACCACCTCGCCGTCGCGGTGGCCGAGTTCCAGGGGCTGGCCCACCGGCTCACCGAGATCACCGACCCGTCCGGCCTGACCTTCGTCGACGACACCCTGGCCACCAGCCCGTACGCGGCCATGCACGCCATCGACGCGTACGACGGGCGGCCGTTGACCGTGATCGTCGGGGGCAACGACCGGGGGCTGGACTACACGCCGCTGGCCGAGCACCTCGCCGAGCGGGAGCTGACGGTGATCGGCATTCCGGACAGCGGCGCCCGCATCGTCGAGGCGCTCGCCGGCCTGCCGAAGGTGCGTACCGAACTGGTCGACGACCTGGTGGACGCGGTCCGGCTGTCCCGGGAGGTGACCCCGGCCGGCGGGGTGGTGCTGCTGTCCCCGGCCGCCCCGAGCTACGGACGGTTCCGCAACTTCGAGCACCGCTCGGAGGTCTTCGCCCAGGCCGTCGCCGACACCGCCCGCTGACTCAGCCGCGGTCGACCGGGCTGGGGTCCGGTGACTGCAGCCCGGGCAGCAGCACGGTGTCGGTGTCGGCGTCGTTCTCGTCGTCGTTCGGTGCGGCGGGTTTCGTCGTGGCGCCGGTGCGGCGGTGGTCCTTGTCCGGGGTCCAGGCGAACGCGAGTGCCCCGCCGGTCAGGGCCAGCAGCATCCCGACCACGAAGCCACCCAGGTTCGAGGTCAACCAGGAGACCAGCCCGAGCACCAGCGAGACCACGGCGTAGAAGACCCGCTGCTGCGGGGTGGTGATCAGCAGCACCCCGCAGATCACGAGGATGGTGGGTACCAGGTACGCGGCGAGCCCCTGCGGTCCGATGTGCAGCAGCACCCCCAGCGGCGCGCGCAGGGTGGCCAGCATCTCCACGCCTCCGAGGGCGATCAGCACGGCGGCGGTGAACGGGCGGGCCCGCCGCCAGCGGCGCCACCGCCCGCGGGATCCGCGGACGGCGGGCGCTGTCTGGTGTCGTTCGGCGCTCACGTCAGCAACCGTCGGAGGTGAACGCCATGCGCAGGTTGGGCAGGTTGAAGACCGCCGCGGTGGTGGCGTAGTTGTTCTGCCGCAGGTTCTCGATGACTACCGAGTCGGCCTGCTGCGAGAAGACGCCGGGGTTCCCCTTCACGCCGGGCACCTTGTCCAGGGTGCTGGCGTCCTGGCCGACGTCGATGTTGCGGAAGGCGGCGTCGCCGTTGACCTCGTCACCGTCGACCACCAGGGTCCGGGCGGTGACCGGTCGGTCGCCGCCGCCGGCGGTGATCTTCAGGAAGATGCCGCCGAGGTTGATGCTCTGGCAGAGGTTGGTCAGCTCGGCCTTGTCGATCGCCGACACCATCACCAGGACCTGTCCGCCGGTGTCGCCCTGGTTGGGGCTGTCCGGGATCATCTGGTCGAGGGTGGCGAACTGCTCGAACCCGGTGCCGGTGAGCTTGTCGGCGGTGACGGTGAACGGCATGCCCGAGATGGCGAACTGCGCGCCCAGCACGCCCTGGGCGGTGAGCATGATCATGCCGGCGGCGCCCGCCACGACGATTCCGAAGGTGGCGGCGAACCGGCGCCAGCGCACGCCACTACGCGGCGGGTCCCCTGCGATTGGTGTGGTTTCCTCCGTCATGGCGGCTCCCCTTAAGATCAATTGATTGGCGGCAATGGGAATTGCACGTTGACCTGCGCCTGGTGGGCGCAGAGCCGAAGTTACCGCCGAGTAAAGGGGAGGTCAACGGTGTGTGGCTGCCATTTGGGCGGTATTCGTTAAATGCGGCCAAAGTGAAAAACCGCTGCGGTTTTCGACCGGGTGATCAGGAGTGGTGGGCCGGTACGCATGGCGCGGTTGTGCTCGGGCCGTCGTCCGGCCGTATCGGCCGGGTCGCCTGGATCGCACCCTCGGTGCCCAGAAATGGCGCCATGGCCGCGTAGGTGAGCACCGGCAGCAGCTCCGGCAACTCCGCCGCCCGGCCCCGCGCCACGCGCCCCCGGACGGTGGCGTAGATCCCGCCGACCACCGTGGACACCAGCTCGTCGCGGCCCACGTCCGCGAGCGCCGGCCCCAGGCCGGCGTCGGCGAAGAACCGGCGGAAGCTGGTGAGCAGCCCGTCGCGCTCGCGGCGGGCGTCGGGGCCTGCCGCGTCCACCTCGACCAGCGCCATCCGGGCGAACGCCGGCACGCTCGCCAGCACCTCCAGCAGGGTGCGAAGCGCGGCGCGTGCCGCGTCCGGCCAGGCCGGGCCGGCCTCGCGGTAGGCGTCCTCCATCAGCTGCGACACCACGGCGATCCCGTGCCGGTAGGCGGCGAGGAAGGCGTCCTCCTTGCCGGTGAACAGGGCGTAGAAGGCCGGTCGGGTCACGCCGGCGGCGTGGCAGATGTCGCTGACCCGGGCGTTGTCGTAGCCCTTCGTCGCCACCTCGTGCACGAGTCCGTCGAAGAGGCGGTCGCGCTGGGTGGCGGCCACGACCTCCGCGGAGACCCGTCGCGGGCCGCGCTTGATCGCGCGGTCCGGGTCGCGGCCCGGGCGTGCGCCCGGTAGGGGCGCCGGTGCCGGCTGCGGGTGGCTCTGCGTGGTCAACTCATCGACCTCCTTTGATTCGTTGACTTTGCGACCCTCCGGGGTTTATAACTTTCCTCACGCTCAGTTCTCCCCCCGTCACCTTTGGTGATCTCCCCGGATGGTCACCCTGACTCGTCGAAGGAGGGCTCGATGGCTGTCATTATCGCCGAACACGAACGCTCTCCCAATGCCGGAAAGGCGCAGGTGACGCGGCTACGCCGCAGTGCACCACGCCGGTCCGCCCGCTGATCCGCGGCACCTCCCTCACCCGGCCCGACCCGACGGTCGCCTGGCGCCACCACCACCCACCGTCCACGTCATGGCCACAATCTCCGCCCGGCGTGCCCGCCCGGCGGTGACCGCCTGCGCGGTCCGCTCGTTCCCGTCCCACCACCGGAAGGAAGCACCATGCCCAGGTACGGAAAAATCGGCGGGGGCCTCGTCGCCCTCGCGCTGCTGACCGGTCTCGTGGCCGCCACCCCGGCCTCCGCCGAGCCGTCGGCAGCGCTCGCCAGCAACGTCCTGACCTACCCCACCGCCGGCGGCACCGCCGTCGCCGTCAACGACGTCATCCAGGCCAGCCTCAAGACCGGCACCAACGCCACCTTCTACAACTCCACCTCGGGCACCACAGGCATCAAGTGCGCCGCATCCAGCTTCAGCGCCAAGGTGCTCACCAACCCGACCGCCCCGGGCACCGCCACCGAGAGCCTCACCGCCCAGACCTTCGGCACCTGCACCACGAACGTGTTCGGCACCACCGGGGTGCAGAGCATCGCCCTCAACAACCTCCCGTACGCCACCTCCGTCACCAGCGCCGGCGTGGTCAAGATTTCCGGCACCACTGCGGCGCCGGTGCAGAGCACCGTCGTGCTGAACTCGCTGCTCGGCGCGATCACCTGCGTCTACCGGACCAGCACCAACAGCCTCACCGGCACGGCGGCCAACGCCACCAACTCGATCACCTTCACCAACCAGCCGTTCACCAAGTTCTCCGGCCCGTCCCTCTGCTTCGGCACCGCGTACTTCTCGGCGACGTACTCGCCGGTGCGCGACAGCACCAAGGGCAACGCCGCCGTCTACGTGAACTGACCAGGTCCACCGGGGCCGGTGCGCGGCGATCCGCCGTGCGCCGGCTCTCGACCCTGCGCGGGTCAGTCGGCGACCAGCGCCGCGTGCAGGGCGCGCATCGACCGGATGGCCGAGCGGATCTCCTGCAGGTAGCGCCCCGGGGTGAGGGTCTGCTCGGGCAGCACCGCCGGGTCGGTCAGCGCCGGGTCCACCCCGACGGTGTCGATGTGGCACCCGTACGGGACCGCCAGGGTGCGTAGCGCGTCGCAGTGCTGGAACGGTACGTAGATCGGCGCGGTGACCATCAGCGCCTCGTCACCCGGGGCGAGCCGGACGTGCCCGGCCCAGAACCGTTGGGTGTCGGCGGTGTGGGCGCGTCGCCGGTCGGGCTCGCTGGACGGCGCGGCCAGCACCCGTACCGGTGGCAGGCCCGCCGGCCGGTAGGTCCGCGACGACCAGGAGTGGTGGGGGTGGCCCGCGTCGACGCCGTCCTGCTCGGTCGGCGAGGTCACCCCGAAGACCTGCCGGACCGCCGTGTCCAGCACGTCCACCTCGGTCTCGTCCGGTGGCAGACCCGCGTCGGCGAGGGTGGCGCGTTCCCACTCGGACAGTGGCCGGAAGCTGCCCAGCACGGCGACCTCGCCGGTCACCCGCAGGCCCGCGCGCAGCAGATGCGCGGCGTACGCGACGCGCCGCACGCAGGCGTGCGCCAGGCCGCCCAGCACGAGCAGGTAGGCGTACGCCGGGCGGGCCGGTGGCACCGCACGCACCATGCCGAGCGCGGCGACCGCGTCGAGGACGAGCCCGGACGTGAGCGCGTCGAAGCTCGGCTCCCGGGCGTCCGGGCGTTCGCGCCCCTGCCGGAAGTCCCAGTGCCGGGCGGAGAAGTCGTCGAGGAACCGCAGCACCTCGGCGAGGTCGCCGGTCGGCCAGTCACCGCCGAAGTGCCGGACCAGGCCGCGGAGCGCACTGGAGTCGACCCAGGCCCGGACGTCCGCCGTGATCTGCTCGGCGACCGTCGACGTCGACGGGGTCGCATCCGCGCTCTGCACCTGCCGGATGCTACCGCTGCGGTCCGGCGGGACCTGCGGGTTGTGGTTGGCATCTACCCTGGCGGCACCGGCGGATTGGGGGAGTTCGATGGTCCGTGACGTGGCCCGTCGGCGGCCCCGCGAGCGCGGCGGGGCCTCCGACGGCTTCGCGCGTCTGGTGGCGCACACCGACCCGGTGGCGTTGGTCGGCATCACGTTGTCGATCAGCCTCAGCGTCATTCTCGACCTCACCAACGCCGCCTCGGGGGTGGAGTCGCTGCTCGCCGGCCTGATGGGCATCACCATCTCGCTGCTGGTGGACTCGCTGGCCCGCGCGGAGCGCCGGTTTCACCTGCGGACGTTGCTGGACGGGCCGCCGTGGCTCGTCCACACCACCACGGAGCTGGCCGGGGCCATGCGGGAGGCGGCCGAGCAGCACGCGGGCACGCGGGTCGCGGCGGAGGCGCAGCGGCGCTACGAGCAGTTCCGGCTGGAGGCCGAGCAGCTCGCGCAGGGGCGGATCATCCGGCGTGGCGACGAGGACGAGGACCTGGTCGGCGCGACCCGCGGCTGCGTGCACCGGCTCGACGCACTGACGAACGTGATGCCCCGGGTGAGTGGGGAGCTGAGCTGGTGGCGCAGCGAGATCGGCCGACGCTACTGGGACGCGAACGTCGAGGCCCTGCAACGGGGCGTACGGATCACCCGGGTCTTCGTCTACGCCACGCTTACCGACGAGCTGACCGCGCTCGTGCAGAGGCAGCGCGCGGCCGGGGCGCGGGTGGGCCTGCTGCCCTTCGGTGTGGTCAGTCCACAGCTCCTGGTCAATCTGACAGTCTGGGACGGGTCGAGCTGCTGGGAGGCCCGGATGACCGCGCACGGCGAGATCGGCGAGAACCAGTTCTCGGTCAACCGGACGGACGTCGAGCGCCTCACCCGCGTGTTCGACGTCTGCGTGAACGCCGCGACCTTCCAGGACTGACGGTCGGGACGGGGAAGCCATGACGCTGAGTGCGGTCCTGCTGGTGACGGCAGTGGTCTGGGCGGTCAGCGTGATCCGCTCGATCCGGCTCCGGGCACTGGTCTACAGCCTTCCGTTGCCGATGACGCTCGCCCTGGTCAGCACGCCTTACGGGGTGGGTGGCGCGCAGGTGCTCGGCGTGCTCGGGCTCAACCTCTTCTTCGTCACCGTGGCGGTCACCCACCAGCGGCTGCGCTGGCCCATCCTGCTCGCCGACGGCGCGGGGATCGCCGTCTACGTGGCGCTGAGCACAGGTCTGCTGGCCGTCGACATCCCGTTCGAGGCGGCCCTCGCCGCCACGCTCGTGCTCTGGCTGGCGGCCATGCTCCTGCTGCGCCGTCGCGCCCGGACGCGGGTCACCCCCGCCGCCGTTGCCGGCGAAGCAGACGCAGCCGTTGGCGGACCGGGCGCGGTCGGCGGCGCGGGCTCCGACGCGGGCTCCGGCGCGGAGACGTCGGCCGGAGGCCGTCCGGACGGTCTGCCGGCGCTGCTCAAGTTGCTTGTCATCTTCGTCGGGGCGATCCTCACCGCGCTGCTCGGCGCGGTGCTGCGCGGCATGGTGGTGACATTCCCGTACTCGGGGGTGCTGGTCGCCGTCGAGGCCCGCCGTCAGTTGTTCGAGTTCAGCGGGCACTTCGCCCGCAACAGCCTCGCGCTTGTCGGTTTCCTCACCGCGTACCACTACCTTCAGGACGTCTCGTCGGCCGTCGCGCTGGGCACCGGTTGGGCCGCCTTCGCGGTGGTCGCCGCCGTCCTGCACCTGCCGAAGCGCCGCCGTGGGGCCGCCCGGGCCAGCCCGCCGAGGCGCGTGTCGAGACCCCTGCGGTCGGCGGTCGAGCCACCCACCGTGCGGTGACCCCGACTACCTGGCGCTCCGGACCAGGTCCGCGATCTGGGCGAGGGGTTCGGCGTACGCGGGCCAGTCGAGGCCGTCGACGCTGAGCGTGGGGCGGCGGCGCACCCCGTCGACCGCGCCCGCCGAGACGATCGCGGCCAGCAGGTCGGACGACCATGCGGGCTCCAGCAGCGTACGAAGCTCGGGCACCTCGGGGCGCAGCAGCGACAGCGCGCCGACGAGGGCCGCGGCCGCCCAGTTGGAGGTGCCGCCGACGAGCAGCGCGTCAGCGCCCACCACGCACCGGATCCGCTCGCCGGAGGCGACCACCCGGCCGACGAGGTCCGCCGGCAGGAGACCCATCCCCAGCTCGTTGCCGCCGTCGCCGATGCCGATCCGAAAGGCCGAACCGGCACGGTAGAGCCGATCCAGAGGCGCGGTGTGCGCGCCGATGTCCTCGCCGCGCATGTTGCGGGGTCGACCGTCCACCCCGGGCCCGACCCGTTCGCAGGCGATGAGGTGCGTCAGGCGGTCGTAGCGGGGCAGGAGGGCGGCGGCCCACTCGTCGTACCCCCGCAGCGGCGCGACGTCCACCGGCAGGCCCGGCGTGGCGGCGGCGACGGCCGCTTCGACCACCGGCGCGCAGGGCTGGTCGGTGACGAGCCGGCACCGGCCACCGAGCAGGCGCAGCGCGGCGGCGATCTGGACGGCGCCGAGCGGGCCGTCGGTCTCCGCGGCCGGCGGCTCGGCACCGGG
>NZ_MUZA01000061.1 GCF_021442385.1 Micromonospora sp. MH99
GCCGTGGCGCTGCTGGCGCTGGTCGGCCCGTCGGGCGGGGGTCTGCCGGCGTTGGCGTGGTGGCTCGCGTGGACCGTGCCGGCGGTCCTCGTCGACCTGGCCGTGCACCGGCTGCCCGACCGGCTCACCCTGCCGGCGGCGGCCGGAACCTGGCTGCTGCTCGGCGCGGCCGCGCTCGCCGACACCGACGCGGGCCCCTGGCTGCGGGCCGTCGCCTCCGGCGCGGGGCTGGCGCTGTTCTTCGCCGTCAGCACACTGCTGCTCGGCCGCCGGGGCTTCGGCCTGGGCGACGCCAAACTGGCGCTCAGCGTGGGGGCGCTGCTCGGCTGGTACGGCCTGCCCGTCCTGCTTTTCGGGCTGCTGATCGCGTTCGGGCTGTCCGCGCTGGTGAGTGTGGGACTGCTGCTCGCCCGACGGGCCCGGTGGGGCACGCACCTGCCGTTCGGCCCGTTCCTGCTGCTCGGCACGGTGGGCGCCCTCCTCCTGACCTCCTGACCGCCCACTCCGCCGGCCCGGCCGCTTGCGGGCGCGGCGCGCGGCGGCACCTCGGGTGGCGGGGTCAGGGGCGGGGGCGGCTGGCCAGGTCCGGTACCGGGCGGCGGGCATCGGCGCGACGGCGCAGCGCCTCGGCGGTCGGGCGGGCCAGAAGCGGAGTCGCGACAACGGCGACCAGGGCGCCGAGCAGCAGGCCGGCGGCCACGTCGTGCGGGTAGTGCACGCCCACGAAGACCCGGGAGAAGGCGGCCAGTACGGCCAGCGGCAGCGCGACCAGCCCGAGCCGTCGGGACAGCAGCAGTGTGGTGATCGCCAGCGCGCCGGCAATTGTGGCGTGGTTGCTGGGGAACGACCAGTCGCCGGGTGGTGGGCAGGTGCCGGCGATGATCGCTCGGCCCACCGTCCGGCACGGCCGGTCCTCGTCCACCACTGTCTTGAGCCATTCGCTGCCCGCGTACGCCAGGAGGGTCGGCAGCGGCGCGACCAGGGCGAGTGCCCGGTCGTTCGGGCCGCCGACCAGGCGGCGCACCGCGGCCGCCACCAGCAGCGCGCCGAGCAGCAGGATCACCCCCTCGGTGGCGTGCCCGACGAACCACTGCACAGGGGTCGGGGTGCCGGCTGCCGCGTCGACGATGTCGCGGTACCACTCGGCGCTGATCTCTGGAACGTCCGTGCTGCCGTTGGCGGCCATGAATCACCTCACTAGACGTTCATACCTCGTTCATCTGGGAGACACCCTAGGAACGCGGCAGCGGGCAGCGCCGCAGTCGAAGGTCGAGCCGGCCACACGACTTTCGTCCAGCGATCGCCCAGGCGCCTCTGCTTGGCTGGTGAGAGTCACTCGGCACCCCACAGGAGGTTTCGTGCACACCAGTTCGGCCACCGACCAACCGCCGCCTGCCGCTGCGACGGCACACGACGAGAGCTGGCGGATCGTGCGTACGGCGGCCGACCTGGATCGACTGGGCGAGACCGAGTCGATCTTCGCGTTGAGCAACGGGTGGGTCGGCTGGCGTGGCGTTCTGGACGAGGGTGCGCCGTGCGGGATGCCGGGCAGTTACGTCAACGGTTTCCACGAGCGGCGGGAACTGAGCTACCCCGAGGAGGGGTACGCGTTCCCCCAGGCCAGCGACACCGTGGTCAGCGCGCCGAATGCCGCGCTGATCCGCCTCTGGGTCGACGACGAGCCGTTGGACCTCCGGACCGGAACGCTGCGCGGTCACGAGCGGGTCCTCGACCTGCGGGCGGGCGTCCTGCGCCGGGAGACGGAGTGGATCTCGCCGGGCGGGCGCAGGGTGCTGGTCCGCAGCGTCCGGCTGGTGTCTCTGCCGCGCCGCCCGGTCGCCGCCGTCCGCTACGAGGTCGAGCCGCTGGACGGCCCCGCCGAGCTGCGGGTCTGCTCGGACCTGCTGGCCAACGAGCGGGCGCCGGAAAGCTCCGACGACCCGCGCGCGGCGGCGGTGCTCACCGACCCGCTGACCGCCGAGGCACACCGCGCGACCGGCCTCGACGGCATGCTGGTGCACCGCACCGAGCGCAGCGGGCAGCGCGTGGCGGTGGCGGTCAGCCACCTGGTGGACGCGCCGGCCACGATGACCACCACCAGCGACGGCACCCCCGACCGGGTACGGCTGACCGTGGCCGGCCGGCTGCACCCGGGTGAGCGGCTGCGGCTGACGAAGTTCGCCGCGTACGAGTGCGCGCCGGTCGACGGGACGCCCGCCGACGAGTTGGCCGACCTGGTCGCAACCGAGGCGGACGCCGCCCGCGCCGACGGCTTCGACGCCCTGCTGGCCGACCAGCGGGCCAGCCTGGACGCGGCCTGGCAGGTCGCCGACGTGCGGCTCGACGGTGACCGGGAGCTCCAGCAGGCCGTCCGGTTCGCGATGTTCCACCTCATCCAGGCGGGTCGCCCGGACGGCGACCGGACCATCTCGGCCAAGGGGCTGACCGGCAACGGCTACGACGGGCACGTGCTGTGGGACACCGAGACGTACGTGCTGCAGGTGCTCACGTACCTGGCGCCGGCGGTGGCCCGCTCCGCGTTGACGTGGCGACACGCCCACCTGCCCGAGGCTCGGGAGCGGGCCGCCGAACTGCGGCTGAGCGGCGCGACGTTCCCGTGGCGGACGATCGGCGGCCGGGAGTCCTCCGGCTACTGGCCGGCCGGCACCGCCGCTCTGCACGTCAACGCCGACATCGCCGACGCGGTGCTGCGCTACGTGGCGGCCACCGACGATCAGCGGTTCCTCGCCGAGAAGGGCCTCGACCTGCTGGTGGAGACCGCCCGACTCTGGCACGGCTTCGGCCACTGGTCGGAAACGGGCGCGTTCCACCTGCACGGGGTGACCGGCCCGGACGAGTACGCCGCGCTCGTCGACGACAACGTCTTCACGAACCTGATGGCCCGCCGCAACCTGCGGGGCGCGGCCGACGCCGCCGAGCGCCATCCGGACGTGGCCGGCAGGCTGGGTGTGGGCCCGGCCGAGGTCGCCGGCTGGCGGGCCGCCGCCGACGCGATGTTCGTCCCGTACGACAGTGAGCGTGGGGTGCACCAGCAGGCCGCCGGGTTCACCGCCCAGCCGGAGTGGGACTTCGCGAACACCGGCGAGGACGACTATCCGCTCCTGCTGCACTTTCCCTACCTGGAGCTGTACCGCAAGCAGGTCGTCAAGCAGGCCGACCTGGTGCTGGCCATGCAGCTGCACCCGGGGGAGTTCACCGCCGACGAGAAGGCCCGCAACCTGGCCTACTACGAGGCCCGCACGGTCCGTGACTCGTCGCTGTCGGCCGCGCCGCAGGCGGTGCTGGCCGCCGAGGTCGGGCACCTCGATCTGGCGTACGACCTGTTCGCCGAGTCCGTCTCGCAGGACCTGGCGGACCTCGGGGACAAGACCGCCGACGGACTGCACCTGGCGTCGCTGGCCGGGGCGTGGCTGGCGCTGGTGCAGGGCTTCGGCGGCCTGCGCGACGACAGCGGAGTGCTCTCCTTCGACCCCCGGCTGCCCCGGCGGATCGACCGGATGGTCTTCAGCCTGCGGTGGCGGGGGCACCGGCTGCGGGTCACCTTGACCGCCGCCGAGGCCCGCTACGAGCTGCCCGACGCCGCCCACGACGCCGAGGTCGAGCTGTGGCACCACGGCGAGCACCTGCGGGTCACCGGCGACGGGCCGGTCACCCGGCCGATGCCGCCGGTGCCCGACCCCGGGCCCGAGCCGACGTCGCCACCGGGTCGCCGCCCCACCCGCCGCTCGGCCGACTGACCGGCCGAGGCCGGCTCAGGTCGCCCTCGCCGACTACGGACCGGCCTCAAACGTGAGGATCAGGAGCTGGTTACGCCGAGTTGTCTGGAGGCCGGGCACCCTTGTTTCCACACAGCAGGCTCGATGGCCGACGGGTCGTCACCGGCCCAGGTCGCGTTGGCTAGGGGCTGAGCGGTCAATGGCAGGACCCGGCCTGGTAACCCCCGGAGCATCGGTCCTACCTCGGATCGCCTGCCGGGTACTGCCGTACATAGCCACGGCAGCCCGCCGGGCGCGGGCGCCGGCGGGCGTTGTCAGCAGCGGTGCCGCTGCCGAGTCGATCGCATCGAGGACTGGATGCCAGCGGGGATCGATGGCGCTACGTAGCCGGTGAGAGTTGTCGAGGTACCAGGCCCGCTCGGTGGGCGTCCAGGGGCGCTGGCGTTCGGCGCTGATGGCGGCCGTGAGCGCAGGAGAGCGTTGCCAAGCGGCGGCGGTGCTGGTGTTGGCGTAGACGACCTCGCCATTGCGTCGAAACGCGAAGGCGACGTGCGCCAAGTCTTGGGTGTCGACGGCGTGTGCACCGCGGATGACGCCGCGGTAGCACTCGTCGTGAACGGCGGTGTCGATCAGTCGGCCGCGGCCGACTGCCTCGACCTCGCTCCAGTACCGGTGCAGGATCCCCAGGCGGCTGAGGGCCTCGGGGACCGCGACGATGGCGACCTCGACGCGGTAGCCGGCGTCGTGGAACCGGCGGGCGATGTCCTCGAACTCGCTCTCGTAGCGCATGGCCGACTCGAGGACGACGTGGCAGCGGTTGTCGATGGCGTACTGCTGGGCCTTGCCCCACCAGCGTTCCCCGTCCGGTCGCACCTTCGCGCTGGCCGTGGCTTCGTCCTCGGCCTGCCAGCGGTGGAAGCTGGGGTGCATCGGGTTGTAGAAGTCCATGTTGATGTTGATGAAGGCACTGCCCGCGCCCAGCGCTCGCTTCACCATCGCGGTGACCGCCGTCTTGCCCGCGCCGGTCTGTCCTCCCACGATGACCACCACCGGCCGCTGCTGGGATGGGGCGCCGGTGAGGAACATCGGGACGATCTGCTCGCGGAAGATCCGCTCGTTGGCGTCCTCGGAGAGCACGCCGTCAGGGAACTCGGTCAACGGCGTGCCTGACGCAGCACGGCGACGCACTCCTCACGGAGCCGGGCGACCTTGTCGATGTCGGCGGGATCGAGATCCCGTAGGGCCCCCGCGAGACGGCTCTGAGACGCGATGACCTGCTCCAGGGAGCCCTGGTCACCGCCGGTCTGCTCCAGCTCGTAGCGGCGAGCGGACTGGGCCGCGAGGGCCTGGGCGATCAGGTCTCGGGTGACCTGGTGATCGTGGAGCTGCTCCGGTGTCAACGACGACGGGGTGAGGCTCCCCAACACCGACTCATCATTTCCCGACGACGGCATGCTCGTCCCTTCCTGGCTCAAGGTGCGGGGTCGCGGCGAATTCCACCAGCGTGAGACCGCCGGCGGTGCCGTCGTACCGGGTGATCGACGTGTTCGCGACCGGAGTCGTCGCGACGATGGCAGCGATCTCGTCGAACCCGAGACCTTCGATGAGGTGGCGCATCACCACGACCACGGCGTCGTGGGCCACGAGCAGGACGCGCCGGCCCGCGTGCTGGGTGTTCAGGTCCGCCAGCACGGCCGCCAGGCGTCGAGCGATGTCGGCGAACGACTCACCACCAGGAGGCTGGTAGGAGAACTCGCCTTCGGCCGCGAGCCGGGCTGCCTCCGCGGGGAACCGTTGAGCGATCATGGCGGGGGTCAGTAGCTCCAGGTCGCCCATGAGCCGATCGCAGAGACGGTGATCGACGACGGCGAGGGGGTAGTCGGCACCCGACTGCGCCGCGGTTTCCGCCGCTCGTGACCAGGTCTGCCGAGCGCGCACATAGGGGGAACAGACGACGACTTGGGGCCGGCGGTGGCCGGGTAGAGCGGCGAGCCAGTGACCGAGTCGGGTGGCCTGCCCCCATCCCAGCGACGACAGCTCGATGTCGGCATCTCGCCCGGTCAGACCATGATCGGTCAGCCCTCGTGCGTGTGCATCGGCGAAGGCGACGTTAGCCAGGCTCTGCCCGTGTCGGACGAGGGTCAGCTCAGCGACGGTGTCCATGTCTCCATTCTTCATAGTGGGCGCCACGGGTCCGTTGTAGGCGCGGGTCTGCCGTTTGGCGCTCAGGTCGGCGCGGGTCCGCCAGCCATGCGCTCGCGGACGGCCTCCAGCGCCTCGAAGGCGTACGCCCAGTTGTGGCACTTGAAGCTGCGCAGGCCGTCGATGGCGGTGTGGCAGTCGGCGCAGCGCACCCCGGCGATGGCCTCCGGCACCTCGGTGTTGACGTACCGGTGTTCGCCGAGGATGACCGTGGCGATCATGTTCTTGTCGTGCAGGCCGGTGAGGGCCGACGAGACGATGTCGTACCAGGTGATCCGCCGGCCGCACTTCGGGCAGTCCGGTTCGTCGCCGCTGACCCACAGCGGGGCGCCGATGGTGCGTGCCGGCATTCCCAGCAGCTTCTCCAGACGCCGGACGTCCGACTCCGGTGTGGTCCACCGGTGCCGGCCGGGCAGCGATGCGGGCGAGTCGTACACGGCGCGGAACAGGTCGTGGTCGACTCGCACGGTTTCCCGCTGACCGGTCATCGCGTCCCCCTCGGTGATTCGGTGCCCCCACCGTGGTCGGCCCTGACCAGGGGTGCAGCCGGATCAACGACACGAGGGGTCAGCGGGTCGTCGCCCCGGCTGCTAGACATCGAGATCCGACCGCGGCGAAGGGACCCCCTCGTGACCGACCAGCCGGCACCCGACACCACCGACGTCACCGCCCGACCCAACGTCGCCCGGATGTACGACTACTTCCTGGGTGGCAGCAACAACTTCGCCGCCGACCGGGCCGCCGCCGAGCGGGTGTTGGAGATCTTCCCGGGCACCGGGCTCGCCGCGCAGACCAACCGGCACTTCCTGCGCCGGGCCGTCCGGTACGCCGCCGGGCAGGGCGTCCACCAGTTCCTGGACATCGGGGCGGGTCTGCCCACCCAGGGGACCGTGCACGAGGTGGTGCGGGCCGTGGCGCCGGACGCCCGGGTGGTCTACGTCGACTACGACGAGGTGGCCGTCGCGTACGCCCGGCGGTTGTTGACCGACGTGCCCGGCACGGCCGTCGTGCAGGGTGACCTGCGGCGGCCGGACGACCTGCTGGCCCGCCCGCAGGTGCGGGCCACGCTCGACCTGGACCGCCCGGTGGCCGTGCTGCTGCTCGCGGTGCTGCACTTCGTGCCGGACGACGACGATCCGTGGGGTGCGGTCGCCCGGCTGCGCGACGCCACAGTGCCCGGCAGCCACCTGGTGCTGTCGCACCTGACGCTGGACGGCGTCCCGCCGGAGGTAGCGGAGCGGGGGCAGGCCGTCTACCGCGCCAGCAGCGCCCCGCTGGTGCCCCGCACCCACGCCGAGACGTTGCGCTTCTTCGACGGGTACGACCTGGTGGAGCCCGGCCTGGTCGAGACCACCCGGTGGCGGCCGGACGCCGAGCCGGAGGCCGGGGACGCACACGGCTACGCCGGGGTCGGTGTGCGCCGCTGACGCGCTTTCGCCTCCGGTGCCGGGCCTCGGGTGGTACGACGGATCCAGCGCCTGCCACCGGGAGGAGCGCCGATGGCGAGCAGGCCCGAGCGGCTGTTGCGGGGACGCGACGCGCCGTTGAGCGCCTCGTTCCTGGAGCTCTTCTTCGATCTGGCGTTCGTGCTCGCCCTCAGCCAGTCGGCGGTGCACCTGCTGAACGACCTCACGCTGGCCGGCGCCCTGCGCACCGCCCTGCTGCTGGCCGGCGTCTGGTGGATCTGGGTGACCACCACCTGGAGCGCCGACTGGTACGACCCGGAGACCCCGGCGATCCGCGTGGTGCTGGTCGCCGCCACGCTGGGCAGCCTGCTGGCCGGGGTGGCGACCCCGCAGGCGCTCGGGGAGCGGGGGGTGCTCTTCGCCGGCGCGTACGTCGCGGTCCACCTCGTCCGGGGTGTGGTCACCGCCTCGATGCTGCGCGGTCATCCCCGGCAGCGCCGGGCGCTGCGGATCCTCTGCTGGTACGCGGCCACCGCAGTGCCGTGGCTGGCGGGCGCGTTCCTGCCGCAGTGGCGGGTGCCGCTCTGGGTGCTCGCCCTCGCGATCGACGTGACCGGTCCACGGCTCGGCTGGCCCACGCCGAGGTTGGGTCGCGCCCGTCAGCAGGAGTTGCGCCTCGCTGGAGCGCACTTCGCCGAGCGCTACCAGCAGATCATGATCATCGCGCTCGGCGAACTCGTCCTGGCCGCCGGGCTCTCGTACGCCGGCACCCGCCTGGATCTCGCCGAGACCGCCGCCTTCCTGCTGGTCTTCGTCACGGCCGTGCTGATCGGTCTGCTCTACGTGACCCCCGCGGGCCGGCACCTGGGCTCGGCCATCGAGCACGCCGATCCGTCCCGGCTCGGTGTCGTCACCGGTTACCTGCACCTCGTGATGATCGCCGGCATAGTGGTGACGGCCGTCGGAGCCGAGCTGAGCATCGCCCACCCCTCCGAGGTCGGTGACCTGGCGGCCGTCGCGGCCATCCTGGGCGGCCCCACGCTCTTCCTCGTCGGCCGGATCCTGTTCTCGCTGGCCATCCACCGGCGGTTGTCCTGGCCTCGGGTCTGCGCGCTGCTCGTGCTGGCCGGCGCGGCGGCCGCCCTGCGGCTGCCGCTGCTAATGATCAGCGCGGTCGCCACCGCCGTGGTGCTCGTGGTGGCGGTCCTGGACCACGCCGCTCTCTTCACCTACCGCCGGCGCGGATCCGCCGACTGACGTCCGACAAATATGATCTTGTAAGCCGGGGCCTCGCCAGGCAGGCTGTTGGACGTCGGAGCGGAACAGCATTCGGCAACCTGAGCGAGGAGTTCGTCGTGCGCAAGCTCGTGTATTACATCGCCGCCACCCTGGACGGGTTCATCGCCGGCCCCGACGGCGCCGACCCCACCGGCCCGGACGGCTTCTGGCCCGTCCCGGACGACTACCTGCGCCACCTCGTCAGCGAGTATCCGGAGACCCTGCCCGGTCCGGCCCGGCAGGCGTTCGGCATCACCGACCAGGGCAGCCGGTTCGACACCGTGCTGGAAGGGCGTCACTCCTACGAGGTGGGCCTGAAGGCCGGCGTGACGGACGCGTACCCGCATCTTCGCCACCTGGTGTTCTCCCGCACGCTGGGCGGCAGCCCGGACCCGGCCGTCGAGGTCGTCGCCGAGGACCCCGTTGCCACGGTACGAGAGCTGAAGCGCCACGAGGGCAGGGACGTCTGGGTGATCGGCGGCGGTGCCCTGGCCGGCGCCCTCTACCCCGAGATCGACCAGTTGGTCATCAAGCTTGCCCCGTTGACCATCGGCGCCGGCATCCCGTTGTTCGGCCGCGACGCCGTCTTCGCGCCACGCACCTGGCGCCTGACCGACCACACCGTTCTGGACAGTGGCGCTCTCTTCCTCACCTACACGCGCGCCCGGACCGGAAACGAATCTGGGTGAGGACACCACCCGACATGGCGGGCCGCTGGTGCCCGCTCCCCACCAGCGGCCCGGCCGGACCACGCCACGCGACGGGTCCGGCGTCCACGTGCGTCAGCCCTTCACCGCTCCGGCGGTGAGCCCTTCGGTGAGGAAGCGCTGCCCGAAGGCGTACATGACGACCACGGGGATGCTGACGAGCAGCGACGCCGCGGCGAGTTGTCCCTGGGGCACGACATCTCCGGCGATCATCGACTGCATCCCCACCGGCAGCGTCTTGTACTCGTCCTTCGTGATGAACACGAAAGCGAACAGGAACTCGTTCCAGGCGTTGGTCAGGGTGAAGAGCGCGACCGCCAGCAGCCCCGGCTTGGCCAGGGGCAGCACCACCCGGCCGAACGCCTGGATGCGGCTGCACCCGTCGACGAGCGCGGCCTCCTCCAGTTCGACGGGGATCGACGAGAAGTACCCGACCAGCAGCCAGGTGGCGAACGGCAGCGTGAACGTCGGGTACGTGACCACCAGCGACCACAACGAGTCGGTGAGCCGCGCGCCGATGAGCATCTGGTAGAGCGGGATGAACAGCAGCGCGCCCGGCATCACGTAGGTGAGCAGGACCGTGACGGTGAAGCCCTGCGCGCCCCGGAACCGCAGCCGGGCCAGCGCGTATCCCGCGAGGGCCGCGCAGACCAGCGCCACCGCCGTGGACGCCGCGGACACCAGCAGGGTGTTGAGGTACCAGCGGCCGAACGGTTGGTTGGCGAAGAGCGCGGTGAACTGCTCCGTGGTCCAGGGTGTCGGCCACAGGTCGTCCGTCCGCATCACGACCTGGCCCTCGGACTTGAAGGCCGTGACCCCGATCCAGTACAGCGGACCCAGCACGAAGAAGAGCAGCCCGGCCAGCGCGACCCAGGAGCCCAGGCCCGACACCGTCGAGGATGCCCGGCGACCGCCGCGCGACTGGAGGGTCGAGACCACGCGGCCGACCGCCGCCGCGATCAGCAGGATCACCCCGAGGATCACCGCCGCCTTCCAGAAGATCTGCGGCGAAGCCCAGAGCAGCAGACCGGTGACCACCGCGGTGATCACCCACGGCAGGGCCTTGCGCGCCCGCGTACCGACCCGCAGCGCCGCGCGTCGTGCCCGGGGCAGGTTCGCTCCCGAATCCTGACGCAGCAGCCGGACCAGGAGGAACACCAGCCCGCCGATGACCGGAAGCATGATGAGCGTGACCGCCGCACCGGCGCCGTACTGCAACTGCAGAATCGCCTTCGAGTACGCGACGAGCACGTACGGCGCTGTCACGTCACCCGGGCCGCCCTGGGTCAGCAGCCAGACGAGGTCGAAGTTGTTGAACGTCCAGATCGACGACAGGGTCACCGTCACGGTGATCACGTGACGCAGTCCGGGCAGCGTCACGTTGACGAACCGCTGCATCGACGAGGCACCGTCGATTGTCGCCGCCTCGTACAGGTCCGCCGGGATGGCCTTCAACCCGGCCAGGAAGCACACGGTGAAGAACGGCACGCCCTTCCAGACGTTCACGAGGATCACCGACGGCATGGCCAGCTCCGGGTCGGACAGCCAGCCCGCCGGCCAGCTGTCGACCAGGTGCAGGTCGACCAGCAGCGGTCCGATCCCGGTGGCGGTGAGCAGGTTGTTGACGCTGCCGAAGATCGGGTCGAGCAGCGCGCGCCAACTGAACGCCGTCACCACTGTCGGCACCACCCACGGCACCAGGAGCAACCCCGCCAGCACCGCCCGCCCGCGGCGTCGGTGGTGCAGCAGCAGGGCCGCGGCCAGCCCGAGCACAACCTTGAAGATCTCGGCGTACGCGGTGAAGACGAACGAGTTCACCACGCCCGTGTGGAACTGGCCGTCGTCGACGAGGTGCAGGTAGTTGTCCAGGCCGACGAACACGGTGTCCTGCCCGTGCCGTTCCGTGGTGCTGGTGATGATCGACCGGGCGATCGGCACGAGGACGAGCCCGCCGACCAGTACGGCCATCGGGGCGAGGAACAGCGCGGCCAGTCGCCAGTCACGCCCCAGCCGCCGCTGGACCGCCGTGAGGGAGCCGGGTCCCGGCGGCGGGGAGACCCTCGCCGCCGGAACCCGCGCGGGACGGACTGACCTCACTGCGGCAGCCCCTGCTGGTTGAAGATCTGCACCATCTTCGCGTGGGCCGTCTTCACGGCCTGCGCCGGCGCGGTGCCCTGCACGACCTGCTGCATCATGTCGGTGAGGACGTACGCCGAGCCGACGGCCTGCTGGCCGGCGCTGGCCTTCTGCGGGAAGGTCAGGCCGTTCTTCGTGTTCAGCGGCAGTTTCAGTTCAGTGATCTTGCGGAGCATCGGGAACGCCGGGTCACCGCTGGTGAAGAACGGGTCGGCGTCCCAGACCTTCTCCCAGGCGGGCATGACCAGGCCGGGCGCTTCCTTTGCCACGCCGAGCAGCGCGGGCGCGCTGACCAGGTACTGCGCGAGGAGCTTGGCGAGCTGAGGGTTCTTGGCGCCCTTGAAGACGACGAAGCCCTGCGACTGGCCGAGCAGCAGGGGATTGTTGGTCGCCGGCCCGATGCAGTCGGAGAACACGTGGGTGTTGGCGTGCACCGGGTTCTTCTTGGTCCGGGAGTCCGCGTAGACGCTGAACTGGTTGCGGGTGTAGCCGAGGATCCCGGCGAGCCAGTTCTCGTTGTTGCTGGTGTCGGTCCAGCTCGCGATCCCCGGCGGCAGCATCGGCTTGTACTTGGGATTGGTGTAGATGTCGCCCAGGAAGGTCACCGCCTGCACGGTCTCGGGGGAGTCGAACGTGACCTTCCGGGCGTCGTTGGAGGCGATCGATCCGCCGTACGCGTTGATCAGCGCCTCGATCATGCCGTTGCCGTCACCGGAGCGGTTGACCGTCATGCCCCAGCCGAACCGCCGCTTGCCCGGATCGGAGATCTCCAGGCACAGGTCCCGCAGCTCCTCCCAGCTGTAGATGTCCTTCGGGGTGATGCCCTTGTCCTGCATCCAGTCCTTGCGCAGGAACGATCCGATCCCGATGAAGTGGTACGGGATCGCGAACCACCTGCCGTCGAAGACGCAGAAGTTCTTGGCCTCGGCGCAGGGTTCGCCGTACTTGGCCGTCAGCGCCTGGACGACGTCCGTCACGTCCTCCAGGTCGCCCAGCGACTGGAACTGCGCGACGAACCGTGAGTCGGTCATGAACGCCAGGTCGCGCGCCACCCCGCCCTTGACCTCGGCGTCGATCTTGGCCACCACGTCACCGGCGTCGGCCTGGACCAGACTGTTCTCGATCTTCGTGCCGGTGGTGTCGGCGAACTTCTTGATCGAGCTGTCGAGGGCCTCGTTCGCGGCCGTCGAGTAGAGCTTCTGGGACAGCATCCCCATCGAGGAGCCCTTCATCGACGACGCGGCGTCGATCAGCTCCTGTGGAACGTCCGGCTGCACCTTGCTGGGTGATTCGGAGCTGCCTCCACACGCGGCCAGGCCGGTCGCGCCGAGCACTCCCACCCCCACCCCCAGAAAGCCGCGCCGAGACCACGCCGACTTTTCCTCCATGGAACTTCGCCTCCTTCGTTTCCCCGCGCACGGCGGCACGCCGAAGGCTCGCCTGGCGAACGCCGTGATGGTTGTGTGTTCCAGTTGGGTTTCTGTGGCGGCGACCACTGACTGCCGCCCGTCGAGATCAGGTCGTTCGTGGGTCGACACTGTGGCGATCGGGACGGCCCACCACAGTGGGACGTCCGCTCACGTACGCGCCGCCCGAGCCACCCGGGACATTCCGGGTGCCGCACGTCGGGCAGCGCGACGAGGGTGCGGCGATCGGCGACCGGGTCGAGATGGTGGTGCTGACGTTCCAGTTCGGTCGGGTCACGGGACCACCGCCGTTCGAGATTTCGAACTAGGTTCGATATACCGGATCGAGTGGTCGCGACGCTAGAACAACTTGGTGAGTTATGTCAATGTTTCGATGCTGTTTCGAGCCGAAAGCGGGAGGTCGACTATCGAGACTGGGCCCGGTAGCCCATGCGGGCCGACAGCGCGGCAGCGCCCTCCCGAACCAGCTCCGTCCACTCCACCTGCACCTGAGGCGTCCAGCGAATGATCGGCGCGGACAGGCTCATCGCCGCGATGACAGCACCGGAGTGGTCCCGGATCGCCGCCGCGACGCAGCGCATCGCGCTGTCCGACTCGCCGACGTCGACAGCGACGCCCTCCGTGCGGACACGTTCGAGATGCTCACGGAGAAGATCCGGGTCGGTGATGCTGGCCGGCGTCATCCCCGGTAGGGGATCCTTCGTCAGGACGCCGTCCAGGGCCGCCTCGTCGAGAGCCGACAGCAGCACCTTGCCGACAGCGGTGCAGTGGGCCGGCAGCCGCAGCCCGACACCGGACACCATCCGCACGGGGTGCGTGCTGTCGAACTTGACGAGGTAGATGACATCGGCGCCGTCGAGCACCGCCACGTGGACCGCCTCGTCACACTTGGCGGCCACGTCCCGCGCGACGCCCTGCGCCTCGCGTACTAGATCGAGCCGGCCCGCGAACGCCGCGCCCAACTGGAACAGCGGCATGCCGAGCCGGTACTGCACCGGCTGGCCCGGCACGGAGATCAGGTACGAGCGAGCCTCGAGCGTCACGAGCAGCTCGTGGACCGTGGTGCGCGGCAGGTCGAGCCGCTCCATCACCTGGCGGGCCGACAGTTGGGGGCAGTCCAGGAACAGTTCGAGGACGTCGAGTGCGCGGATGACTGCCGGTACCACACGGGGCATGTCGCTGGTCCCTTCGGAATGCCGGACCCGTGTCAACGATCTCCACACCGGCCAGCATTTGAAGAGGATAGCCACGTCAGCCCCGAGTGCCATGAACACGGCGGGGCAGGAAGGGCGGCGGGGGCGCTCACATTCGTTCGGGGGTCCGGATGCCGAGCAGGTGCAGGCCCTGCCGGAGCACCCGGGCGGTCAGGTCGCAGAGCACCAGCCGGCTGTCCCGGACCGGTTCCTCGGCCCGCAGCACCGGACACCGTTCGTAGAACGCGCTGAACGCCGCAGCCAGCCGGTACAGGTAGCCGGCGAGGTGATGGAACTCCAGGTTCTCCGCCACCTCGCCGACCACGCGGCCGAACCCGACCAGCTCGAAGGCCAGCGCCCGCTCAGCCGGTTCGGCCAGCGACACGACCGCGTGGGGCGGGGCCGCCGTCCCGGCCCTGCGGAAGATGGACTGGATCCGGGAGTACGCGTACTGAAGGTAGGGCGCGGTGTTGCCGTCCAGGGACAGCATGCGCTCCCAGTCGAGCACGTAGTCCCGGTGCCGGTCGTTGGACAGGTCGGCGTACTTGACCGCGCCGATGCCGACCGCCCGGCCCACCTCGGCCGCCTCCGCCTTGTTCAGGTCCGGGTTCCGCTCCCGTGCCAGGGCGGTCGCCCGTGCGATGGCCTCCTCCAGCAGGCCGACTAGCTTCACCGACCCGCCGACCCGGCTGCGCAGCATCCGCCCGTCCGAGCCGAGGATCGAGCCGAACCCGACATGCACGGCCCGGGCCGGCGGGGACAACCAGCCGGCCTGTGCGGCGACGGCGTACACCATCTCGAAGTGCCGCCGTTGCGGCAGCCCGACCACGTAGAGCAGCCGGGTCGCGCCCAGCGTGCCGGTGCGCTGCCGGATCGCCGCCAGGTCGGTCGCCGCGTAGCCGTACCCGCCATCGGACTTGCGGACGATCAGCGGCAGCGGCTCGCCGTCCCGCCCCACCGAACCGGGCGGGAACACGCAGGCCGCGCCGTCGCTCTCGCGCAGCAGACCGAGCCGCCCCAGGTCCTCGACCACAGCGGTGAGCAGATCGTTGTAGCTGCTCTCGCCGTGGAAGTCCCGCTCGGTGAGGGTCACGTCGAGCATGTCGTACACGGTCAGGAAGTACCGCTCGGACTGCTCCACCAGCAGCCGCCACAGCCGCAGCGTCATGGGGTCGCGGCCCTGCAGGGCGACCACCCGCAGCCGGGACCGCTCGGCGAATGCCTCATCGGCGTCGAACTTGACCCGGGCCGCCTTGTAGAACGAGTCCAGGTCCCCCATGGACATTTCCCGTGCGGCCTCGGCCTCGCCCAGATCGGCCAGATGCTCGATCAACATGCCGAAGGGCGTGCCCCAGTCGCCCAGATGATTGGCCCGCAGCACCCGATGCCCCAGCCATTCCAGCAGCCGGGACGCCGCGTCGCCGATCACCGTCGAGCGTAGGTGCCCGACGTGCATCTCCTTCGCCACGTTCGGCGCCGAGTAGTCGATGACAACGGTCTCCGGTTCGGCGCTCACCGGCACACCCAGCCGCGGGTCGGTGGCGAGGGCGGACACGAGCCCGGCCAGGGCCGCGTCGGCGACTGTCAGGTTGAGAAAGCCCGGCCCGGACACCTCGGCGACACTGCACACGTCGGCCAGGTCGGCGTACTCCAGCACCTCGGCGGCGATGTCGCGCGGCGGCCGGCCGACCCGCCGGGCCAAAGCCAACGCCGCGTCGGACTGGAAGTCCGCGCGCGGAGACCGCCGCACGACCGGGTTCACCGGCACGCCGGCCGCCGTCGCGAACGCCGGCCCCAGCCGGTCGGTCAGCAGCTTTTCCAAATCCATGGGTACGCCGATCTCGCTCGGATCCGCCGCTCGCGGATCACCGGAAGGGGATGCGGGCGGACCGAGGACGATCGGTGGTGACCGGCGGCTCGATCCGCCGGTCGCAGGTGAGGGATGCTCAGCGCGGGCGGTCGCAGGACCGCCGGCGTCGCAGCGCGCCGAACAGGACGTCAGGGGACGCCGTCGGGAACGCGTACGAGCTGGACACAGCGTCAACCTAGCCAGCCGGCCCGGGACCGTGCAACGCCTTTGACGTTTGGCGGGCCGACATTGGTGACGGCGGTCACAGCGATGCGGGACCCGATCGCGAGGAGGTCGTCGTCTTACCTGTTGTGAGACGAAGCCTGGACGCGGCCGACGAGCAGGAACTCGTACGCCGCGTGGCCTGCGGTGACCGGCGGGCCTTCGACGAGCTCTACCGGCGTACCGCACCGTGGCTGGAGGTACGGCTGCGGCGTCGGTGCGCCGACCCGGACGTGGTCGCCGACGTCCTCCAGGAGACCTACCTGACCATCTGGCGGGCGGCCGGCAGCTTCGCCGGCGACCAGGCCAGCGGCAGCGCGGTCGGCTGGTTGTGGACCATCGCCGCGCACCGCCTGGTCGACGCGTTCCGGCGTCGCTCCCGGCAGGCCCGGACGCCGCAGGTGCACCCGGCCGAGACGGTCGTGCCCGCCGCCGAGGACGAGGTGCTCGCCGGCCGCGTCGGGCAGGAACTCGAACAGGCCCTCGCCATACTGCCGCCCGAGGTCCGCGCGGTGCTCCGCGCCACAGTCCTCGACGGCTTCACCGTCCGCGAGACGTCCGTGCTGCTGGGCGTACCCGAGAACACCGTCAAATCCCGGATCCGCCGCGCCCGGATCGTCCTGCGGGAGGCCCTGTCATGACCACGCATCCCACCCTGAACGACATCGACCGCTACGCCGACGGCGATCCCGGCCTCGACGAGGCGACCGTCTGGTCGATCGAGGTGCACCTGGAGAGCTGCGCCGACTGCCGCGCGCGCCTGGCCGGCAGCACCACCGCCGAGTCGCGCGCCCTGGTCGCCGAGGTCGCGGCAGCCGTCGACCGTGGGATCGCCGCCGGCCCCGCCCCACGATCAAGGGCATTCTTCCGTACGCCGGTGCGCCAGCGCTGGTTCGTGGCGGCGCTGCTGCCGTGGGTCGCCATGACCGCCGGCGTGCTCGGCAGCGCGGCCCTGCTCACGTACTTCCTGGCCGAGTTGCCGTCGATCGTGTTGCTGCTCGCGCCCCTGGCGCCGCTGCCCGGGGTCGCGGCTGCCTGGAGCAGACGCGGTGACCCGGCCTGGGAGCTGATCGTCGGCACCCCCTCGGCCGGTCTGACGATGCTGCTGCGCCGTACCGCAGTGGTGCTCGTCCTGGTCATCCCGGTGCTCGCCGCGTTCGCCTCCCTCGGCGCCAGCCGGGCGAATCCGGCGCTGATGCTGCTGCCGTGCCTGGCCTTCACCGCCGCCACGCTGCTGCTCGGCTCCCTCGTCGGCGTCCACCGCGCCGCGATCGGCCTGATGGTGGCCTGGGCCGCCGCCGTGGTCGCACCCAGCCTCGCCACCGCCGAACTGCCGGTGCTCCTGGAACCGGCGGCCACCGGCGGGTGGGCCCTCGTCACTGTCGTGCTCGCCGCCCTGACCCTCCTGCGCGCCAACAGCTTCCGGCGCCTCACCTCGTTCTGAAGGGAACCACCATGCGAGCGGTGAGTACGGTCGAGACGGCCGCCACCATCCACCCCTGGGCCATCCACGCCGAGGCGCTGAAGGTGCGGGCCGGCCGCCACCTGGCCGTCGACGGGCTCGACCTGAGCCTGGGCACCGGCGTGCACGGCCTGCTGGGGCGCAACGGCGCGGGCAAGACGACGTTGATGCGTGCCCTCGCCACGGTGCTCAAGCCGGCCGGAGGTCGGCTCACCCTGCTCGGCAGTTCCGTCGACGGCCGCGCCGACCTGCGCCAGGCCCGGCGCGCGCTGGGCTACCTGCCGCAGCACTTCGGCTACTACCCGCGGTTCACCGTGCGCGAGTTCGTGTCGTACCTGGCCTGGTTGAAGGAGATGCCGAAGCCCGACATCCCGGCGGCCACACAGCGGGCGATCGACCGCGTCGGGCTCAGCGCCAAGGCCGATGCCCGTCTGCGGACACTCTCCGGCGGGATGCTGCGCCGGGCCGGCGTTGCCCAGGCCATCGTCAACGACCCGCAGGTGCTGCTGCTGGACGAGCCGACCGTCGGCCTCGACCCCGAGCAGCGCCTCGACCTGCGCGAGTTGCTGCGCGACCTGGGTACGGACGCCTGCGTACTGGTCTCCACCCACCTCGTCGAGGACGTGGTAGCCGCCTGCACCGAGGTTGTGCTGATCAACGAGGGCCGGCTGGTGTGGCAGGGCACCCCCGCCGCGCTGGCCGAGCAGGGCGACGAACACCACCCGGGCGACAGCCCCGCCGAACGCGGCTACTCCGCTCTGCTCCGCCGCCACCTCGCGGAGGCCGCCCGATGAGCATCCTCGGAATCGAACTGCGGCGCTCCGCCGCGGCCGGCGCCGCCCTGATCACGTTGACGGTCGGCGTCGCCGCGCTCTACACCGCCCCGGGACGCTGGTCGCAGGGCTGGATGTCCCTCGCGCTGACGGTGAAGGAGTACATGATCCTGCTGTGGCCGATCGCCCTGGCCGCCGGAGCGTGGCAGGGTCGCCGCGAGCACCGGGCCAAGGTCGGCGAACTGTTCGCCACCACACCCCGGTCCCGTGCCCGCCGGATGCTGCCGGTCCTCGTCGCGATGGGGGCGTCGGCCGGGCTCGCCTTCCTGCTCGTCATCGCCGCGGGCGGCCTGCGGATCGCCTCGACCGCCGCCTACTTCCCGCCGGACGTCGTCGCCATCACGCTTGTCGGCGCGCTCTCCCTCGTCGCGGCGGCCTGGCTCGGCCTGGGCATCGGGCGCCTGCTGCCCACTCTGGTGACCGCTCCCGTGCTCGCCGTGGCCGGCGTGCTGCTGGTCTTCTTCACCGCGATCATGCGACCGGACTGGATGGGCGCGATCCTGTCGCCCGCCTACGGCAGCAGCCCGTTCTACGCGTTCCAGACCATCGACCCACGGGTCACCGCCGTGCTCGCCCTCTTCATGGGCGGGCTCGCGCTGACCGGCGTACTCCTGCTGGTCGCCGGTGGCCGACGGGCCTCGATCGCCGCCGCGTTGCCGGTGCTGCTCGGCTTCGGCGTCGCGGCGGCGATCGTCCCCCGCGACGAGGCAGCGCTCGTCGCGCCGGTCGACCCCGTCGCCCGCGAACTCGTCTGCACCGACGACGCGCCGAAGGTCTGCGTCACCCGCGTCAACGCGAACGTGCTGGACGCGCTGACCCCACTGGCCCGCCAGGGCTTGGCCGTCCTCGCGAAAATGCCGGACGCTCCCACGCAGGTGTACGAGGACCGGCGGGCCTACCTCATCGAGGACGCGCCCGCCCGCGACACCGACATCGTCACGATCGTCATCCGGATCGACGACCACGGCGGCCTGGCCCACCCCGACGCCGTGGTCCCCGAGATGGTCTTCGGCCTGGGCACCGGGTACGGCAACCCGGACTGCGAACGCAACGGTGCTGTCGAACGGGCAGCCGCCTACCACCTGCTCGGCCGCGAGCCGGTCTCCGACGTCGGCGTCATCCCCGAGATGATCGAGGAAGAACCGCAGCTCAACGCCGAGGCGGTCACCCTGTGGCAGGGCCTGCAGAAGCTACCCGCACCGGAGGCGATGTCCCGCGTGACTGCGGTACGCGACGCGATCCTGGCCTGCCAGGACCCCACCGGACTGCTGTCGCGATGACACTGCACCTGCGCGCGCGACGCGTACCCCTGGCACTGGCCGCCTCCGTCGGCGCGGCGGCCCTGATCTGGGCGCTGTGGCTGACCCTCGCCAAGGAACGCGACGCCATCCTCCTGCTCGTCGTACTGACGGTCATGCTGATGGTGGCGGTCCTGTCGACCACGCTGGCAGCCCCCGACGAAGACCTGGAACGCACCGCCGCACTGCACTGGCCGTGGCGCCGAGCCGTGCATCTGCTGGCCGCGCTGGCGCTCGTACTCGTCGTGCTGCTCGCCACCCAGCTCACCGGCGCCCGGTTCGGCCCCGCCGCGCTGGTGGTCCGCGACTCCGCCGGCCTGCTGGGCCTCACCGCCCTCTGCGCGGCGCTCGTGGGCGCGGCCCGCGCCTGGTTCGTCCCCATGGGCTGGGCTGTCGTCGCGGCCCTGTTCCCCCAGCCGGGCACGTGGGGCGCCCTCGCCACCTGGCCGGGCCAGCCCCACACCAGCCGGCCGGCGGCGGCGGTCGCGGCCGTCCTGGCAGTGGCGGGCCTTCTGGCGTACGCGCTGCGGGGAGCCGCCCGACCCGAGTGACGGCGTGCGCGAGCATGCGATCTGTGGTTGTCAGGTGACATCAGGTGGTCATGATGGGTGCGTCCTCTATGGAGATCCTCGGGCTGGTTCGTCGGCTCCGGGTCGGAGACCGTGACGAAGGACGGCAACACGGCCACCAACTCCGGTGTGGTGTCGATGGGGCCGAACGCCGTCCACCACACCGTGATCAAGAAGCCCCGGTGGCGGTGACCCACCCGGACGGGCTGTTTGCGGCCGCGTCCGGCAAGGCTGGTTGCGTCGCCGCTGCCGGCTAGGATCCGGTCGACTGGTATCTGCGGATCGCGGCTTCGGCGACCTGGATCAGCAGCTCGTCGTCGCCAGGTCTGTTGCCCTCCTCCTGGATCGCTACCAGGGCGGTTCCGACATGGATGAGCAGGACGTCGCACTTGAGGACGTCGGTGCCCGACGTCGCCGTGCAGTTGAGGTGGACGCTGTCGTCGCCCAACTGGGGGCCGGGCGTCAAGGCGAATCGGTGGATGGCATTGTCGCCCTGACCGGAGAGCGCAACCGTGGGGCAGCGGTCGACGAAGGTGCGCAGGCCCGCCATCGCCCGTCGGGCACCGTCATCGGGGTAGGTGCGGAGGACTTCCGTGCCCACCCAGAGGTCATCGGGACCGGTGTCATAGCTGAGGGTGGCCGCGGCGGTCGCCGACGGAGCCCCGGTCAGCCGGCGGGCGGACAGCAGCGGGATCATCTCGCGTGAACAGGGCGCGTCACCGGCCGAGGGGCGATCTCCCGCGTCCGAGGCCATGACCGTCGCGATGTCCACAGAGAATCCCGGCGGCAGCGACTCCGCACCCACCAGGCGCGCGGACAGCGCCGGCGAGTACCCGGCACCGCCCGTCGCTGGAACGGGGGAGGGTGGCGTGGTCGCCGCCGCTGGCTTCGTTCCGCTCGCCGACGGATCGGCCGCGGGTGCGGTCGACGGAGCGCACGCCGCCGCCATGCATACGGCCACCACCGCGACCGACCTACGCAGCACCACACTGAGCACGGACCCGACTCCACCTCTCGCGGGACGCGTCAAGCTACCAGCGATGGGCCGGCCGAGCCGTCCCGGGCCATCGAGCTGACGGGGGGTTGGCGAGTCGACGCGGGCGACATCTCGTGACGTGCGCCCTCAGTCGAAGTCGATGCGCATCAGTCTGCTGTTTGCCCAGTCCTCCAGCCGTGTCGGTCGTATGGTGCCGGGGTCGTGGGGCTGGTTGAGGTCGTCGACGATGGCGGCGAGGACCGCCGCTCGTTCGGCCGGGTCGGTGACGGGCGTGGCGTGGGCCGCCAGGTCGGCAGTGACGCCGTTCTTCAGGTGGAAGGTGAAGGCGGGGTTCGCGCGCAGGTTCGCGTGCCAGCCGGTGGCCCCTCCGCCCGCGCCGCTACAGAGGTAGGTGGCGCCGTGGGCGCGGTAGAAGAAGATTTCGATGCGACGGGGCCGTCCGGTGCGCCGCCCGGTGGTGGTGATGTCCACGACCCGTTCGCGGGTGCCGGCCGCCGGCGTGATCTCGATGGCTCGTCTGATCTCCGGTGGCAGGTGCGAGAGCGATGTCATGCGGCCTCGTTCTTCAGGGCGGGCCCGAGGAGGAGCCCGCCGTCGACGATGTGTTCGGCACCGGTGATGAAGGCGGCGTCAGGCGAGGCGAGGAACAGCAGCGTCGCCGTGATGTCGGCGGGTTGCCCGAGCCGGGGGACCGCGAACGGCTCGGGTGTGTAGAAGTCGGCGATCGGGGCGTCGGCACCGGCCGCTGGCTCGGTGATGAACGCGGTGGCGACGACACCGGGGTGGATGGTGTTGACGCGGATGTTGTCGCGGCCGAGTTCGAGGGCGGCGGTCCGGGTGAGCCCACGGACGGCCCACTTGCTGGCGACGTAGGGCGCGTAGAAGGCGGTGCCGCCGGTGCCCATCGTGGAGGCGATGTTGACGATCACCCCGCCGCCCGCTCGTCGCAGCGCTGGTGCGGCGGCCCTGATGCCGAGGAACGTGCCAGTGAGGTTGATGTCGAGGATGCGGGCCCAGGTGGCCGGATCGGTGGACTCGATCAGGGCCGGCGGGTTCTGCACCCCGGCGTTGTTGACCAGGATGGTGAGCGCGCCGAACGCTTCCTCGGTCGCCGCGACGGCGTCGGCCCACGACGTCTCGTCGGAGACGTCGAGGCGTACGAAAAGGGCTTTGTCCCCCAGGTCGGCGGCGAGGGCGGCGCCGCGCTCGGCGTCGATGTCGCCGACGACGACGTTGGCGCCCTCGGCGTGGAAGGCGCGGACGTGACTCGCGCCCTGGCCTCCGGTGCCGCCGGTGACGAGAACTGTCTGAGCGGTGAAGCGGGACATGCGGTCCTCCGTGAGGGGCAGATGGTGAGTCGAACGACTCACCATGACGACAGTACGTCGCCGCGAATGGTGAGTCAACCCACTCACCTCGCTATGATGGCCGCATGACGACCTATCACCAGCGGGTGGCTCAGCAGAAGCGCGCGCTGATCGTGCAGGCCGCCACGCAGCTGTTCCTCGAACTGGGCTACGACCGGGCGTCGCTGGCGCGCATCGCCGAGGAGGCCGGGGTGTCGAAGGCGACGCTGTTCAAGCAGTTCCCGACGAAGGCGGCGCTGTTCGACGCCATAGTCGTCGACTCCTGGGCCGGCGAGGATGACGCCGAAGTGCCGTCCGTGGGTGACCTGGCAGCCGGCCTGACCGCGCTCGGACGCCATTACGCCGCGCTGTTGGGCCGGCCCGGGATGGCGGATTTGTTCCGCATCGTCATCGCCGAGCTGCCCCGCTTTCCCGAACTGGCCAAGGCGCACTTCGCAGAAGGCAAGCTGCCGTACTTCGAGACGGTGCGCACCTACCTCATGGCCGAGCGCGACGCGGGGACGGCCGACATCGCGGATCCGCAGATGGCCGCCACGCAGTTCCTTGGGATGATCTCCAACTACGTGTTCTGGCCGAGCCTGCTGGTCCCGGGCTGGACCGTCACCCCGCAGCGCGTGAGCGCGGTGGTGGACGACGCCGTTCGCACCATGGTCGCCCGCTACGGCCGGTAGACATCCGACGGGGTCTGTCCACGTCTACGACCTCGGGCTGCTGCCCTCCCCCGCACAGCCTTTGGCTGCCCTCGTTCGGGCCGCTTGCTCGCAGGGCCGTCGCGCAGCGATGCGAAGCACCCTTGAGGTCGGAGAGGCGGCCCCGCATCCTCCGCGCCGCATCCCCACCACGGCCGGCGGTGCCTCGCCCTACGGCGCGGCGGTGCGACGGCCGCCACGCACCGGCCGCCTTGATAGACGTACAGAAAGTCCTTCCACGACCGGCCGGCAGCCGGCTGTCCGCTCGGGGCCTGCGTGACAGATCGGTATCAGGACCTGGGTGATGCTTCGCTGAGGTGGCAACAGCGACCGATGGAACTCCGTGAAGGCAGGAGGAGATCCGAGCCGGCTCACTGATCCGGCTCACGCTCCGGGCAGTCGGCGTGCTGCCAGGTAGCCGCCAGGTCCTGGCTCGTCACGATCAACCTTCCGGAGAGACAGACAATTTCGTGTCGGCACCCGTGTTCGTGCGGCAGCACTTCGTCCAGCATCACGTCTTGGAGCTGGACCACGTCCAGCCCTTGGTCGGCCGGCTCAATCGTCAGGCTCTGCACGCCGCTGTACCGGATCGTCAGGTCTTCCTCGTGTTTCCAACAGTTGTGCCGCAGGTACAGCTCAAGCCACGCGCTTCCGTCGGCTCCACCGGACGTCAGTCGCGCGGGCTTGAGGTCCTTGACGCACCGCTGACCAAAGAAGTCATAGTGGCCGGGGTCAGTGGCGAACCTGCGTGCTCCTTCGGGCAACGAGTCAGCAAGCGACGGCAACTGCCGCAGGTATTCGTTGGGATCCAGAGCCACGCCACTGCGGGTCCGCTCAACGCTGACGTATCTCACTGCCGCCCTCCACTCCCGCTACCCACAGCTGGTACGAGCGGGGGCATCATCGCACCTACGGCGGAGCGCACAGGAGATCGTCTAGCCGAACGCGTCGCCCACGTTCCGAGACTGATCTGTCACGCAAGTCCTGAGACCCGACACGGCCGGCAGCCGGCCTGTCCGGGTGTGAGTCCGTCACGGTGGGCGAGAGGGGGCCAATGAAACTCCTCAGTTCCGATGGGATGCTGTAACAGTGGCCGGCGGATGGATGCGGAAGCAGATCAACGAGTTCTTGGCGTTGAAGGATCAGACCATCCGGTCCTGGAGTGGCGTGGAGATGGCGGTGCGGGGCGGCGACGGGCCGGCACCCGAGTTCGCTGACCAGGACGTGCCCTGCCTACATCTGTGGGCCCTGCACGCACGGACCGACTCCGGCGAGACGGTCACCATCGCCACTTACCAGGACGACGACCTGTTCGGATTGAGGATTGACTTGAGTGCCGGGTCGAACGTCGATGACGTTAGCCATGGTTATCGACGTCGTAACCTGCCAGAGCTGCCCACGGGGCTGGTCCGGAAGGTGTCGATTGATCTGGACGGTGACGTTATCGCCGAAGTCGGACTTCAGGTTGAAGGCCACGATCTGCTGCTGGTGGCCGGCGAAGCGGAGGAGACCTTCGAAGGCCGGCTCGTATGGCGCCGCCTTGACGAGTCTGTCCTCGCGTTCACTGACCCGAACACTGTCGAACAGATGCAGTGGGTACCAACTCGTGGGCGGCTACGAAGAATCACCTGATGCCTCACTGCGTGCCGGAGGAGCAATCTTGTTCGAGTACCTGGCCACCCCGTGCACCCTTGGACATCTCACTGCCCCGATGGCCGCTCGCCTCAAAGCCTCGTCGTCAAGACCGCGTTCTCGGCGACGCGACCACAGCTCATGCAGACCGTCCTCGATCGCACCTGGCTCCATGAGTCGATCGGCGGATGCAAGCGCGCTCAGGATGGTCAACTTGTCGGTGAGTACGACGAGTGTGCAGCGGCCTCGGCAGCGATGCCTCGCCCGGCGGCCTCCACGGCTCGCTGGGTCCCCTCCGGGCCTTGAACGATCTCGGCGAACAGGCCGAGTAGCCGTGAGTTGCGCACGAGTGGTCGGTCCGTCATCACCGGCCCTTGTAGCCGAGTGCTTGGACTCAGGAGGTGGCCCGACCAGCGACCGGGGCTACTGCTGTACTTCGCTGCTGTACCGGCCTGGATCATGGCAACAGCGGCCCTTCGAAGGGCCGCTGACCTGCGGAAGAGTGGGCCGCCAGGGACTCGAACCCTGAACCTATGGATTAAAAGTCCACAGCTCTGCCATTGAGCTAGCGGCCCGCGCGCTCAGGTTACCTGACAGTCAGCATCGCCGACTCTCGGCTTCCAGCCGGCCGTCGATGCCTGGTGAGCCCACGTGATCAACACCAGGTCGGCGAGGTGGCGGTGTCCGGGGCGCCGGATACCGCCAGGTCGGGGAGGTGGAGTGGATCACGCCGGTCGCACGCCGTCATGCATGGCGGGGGACGGCTGGGGAACGGGTACGGGCATGAGTGCGAGCGGCAGTCCGGCGGTGGCGGCTTCCGGGGAGGAGATCGGGCCGGACGGCGTACGTCAGCCGGGCGGGGAGGTGCACGCGTGGCTGCCCGGCCAGAACCAGACCGTCTGCGGGCTGGCGCTCAGTCGGACCCGGCTGCGCCGCTTTCCGCACGTGCGCTTCGACTACCTGGGCAGCGACGTGCTCACCGAGGCGGACGCGGTGGGCTGGATCTGCCCGCGTTGCCTGGCGGCCACCCTCGGTCGCCGTGGCAAGGAGAAGCACGGCTGGGTCCGCGACTCGCCGCGCCCTTGATCGACTCTGGTTCAGGGAAGTCGGGCTGTCCCGGCCCCGCCGATACCCCGGGATGCAGGAAGTCGAGTGGATCAAGGACGCGGCGCGCGACTGCGGTTGACCGGCTGCTGGACGGGTACGGGGTCGGACATGCGGATCGTGGTGGTGGGGGCGAGTGGCAACGTCGGCACGGCGGTGCTGCGGCGGCTGCGCCGGGAGCGCGGCGTGGAGCTGGCCGGGGTGGTCCGGCGGTTGCCCGGCCCGCATGCCGGCACGCCGTACGAGCAGGTGGAGTGGCACTCCTGCGACATCGGTGCGCCGGGCGCGGCGGGCCAGCTCGCCGAGGTGTTCGCGGGAGCGGACGCGGTGGTGCACCTGGCCTGGCAGATCCAGCCCAGTCACGACCAGCGGGTGCTGCGCCGGACGAACGTCGACGGCAGCCGGGCGGTGTTCGAGGCGGTGGCGCGGGCCGGGGTGCCCGCCCTGGTGTACGCCTCGTCGGTCGGCACATATGCGCCCGGCCCGAAGGACCACCCGATCAGCGAGCGGTGGCCGGCGACCGGGGTCTCCGGCTCGTCGTACAGCGAGCACAAGGCCGAGGTCGAGGCGCTGCTGGACGGGCTGGAGCGGGAGCACCCGACGCTGCGGGTGGTTCGCCTGCGGCCCGGTCTGATCTTCCAGCGGGACGCCGGTACGGAGATCACCCGCTATTTTCTCGGCCCCTTGGCGCCGGTACGACTGCTGCGCTTCGGCCGGATCCCCCTCGTACCGACGAATCGACGGCTGCGGATGCAGGCGGTCCACGCCGACGATGTGGCTGACGCGTACGCCAGGGCTGTTCTGGGTGATGCCCGCGGCGCGTTCAACGTCGCTGCGGACCCGGTGCTGACCCCGGAGCTGGTGGCTCGGCACTTCCACGGCTGGACGGTGCCGGTCGCCGCTCCGGTGCTGCGGGTGGCGGCGGCGCTGACCTGGCGGGCCCGGTTGCAGCCGGTGGACGCGGGCTGGGTCGAGTTGGGCCTGAACGCGCCGCTGATGTCCAGCGAGCGGGCCGAGACGGAGCTGGGGTGGGTACCCAAGATCGATGCGCTGACCGCGCTCAAGGAGCTGGTCGCCGGCATGGCCGGTGGCGACCACACGGCGAGCCCGCCGCTCTCCGCGGCGCGGACCCTGCCCGGCCGCCCCGCCGGCCTCCTGCACGCCCACCCGCCAGGCGAAAAGAACCCCTACTGACGCGGTGATCAAGAGCTTCGCGTCAGAAAACCCGCCCGGGATGACCCAAACCTCTTGATCACCCGCAGCAGGCGCCGGGCGGCAGGCGGCAGCCGGCAGGCGGGCGGGCGGTGGGCGGCAGGGGGGCCAGGGGCCGGGGGTCAGGCGGGCTTGGGGCCGATCACCTCGGGGTTGCGGGCGCCCAGGAAGAAGATGCCGCGGTAGCCGGGGGTCTCGAACTTGCCGCTGGGATTGCGGCGCAACGGGGAGTTCTCGATCTTCATGGTGCCGGTGCGGTTGTTGCTCACGAAGAAGATCGCGCCGCCGCCCTCGTTGGCCTTGTTGTTCTCGATGACGGTGCCGGCGATCCGTACGGTGAACTCGTTGCCGTCGCAGTAGATCGCGCCGCCGCTGCCGCCGCCGGGCGTGCCGGACTTGGCCGGGTTGGCGCCGCTGCCGATCGCCTCGTTGTTCCGGAGCAGGCTGTTCAGCACCACCCAGGACACGCCGATGCTGCTCAGCGCCCCTCCGTTCGAGCAGGAACCGCCGTCGAAGGTGCTGCTCACGACGTACACCGGCTTGTTCTCGTACTGGCTCAGCACCCGGACTGCCGCGCCCCCCAGGTCCGGGCCGGTACGGTCGCAGCGGTTGTGGACGAAGCGCGAGTTGACCACCTTGAACCGCCCGCCGCGGACGAAGATCGCGCCCCCTCCGCCGCCCTCGGTCCGGTCGCCTGTGGAGTTGCCGTCGGCGAAGGTCAGGTTCTGCACGGTGAGCTGCGGGTGGTCCTGGTTCTGGCAGTGCGAGGTGGTGAAACCCTGGGCCTCGTCGCAGGTGTTCATGTAGAGGATGCGGCGCTGCCCCTGGCCGCTCAGCGTCACCCTGCCGCCGCCGTCGAGCACGATCCTCGGCCCGTTGGCGTTGCGGACCTTCGCGGTGGCGGCCATCTTGATCGTCACCGGGGCCGGTCCACAGTTGAACGTGATGACGCCCCCGGCGGCCACGGCCTTCACCACGGCCGCCGAGGTGCAGCTCGCCGGCGTGCCGGTGCCGATGGTGCGGGTCGGCTTCGACGTGTCCGCCGCGCGCGCCTCGGTCGGCACCGTGGCGTGGCCGTTCGGGTTGCCGGCCGCGAGCGCCTTGGCGGCCGGGGTGGTCGGCTTCGGGCTCGCGCTGGCTCCGGGGCCGCCGAGACCGTCCCGGCCCGCCGGTGCGACACCCTGGTCGCCGGTCGCGAGGACGTCCGGCGTGGCCTGCGGGGTGGCCGACGCGCCGGCCGGAGCCGGATCGGTGGATCCGCAGGCGGGCAGGGTCGCGGTGGCGACACCGAGGACGAGCAGAGCGGCAAGCGACGTCATGCGCACCCGGGTGATGCTAGGAGCCGCGACGGCGTCACCACTAATCCGCCGGGCCGGTTTAATGCCCCGCTAAGCCACGCCGGGCATCGGGACCACCGGGGCGCTCACGCGTGGGAGAGCGCGAAGGCCGTCAGGAAACCGGCGACCGTGATGAGGCCGACCAGCAGGTGGGCGTTCTCGAACGCCTCCGGGACCATGGTGTCGGTGATCATGGCGAGGATCGCGCCGGCGGCCAGGGCGGTGATGGCGGCCAGCACCTCCGGCGGTGCGCCGCCCAGCAGGGTGTTGCCGACCAGCGCCGCCACACCGCTGATCAGCGCGATCCCCGTCCACAGCAGGAAGACGTACCGCCGGGTGCGGCCCGCCTGACGCATGCCTGCCGCGCTGGACAGCCCCTCCGGGACGTTGCTGAGGAACACCGCCGCCACGGTGACCAGGCTGACCGTGCCGCCGGCGAGCAGGCTGGCGCCGATCACCACCGATTCCGGTACGCCGTCCAGCAGCGCCCCGACCGCGATCGCCGACCCCGAGCCGGGCTGCTCGCCCTCGGACGGCTGCTGGTCACCCGAGCGCTTGCGGTGCCGTGCGCCGTGTCGGGCGAGACCCACGTTGGCCAGGGTGTAGGCGGTCGCGCCACCCGCCGCGCCGAGCACGGTGGGCAGCATCCCGCCCTGCTCGTGGGCCACGTCGATCAGCTCGTACGAGACGGCGGAGATCAGCACCCCCGCGCCGAACGCCATGATCGACGCGGTGATCCGCTGCGGCACCCGGGCGAAGAAGCCGACCGCCGCCCCGATCAGCAGAGCCGACCCGGCCAGCAATCCCCAACCACCCGCCTGCAACCACTCCGGCATTCCGGGGACCGTACCCGCCGGAGCGAGGTCGGCAAACCGCGCTCAGAAGTCGGCGAAGAGGTACGGCACCCGGCGTCCGAAGATGTCGCGCAGCTCGGTGGCGGCGTCCGCAGGTACGTCGCCCAGCCCTCGCAGCGGCAGCTCGGCCGGGTCCAGCACCCCGTACGCCAGGGCGGACAGCCCGGCCGCGGTCAGCGTGGCCGTCGGCGTGCGGCCGTCGTCGTCGGCGACCAGTTCCAACGCGCCCGTCGTACCGTCGAGCAGGTGGGTGCCGGTCAGCCACCGGTCCCCGGTCAGTTCGATCCGGACCCGGCCCGGGCCGACGGGCAGCCCGTGCAACGCGTCCAGCGACAGCAGCCGGGCCATCGGGGCGGACGAGCCCGGTCGGCCCACCCGCGCCTCGACGTGCACGTCCAGATCGGTCAGCCACAGCTCGGGCAGCTCGTCCGGCGGGACCTGGACGGTGACGCGCTCGACCTGGTCGACGTGCCGGGCGAAGAATTGCAACAGCAGCGTACGGGCGAGGGGGTCGCTGGCGAGCAGTTCGTTGCCGTGCAGCGTGCCGCCGTGCTCGTCGATCCGGTACGTGACCGCGCCCGTGACCTCGCCGTCCACCCGGGCGGTGAGCAGCCAGTGCTCGTCCCGGTCCCGCAGGCCGGCCGCCCGGTGGTCGGGGAACATCGAGAAGCCGTGCCGGGTCTGCAGGCAGCGCTCGGTGAACGCCCGCCACGTTGGATAACCGGCGGCGATCCGCTCCCAGCCCACCTCGCCGGGCAGCTCGGCGCGGAGGAGTGAGCCCAGGTCGGCCGGGGAGAAGGTGACGGTACGCGGCTTGGGCAGCCCGACGTAGCCGAACCGGGCGTAGAAGCTGGGCCGGAACGGGTAGAGCGCGCTGAGCACGTGCCCCTCGTCGCGCATCTCGTCGAGGAGCTGGTGCAGCAGCTTGCGGACGTGCCCCTGCCGGCGGGCCAGCGGATGGGTGGCCACCCCGGCGACACCGGCCATCGGCAGCACCACCCCGCGCAGGTTCTGCCGCATCGGAATGGCCGAGACGGCCGCCAGCGTGGTGCCGTCCTCCTCCACGATCAGCGTCCGGTTGCCCTGGTTGTAGGGCAGGTAGTCGCGGAACTCCTCCACCCGGGCGGCACTGAGCGGCGATGCCTCGAAGGCGTACGCGGCCAGCGGAAAACTCGTCGTGAGACGTTCGTCGGCGGTCACCCGTCGGATGGTCATCCGCCTATCTCAACCCGCCGGCCGGGTGACAGCAACCGGATTGGCCCGATCCGTGGGCGACCGCGGCCCGACCCGCTGTGCCGACGCCCCTCAGCCGACCGGCAGGTGCCGCAGGTGTCGACGGCGGCGCAGCCGGACGGTGGCCACGGAGGCCACACCGAGGGCGAGCAGAGCGGTGACGGCGATGCCGTGCAGCACTCCCCGGGCGAGGTAACCGCCGTCGGTGTGGTCCACCGACCAGGTGGCGATCTCCCGGCTCGACCAGAACGGCGTCAGCTTCGCCCCCGATCCGGCCGGGTTGATCAGCATCTGCACCGTCACCACGGTGAGCAGCAGGAGCGTTCCCTCAAGTTCGCGGGGCAACAGCGCGCCGATCAGCATCCCGAACGGCGCGGCCACCCCGACGGAGCAGAGCAGCGCCGCGGCCAGCCCGCCGTACCGCAGATCCGCGCCGTCGAGCATGGGGAGCAGGAAGAACGGTACGGAGATGACCAGGCCGACCGTCCACAGGCCGAGCATCCGACCCAGATAGAGGTGATGCGGCCGATAGCCGGCCAACCGCAGCCTCGGCTCCAGCTCCCGCGCGGCGGTGGTGGCGAACAGCGCGGCGGTGCTCACCGCCCAGCCCACGCCGAGCAGCAGCGAGCGGACGGACTGCCCGAGGTAGGCGTCCCGCCGGATCAGGTAGAAGGTCAACGGCATCAGCAACAACAGCAGGAGTACGCCCCGACGCCGCAGCAGTTCCCGCAGGGTCATCTCGGCGACTGTGACGAGCCGGTTCACGGGTGGCCTCCCTGGACGCCGGGCGTGCGCCACCCGGACTGTTGCGCCGGGGTCAGGTCGAGCACGGTGTCCACCCGGTCGAGTTGGTTGAGCAGGTGCGTCACCACGACGATCGCCGTGCCCGCGTCGCGCAGCGCGCGGAGCTGGTCCCAGAAGTTGACGTAGGTGCCCTGGTCGAAGCCCTGGTACGGCTCGTCTAGCAGCAGCACGTCCGGGTTGCTGAGCGCGGACATCGTCAGGTTGAGCTTCTGACGGGTACCGCCGGAGAGATGTCGGGCCTGCACGGCGCCGCCCGCCTCCCAGCCCAGCTGTCGGGCCGCTGCCCGGCCGGCGCGGCGGGCCGGCCCTCTGGCGACGCCCTGGCCGGCGCCGACCAGGACGAAGTGCTCGTCGGGCAGCAGGAAGTCGGCGGTGCCACCGGACTGGGGGCAGTAGCCGAGCTGCCCGGAGACCGTCACCTCGCCGCTGTCGGGTGAGATCAGCCCGGCGCAGATCCGCAGGAAGGTGCTCTTGCCGCAGCCGTTCGCGCCGACGACGGCGGCGATCTGTCCGGCCCGGACGGTAAGTGTCGCGTCGCGCAGCACGGTCTGCCGGCCGTACCGCTTGGTGATGCCCCTCGCGTGCAGCCGCACCGGCCCGGGCCGTGGCCCGGGGGCGGTGCCGATGCTCTCGACGATCGCGTTCGCGTAGTCCTGGGGCGGGCCGAAGACGACCCAGGGGTTCCCGCCCCCCTCACGCAGGTGTGTGGCGGCCTCGGCGACCACGTGCCGGGCGGCGTCGGCCGCGACCCGGCGCTGGTGCAGTTCCGCCGTGAGCGCGCGTAGCCAGTCGTCGGAGTTCACCGGGCGACCCCCTTCGTGACGATGTCGTTCACCGGCCGGACGAAGGTGAGCCAGGCGGCACCGCCCTGGCGCAGCGCGGTGTGCCCGTCGTCGGTGAGCCGGTAGTACTTGCGGGCCGGCCCGGCGGTGCCTTCCCGCCACTGGGCCGTCACCAGGCCGGTCTTCTGCAGGCGCAGCAGAACGGGATAGAGCGTGCCGCCCTGGATCGGCCCGACGCCCGCCGCGTCGAGCGCCTGGGCGAGCTGGTAGCCGTAGGACTCGCGTTCGGCCAGCAGGGCCAGTACGCAGATGTCGAGCACCCCCCGCAGCCACTGCCCGCGCCGGTCCGATTCCACAGGCCGGACACTAGCGGTGTCAGCTAGATGGCACAACTACCTAGTAGCTCCGGCGGAATCCGCGCGGCCGGTCCGGGGGCCCGCCGGGCAGCTCGCGTGGGTCAGCGGGTCGTGACGTCGGAGACGACGACTGTGACGTTGTCCGGGGCGCCGGCGTGGTGGGCGAGCTTCACCAACTGCTCGCCGCACTGCTGGCGGTCGGCGTACATGCCCAGCGTCGTCGCGATGGCCTCGTCCTCGACGTAGTCGGAGAGCCCGTCGCTGCACAGCAGCAGCCGGTCGCCGGGGACCACAGTGAGCACGCCGACGGCCGGCGGGGTGTCGGCGCCCTGCACGGCCCGGGTCACCAGGGACCGCTGCGGGTGGTGCCGGGCCTGCTCGGGGGAGAGCGTGCCCTGGTCGACGAGCGCCTGCACGAACGTGTCGTCCCGGGTGAGCTGGGTCAGCTCCCCGTCGCGCAGCAGGTAGCAGCGGGAGTCGCCGACCTGGGCCAGCACCAGCGTCTCGGTGGCCAGCAGCGCGGCGGTGAGCGTGGTGCCCATCCCCTCGCGGGCCGGGTCGACGGTGATCGCGGCGTGGATGCGCTGGTTGGCGGTGCTGACCACGGCACGGAGGGCGTCGGCGGCCTCGTCCGGGTCGGTGGGCGGGGCCAGCTCGTCCAGGATCCGGATCACGATCTCGCTCGCCACCTCGCCCGCGGGCAGTCCGCCCATGCCGTCGGCGACGGCGATCAGGCGGTCACCGGCGAGGGCGGAGTCCTCGTTGTTGGTGCGGACCAGGCCGATGTCGTTGAGGATGACCGAGCGGAGGATCAGCGTCATGGTGTCAGCTTGCCAAGAACACCCTGCCTTCGTCTCTACGCACTACTGCGTAGGGTTGAGAAATGATGCCGGTGTCCATGGTCGGACGCGCTGGTGAGCTCGCCGAGCTCGACCGGGCATGGTCCGCCGTGGCGGCCGTACGCCGCTCGGCGCCCGCCGTCGCGGTGCTCACCGGAGCGGCGGGAGTGGGCAAGAGTCTGCTGGTGGCGGCCGCCGTGGACGCCTTCGCGCCGCGGCCCGCGCTGATTCTCTCCGGTGCCGCCAGGGTGCACGGCCCGGCGCCGTACGACTGGCTGGCGGCGGTGCTCACCGGTCGGGACACCAGCCGGCTCGGCCTGCCGTCGGACGCGCTGGCCTGGTTGGCTCAGCAGCCCACCGCACCCCGCGAGCGGTACGCGCCGGGCACCCTGCTGCGCCTCGCCGTGCGGACCGTCCAGTTGCTGGTCGGCGCCGGCCCGGCCGTGCTGGTCGTGGATGATCTGCACGCGCTCGACCCGGCCAGCGTGAACCTGGTCGGGGAGCTGGCCACAGTCGCCGCCCTGCCCGCCCTGCTCGTGGTGGCCAGCCGCCCGCCTGCCGACGCGGTGGCGCCGGACCTCACCCGCCGCGCGCTGGCCCGCCTCAGCGGCGTGCGCGGCGCCGTCCGCCAACATCTGGGCCCGCTGCGCCCGGCCGAGGTCGCCGAGGTGCTGACCCAGGTGTACGCGGGCAGCAACCCGTCCGGTCGGCTGGTCACCTCCCTCTGGCGGTGCACCGGCGGCAACCCGTACGCGCTTACCGAACTGCTGGCCGCGCACGCGTCGGAGGGGCCGGAGGCGTTGCTGCGGCGGCTGCCCGGCCCGCGTCAGCCGACCGCGCCGCGCGCTCCGGCGGCCGCGGCCGATCCGGTCGTGGACGTGCCGCTCGACCCGGAGTTGACCGCCCGCGAGGTCGAGGTGCTGGGCTGCCTGGTCGCCGGGATGTCCAACAAGCAGGTGGCGAAGGCGCTGGGCATCTCGGTGCGTACGGTCACCGTGCACGTGTCGAACCTGCTGCGCAAGACCGGCTCGGTGTCGCGTACCGAGGTGGCGCTCTGGGCGGTCCGGCACCGGCTGCCGGTGCCGGCGCCGGTGGACTGAGTCGGGTTCAGCGGCGCGGGTAGCGCAGCAGCAGGCTCGCGGCGACCTCGTCGTCGCCCACCGCCGCGTAGCTGTGCGGCACGTCGGAGACCCAGCGCAGATGCCCGCCGGCCGGGGCGGTCAGCGGCGCGTCGGCCGGGCCGGCCCGCAGTACGCCGGCGAACACGGTGATGTGTTCGGTGACGCCCGGTTGATGGGCGGGGGAGATCTGCACGATGCCGGGCGCGACGCGCATCCGGTACAGCTCGTAGGTCGCGTCGGTGTCGTCGAACACCTCCAGCAAAGTGGCGGTGACAGCGGTGCCGTGCACGGTGGGCTCGGCGGCCGGCTCGGCCAGCAGCGCGGTGAACGGCACGCCGAGCTGCGCGGTGACCGCCCAGAGCGTCTCCAGCGTCGGGTTGCGGGTGCCGTTCTCCAGGCCGGAGAGGGTGGCCTTTCCGACGCCGGCGAGCCGCGCCAGTGTGGACAGCGAGATCCCCCGCTCCTCGCGCAGGGCACGGACGCGCCGGCCGACGACTGCGGGATCCACGTCGAGGCCCGGACGGCGGGCTGGTGGTGGCTGCGGCACCCGGCTATCGTGCTACACACTGTCGTTCCGTAAACGGAACACTTGGGGGGTCAGGATGGCGGGACGGGCGCAACCGGTGCTGGCCGGCGTCGTGACCGCGCTGGTCGGCTTCGCCAGCTCGTTCACAGTCGTGCTGGCCGGGCTCCGCGCGGCGGGCGCGTCGGACGCGCAGGCGGCCTCCGGCCTGCTCGCTCTCTGCGTGGCGTGCGGGCTCGCCGCCGCCTGGCTGGGCTGGCGGCACCGGATCCCGATGAGCGTGGCCTGGTCGACGCCAGGCGCGGCGCTGTTGGTGGCGACCGGGCCGCCGACGGGCGGTTGGCCGGTCGCGGTGGGCGCCTTCCTCGTCTCCGGAGCGCTGATCGTCGCGGCCGGGCTCTTCCCACCGCTGGGCCGGGCGGTGGCCGCGATCCCCAAGCCGGTGGCCGGCGCGATGCTCGCCGGAGTGCTGCTGCCCCTGTGCACCGCCCCGGTCCGCGCGCTCGTCGAGCTGCCCCGGGTGGCCGGCCCGGTGGTGCTCGGCTGGCTGCTGCTGCACCGGTTCGCCCGCCGCTGGGCCGTGCCGGGCGCGCTGCTGGTGGCCGTGGTGGCGATCGCGCTGACCGCGCCCCCGGCCGGACTGAGCGGCGCCACGCTGACCCCGTCGCTCGCCCTGACCGCGCCCGCCTGGAACGCGTCCGCTCTGGTCGGGCTCGCCCTCCCGCTGTTTCTGGTCACGATGGCGGCGCAGAACGTGCCCGGCATGGCGGTGCTGGTCGGCTACGGCTACCGGCCGCCGTTCGGGGCGGCGCTGCGGGCCACGGGTCTGGCCAGCCTGCTCGCCGCCCCGGCCGGCGGGCACGCGGTGAACCTCGCGGCGATCACCGCCGCGCTGGCCGCCGGCCCCGACGCCCATCCGGAGCCGGAGCGCCGATGGGTCGCCTCGGTCACCGCCGGGCTCGGGCTGGCCCTGCTCGGGCTGGGCGCCGGCGTGGCCACGGCCCTGGTCGCTGTCGCGCCGCCGATCCTCATCGAGGCGGTCGCCGGTCTGGCCCTGCTGGGCGCGCTCGCCACGGCGCTCGCCGCAGCGGTGACCGATCCGGCGACCAGGGAGGCCGCAGTCGTCACCTTCGTGGTGACGGCCTCCGGTGTGACGCTGATCGGCGTGGGCGGCGCGTTCTGGGGGCTGGTCGCCGGCTGCCTGATGCTGCTGCTCTTCCACCGCCGCCCAGCCGCGCCCGTCCCGCCCGCCCCGGAGACCCGCCCTGATCAACTCGGGTTCGTGAAAGGCGGGGTGTCCGGGCTGCGATGACGCCCCGGTTTGCGGGAACCCGAGGGGACAGGGCGACCGGGTCACTCCTCGGGCGGCAGGTCGGCCACGCCGACCGAGAGGCGTACCCGGCCCTCGGCGACGGCGGCGATCCGGTCGGCCGGCACGTAGACGGCACCGACCGGCGAGTCGGTGGAGACCTTCAGGTAGCCGGTGTGCAGCAGCCGCGCCGCCAGGTCGGCCGGAACGTCCGGCTCCTCGACAGCCGTCGCCTCGATCAGCTCGTCCAGGCTGCTGCCCGGGTCCGCGGTCGGTGTCTGCACGGTCACCGCGTTGGGGTCGCCCCGCTGAACGAGGTCCACGGTGCCGACCTCGGTGCCGGCGGAGTCGATCACCGACATCCCGGTGGTGATCCGCGAGATGGTCGCCTGCTGCTCGTCCTGCTGGTCCATCCCTCAGCGGTTCCCGGGGCGGAACGCCGCTAAACGCCGTCGCCGCCCCGCCGGAGGCTCAGCCCACCCGCCCGCCCGCTCAGCTGTTCGGGAGCGTCCAGCCGCCCGGTGGGCGCGGGGACAGTTCCCGCCAGGCGTCCGAGCCGTCGAGCAGCGCCCGGACCGTCTCCTCGGCCTCGTCGGCGCTGCCGTACTCGTAGAACCGGGAAATGCCCTCGGCGCCGCCGGCCCGCTGCTCGACGTGCCAGCGGTCGGCGTCCACCCGCAGGAAGACGTCCCGCCGGGCCAGCCGCCCCCATTTCCCGTTCCACCAGTGCTTTCGCTGCTCCATGGCCGGACTCTATCGAACACACGTACGAGAAGGCGCGGCCCCTGCGGGATTCCCGCAGGGGCCGATGTGCATCCGTTCGGGTCAGCGCGGCGCCGGCGGTTCGGTGCGGCGGCCCAGCACGTCGTCCAGCGCCCCGCGCTGCTGGCCGGGGGTGGTGTGGCCGGCGGAGACGAGCGCGTCCCGGATCTCGGTGAGCAGCTTGACCTCCTCGCTGGGCGCGGAGGGCGGCGGCTCCTCGCCCCGCTTGCGCCGCTCGGCCAGCCGGTTCATCGGGTAGACGACCAGGAAGTAGAGCGCAGCGGCGGTGAGCAGGAAGGTGATCACCGCGTTGACGAAGGCGATCCAGTCGAACGCGATGCCGCGGAACTCGGGTGCCGTCCCGGCGAGACCCTTGTCGCTGCCGGTGATGAGCAGCACGATCACCCGGATCAGCGGTTCGAGGAACGACTTGGTGAGCTGGGTGACCACGCCGGTGAACGCGGCGCCGATGACGACACCGACCGCCAGGTCGACGACGTTGCCGCGCATGATGAAATCTTTGAAGCCCTTGAGCATCCGTACTCCCGAGGTGTCCGGTTTTCCGTCCGGCACAACCTATGCCCCGGCGGCGGGCTCCAGAAAAGCGCCGGCTTCGATCGCCGCCCGGCCCGCGTCGCCGGCCCGGATCGCCTCGATCAGCCGGGTGTGGTCGACGTAGCGCTCGGGCGTGAGCGCGCCGCCCATCGCCTGGGCGACGGTGCTGCGCAGGGCGGTGCCGACCGAGGCGTACAGCTCGGCGAGCATGGTGTTGTGCGCGGCGGCGACCACCGCGACGTGCAGGGCCGCGTCGGCCTCGACGAACGCGTCGACCCGGCCGCCGCGCCAGGCCGCCTCGCGCTCGGCGAGCGCGCCGTCGAGGGCCACCAGGTCCTCCGGTGTACGCCGCAACGCGGCGAGCCGGGCGGCCTCCACCTCGAACGCGCGCCGGACCTCGATGACCTCGGTCATCCGGTCGTCGCCCAGTCGGCGGGCCACCACCGGCGCCAGCTCGTCGGTGGACACCACGTACGTGCCGGAGCCCTGCCGGCACTCCAGCACCCCGGCGTGCACGAGGGCGCGGACCGCCTCGCGGACCGTGTTGCGCCCGACGCCCAGCGTGGCGACCAGTTGCGGCTCGGTGGGGATGCGCCCGCCGATCGGCCACTCGCCGCCCAGGATCCGGGCCCGGAGCTGCTCGATGGTCTGCCGCACGCGGTGCCCGCGGGGCGGCACGGCGGGCTGGTCGCGAGGCGGCGCCGACGGCGCGGAGGGGGAATCGACCGACGGTGGCACTGGTTACATCACCGGCCCTAAATTCATCCCATGATTGTAGGTTAGAGGTCATGACCCCGCCACCCATCGCCGCTCCGGCCCCGCCCGCTCCCGCCGCCGTCGACACCCGCCCGACGCGCGACTCCGCGGGCCGGCGGACGCACCCGGCGACCGGTGGCGCGCTCGTGCTGGTCGGGATGCTGCTGGTCGCGCTCAACCTGCGCACCGCGGTCACCAGCCTCGGCGCCCTGCTCGACGAGATCCGCGACGGGCTGGGGCTCTCCGGCACCATGGCCGGTCTGGTCACCACCCTGCCGACCATCGCGTTCGCCGGCCTCGGCGCGCTCACCCCGTGGCTGGTCCGCCGGGTCGCGCCGGCCCGGGTGCTGGTGGTCGCCATGATCGTCCTGGCCGCCGGTCAGGTGCTCCGGGCGGCCACCGACTCGGCCTGGATCTTCGTGTTCACCAGCGCGCTGGCCCTGGCCGGCATCGCGGTCGCCAACATCCTGCTGCCGATGCTCGTCAAGCAGCACTTCGGCCACCGGACCGGCCTCGTCACCGGGGCGTACACGATGGCGTTGACCCTGGGCACGACGGTGGCCGCGGCCAGCGCGGTGCCGATCGCGCACGCCTTCGGCTCCTGGCGGGCCGGGCTGGGCGTCTGGGCCGTGCTGGCCGCGGTGGCCGTACTCCCGTGGGTGCCGCTGGCGCTGCGGACCCGGGCGGGCGCGCGGCGCGCGAC
>NZ_MUZA01000062.1:0-29857 GCF_021442385.1 Micromonospora sp. MH99
TCGCTGGGCCTGTTCCAGCAGCGCCCGACCAGTGGTTGGGGCACGCCGGAGCAGATCACCAACCCGGAGTACTCCACGACCGCGTTCCTCAAGGGCCTGCGCCAGGTTGACGGCTGGCAGGACGTGCCGCTGACCGACGCCGCGCAGACCGTGCAGGTCTCGGCCTACCCGGACGCGTACGCCCAGTGGGAGCAGCAGGCCACCGACCTGGTCGCCCAGCACTGGAACAGCTGACCCGAACCGACCGATGGCCGGCACCCGACAACGGGTGCCGGCCATCGGCGTACCTGGCCGGCACCCCGAAACCGGGGTGCCGGCCATCGGCATATCCAGCCCCGCCCACTGATCTGGCAGCCACCCCGAGTCGGGTGTCGGCCATCGGCATACTGCCCTCGCTCACTGACCTGCCATCACCCGAGCCGGGTACTGCCAGCGGCGTTACCCAACCCCCGCCCACTGACCTGGCCGCCACCCCGAAACCAGAGGGCCGGCCAGCGGCATAGCCAGCTTCGCCAGAGTGACCGGCCGCCCCCACACATCACCGGAGAAACTCCGACGAATGGCGTTGTCGGCCCGCGTGACGGTGAATCTTGGACAGTTTCCGTTGGCAGCTAACGGAAACTGTCCAAGATTCACTGATGCGACGTAGCGGAGCGGCGTGGTTGGCGCGGAGTGATCCGATCGGCGGGCGGGTACGTACCTCCCGGCGGGGACCGGCGGAAGGGCAGAGGCATGGCCGCAGTGGGTGACGGCACCGAGCACCAGGCAGAACACGAACCGGGGCAGCAACCAACCCATCCGGCGGCGGCGCGCTCGGCGGTGGCGCGGTCGGGGGTGGAGCGTTCGGCCGCAGCTCAGCCGGAGTGCGAGGGCGGCTCGGCTCGGCCCGCCTCCGACGCAGGGCGCCGGTCGGAGACGGAGCCGCGACCACCGGAGGCCGACGCCGCACCGGGGCGCTGGTCGGTCGGTGCCCGGCTGCTGTTGGCCGCCGCGGCTGTGGTGCTGGTTCTCGGGGCCTCGGCGGTGGTGGTCATCGTCGCCGACCCCTACCGTCTCGGCCAGACTTACTCTGGCGCACCCGACGGCGTCCACCCGGACGGCAGCCGACGGGACGCTACCCGGCCGGATGCGGCAGCGGCCGCCGAGCAGACGATGACGACGCCGCTGGCGGGGCGGCAGAAGGCCACCTTCGTGCTGGCGGACGGGTTGTCGTCGTTCGACCTTCGGGTGGGCGACCTGGGCGACGACCTCTATCGGATCAGCAGCCCGGCCGGCTCGGGCGTGGCAGTCCGTCCCGTGGTGCAGGGTGAGACCGTCCGGCTCGGGGTGGTGGCCACCGGCACGTCCGAGGGGCGGGCCGCGCGGGTGCTGCTCAGCGAGCGGGTCGCCTGGCGTCTGCGCCTGGAGGGCGGGGTAAGCGAACAGGTGCTTGACCTGGCGCAGGCGCGGCTTCTGGGCGTGGACCTCGTCGGCGGCTCCGCCCGCACCGACCTCATCCTGCCGCCGGTGAACGGCGGCACGACGACCGTGCGGCTGACCGGTGGCGTCAATCAGTTCGACATCCGGGTGCCTGGCACTCCACCGGTACGGGTGCGGGCGGGAGCCGGGGCCGGTTCGGTCGCGGTCCGCGACGAGCGTTGGGCCGGGGTCGCCGCTGGTGCGTTGCTGAGTACGCCAGGGTGGGACCGCTCGGCCAACCGGCTCTTCCTTGACCTGGTCGCAGGTGCCGGCACCGTGACGGTGACCGAGTCTCGGTGACCGTCCCGCGACTCGGACGCCGACCAGGTTCGTCGGGCGCCGGCCGGTGTCGCCGGGGCGGTGAGGTCGGGTGCTGGTCGGGGCCGTCGCGCAGTGACCAGGGCGGGGGAGTGGCCAACGACGGCGACACCAGCCGGTGTGGCCGGGGGAGCGGGCCGGATGTCGGGCGGGACGTCGGGCCGCTGGGTGGGACGCCGACCGGCCCGCCCGTGACGTGCTGGGTCGGAGGTCACCCCTGCTGGGAAGCGCCGCTGCCCGGGGAGGGCGCGAGCGTACAGTCGGGCGGTGGAGCGTACCGAATCGATGCTGGCAGAGACCCGACCGCCCGGCGTGGCCGACGTCGATCCCGGCAGCGTGCTGCTGCCGGGCCACGACGTGCCGCTGGGGCGGTACACGACCGTCCGGCGGTTGTTGCCGCAGCGGCCTCGGCGGATGGTCGGCGCGTGGTGCTTCGTGGACCATTTCGGCCCGGACGACGTGGCGCAGCGGCCCGGCATGGAGGTGCCACCGCACCCGCACACGGGTCTGCAGACGGTGACCTGGCTCCTCGACGGCGAGATCATTCACCGCGACAGCCTCGGCAACGTCCAGGCGATCCGGCCCGGCCAGTTGAACGTGATGACCTCCGGGCACGGCATCGCCCACTCGGAGCGGTCGCCGGCCACGCACCCGCCGGTCATGCACGGTGTGCAGCTCTGGGTGGCGCTGCCGGACCCGGCGCGGGCCGGCACCGCGGACTTCGCCCACCACGCCGACCTGCCACGGTGGCGCGACGGCGACCTGGACGCGACCCTGCTGGTCGGCGAGTTCGCCGGCCAGCGGTCCCCGGCGGTGGTGCACACCCCGCTGGTGGGGGTGCAGCTCGAGCTGGGTGGGGCGGCGCCGACCACGCTGTCGTTGCGGCCCGATTTCGAGTACGCCCTGTTGGCGATGTCCGGCTCCGCCGAGGCCGCGGGGGTGGGCTTCGAGCCGGGCGCGTTGCTCTACCTGGGTTCGGGTCGGCGCGAGGTGACCGTGCGCGGTGGGGCGGGGGCCCGGCTGTTGCTGCTGGGGGGCACGCCGTTCGAGGAGCCGCTGGTCATGTGGTGGAACTTCGTGGGCCGCTCGCACGAGGAGGTCGCCGCCGCTCGGGAGGACTGGATGGCCGGCCGGCGTTTCGGGGTGGTGGCCGACGACGCGGCGTCGCCGCTGCCGGCGCCCGCCCTGCCCACCACCCGGCTCAAGGCGCGCGACCGCACCGGCGGCCTGCACGGCTGACCGGCACGGGCCGTGCCAGGACGCACGCCGGGCCGGGACGCGGGCCGGGCTGGGGCGGCGGTTGGCCGACGGTGGCGTGGGTAGTCGCCGGCATGGCGACCACTCTGATCACGCCCGTGGAGGACCGCAAACGTCTGGCCCGCCGGCTGGCTGGGAGCGGACGGGGCTTCGCCGAGCAGTACGGCTTCCGCGTGACCAACAATCCGGCGAGCCTGTTCCAGGTGCTCTACCTCGCGGTCCTGCTCGCCCGCCGGGGTGACTTCCGGCGGGCGGTGGACGGCGCGCGGGCGCTGCGCGACGAGGGGTGGGACAGCGCCGCCCGGCTGGCCCGGTCGCTGCACCGGGACCGGGTGCGGGTGTTGCGCGACAGTGGTCAGCGCGGGGACGTCGACGCGTTGGCCGACGTGCTGGGTGATCTGGCCCGGACGGTCGTCGAGCGGTACCGGGGCGACCTGCGCCGGTTGCGCGCGGTCGCCCATCACGAGCCGGCTGCCGAGCGTGCGCTCCTCGCCGACCTGCCAGGGGTGGACGACCAGGTGGTCGACCTGTTTCTGCGCGAGGCGCAGGCGCTGTGGCGGGAGGTGGCCCCGGTCGCGGACCGGCGGGCGCTGGCGGCGGCCCGTCGGCTCGGGTTGGGCCGCTCGGCGGATGACCTGGCCGGCTTGGCAAGCGGCGAGTCCGAGCGGCTGGCATGGCTGGTGGGGGCCCTGGCCCGGGTCGATCTGGAGCACCGGTACGCGGAGCTGACCGACCGTCCCTGACGTGCCCTGGCCCACACTTCGCCAAAAACTGACCGTACGGAGGATGGTCTGTCGTATGGTTGTACCCGGCAGTGCTGACCGCTCGGTTCGAGCGGCCATCCACCGCCTGGTGACCCGCGACCGGTTCGGACGCGGTTCACCGCCTGGACAGGTTTGCGTGGCGCCCCGGTCGCGGTTCGTGGCCAAGGGGCGCCCGCCTGTCCCGGCGAGGCGCCGCCGTGACGCACGAGCCGCCGCCCGTGACACACAACCGCCGCCGCCCGTGACGCAGCCGGGCGTGAGCGCTCAGCGGGCCAGACCCGCCAGCAGGTTCACCGTGACGGCGATGATGAACGCGCCGAACAGGTACGACACCATCGAGTGCCGCAGCACCGTACGACGCATCTCGTTGCTGGTGAGGTTGGTGTCGGAAACCTGGAACGTCGTCCCGATGGTGAACGCCACGTACGCGAAGTCCGAGTACCGGGGCGGCTCGGGCTGGTTGAAGTTCACCCCGCCGTCGGGGCCCGTGTAGTAGATCCGGGCGTAGCGGGCGGCGAACACGGTGTGCACCACCAGCCAGGACAGCACCACGCTGAAGACGCCGAGGCCGCCGTACAGGTCCCGGCGCGGGCCGGGTGGCGCCGCGTGGGCGCTGGCCACGACGAGGCCGACGGCCAGCAGGCTGGCGAGGCAGGCGATCAGCAGCACCACGTCACGGATGGCCCGGTTGGGATCCTCGTGTACGGCGAGTCGGGCGGTGCGGGTCGCGTCCATCGGCCAGAGTTTGCGCCACACCAGCACCAGCCAGCTCAGCGCGGCGGCGTCCCAGCCGGCCAGCGGGGCGAGCGACGGCGACAGTGTCAGCGCGAAGACGCAGCCGGCGATGACGCCGACCACCGCCACGACGACGAGTTGCCCCGCCGCCGGGGTGTGCCCGTCCGGGGGGCGGGACAGCGGACCGGTGCCGGTCATCCGCGCCGCCCGCCCGTCGCGGCGGACGCCACCACCGCCGGGTCAGATGCCGCGCAGATGCTGCGACACCCGGTTGTGCTTCTTGTCCCGGGCCTGCGCGGCGCGTTGCGAGGGGCCCACCTCGGGGGCGGCCTCGATGCCTGCGGACCGGGCCACCTCGGTGCCGTTGGCGTAGTCGACGGGCGGCAGGGCGCGCAGCGCCTTGAGTACGTCCGGCGGGGCACCCTCGCGTTCGGCCTCGCGGACCACGTCGTCCTTCTCGGCCGGGTAGTCCAGGCTCGACAGGTACTGCAGGACGTCCGCGTAGCTCGCCATGTCTGGGGCTCCCTCGGGGCATCGATGTGGTCACGACCGGCGGCGGTTACCCGTCCGCCGTCCGGTCACGCCCGGCCGGGCGCAGGAAATCGCCCAGGCCGGCGAAGGACGTCGTCCTGGTCGCCGCGGGAGATCCGGCGTCGTTTCCACGACGGCGCGGCGGGTACCCGCAGGCGCCGCCGACAAGCCCGAGGGAGTACGCGATGAACTACGACACCTTCGTCGACCAGGTTTCCCAGCGCACTCGGACGTCGTCCGAGCAGGCGGTCGAGTTGACCCGGGCCGTGCTGGAGACGTTCGCCGAGCGGCTGACCGGCGGGGAGGTGCTGGACCTGGCCGCGCAGCTTCCGCAGCCGTTGCAACTGGTGCTCAAGCCCAGCCCGAGCACCGAGCAGGCGGACCGGTTCGGGGCGGCCGAGTTCGTGGCGCGCGTGGCGCTGCGCGCCCGCGTGGAGGAGCCGGCCGCGCGGAACGCCGTCCGGGCGGTGTTCACCACCCTGCGTGAGGCGATCACCGGCGGGGAGTTCGACGACGTGGCGACCCAGTTGCCGCGCGACTACCGGGGTCTCGTGGAGCAGGCGATGGCGCCGGGCGCCACGTTGCGCCGCGCCTGACGACAGTGCCAGAAATCGAGACGCACAGCGGTTGGCCAGGGCAACCATCGACGTCCGGCTTGGCGTGTCGATCGGGCCTGGCCTAACCTTGTCGTGCGAGGGGAGTACTTCCCACGAACCATTCCGGTCAGTACGGCACGCCCGGCGTGCCTCGGGTGGTTGCCCATCTGGTGATGGGTGAAGGAGACCTCGAACATGACACGGTGTTCGAGGAGACCCCATGACCGAATTGTCATATCTAGCCGCTGCGAGTGATCTGTCGTCGGTGGGTACGCCCACCCTCTGGGCGGTGACCATCGCCGGCGTGGTGCTCCTGCTGGTGCTGGACTTCCTGGTGACGCGCAAGCCGCACGAGGTGTCCATGCGCGAGGCGATCGGCTGGTCGGCGTTCTACGTCGCGCTGCCGCTCGCGTTCGGCGGCTGGGTCTGGTCCCGCTACGGCTCCGAGCAGGGCGTGCAGTACCTGACCGGTTACCTCGTCGAGAAGTCCCTCTCGGTCGACAACCTCTTCGTCTTCATGCTGCTGCTGGCCGCGTTCGCGGTGCCGGCCGTGCTCGCCCAGCGCGTGCTGCTCTACGGCATCGCTGGCGCTCTGGTGCTGCGGGCGGTCTTCATCGCCCTCGGCGCGGCGGCCCTGCAGACCCTCGACTTCGCCTTCCTGCTCTTCGCGATCATCCTCGTCGCGACGGCGGTGAAGCTGCTGCGCGACGCTCTCTCCGGGCATCAGCAGGAAGTCGACATCAACAAGATGCGCTCGGTGAAGCTGCTGCGCAAGATCATGCCGGTGGTCGACGAGTACCACGGCACCCGGATGACCGTTCGGCAGGGCGCGAAGCGGGCACTCACCCCGTTCGCCCTGGTGGTCGTCGCGGTGCTGGCCACCGACATCGTGTTCGCGGTCGACTCGGTGCCCGCGGTGTACGGCATCACCGAGGACCCGTACCTGGTCTTCGCCACGAACGCGTTCGCCCTGCTCGGCCTGCGGGCGCTCTACTTCGTCCTGCACGCCGCGCTGAGCCGGCTGGTGCACCTCAGCTACGGCCTGGCGATCATCCTGGCGTTCATCGGCCTCAAGCTGGGCCTGCACTGGGCGCACGGCATCTGGCCCGGCGTGCCGCAGATCCCCACCCTGGCCTCGCTCGGCGTGATCATCGGCGTGCTGGCGGTGGTCACCCTGACCAGCCTGCGCGCCACCCGGGGCGGCACGCCCGAGCAGCGCGAGGTCGTCACCGAACGGCACTGACCGCGCCGCGCCGGGTCGACGAGGGCGTACGCCAGAAAGCCTCCGACCCGGCCGGCCCGGGTGGTACGACTGTGCAATGGGAATCGTGTCACCGGGCTTTCAGGGTCGGCCCCGCTCACAGGAGCCGGCCCTGCCACCCGGTCAGTACCTGACCGAGGACTTTCCGGTGCTGTCGGCCGGCCCGACACCCCGGGTCTCCCTGGACACCTGGGAGTTCGTCATCTCCGCCGAGAACGGCACCGAGTACCGGTGGTCGTGGCAGGAGCTGATGGCGCTACCGCAGGAGACCCCGATGGTCGACATCCACTGCGTCACCCACTGGTCGAAGCTCGGCACCACCTGGCAGGGCGTCTCCCTGGACACCCTGCTCGACGGCGTGGACACCGGCGCGCACTTCGCGCTCGCCCACTCGTACGGCGGGTACACCACCAACCTGCCGCTGGACGATCTGCGCGGCGGCCGGGCCTGGGTGGCGCACACCTTCGACGGGGCGCCGCTGCCGGCCGAGCACGGCGGCCCGGCGCGGCTGCTGGTGCCCCACCTGTACTTCTGGAAGTCCGCCAAGTGGGTGCGTGGCATCCGGCTCAAGACGATGGACGAGCCGGGGTTCTGGGAGACGGCCGGCTACCACGACTACGGCGACCCGTGGCGCGAACAGCGGTACCAGGGTGACTGAGCGGGCCGTGGCGACGGGCACCCCGGCCCGGGCGCCGATCAAGTGGCAGGTGGCGCGGCTGGTGGAGCGCCGGGTCGAGACGGCGACGGCGCAGACGCTGGTCCTGGAGGTGCCGGACTGGCCAGGGCACCTTCCCGGGCAGCACGTCGACGTGCGGTTGACCGCGCCGGACGGCTACCAGGCCGCCCGGTCGTACTCGATCGCCGGGCCGGCGGTGGACGGCCCCGGCGGCCCGCGCATCGAGGTGACCGTCCAGCGGGTGCCCGACGGCGAGGTGTCGCCGTACCTCATCGATGTCTTCGGCGCCGGCGACCCGGTGGAGGTCCGCGGACCGCTCGGCGGCTGGTTCATCTGGCGATCGGAGGACACCGCGCCGGTGCAGCTGGTCGCGGGTGGCTCCGGCATCGTGCCGCTGATGGCGATGATCCGGGCGCGGCGGGCGATCGGCAGCAGGGTGCCGTTCCGGCTGATCTACTCGGTGCGTACCGCGGAGGACGTGATCTACGCCGACGAGCTGCGCCGCCGGGTCCGCGACGACTTCGGCCTCGATGTGGCGTACGTCTACACCCGCGAGGCGCCCGACGGTTGGCGCGGCGAGCCGCACCGGATCGGCCTGGCCGACGTGAACACCCACGGTTGGCCGCCGGACCTGGAACCGCAGACGTACGTGTGCGGGCCGACCGGGTTCGTGGAGGCCGTGGCCGATCTGCTGGTCGGGCTGGGCCACCCGTCGCGGCGGATCAAGACCGAACGCTTCGGCCCCACCGGCTGAGAGCCCGCCCGCTGCCTGTCCCGCCCGCCGCCTGTCCCGCCCGCCGACGCAACGTCGAGGAGACCCGATGACCGAGATGTCGTACCTGGACGGCAACATGCTCGACGGCCCGATGCGCGAGCTGTTCACCGTCGACCTGAGCACCGCGATGGGCCGCTGCGAGAACTGCGGGATGACCGGCTCGATGGCCAGTCTGCACGTCTACTCGCACGCGCCGGGCCTGGTCGCGCGCTGCCCGTCCTGCGAGTCGGTGATGGTGCGCCTGGTCCGCGCACCGGACCGGGCCTGGCTGGACATGCGCGGCGTCACCTACCTCCAGGTGCCGATGCCGATGGAACGGCCGCTTCCCGAGCCGCTCTGACCGGTCACCCGGCGCTCGCGCCGCTGCGACAGACTGGCCGGATGAGCACCGGTCGGTGGCGCGACGTTCCACCGCGGGCCCGGCTTGTCGTGGCGGGGGCCGTCCTGGTCTTCGCCTACGGCACCGTCGTGCACGTGCTGCAGGTGTTCGTCCCCGGGCTCCGGCCGCCGCTCGCCCTGCCCGGGTGGCTCGCGGCCTACTTCGTGTCCCTGACCCTGTGGGATCCGTTGGCGGCGCTGTTGCTGGCGGCTCGTCGTCCGGCGGGTCTCGCGCTGGGGTGCGCCGTGCTGGTGACGGACGCCGCCGCGAACGGGTACGCCAATTACGTGCTCGACCCCGCCGGTGGCGTCACACCCGGCCGGATCGGGCAGGCCGTCATCACCGCCCTCGCCGTCGCCCTCGTCGCGCTCACCCCGTGGCTGGCCCGGTGGTTCGTCCGGCCCGCGACACAGCGCCACTGAGCGCAGCCGCTACGGCGTTTCCGCATCCGCCTCGGCCAGGACGGCGAGGACCGCGTCCACCACGACGGCGGGTTGTTCCTTGTGGATGTAGTGGCCGCTGTCGGGCACCACGCGGTGAACGCCACGGGGGAAGAGCGCGGCGGTTCGGTCGGCGAGGTCGCGGGAGCGCTGTCGCAGGGCGGCTGGCTTACCGCGGGTCGCCGTCAGAATTCTCATCGGCACGTCCCGCACCGGCGATGCCGCCCGCGCGGCACGGACCTCCCGGGTGCACCTGTTGGCGAGGCGGTTCTCCGCCCGGATGGTCGCGACCTGCGCGTACGTGACATAGCTGGCCACGTACGCCTGGGTGACCAACGCCTGGACGCGGGGGTCGTCGGTGCAGCGTCGCGCGAGTTCGCGGCCCATGTTCGTGGCGACCCGGTTGAAGAGCCCGATCGCCTTGAGCAGCGGAAGGGCGGTGAGGACGACGCTCGACGAGACTCGGAGAGCCAGCGGCACCGCCGCGGTGGTGTCCTCGTGGAAGGGGTCGACGAGGACCACGCCCCGGGTGCGGTCGGGCCGGGCGAGTGCGGCCAGTTCGGCGAGCAGTCCGCCCCAGCTGTGACCGACCAGCACGGCGGGACCGATGGTGTCGAGAAGGGCGACGAGGTCCCGTACCTGGGAGTCCAGTGTCAGTCGCGCGGCGGGGTCGCTGGCACCCAGGCCGGCGCGGTCGTAGGCGATGACGCGGGACCTCTCGGCCAGCGCCGGCAGGACGACGGCCCAGTCCAGCCCCACCTCGCCGGCGCCGGAGATCAGGACGACGGCCGGCCCGGCGCCGCTGGCCTCCACCCACCGCAGTCGCCGGTCCGACTCACGGGTCAGCTGGTGGCGGATGACACCAGCCGGCACCAGGCTGGACAGAGCGGTGACGACCGGATCCTGCGTCCCCGTGTCCACCAGACCTCCCCGTCGCCGTCCCGATTGGTCACCGTCAGGCTCTGGACACTACAAACCCGCCACAACGTCGACGTCGAGCCGGTGGAGGTCCCGGACTCAGCGCACGATCTCCGCGAGGGTGTCCACCTGCCCCGGGTCCGGGGCGTAGCAGTACAACACGAGCTCGTCCGCGCCGAACTCCCGGTACGCGGCCACGGTGTCGGCGATCTGCGCCGGGTCGCTCAACGGCTCGCCCCAACCGGGCCGGCCGGTGAACGCGTAGTAGGCGGCGATGGCGCCACGGGCCTCGTCGATCGTGGCGGCCGACCCGACCGCGACGTTGACCTGGCACACGAGGCGCGGCCGGCCGGGACGGCCCGCCGCCTCCCACCCCTCCCGCACGGTGCGGACCAGGGGGCCGGCCCAGGCCAGGGGCGCCGCGCAGACGAACCCGTCGGCGTACCGTCCGACCCGCCGCAGTGCCGGCGCGGCGAACCCTCCGATCAGCATCGGTGGCCCCCCGGGCGTGGTGGGGCGGGGCCCGATCGTCGTGCCGCGGTACGGCTCGCCCCGCCAGATCTCGCGCAGGGCGGCGAGTTGCCCGTCGAGCAGTCGACCTCGCTGCCCGATCGGCGTGCCGGCGGCGACGTGGTCGTCGTCGCGACCACCGACGCCGATGCCGAGGACGAAGCGGCCAGCGGACATGCGGTCCAGGGTGGCGACCTGCTTGGCCAGCAGGGCGGTCTCGCGCAGCGGGCCCAGCAGGACTTCCGTCTGGAGGCGGATGCGCGTCGTGGCGCCGGCGAGGACGGCCAGGGCGGTCAACGGTTCGGGATTGTCGAAGGTGAGGCGGTCCAGCAGAGCGAGGCTGTCGAAGCCGAGGGCTTCGGCGGTCGTGGCCCAGTCGAGCAGACGGGCCGGTGCGCTGATGGGCAGGCCGAGGCCGATGTCCATGTCGATCTCCGTAGGGTGGGCAGCGTGAACTGAAGCCGCCACCTTCTCCTCGCTCGCGGCGAGGTCCCGAGTTCATCTGCGACGTGTTTCTCGAACCAGGGATACGAAGTTCCGCGCCAACTGTATGCGGCATCCGCCGCCGCGGCGAACGCGTCGGAAACTCGGGTGCGGGCGGCGCGGCCGGCTCCGTAGGCTCCGATCTCCGGCCCGTCCGGGCTGCCCCCGTCCAAGGATCGGAGATGAGCGCAGCGATGGCCAGTCACCTCTTCGCGGTGTGTTTCGGTGCGAACGAGCCCCTGCGTGTCGCACGCTTCTGGTCCGAGATCCTGGGTCGGGAGCTGGTCGACGACCCCCGCGACGGCGTCCTCGTGCTGCCCGACGACAAGTCCGGTTTCCGGCTCCGCTTTCCGCAGATCCCGGAGCCGAAGGTCCTGCAGAACCCGGCACACCTCGAACTGACCAGCGACTCGCTGGAACACCAGCGGCAGACGGTGGCCAGGGCGCTGGAGCTGGGCGCGCGGCACACCGACGTCGGTCAGCTCCCGGAGGAGGGCCACATCGTGCTCGCCGACCCCGAGGGCAACGAGTTCTGCGTCCTCGGTACGGGTAGCACGTTCCTCGCCGGCTGCGGCTTCCTCGGTGATCTGGCCTGCGACGGAACGCAGGCCGTTGGCTACTTCTGGAGCGCGGCGCTCGGCTGGCCGCTGGTCTGGGACCAGGACGAGGAGACCGCCATCCAGTCACCCCTGGGCGGCCCGAAGATCACCTGGGGTGGTCCACCGTTGATGCCGAAGGGTGACCGGGACCGGGTGACGTTCGACCTCGCCGTCGACGACGGCGACGACCCGCAGGCGGAGGTCGACCGTCTGCTCTCCCTCCGCGCCACAGTGGTCGGCACCGACGGTGACGGCGCGGTGGTGCTGGCCGACCCCGACGGCACCGAGTTCCGGCTGCTGATGCCCCGGTAGTGCGGTGACCACGAACGTGCACGAGGTGGCGTGACACAGGCGCTGGTTAGGCTGGACGCGTGACTGACGCGGCGGGGCCGATCGAGCCGTCGGGGGTGTGGGCCACCGCCGTGGGCGTGGCCCGGGTGCGGGCGATGGAGACGGCACGCGAGCAGCCGCTGTTCCGGGACCCGCTGGCGCTGGCCTTCGCCACGGCCGGCGGGCGAGGCCCCGGGACGCCGCCGCCCCCGCGCGCGGACGAGGCGGCGCGACGCCGCTGGCTCGGTGTGGCCTTCTCGATCGTCATCCGGACGAAGTTCCTGGACGACCTGCTGGATCGGGCTGTCGCGTCCGGCGTCCGGCAGGTCGTGCTGCTCGGAGCCGGGATGGACAGCAGGGCCTTCCGGATGGACTGGCCTGCGGGCACCCGGCTGTTCGAGGTCGACACGCCCGAACCGCTCGGCTTCAAGGCCGCGGTGCTGCGGCAGGAGCGTGCCGTTGCGCGCTGCGAGCGGATCACCGTCCCGGTCGACCTCCGCGAGGACTGGCCGGGCGCCCTGGCCGCGGCCGGGCACGACCCGGCGCAGCCGACGGTGTGGATCGCCGAGGGACTGCTGATCTATCTACCCGGGGACGCGGTGGAGTCGCTGCTCGAACGGGTCGGCGCGCTGTCCGCCGCGGGCAGCTGGATGGGCCTCACCCTGGGCTCGCGCGGTGTGGTCGAACGCTTCCGCGACGACGCCGCCGCAGGATCGGCAGCGTCGATGTGGGTCTGGGAGATGCCGGAGGACCCGGTCGGCTGGCTGCACGGCCTCGGTTGGAAGGCGGAGACCTTCACCCTGCGTGAGCGCGCCGCAGCCTACGGGCGTCCGGTGCTCACCCCGCCGCAGCAGGACGAGGGCGTGGGCGGCCTCGTCTCGGCGCTTCGCGCCGCGCACTGAGCACGACGAAGGCCGGGGTGCGGGTCAGGCCGGCGTGAGGAGGCAGAACTCGTTGCCCTCCGGGTCGGCCAGGACGGTCCACGGGATGTCGCTGTCGCCCAGGTCGACGGCGGTGGCGCCGAGCGACAGCAGTCGGGCCGCCTCGGCCTGCAGGTCGTCACCCGGGTAGGGGCGCACGTCGAGATGGACGCGGTTCCACACCGTCTTCACGTCGGGCGTACGGAGAAACTGCAGATAGGGGCCGACGCCCTTGGCGGAGCGCAGCACCGCGCTGTCGTCGGTCACCCGGTGCACGGTCCAGTCCGTCGCCTCGCCCCAGAAGCGGGCCATGGCCCGCGGATCCGCGCAGTCGACGATCACCGAGGCGATCGGTCCGGTCTCGTCGTAGAGCGAGTCCAGGACGCAGAACTCGTTGCCCTCCGGGTCGGCCATGACCGTCCACGGCACGTCGCCCTGGCCCACGTCGGCGAGCGTCGCGCCGAGACCCGCCAGCCGCGCCACCAGCTCCGCCTGGTGGTCCGCCGAGGTGGTGGCCAGGTCGACGTGCACGCGGTTCTTCACCGTCTTGGGTTCCGCCGAGACGACGAGGTCGACGCAGACGGCGACGGGGTCGGGATAGACGAAGCCCTCGGGTTCGAGGTTGGTGACGCCCGGTCCCTCGCTGGAGATGCCCCAGCCGAGCGCCTTCGCCCAGAAACCGCCCAGGGCTGCGTCGTCCCGGGCCTTCATGTTGATCTGCACAAGCCGCGTTGCCATGCCGACGATGGTAGGGCCTGTTTCATGAGAACTGGCCGGCCTGCCCTAGGCGGACGCGCGGCCGGTGCGGACGGCGTACGCCCGCTTCATTTTGATGTGGTTCCCGCAGCCGGCCATCGAGCACCAGCGGCGGGCCTGGTTGCGGGACGCGTCGTAGTACGCCCAGCGGCACGTGTCGCGGGCGCAGACCTTGAGCCGCCGCCAGGAGCCGTCCACGTCGCACTGCCGGATGGCGTCGACCAGTCCGGCCACGGCCTCGTCGATCGGCGCACGGCCGACGGCGACCAGGCGGTGGCCGTCGGCGGTGAAGCGCGGCGCGACGGGCGTCGCCGCCAGGGCCTGGTTGAGGCGGTCGAGCGCGGCGGGGTCGCCGAGGTGGCCGGCGTGCCCGAGCAGCACAGCGCGCAGGCCCTCCCGGATCGTCACGGCCGCGTCGAGGTCGGCCGGCCCGAGGTGTACGCCGGCCGGCAGCAGCCGCCGCTCGACGAACCAGTCGCGCAGCCGCTGCGGGCTGGTCAGCGTCTCGTCGTCGATCTGCGGCTCGACGGTGTTCACGAAATCGCGCAGCAGCCGGGCGGCGGCCGGCACCGCGCTGTCGTCGTCCACCGATCACCCCTTTCGCGTCACACCACCGTAGCGCCTTGACAGGTGTGAAAGCGCCTGCGAGGGTCGGAACTACACCGGCGAAACCATTTTGCTGGTGTGAGAACGGACCGGGGGAGGGCGGGGCGGTGGCTTCCACGCTCAAGGACGTGGCGGGGCTCGCCGGGGTGTCGGTGAAGACCGTCTCCAACGTGGTCAACGGCTATCCCCACGTGAGCGCCGACGTGCGGCACCGGGTCGAGGCCGCCATCGCCCAGCTGCGCTACCGACCGAACGCGTTCGCCCGGACCCTGCGGACCGGGCGCACCGGCGTCCTCGCCCTGGTCCTGCCCGACGCCGACCTGCCGTACGCCGACGACCTCGCCCGCGAGGTCGTGCACGCCGCCGGGCGTCGGGGCTACCGGGTCGTCATCGAACACGAGCGTGCCTCGCCGGGCCCGGACGAGGGCCGGTCGATGCCCGTGGACGGCGTGCTGGTCGGTGCGCCGGGCGACCTGGCTCAGACGCTGACCGCCGCGGGTCGACCCGTCGTCCTGGTCGGGGGCGCGGCCCACGACCTGCGCTGCGACCAGATCCGCGTCGACGTCGCCGGCGCGGCCGAGGACGCGACGGCCCACCTGCTGCGCACCGGCCGGCGGCGGATCGCCGCGATCGGGGCGTACCCCCCGGGGTCTGCCGGTGTGCCGCAGCCGGGCACGGCCGGCTACCACCGGGCGCTGCGGGCTGCCGGGTTGACGCCCGTGCCCACGCACCCGCTGCCCGGTCGGCACCACCGCCGGGCCGACGGCTACCACGCGGCGCGCGAGGTGTTCGCGGGCCCGGACCGCCCGGACGGGATCTTCTGCTTCTCCGATCCCCTCGCGATCGGCGCGATGCGGGCCGCGTTCGACGCCGGGCTACGCGTCCCCGTCGACGTCGCCGTGATCGGTGTGGGCGACATCGAGGAGGGTCGCTACTCCCGGCCCACGCTCAGCACCGTCGCCGTGGACACCGGCTTTCTCGCCCGGGAGGCCGTGGCCCGCCTCGCGGCACGGATCGGCGAGCCCGACGCCGCGACCGCCGAGATCGTCGCGCCACACACGGTGCTGCCCCGGGAGAACACGGGCGTCCCGACGCGCTGACCACCGGGGGGCGGGCCGGTTGGACAACTGCCGCGCCGGTCGGTCAGAGTGGTCCGCCGTGAGATACCTGCGCAGCGGTGGTCCCGCCGCCATCCGGCGACCCCGGCCCACCGACGTCGACGAGTTCGTGGCGGCCGCGCGGCGCAGCCGGGACCTGCACCACCCGTGGCTGGCCGCGCCGGTGACCCCGCAGGAGTACGACAACTACCTGCGCCGCATCCGTCGCCGCGACAGCGCCGGCTACCTGATCTGCGACCGGGCCAGCGGCGCGATCGCCGGTTACGTGAACATCAGCGGCATCGTGCTGGGCGCGCTGCGCGGCGGTTACCTGGGGTACGCGGCGTTCGAGCCGTACAGCGGCACCGGACACGCCTCGGCGGGCATCGCGTTGGTGATCGACCACGCGTTCACGACTGCCGGACTGCACCGGCTGGAGGCGAACATCCAGCCGGGCAACGAACCATCCCGCCGGGTGGCCCGAAAGCTCGGCTTCCGCCTGGAGGGCTTCTCCCCGGACTACCTGTTCATCGACGGCGCGTGGCGCGACCACGAACGCTGGGCCATAACCGCCCCCACCCCACCTCCGCGTGATCAAGAGGTTCGCGTCACCGACGGCGGCGTGTCGTGACGCGAACCTCTTGATCAACAGGGCAGGGCGGGAGTGGGCGGTCAGCTGCCGGGGCGGGGGAAGGCCACCGGGCTGCGGAGGCCGGATCGGTTGACCGCGCGGATGCCGAAGAAGACGTTGTCCTTGGACAGGTCGATGCTGACCTCGGTGACGTCGCCGACGGGAATCACCCGCTGCCACTCGGCGGCCGTGGTCTCGCGCCACACCACCTCGTAGCCGGCCAGGTCCGGCTCGTCGCCGCGCTGCCAGCGCAGGGTCGTGTTGTTGGTCAGGTCGGTGGTCACGATGATGGCGCCCTTGGGCGTGCCGGGCGCCTGGGCCAGCGACCACAGCGCCGCGCCGTTGACCCTCGCCACCCGGGCCATGTACCCGAAGTCGCAGAACTCCGGCAGGTCACCGAACTGCTTTCCGTCCTGCACGCGGACGTCCTGGTGCTGGTGGGCGAAGTCCTCGTTCGGCTCGGTGAACCGGGCCGCCGGCCAGCCCTCGCGCAGGAACGAGATGTGGTCGCTGCCGCGCAGGTAGCGGTCCCGCCGGTAGATCACCCGCACCCGCATGCCTGTCGCGTCGTTGTCCGCCACGTCCCGGACGAACCGGGCGAGCTGCCGCGACGGTGAGTCGTTCTCGCCGCCGACGGACTGGCGGGTCGTCGCCTCCGCGGGTGTCTCGGCGGTCGGCACCCCCTCGGCGAACAGCCGCACCGCGTACGGGTCGCGGGTGCCGTCGTCGGCGGTGCTGCTGCCCACGATGTCGTCGCTGAACATGCCCTGCACGTCCGCGCCGGCCGCCTTGAGCTGCGCGGCCAGGTACGCCGAGCCGTACAGGCCCTGCTCCTCGGCGGCGACCGCGGCGAACACGACAGTGGCGGCGGTGGGCCGGGTGGCCATCAGCCGGGCCAGCTCCAGCACCACTGCCACTCCCGAGGCGTCGTCGTCGGCGCCGGGCGCGTCGCTGACGGCGTCCATGACGTCGGTGACCCGGGAGTCGTAGTGGCCCGTCACGACGTAGGTGCGGTTCGGCGAGGTCGTACCGCGCAGGGTGGCCACCACGTTGGTGATCCGGGTGGCGGTGGGGATTCGCGAGGCGGGCTGCTGCACGTACGACTGGAGTTCGACTGTCATCCGGCCGCCGGAGGTGGCCGCGTACTCCTGGAGGCGGGCGTGGATCCAGTCCCGGGCGGCGCCGATGCCCCGCTCGGGGTCGTCCTGGCTGGAGAGGGTGTGTCGGGTGCCGAAGGCGGCCAGCCTGCGCACGATGGCCTCGATCCGGCGGGGGTCGATCTGGCGCAGCAGTTCGCGCAGCTCGCGCTCGGGGTGCTGCGCCCGGATCGGGCGCCCGGGGCCGGCGGGTGCGGCGTCGGCGGCGGCGGGTGCGGCCAGGGAGGGCACCGCGACGGTGGCGGCGGTCGCCGCAGTGGCCGTCGTTCCTACGGTGGTGTCATGGCTGTCGTGCGCGCGACCCCGGCCGATCCGACAGTGGGCATGGCTCCGGTGACGGGGGTGAGCGGCGACCAGCGGACGATGCCGCCCGAGCTGGGCCCCGAGTCGCTCGCCGTGCTCAGCGGCCCCACGTTCCTGTACTCCGACGCGCGCGGCGACGTGCCGCCGGGCAGCATCGGCGGGCTCGTGCACCTGGACACCCGCCTGATCAGCGGCTGGACGCTCACCGTCAACGGCGGTGAGCTGCTGGTGTTGCGGTCCGAAACGCTCGAGCACTATTCCGCGCAGTACGTGCTCACCAACCCGGAGTTGCCCGGGCTGCCGCCGAACAGTCTCGCCATCCGGCGGTTGCGCTACGTCGGCGACGGCTTCCACGAGCGACTGGAACTGGTGTCGTTCCAGCCGGAGCCGGTCCGGGTGGAGCTGCGCCTCGCCGTCGGCGTGGACTTCGCCGACCTGTTCGAGGTCAAGTCGGTGGTCCGGGACCGCTCCGCGCAGATCGTCCGCGACCATGCCGCCGACGGCTCCGAGCTGTGCTTCTCCTACCGCAACGGCGACTTCGCCGCCGAGACCCGGGTGCGGTGCGCGACGGCGGCGGACCGGATCGACGGTGACGACCTGGTCTGGGACCTGTGGCTGCTTCCGCGCGAGGGCCGGCAGCTGGACCTGCACGTGCCGCTGCCGCCGGGCCTGGGCGTCGTCGAACCGGTGCGGGGCGACATCGCCGACGTCATCCACGGTCGGGCCGACGACCCGCTGCGCCGGTGGACCGACGACCGGGCGGTGCTGCGCAGCGACAACCAGGCGCTGGAACGCGCCGTCCGCCAGTCGCGCGACGACCTGGCCGCGTTGCGGCTCGACCTGGAGGTCAAGGGTCAGCGGATCATGCTGCCCGGCGCGGGACTGCCCTGGTTCCTCACCGTCTTCGGCCGGGACACGCTGATCACCGCGTACCAGACGCTGGTGGCCGGGCCGGAACTCGCCAAGGGGGCGCTGCTCGCGCTCGCCCGACTGCAGGGCGAGGCCTGTGACGACTTCACCGACGAGGAACCCGGCAAGATCCTGCACGAGGTCCGCAGCGGCGAACTGACCCGTACCGGTCGGAAGCCGTTCGGGCCCTACTACGGCACCGCCGACGCCACCCAGCTCTGGCTGATCCTGCTGTCGGAGTACTGGCGGTGGACCGGTGACGACGAGACCGTCCGGCACCTGCACGACAACGCGCTGGCCGCGCTGCGGTGGATCGACGAGTACGGCGATCGCGACGGCGACGGCTTCGTGGAGTACGCGACCCGCTCCCCGGAAGGGCTGGGCAACCAGTGCTGGCGGGACTCGCCGGACGGTGTCTGCTTCGCCGACGGGCGCATCCCGGTGCTGCCGCTGGCGACCGCCGACGTGCAGGGCTACACCTACGACGCGAAGGTGCGGCTGGCCGAGCTGTTCGACGGCCCACTGGGCAACCCCACCCTGGCGGCGCGGCTGCGCGACGAGGCCGGCACCCTGTTCGAGCGGTTCAACAGGGACTTCTGGATCGACGAGCGGGGTGGCTACTACGCGGTGGCCCTCGACGGCGACAAGAATGCTGTCGACTCCAAGACGTCCAGCATGGGTCACCTGCTGTGGAGCGGGATCGTGCCGCCGGCGCGGGCCGACGCGGTGGTGCGCCAGCTCATGTCGCCGGACATGTTCTCCGGCTGGGGCATCCGGACGCTGTCCCGCGAGGAACGTCTCTACCGCCCCCTCGGCTATCACCTGGGCACGGTCTGGCCGCACGACAACTCGCTGATCGTGCTCGGCCTGGTCCGCTACGGCTACCGGGCGGAGGCCAACCGGATCAGCCTGGCGATGATCGACGCGGCCGAGCAGTTCGGCCACCGGCTGCCCGAGGCACTCAGTGGGTACGACAGGCAACGGCTGCTGTTCGCCGTCCCGTATCCGACCGCGTGCAGCCCGCAGGCGTGGGCGGCCGGCACGCCGCTGGCCCTGGTCCGCGCGGTGCTGGGCCTCAACCCGGTCGAGGGCCGGCTCATGCTCGACCCGGACATCCCGCCCGAGTTCGGCCGGATCTCGGCCGACCGGGTGCGCGCCTTCGGTCAGGAGTGGGCCGTGGAGGCGGTCGGCGCCAGCGGTCACGTCCGGCTCGACGCGCGTTGAGCGCGTGCCGGCGCTTCGACGTTTGTCCTGGGCTGCGGCGGGAAACGGCCCGCAATGACGAAACCTCGTGTGGTGATCGTGGGGGCCGGGTTCGCCGGTTACCACGCGGCGAAGACGTTGAGCCGGATCGCTCGGGACCGGGCCGAGATCGTGGTGCTGAACTCCACGGACTACTTCCTGTACCTGCCGCTGCTGCCCGAGGTGGCGGCAGGCGTGGTCGAGCCCTCGCGCATCGCGGTGCCGTTGACCGGCACCCTCAAGGGCGTCCGGGTGGTGATCGGCGAGGCGGACCACGTCGACCTGCAGAACCGCTGGGTCGGCTTCACGCAGCCCGAGGGGGAGAAGAACCGCCTGGCGTACGACCGGCTGGTGCTCGCCGTGGGCAGCGTCAACAAGCTGCTGCCCATCCCGGGTGTCACCGAGTACGCGCACGGCTTCCGCGGTCTGCCCGAGGCCGTCTACCTGCACGACCACATCGTCCGCCAGGTCGAGCTGGCCGAGCAGGCCGAGGACCCGGCGGAGCAGCAGGCCCGCTCCACGTTCGTGGTCGTCGGGGCGGGCTACACCGGCACCGAGGTCGCCGCGCACGGGCAGCTGTTCACCGACGCGCTGCACGCGCAGCGGCCCCGGCTGACCGTCCGGCCCCGCTGGATGCTGCTGGACGTCGCCCCCCGGGTGCTGCCCGAGTTGGACAAGCGGATGTCCGAGACCTCGCACAAGGTGCTCAACCGGCGCGGGGTGGACGTGCGGATGGGCACCTCGGTGGCCGAGGCGACCTGCGACGGGGTCAAGCTCACCGACGGCGAGTACGTGCCGACCTGCACGCTGGTGTGGTGCGTGGGGGTGCGGCCGGACCCGTTCGTCAACGAGCTGGGTCTGCGCACCGAGCGGGGCCGGCTGGTCACCGACGAGTTCCTCAACGTCCCCGGCTACCCGGAGGTCTTCGCCTGCGGCGACGCCGCCGCAGTGCCCGACCTGGTCAACCCGGGGCAGATCTGCGGCATGACGGCACAGCACGCGCAGCGGCAGGGCAAGCGTGTGGCGCACAACATCGCCGCGTCGTACGGCTTCGGGCAGCGCAAGCCGTACAAGCACCACGATCTGGGTTGGGTCGTCGACCTGGGCGGCAAGGACGCCGCCGCCAACCCGTTGCACGTCAACCTGGCCGGGCTGCCGGCCAAGGCCGTCACCCGGGCGTACCACCTGATGGCGATGCCGGGCAACCGCACCCGCGTGGGGGCCGACTGGGTGCTCGACGCCGCGCTGACCCGCTCGGCCGTGCAGCTGGGGCTGGTCCCGGCGAACGCGGTCCCGCTGGAGAGCACGTCGCCGGAGGTCGCAATGCACGGCCGCTGAGCGCAACGCGTCGATTCCGGCCGGTCAGCCCCGCGAGGTGGCGGGACCGGCCGGTCCGCGCGGTGGCACAGCCGGCGGCGGCGGCTCGGGGTCCGCCGGTGGGGGTGGGTTCAGTCGTCGCGGCCCGTACTCGCGCAGCAGGATCTGCACGATGCCGGCGGCGGGGATGGCCAGCAGCGCGCCGAGCAGCCCGGCCAGCTCCGCCGCGAGCAGCACGCTCAGCAGCACGGTCAGCGGGTTGAGCCGGACCGCGCGGGACAGGATGAGCGGCTGGAGCAGATGGTTCTCCACCTGCTGGTACACGACGAAGAAGACGAGCACGATGATTCCGGCGGTGGGGGAGTGCAGGAACCCGGCGCCGGCGGCGAGCACCGCGCCGATCGTCGCCCCCACCAGCGGTATCAGGTCGGCCACCGCCACCAGCAGCGCGATCACGCCCGCGAACGGCACCCCGGTCAGGGCCAGCACCAGAAACGTCAACACCCCGCAGATCACGCTGATCAGCAGGTTGCCGGTGAGGTAGCCGTTGACCGTGCGCGACACCTCCCGGCCGACCCGGCGCAGCCGCTCGCCCGCACCGTCCCCGGCCGCCGCGAGGAGGCTGCCGGTGATCCGCGGCGACTCCAACACCATGAGGTACGCCAGCACGACGACCGTGACCAGCCCCGCGACGGTCTCCAGGACACCGCGCAGCACGCCGACGGCGGGTTGACGCAGCCGGCTGCCGGCGTCGCGCAGCTGGTCGGAGTGCTCGCTGACGTAGCGGCGTGCCCCGGTGCGTTCCAGGAGCTGGCCCACCGGGCCGCGGCCGGCGCGCGCGTCGCGCAGCAGCTCGGGCCCCCGATCGGCGAACCGGCCCAGCTCGTCCAGCAGCGGCACCAGGATGACCGTGGCGAGGACCGCCAGCACGACGAACGCGGCGAGGAAGACGAGCAGCGTGGCCACCGCCCGCCGCCGCACGAAGCGACGTTGCAGCCAGTCCACAGCCGGTTTGAGCGCGACTGCGAAGAAGGCGGCCACCACCGCCCAGACCAGCACCCGGCGGGTCGCGTACACGAAGGCCAGGGCGAGCGCGGTCGCCAGCACCAGGCCGATCACGACCAGGGCCCGGCGGGCGGTGGTCCGATCGTCGGCGTTGCTCACCCGGCGGGCCTTCCCCGCGCGCACCCTCGGAAACCCGGCAATGCGGACGCGCGGGCTCGTCCTGGGCCGTGGCTGACAAATGGTCTTCGAGGGGCCCGGCTCGTCCTAGTGGGCGAGTTGCTGGAGCCAGTCCTGCAGGAGTGCGGTCTCGACGGGGCGGAGCGGAACGTCAGTTGGATCCGCCCCGCCGAGGGCGGCATCGAGCGCGAGGGCGCGAGCGGCGAGGGTGGAGTCCGGGGCGGGGCTCGTGTCGGTGGTCAGGGTGTCGATGAGTGCTTCCCGCATGCGCGGTGAGACCTCCGGGTCGCGTTCGCTCTCGGGGATGCCGATCAGGGAGAGCGTGGTGCCGGTTACCGCTGCCAGCGTGAGGTGGGCGGCAAGGACGGGCGGCACCCGTAGGCGGCCGTCGGAGGCGGCGCGGCCGAGGAACGTCATGAGGAGTTCTTGAGCCTGCTGCGCGGCAGGTGGGCGCCGGCCGGGGCGGTCGGTGCCGTACATCAGCAGGTAGAGGGCGGGGTGTTTCAGGCCGAAGTCGACATGCATGTCCCATCCGCGGCGAATGTCGTCGACCGGGTTGCCGCTCGACGACAAGGTGTGCTTCTGCGCCAAGTAGAGATCGAAGGCGTGGATGGCCAGCGACGACAGGAGCCCGTCCTTGTCGCCGAAGAGCTGGTACAGGGAGGCGGCACGGATGCCTGCCGCCGCTGCGACGGCGCGGGTGGACAGCGCCTGGGCACCCTTTTGTTCCAAGAGCTCGGCTGCGACTTCCAGGATCTGCCGGCGACTGCGGGTCTTCGCATCATCCACGGTTGCAATGCTACGGCATAAGGCGTATCACTGGTTCGGTCAGCGCTACGGAAAATACCGTCGCAGTGATACGGCAGGAGAGGTCGATGAATCGTGTGGGATACGGCGCCATGCAGCTTGCGGGCCCTGACGTCTGGGGATTCCCGGCCGACCCGGAGGCGGCGCGGCGGGTGTTGCGCCTGGCTGTCGAGCTGGGCGTGACCTTCTTCGACACCGCGAACGCCTACGGGCCACGAACGGTGAACCAGCTGATCGGGCAGGCGCTGGGACCGATCCCCGAGGGCGTGATCGTGGGCAACAAGGTCGGCGCAGAGCGCGGCCCGGACAAGTCCTGGGTCGTCGACGGTCGCCCGGAGACGATCCGGCGGCAGGTTCACGAAGCCCCTACCGACATGGGAACGGACGCGAGCGAGCTGACCTACCTCCGACTCGTCGGCGACACCCCCGGCGCACACCAGGACGTACCCCTGGAGGAGTCGCTCGGCGCACTCGTCCAGCTGCGAGACCAGGGGCTGATCCGCCGCATCGGCCTGTCCGGCGCCTCCCCGCAGGTGCTGGCCCGCGCCCAGCAGATGACCCCCATCGCGGCGGTGCAGAACCGCTTCAACCTGCTTGACCGCAGCGGCGTCCAGGTCCTCGCCGACTGCGAGACCCAGGGCATCCTCTTCATCCCCTACTTCCCGCTGGCCGCCGGACGGCTCAGCGGCCACCACGAGCTGACCGGCCCGGCAGAGCGCCTGGGTGCCACACCGGCCCAGATCGCACTGGCCTGGCTGCTGCGCCGTTCGCCCTCCATGGTCGTCATCCCCGGCACGAGCAGTACCGACCACCTGCGGTCCAACATCGCAGCTTCCGACGTTGCCGAACAATTGACCGACACCGAGGTCGCGCGCCTGACCGGACTCGTCGACGAGTCGCAAGCGGTCCTCGGCCAGCCCACGCCACCCGCTCATGGCCACCGCTGAAAGGGCCCCGGGGGAAGAAGGCACGGCCTAGTCGTCGGTGAACGGGTGGGCGCCGGCGACGAACGTGTCCAGCGCCGCGGCGTGCAGCAGCCCGCCGGGGATCGGGTCGCGCAGGGCCGCCGCCGCGAGCCGGCCGACCGGCAGACCGCCCGGGCGGTGCGTCGCGGCGAGCACCAGGTTGCCGTAGCGCCGGCCGCGCAGCATCCGGCGGTCCCCGAGCACGCAGACGTCGCCGAAGACCGCGCGTAGCGTCGCCACCTGCACCCGGGTGCCGACCAGTGGCGGCAGGTCCGTGACGTTGACCAGGTACAGCCCGCCCGGGCGCAGGGCACGGGCCACCTCGGCCGCGAACTCCACGGTGCGTACGTGGCGGGGCATCCGGGCCGCCCGGTAGATGTCGGCGATCACCAGGTCGTACGCGCCGGGCGCGGTGGTGGTGACGGCGTCCCGGGCGTCGGCGACCTCCACCCGCACCTCGGGCGGCAGCGGCGGCAGCTCCCGGGCGACCAGCTCGACCACCGCCCGGTCCCGCTCGACCACCCGCTGCGCGGAGCCCGGCCGGGTCGCGGCCAACCAGCGCGGCAGCGTCAACGCGCCGCCGCCGAGGTGCAGCACGCTCAGCGGTACGCCCGCAGGGGCGGCCAGCTCCACGGCCGAGGCGATCCGCCGGACGTACTCGAAGTGCAGGTGCCGGGGATCCTCGACATCGACGTACGACTGCTCGACGCCGGCGGAGAGCAGCGTCCGTCCGGTTCGGCGGACCGGATCGGCTACCAGCTCCAACCGGTCGGCGGCACGGTTCATGACGGGCACGCTAACCGAGCGGCTCGCGGACCCGTCGGGCCGGTGTGCCGCGTACCGCGCGTGCCACAGCGGACGGGCCGGCGGCGCGGGAGGTACCCGCGTCCGCCGGCCCGCGTGCGCCGTCGGCGGTGGTCAGCCGCTGGCCATCCCCGCGCCCACCTCGTCGATGGCGTCGTCGATCGTGTGGGCGAGGTCCACGTCGAGCGCGGTCACCCCGTCGGCCTGGTTGGTGCGCACGGTCAGCACGGCGGCCGTGCCGCCCGGACGTCCGATGCTCGGGCCGCGCCCGGTCTCCTCGCGCAGCCGGTCCAGCCGGGCGAGCACCCGGTCCAGGTTGTCCGGCGGCAGGGCGATCACGCGATACAGGCCGCCACTGTCGCCGGCCCAGTACGGCAGGTCGTCCAGCGCAGCCCGGAGCTGGGCCTCATCCAGCGTGGGTGTGGTGGTGGAGGCGCCCACGATGCCGCCGCCGGCCGCCGGCGGGTTCAGCAGCTCCCGCAGGCCGTCGGGGACGTGCAGGGACTCGACCAGGTCGCCGTCCTGGTCGGCGAGCGCGGCGAGCGTCGCCTCGACCTGATAGCGGGCCTGCTCCGGCGTACGTCCGCTGATCCGGCCCACCTCGGCCAGGAAGCCGGGCAGGTCGCGGTGCCGCTCGATGCCGTCGACGGGCACGACGTCGTGCAGCGAGTTCGGTACGGCGGCGAGCAGGCGTTGCCGCTCCGCGGCGTCCAGTGCGAAGGCCAGCACCAGCACCGTCGCCTCGGCGCCCACCTTGGCCGTCGAGAAGTCGACGCCGGACCGGCGTCGGACGTCGTCGACCAGATCCTGGTAGCCGACACTGTTCACTCCGGCCGCGCCGCCGGGTGGCGGCTGCGGGCGCGGATTGTCCGCCGTGCCCTTCGACGGCGGGGCCGGTCCACCGCGCGTGGTGTCCGACTTGTGCCGTCCGGCCGGCGGCGGGCCGGCCCGCTTGCCCTGGTCCAGGCTGGTGAGCTGCTTGGAGGCGCTCAGGCTCGCGCCGAACTCACTGGGCTGACCGCCCTGTTCGCGGGCCTGCCGGGCCAGCGCCCGGCGCCGCTGGTTGTCGCCCTCCATCTGCTTGCGCATGGTGACGCCCCTTCCGCTGGGGATCGATCCTGCGCCCGTCGCGTTCCCGCCGCCCCGGGAGCCGAAACGGACGCCGCCGGCCCGGTAGGGCGCAGCGTCGATGAGGCTTCATCCGCCCGGGGTGAGGGGTGCTCACCCGTGCGGCCCGCAGGATCGGGGCAGGACCGCAGTTCTTCCGAGGTACGCGGAAGGAAGGTCGTCATGAAACAGATCGTCGAGATCGTTCCCGCTCGACCCGGCTGGTACGCCCGCTGGCAACTCGCGCCCGACGCCACCCGGTGCTATCCGGTGAGCCTGTGGGCGTTGCTGGAGGAGGCCGACGGAACCGGCCGGGAAGTGGTCGGAATGGACTGCATCGGCCAGTGGCCGGGTGCGGACGACAACGAGGCGGGTGGGGAGTTTGTCCGCTACCTGTACCAGACGCCCGACTCGGGGGAACCCGACGACATCGAACCTCCGTCGGCGGTCGAACTGCGCGACGGCGGCCCCCGGCTCCAGCCGATGACCGCGCCCTAGACATTCCTCCGGCCCCCGACCCCAGGTCCCAGGGTCGGGGGCCACCCCCCTTTGGTTAGGGGTGGCGACCAGGTGGTGGGTGGGTGCGGTCGTCAGCCCAGGGCGCGCAGGTGGGTGGCGTCGTCGTCGGCGACGGTGTGCTCCACGGCCAGCAGGTCGGTGAGCCCGGTGCGGTCCAGCAGCTGCTGGAGGCGGGCGCTGACCCCGGTCAGCCGGATCGCCCCGGCGCCCCGGTGCACCATCAGCAGGGCGCTGAGGCCCGACGAGTCGCAGAGGCCGACACCGGCCAGGTCGATCGTCACGTGCTGCCCGCCGTGCAGCTGCGCCGCGGCGGCGATCAGCTCCGGGGCGGTGTCGTAGTCCAGCTCACCGGTCAGCCGCAGCCGGACGTGACCGACGTCGAGCCGGGTCACCTCGATGGTCAACAGCTGGTGGGACATTCCACCATCGTTCCCAGTCGGGCGGCGGAACGCAAACCCCGGGGCCGCCGAGCCGCCGGATCACGCGCTGGCGGCGGACCGCGGCGAGCCGGGGCCGATCGCACGTGTCGTCGGCAGCGGCCGGTCGAGCAGCGCCGCCACCCCGGTGATGTCCAGGATCGTCGCCAGAAAGCGGGGGACCGCCCGCAGTCGCAGGGTCGTGCCGACCTCCTGGCCCTCCCGCCACGCGTGCACGATCACACCCAGACCGCTGCTGTCCATGAAGTGCAGGTCGGCGAAATCCAGCACGACGGCCCGTGGCGCGTCGGCGAGGACCCGGTCGACCTCGGCGCGCAGCGGCGCCACGGTCAGGTACGCCAGTTCGCCGCCCACGCGGATCAGGGGCATGTCGGGATCGGATCGATCGACGGACACGCTCAGCTGGGTCGCTTCGGGGCCGCGCCCTTCCGATGCCACGATCACGCCTTTCCGCACGCGGCGGTTCCAGCCGGTGCGAGGGGATCGTAACAACCGTCGGGCGGGTCCGCCCGGTACGCGACCGAGGCCCCGCGACCTGCCGTGGGATGCCGGTCGCGGCGGACCGGCGTAGGGTGGTCGGAGAGATTTGACCACAGACGCCGGTTCCGGTGCGGGTTCGGGTGGACGACAAGGAGTGAGGCTCAGCTGGTGACTGCTTCCGACGTCAGGGACACCGACCCGGGCGACGGACGGATCTCCACGCCGAGCACCACACGGCCCCCGGCGTGGTCCGCCGACGCGCCGTCCTGGCCGACTCCCACGCTGCCGCCGCTGGCCCCCGACCGTGATCGGGCCGCGCCCGACTGGTCCGAGGTGGTCGAGCACTTCCGCGAGGGCCTGGTGGTCTGCGACGCCGGCGGTGTCGTCGAACACGTCAGCCCGGTGGCCGAGCGGTTGCTGCCCGAGGTGGTCCCCGGTGTCGCGCTGGCCGCGTCCGGCGTCGCCGGTCTGGGCGAGGGGCGCCCCGGCGGCTTCACCCACCACGGTCGTCGGCTCACCGCCCGCCAGGTGCCCCTGTCCGCCGGTCGCTGCTGCTGGTACGTGGAGGACGTCACCGAGAGCGTCAGCCGCGCCGACGCGCTGCTCGCCGAACGGGCCCGCTCGGCGTTCCTGGCCGTGGTGGGCGACAAGCTGGGCAACCCGCTGCACCCGGACCGGGCCGCCGCGGCGGTCGTCCGCCTCGCCGTGCCGACCCTCGCCGAGGTGGCCGTGCTGGTGCTGGCGCCGCGTGCGGGGCGAGCCCGGTGGTGGCGGGCCTCCCGCGCCGACGACGAGTCGCCGATTGTCGACAGCGGCGTGCTGACCGGCCCCGCCCTGCCGGCCGCGATCGCCGAAGCGCTGACCGGAGTCGAGCCGCACGCCCTCGACTGGCTGGTGGAGCAGGCTGTCGACGCCGGCTGGCTGCCCGGCCTCACGGGCGCCGACAGCGTCGCCCGCGTCGTTCCGCTGCCCGGCCGGGACGCTCCCGTCGGGGTGCTGCTGGTCGCCCGACGGTCCAGCCGGTGGTACGACGAGGACGACGTCGGGTTGATTCGTGCCTTCGCAGCCCGGGCCGGCGCGGCGCTGACCACCGCCCTGCTCTACCGCGACCAGGCCGAGGTCGCCGACACCCTGCAGGCCAGCCTGCTGCCGGTCGAGCCGGTCGAGACCGCCGGTGTGCAGTGGGGCACCGCGTACCGTCCGGCCCAGGCGGGGCTGCGGATCGGTGGCGACTTCTACGGCTCACACCGGCTCGCCGACGGCGGTTCCGTGTTCTTCCTCGGCGACGTCTCCGGCAAGGGCGTCGAGGCGGCGGTCTTCACCGGCCAGCTCCGCCAGTGCCTCCAGGCGCTGCACCGGGTGGAGTCACACCCGGGGCGCCTGCTGCGACTGCTCAACGACGCGCTGCTGGAGACGACCCAGGCGCACGGCCAGGGCCGCTTCGCCACCATCGTGCTCGGCGTGGCCCGTCCGCAGCGCGACGGCGGCGTCACCCTCACGATGGCCGGAGGCGGGCACCTGCCGCCGCTGGTGCTGCGCAACTCGGGCGAGGTCGAGTCGGTGCCGCTGCGCGGCATGCTGATCGGCGTGGTGCCCGACCCGCGCGTCGGTGAGGTGACCGTGCGGTTGGCGCCGGGCGAGACGTGCCTGCTCTACAGCGACGGTGTGACCGAGGCCCGTGGGGGCCGCCGCGGCGACGAGCTGTTCGGCGCCGAGCGGTTGGTCACGGCCCTGACCGGCTGCCAGCGGATGCCGGCGCCGGCCCTGGCCGAACGCGTCGAGCAGGTCACCTGTGACTGGCTGGGGCACGGCGACCACGACGACATCGCGGTGCTGGCGTTGCGGGCGGTCAGCCCGGGCGGGCGGGGCGCGCGGCACCTGCACGCGGTGCCCACCTCGACGAGCGCCGACGAGCAGAGGGAGAGCCCCGCGTGACCGCCCCCGCCACGACCACGGACCTGACCGACGCCTACCCCGGCTACCTGGCCTGCCTCGCCGACGCCGACGAGTACGCCGCGATCGACGTGGCGCTCGGCCTGCTCGACGCGGGCGTACCGCCGGAGCGGGTGCTGCTCGACCTGGTCGCGCCGGCCCAGGCCGAGGTGGGTGAGCGGTGGGCCCGCAACGAGTGGAGCGTGGCCCAGGAGCACGCGGCGACCCACATCAGCGAGCGCGTGGTGGCCGCGGTGGCGACGCACGCCAACCCGCGCCCGACCGGCGGGCGGATCGTGGTGGCCTGCATGGACGGCGAGTGGCACGCGCTGCCGCCCCGGTTGGTGGCCGAGGTGCTGCGGCTGCGCGGCTGGCAGGTGACCTTCCTCGGCGCCAGCGTGCCGGCGGCGCACCTGGTGTCGTACCTGCACCGGCATGACGCGCAGGCGGTCGCGTTGGCCTGCGCGCTGCCGATGCGGCTGCCGCACGCCCACCGGATGATCGAGGCGTGCCGGCGTTCGGACGTGCCGGTCGTGGTCGGCGGGCGGGGCTTCGGCGCGGACGGCCGGTGGGCGGCCCGGCTCGGCGCGGCTTGGGCGCCGAACGCGCCGGCGGCGGCCGAGTTGATCGCCGACGAGCGGGCGCTGCGGCGGGTG
>NZ_MUZA01000062.1:29867-38908 GCF_021442385.1 Micromonospora sp. MH99
CGCCGGCGCGGCTCGCTCACCTGGCCGACGACGAGTACGCGAGTCTCGTGCGCCGCAGGGGTGAGCTGATCGACAGCGCGCTGACCGACCTGCGCGAACGGGTGCCGGCGACCCGCGACTACACGGCCACCCAGCTCGACTCGACGGTGAGCGACCTGGGGCACATCCTCGACTCGCTTGCCGCCTCGCTCTATGTCGACGACGCCTCGCTGTTCACCGAGTTCGTCCAGTGGCTGGTGGAGATCCTGACGAGTCGGGGTGTGCCGGCCAGTGCTGTCGACCTGACCCTGGAGCACTACGCCGCCGTGCTGCGCGACTTCCCCCGCGCGTCACACACGCTGGCGCGCAGCCGTGCCGGGCTGCCCGCGGCGTCCCGTTCCGCGCTCTGACGACCGCCTCCGGACGATCACCACGCGCTGCGGAGCGTCGTACCCCCCTGCGTATACTTGCCGCACTGCAAACGTCCCACCCATCAGGTGGAGCGAGGGGGAGAACGGTGACGTTCAGCGTCAGCCACGCCGAGCGCGACGGCGGTGTGGCCTGCCTGCGGCTCGCCGGTGAGCTGGACCTGAGCACCGCCGGTGAGCTGGCTGCCGCCATCGACAAGCTCACCGCGGCGGGCGAGCGGCGGGTGCTGCTCGACCTCACCGACCTGACTTTCTGCGACTCCACCGGGATGGCCGTGTTCGTCCGCGGCGACAACCAGGTCGCCGCCGACGGGGGTTGGTTGCGGATCACGGGCGCCACCGGGCGGGTCGAGCGTGTGTTGCGGGTCACCGGTCTGGCGGACGTGCTGCGATACCTTCCGGACACGGTGGACCCGGCGTTCAAGAGCGCCTCCTGATCAGCTAGATTTCCCCGCCAGCACGGTGACCGTTCCGGTCTCCTTTCTCCGCCGACCCGAGGCAGGTAGTGATGGGCGACAGCCCGCAGCCGGTACGCATCCTGGTGGTCGACGACGATCCGGGTGACGTGCTGATGATCGAGGAGGCGTTGGCCGACTCCGACGTCGAGAAGGTCATTGACGTGGTCAGCGACGGCGAGGAGGCGATGGAGTTCCTGCGCGCCGAGGGCCGGCACGTGCAGGCCCGCCGACCGGACGTCATCCTGCTGGATCTGAACATGCCGCGGATGGACGGGCGTCAGGTGCTCGGCGCGGTCAAGCAGGACGAGGATCTGCGGACGATTCCGATCGTGGTGCTGACCACCTCGAACGCCGACACCGACATCGTGGGCAGCTACACGTTGCAGGCCAACGCGTACGTCACGAAGCCGATCGACCTCGACGACTTCAACGACGTGGTGCGCCGCATCGACGAGTTCTTCGGCCGCGTGGTCGTGCTGCCCAAGCGCCCCTGATCCGCCCGGCGCGGCCGGTCGGCATTGTCCCCGCCGCCGGGCCGACGTGGCCCGTCGCCGCGCCGCGCCCGCCCGACGCGCACGCATGCTGAACAATTTTCCCGAACAGCCTCGGTCGTCGTCGCCGCGTCCGAGGATCCAGGTGGGATGTAACAGCGGCTGCCTGGGGGCGACAGTATGAGGTTCTCCGTCGTGAAGACCGGCTACGACCAGCGGCAGGTGGATTCCTGCCTGGATGAGCTGGGGATCCGGTTGTCCCGACTCGCGGCGCGGGCGGAGGGCGCCGCCGGGGCGACCCGCGAGTGGGACGAGATCCGCCAGGAGGCGACCTGGCTCAGCGGGCTGCTCCAGCGGCTCGACCTGGGCGACGCCGGGACGACCCGGCAGGCCGGCGACGCCGTGCGGCGGGAGGCGGCCGAGATCCTGGCACAGGCCCGCTGCGAGCTGGACGAGGCCCGCGAGGAGGCCCGGCGCGTGCGCGAGCAGGCGTACGCGGACGCCGTGCAGGCCCGGCGGGACTTCGAGGAGGCGTTGCAGGCGCGGCGTCGCCGGGCGGCGCTGGTCGACGAGATCCTCACCGGCGTGAGCGTCGAGCCGGTGCCGGCCGACACGCCCACGGCGGCGGCCGGAACGGGCGTACCGGCCACCCGGGTGGCGGCCGGCGGCCGGGACGCGGGCGCCGAACCGCCCAGCGGGCGTCCGGCCCGCTGAACGCAGGCTCAGACGGCGAGCGCAGCCGCCACGGTGCTCGCGCGCTCCTCGTGCTGGGCGTACGCGTCGGGGAAGGCGGAGATCTGCACTGCCTGGGCGGCGGCGGTGACGCTCATGTCCTCCCAGCCGGGGATCTCGGCCAGCGCGGTGTAGAAGGCCCGGGCGGCGTACGACGGGCGCATCAGCTCGGCCACCGTGCCCCAGCCGCTGCTGGGCCGCTGCTGGAACAGCCCGACCGAGTCGTGGTCGGCGCCGCTGCCCTGGTGCGGGTACTGCGTCGACTCCGGCAGCACGTCGCTGGCCAGGTTGTAGAGGTTGCTCTCCTGCATCGCGGTGGCCAGCGCCACCACCAGGGCGCGGCGCGGCATCTTCAGCTCCAGGCCGACATCCACGATGATCTTGGCGTTGTCCATCTGGGTCTGGTCGAGCCCGGCCACCGGGCGCGGCCGGCGGGGCTTGACCGGCTTCTTGGGCGCCTTGCGGGTGGCGGTGAGGGTGGGCGTCGGCGACGCCGTGGGGGTGGTGGGAATGACCCGGGCGGGGGCGGCGTCGCGGTCCAGCGACCGGGAGGCGCGCTCGTCGGCGATGGCGGCCCGGTCGGCCAGCGCGTCGGCCATCGGTCGTACGGGCCGCGGGGTGTCCTCGGCGCCCTGGGCGGCGGCGAACGCGCCCAGGCCGAGGCAGCAGGTGACGCCGGTGGCCAGGGCGACCCGGACGGGGGTGGAGCCCAGTCGGGGGCGGCGCGGCGGGTCGGGGGCCCGGTGACGGCCGATCGTCCGTTCGGTTGATGCGGCGTCGTCCGAACGGGTGGTCGGGAGCGCGTCGGTCAGCTTCTGGGCGGCGGGGTCGACGGGATGCACCCGCCGAGGCTAGATAGTCGACAGCTCGCTGCCATCGGCCGGTACGGTGGCATGCGCCACAATTTGCCCGGATCATGGCTGTCATATCGGGCGAAGATTGGTGGAAATGGTGAAACCTCGCTGATCAGGCGAGCCGGTTATTTCCGATTAGCCTGGCTAACCCGGTCACCGCTGTCGCATCCCGCACCGGCTCCTGCCGCTCCCCGATCATCCACTCTTCGGAGGGTGTCCGCTCCACCGGACGGTGGAGGCCCACGGTGGTCGTCCGACGGATGGGCCTGCGAAAGCCCGCAGACCGGCACTGATCAGTGTCGGCCGTTCTCCGCCGGCGTCACGGTCAGTCGGTGCCGCGTGTTGTCTCCGCTGGAGAACGGCCAGAGCCGATCGGCGTACTCGACAAGATCGGCCAACTGCGCGCGGCTCAGGCCGGCCGACGAGATCGAGGCGTGCACATCGGCGCGGTAACGGCCGTCGTCGTCGCGGCCCAGCTTCGCCTCGGCGCGTACCTGGACCGTGTGCGCCTCGTCCGTGATCTCCCCGGCCGCCTCCACCGCCGCGTGGTGCAGGCAGGACGCGAAGGCCGCGGCCAACAACTGCTCCGGTCTCAGGCCGGTGCAGTGCGCCGCCAGCGGCGACGCCAGCGGCGTGCTGAGCCCCCCGTCGTCGGTGCGTACGTGGCCGCCCTCGGCCGTCGCGGTGGCCTCATGCAGCCAGGAACTGGGACTCGGCATCGCGTTCCTCCCGTCACTCACCAGCCCGGCTACCCGGCCGGGGGCGGGCGAAACGCCGGGCCACCCGGGTTCAGGGCCCGTCGACCATCGACAGCGCCTCGGTGGCCTCCGCAGCGGCCCGTTCGGTCCACGCCGACGTCGCCGCGGATCGGCGCGGCGTGGGGATCATCATCGGCACGTACACCCGGGCGTCCACGGCCTCGGCCAGCAGCAGCGCGGCTACCAGACTGGTCGGACGCTCCGCCGGGTCGTCGTCCAGGCAGGAGCGGCACAGCTCGGACACCTCCGGCGGCAGCCCGTCGATCTCGGGCAGCGGCTCCGGAGGCCGGGTCCGACGCTGCGTCAGCAGCCCCGCCGCGTTGCTCGCCTGGTAGGGCAGCCGACTGGTCAGGCAGTAGTAGAGCAGCACACCGAGGGCGTACATGTCGGCCGCCGGGGTCGGGGGCGTGCCGTCGAGCTGCTCGGGCGCCAGGTACGCCGGGGTGCCGAGCACCATGCCGTCCGGCATCGGGTCCGCGACGCCGGCCGGGGTGGCGATGCCGAAGTCGAGGACCTTCACCCCGAGCGGGGTGAGCATGACGTTGGCCGGCTTCACGTCACGGTGCACGATGCCGCTCGCGTGGGCGGCGGACAGCGCGGCGGCGACCTCGGCGCAGACCCGTACCGAGATGCGCCAGTCCAGCGGGCCAGCCCGCAGGTGTGCGGCGAGCGTCTCGCCCTCGGCCAGCTCCATCACGATGTAGGGCGTCCGACGGCCGGGGAGCGTCGAGGAGGTGCCGAAGTCGTGCACGCTCGCGACGTTCGGGTGCACCAGCCGCGCGGCGGAGCGGGCCTCCGTGCGGATGCGGTCCACCGTGTCGTGCACATCCTCCGGGCCGGGCGAGATGAGCTTCACCGCGACCGGCCGGTCCAGCACCCGGTCGTGGGCCCGCCACACCTCGGACATCCCGCCCACGCCGATACGCTGTTCGAGCTGGTACCGCCCGTCCAGCGTGCGCATCGACCACTCCTCGTCCTCGCCCGCCGACGGCGGGTGCCTTCGAACGCGGTACCCGGGGTCCGAGCTGGGCAAACCGTGCGGTGATCGTGCGCGGCCGATCCGGGCGTACACCGGCGCGGCCCGGTGGCGGGTGCGGTAGCTTGCGAGCCAGGGCTGGGCGCACCGAGCGTGCCGGCACGGTCACCAGGGGGACACCGCGATGAGCGAGGTCACCGTACGCTTCGTGGGCGGTCCCGCGGACGGCCTGGTCCGCGAGGTTCCGGCCGATGCGGACGGGGCCCCGCCACGGCGTTGGATCATGCGGCACCCGGACGGCACCGGCCCGACACAGCCCGGTCCCGACCACCTCTACGAACGCGACCAGCCGGACGGCCTGGGCGGGTGGAGCATGCGGTTCGTGCGGACCGACGCGTACGGGGTGTCCGAGTGAGCACGGGCGAGGGCTGAGCGGTGGCCCGGCGCCCCGGCCGCACAGCTGGCGCACAGGTGGGGCAGAGCCGCGACACAGCGGACCCGCCCACGATGGAGGCCATGGTCATCCAGGGGCAGACCGTGCCGGGCCGGATCGAACTGCGCCGCCCCGACGGCGAACCGGTCCGGGTGCTGGTGGTCGACGACGAGGCGACACTCACCGACCTGCTGTCGATGGCGCTGCGCTACGAGGGTTGGCAGGTGCGCAGCGCCGGCAACGGCATGGCGGCGCTGAGCGCCGCGCGGCAGTTCCAGCCGGACGCCGTCGTGCTCGACGTGATGCTGCCCGACCTGGACGGCTTCCAGGTGCTGCGCCGGCTGCGCGAGCACGCCCCCACCGTGCCGGTGCTGTTCCTGACCGCCCGAGACGCGGTCGAGGAACGCATCGCCGGGCTGACCGTGGGCGGCGACGACTACGTGACCAAGCCGTTCAGCCTGGAGGAGGTGATCGCCAGGCTGCGCGCGCTGCTGCGCCGCTCCGGCTTCGCGGTCGCCGCCCAGGAGGAGGCGGTGCTGACCGTCGGCGACCTCAGCCTCGACGAGGACAGCCACGAGGTCCGCCGCGCCGGCCAGCTCATCACGCTCACCGCTACCGAGTTCGAACTGTTGCGCTACCTGATGCGCAACCCGCGCCGGGTGCTGAGCAAGGCGCAGATCCTCGACCGGGTGTGGAACTACGACTTCGGCGGCCAGGCCAACGTGGTTGAGCTGTACATCTCGTACCTGCGTAAGAAGATCGACGCCGGCCGACCGCCGATGATCCACACGCTGCGCGGCGCGGGCTATGTCCTCAAACCCGCCGACTGACGGACGGCCGCGCCGCCGGCCGCTGCGCGCCGCCCGGCGGTGGCTGGCCGGCCGGTCGCTGCGGGCCCGCCTGGTACTCGCCCTGGTGGCACTGCTCGCCCTGGTCAGCGTCGCGATCGGCGGGCTCACCACTGTCGCCCTGCGGCACTTCCTGGTCGGCCAGGTCGACGCCCAGTTGAGGATGGGGGACCGGCCGCGCGCCGACGTGCCGCCGTGGTTCCGCCAGGGCGGCGACCCCGGACGGCCCGCCCCGCGTCCGGGCGGCGTCGGCCCGTCCCCGCCGGAGCCTCCGCGCGGTTTTCCGCCGGGCTCGCTGGCCGTACGCCTCGCCGACGGTGTCACCACGGCGACGAGGAGCACCGAGAACGGCAGCCTCGCCGACGTTCCCGCCGCGGACGCCGCGCGGCTGGTCGCGTTGCCCACCGACGGCCGGCCGCGCACCGTCGGCCTCGACGAGGGCGGTGACGTCCGCGCGGTGGCGCGGCGTCTTCCCGGCGGGGACGTGCTGGCCGTGGCGATTCCGCTGTCGGGCGTGCGGGACACCGTCTGGGCGTTGGTCGCCGCGCAGGCCGGCGTGGCCGCCGCCGGGCTGCTCCTCGCCGGTGCGGCCGGCGCGCTGATCGTGCGCGCCACGCTGCGACCACTGAACCGGGTGGCCGCCACCGCCACCCGCGTCACCGAGCTGCCGCTGGACCGGGGCGAGGTCGCGCTCGCCGTCCGGGTGCCGGCCGGGGACACCGACCCGCGGACCGAGGTCGGCCAGGTCGGCGCGGCGCTCAACCGAATGCTCGGCCACGTCGCCGACGCGCTGTCCGCGCGGCAGGCCAGCGAGACCCGGGTACGCCAGTTCGTCGCCGACGCCAGCCACGAGCTGCGCACGCCCCTCGCGGCGATCCGGGGGTACGCCGAGGTGGCCCGGCGCGGCCGCGACGAGGTCCCCGCCGACGTGGCGCACGCGCTGCGCCGCGTCGAGTCGGAGAGCACCCGGATGACCCGTCTCGTCGACGACCTCCTGCTGCTGGCGCGGCTCGACACCGGCCGGCCGCTCGCCGTGGACCCGGTCGACCTGTCCGCTCTCGTGGTGGACGCGGTCAGCGACGCGCACGTGGCCGGCCCCGAGCACCGCTGGCAGCTCGACCTGCCCGAGGTGGTCATCCGGGTGCCCGGTGACGCCGCCCGCCTGCACCAGGTGGTGGCGAACCTGCTCGCCAACGCCCGCGTGCACACCCCGCCCGGCACGACTGTCACCACCACGCTGGCCGTCGAGGCGGACACGGCGGTGCTCACCGTCGCCGACGACGGGCCGGGGGTGCCGGCGGAGCTGCGACCGGAGATGTTCGAGCGGTTCGCCCGGGGCGACAGCTCCCGGTCGCGGGCGCACGGCAGCACCGGCCTCGGCCTGGCGATCGTGGCGGCAGTGGTCGAGGCCCACCACGGCACGGTCACCGTCGACAGCCGGCCGGGGCGGACCGTGTTCGTCGTCCGCCTGCCCAATCCCACAGCTGACGCATAGTCGGCGCACGGGGTCCCGCCAGCCCGGCCGCCGAGGCTGGCGGCATGGACAGCACAGACACCCTGCCGACCACGCCCGCCGACGACGTGGGGCCACCGGGCACGACCACGCGCCCCGGGGAACACTCGCCGCCGCCGGGCCGTGCGGCGGCCTGGACCCGGCCCGCCCTGGCGGTCCTGCTCCTGGGCACCGGCCTGCTCTACCTCTGGGGCCTGGGCGCCTCCGGCTGGGCCAACTCGTTCTACGCGGCAGCCGTGCAGGCCGGCTCGGTGAGCGGGAAGGCGTTCTTCTACGGCTCGTCGGACGCGGCCAACTCGATCACCGTGGACAAGACGCCCGCCTCGCTGTGGCTGATGGCCCTGTCGGTGCGCGTCTTCGGGCTCAACAGCTGGGCGATGCTCGTTCCGCAGGCGCTCTGCGGGGTCGCCTCCGTCGGCGTGCTGTACGCCAGCGTCAAGCGCTGGTACGGGCCGGTGGCCGGCCTGATCGCCGGTGCCGTCCTTGCCGTCACCCCGGTGGCGACGCTCATGTTCCGCTTCAACAACCCGGACGCGCTGCTCGTGCTGCTGCTGGTCGGCGGCGCGTACGCCACGGTGCGCGCGGTGGAGACGGCCAGCACCCGGTGGATCATGCTGGCCGGCGCGCTTGTCGGCTTCGGCTTCCTGACCAAGATGCTCCAGGCGTTCCTGCTGGTGCCCGTGTTCGCCGGCGTCTACCTGCTGGCCGCGCCGACCGGGCTGTGGCGGCGGGTACGCCAACTGCTGCTGGCCGGTCTCGCGGTGGTGGTGTCCGCCGGCTGGTGGGTGGCCATCGTCGAACTCGTCCCGGCCAGCTCCCGCCCGTACATCGGCGGATCGCAGGGCAACAGCATCCTGGAGCTGACCCTCGGCTACAACGGCCTCGGCCGGATCACCGGCGACGAGGTGGGCAGCGTCGGCGGCGGCGGTGCCGGGCGGATGGGCGGTGGCGGCGGCCCGTTCTCCGGGCAGACCGGCCTGCTGCGGATGTTCGACGGCGAGGTCGGCGGTCAGATCTCCTGGCTGCTGCCGGCCGCGCTGATCCTGCTGGTCGCGGGCCTGCTGGTGACCGGGCGGGCCGCGCGTACCGACCGCACCCGGGCCGGCCTGCTGCTGTGGGGCGGTTGGCTGCTGGTCACCGGGCTGATCTTCAGCTTCATGTCCGGGATCTTTCACGCCTACTACACCGTGGCGCTCGCACCGGCCGTCGGCGCGCTGGTCGGTATCGGCGTCACCCTGCTCTGGCGCGAACGCCGCCCGCAGGCCGACCCGGTTGACGATTCGGTTGCCGCATCCCGCTGGCAGCGGTGGCGTCCGCTGGCCGCCACGGCGACGCTCGCCGCCACCCTCGGGGTCACCGTCTGGTGGGCGTGGGTGCTGCTCGGGCGCAGCCCCGACTGGTATCCGTGGCTGCGTACCGCCGTGCTGGTCGCCGGCCTGCTCGGCGCGGCCCTGATCCTGCTGGCCGCCCGACTGCCCCGCTGGCTGGTGCCCGTGGTGCTGGGCGTCGGCGCGGCGGCGGCCCTGGCGGGGCCGGCGGCGTACGCGGCGCAGACCGCCGCGACCCCGCAC
>NZ_MUZA01000063.1 GCF_021442385.1 Micromonospora sp. MH99
AAGCCGGCCGCCGCGCCGTCGACGCCGGCCAAGGCCGCGCCGGCGAAGGCCACCCCGGAGAAGGCCGCGCCGGCCAAGCCGGCCGCGAAGGCCGCCGCGCCGAGCGCCGACGGCCCGCAGACCACGCCGCTGCGAGGTGTCGCCGCGAAGATCGTCCAGAACATGGACGCCTCGCTGAGCGTGCCCACCGCGACAAGCGTCCGCGCGGTCCCGGCGAAGCTGCTGGTCGACAACCGCATCGTGATCAACAACCACCTCGCCCGGGGGCGCGGTGGCAAGGTCAGCTTCACCCACCTGGTCGGCTACGCGATGGTCCGGGCGCTCGTTCAGCACCCGGAGATGAACAACTCCTTCGCCGAGGCCAACGGCAAGCCGGCGGTGGTCCGCCCGGCGCACGTCAACCTCGGCATCGCGATCGACCTGGCCAAGCCGGACGGCAGCCGCAACCTGGTGGTCCCCTCCATCAAGGGCTGCGAGCAGATGGACTTCCGGCAGTTCTGGCAGGCGTACGAGGACGTGGTCCGGCGGGCGCGGCGCAACGAGCTGACCATGGAGGACTACTCCGGCACCACGATCTCGCTGACCAACCCGGGCGGCATCGGCACGGTGCACTCCATGCCGCGGCTCATGCAGGGGCAGAGCGCGATCATCGGCGTCGGCGCGATGGAATACCCGGCCCCCTACCAGGGCATGTCCGAGACCACCCTGGCCGAGCTGGCGGTCAGCAAGGTCATCACGCTGACCAGCACGTACGACCACCGGATCATCCAGGGCGCGCAGTCCGGCGAGTTCCTCAAGGTCATGCACGAGCTGATCCTGGGCGAGCACAGCTTCTACGACGAGATCTTCACCTCGCTGCGCATCCCGTACGAGCCGGTGCGCTGGGTGCGCGACGTGGCCGTCAACTCCGAGGGTCAGATCAACAAGACCGCCCGGGTGCACGAGCTGATCCACGCGTACCGCGTGCGCGGTCACCTGATGGCCGACACCGACCCGCTGGAATTCACCATCCGCAAGCACCCCGACCTGGACGTCCTCCAGCACGGGCTGACCCTGTGGGACCTGGACCGGGAATTCCCGGTCAACGGGTTCGCCGGCCGCCAGCGGATGAAGCTGCGCGAGATCCTCGGCGTGCTGCGCGACTCGTACTGCCGGCGCGTCGGCATCGAGTACATGCACATCCAGGACCCGGAGGAGCGGCGCTGGATCCAGGAACGGATCGAGCGCAAGTACGAGAAGCCGTCCGCCGATGAGCAGAAGCACGTGCTCAACCGGCTCAACGCCGCCGAGGCGTTCGAGACCTTCCTGCAGACCAAGTACGTCGGTCAGAAGCGCTTCTCGCTGGAGGGTGGCGAGTCGCTGATCCCGCTGCTGGGCGAGGTGCTCGAGTCCTCCGCCGAGAGCGGGCTGGACGAGGTGGTCATCGGCATGGCCCACCGGGGCCGGCTCAACGTGCTGGCCAACATCGTCGGCAAGCCGTACGAGAAGATCTTCTCGGAGTTTGAGGGTCACCTCGACCCGCGCTCGACGCAGGGCTCCGGCGACGTGAAGTACCACCTGGGCCAGAATGGCAAGTTCACCACCCCGGACGGCGAGCACGTCGTCAAGGTGTCCCTGGTGGCGAACCCGTCGCACCTGGAGGCCGTCGACCCCGTGCTGGAGGGCATCGTCCGGGCCAAGCAGGACCGGATCGACCTCAAGCTGGAGGGCTACACCGTGCTGCCGCTGGCGGTGCACGGCGACGCCGCGTTCGCCGGCCAGGGTGTGGTCGCCGAGACGCTCAACCTGTCGCAGCTGCGCGGCTACCGCACTGGCGGCACCGTGCACGTGGTGGTCAACAACCAGGTCGGCTTCACCACCGCCCCGGAGTACAGCCGGTCCAGCCTCTACAGCACCGACGTGGCCCGGATGATCCAGGCGCCGATCTTCCACGTGAACGGCGACGACCCGGAGGCCGTGGTCCGAGTGGCCCGGCTGGCCTTCGAGTACCGGCAGGCGTTCAACAAGGACGTCGTGATCGACATGGTCTGCTACCGCCGGCGCGGCCACAACGAGGGCGACGACCCGTCGATGTCCAACCCTCAGATGTACAAGATCATTGACTCGAAGCGGTCGGTGCGCAAGCTCTACACCGAGGAGCTGATCGGTCGCGGCGACATCACCGTGGAGGACGCGGAGGAGCTGCTGCGCGACTACCAGGCGCAGCTGGAGAAGGTCTTCAAGGCCACCCGGGACGCCGCCGCCACGCCGCGCCAGCTCAACCGCCCCCGCCGCGAGGAGGAGCCGGAGCCGGCGGTCGACACCGCCACCGACGCCGCAGTGGTGAAGGCGGTCGGCGAGGCGCACACCAACCTCCCCGAGGGCTTCACCCCGCACAAGCGGATCCAGCAGCTGCTCGACCGGCGGGCCAAGATGTCCGTCGAGGGCAACATCGACTGGGGCTTCGGCGAGATCATCGCGTTCGGGGCGCTGCTGCACGACGGGGTCACCGTCCGGCTCGCCGGGCAGGACTCGCGGCGCGGCACCTTCGTCCAGCGGCACGCGTCGGTGGTCGACTCCCGCACCGGCGACGATTACCTGCCGTTGAAGTCGCTCACCGGCGACGGCGAGCGGTCCCGGTTCTTCGTGCACGACTCGCTGCTGTCCGAGTACGCGGCGATGGGCTTCGAGTACGGCTACTCGGTGGAGAACGTCAACGCGCTGGTCGCCTGGGAGGCCCAGTTCGGTGACTTCGTCAACGGCGCCCAGTCGGTGATCGACGAGTTCATCTCCTCGGGTGAGGTGAAGTGGGGTCAGCGCTCCGCGGTGACCCTGCTGCTCCCGCACGGCCACGAGGGCCAGGGCCCGGACCACACCTCCGGTCGCCCGGAGCGGTTCCTGCAGATGTGCGCCGAGGACAACATGCGGGTGTCCATCCCGACGACTCCGGCGAACTACTTCCACCTGCTGCGCCGCCAGGCCCTGTCGCCGAAGCGCAAGCCGCTCGTGGTGTTCACGCCGAAGTCGCTGCTGCGGCACAAGCTCTGCGTCTCCTCGGTGGAGGACTTCACCACCGGCACCTTCCAGCCGGTGCTGCGCGACACCGCCGCCCCGGCACCGGAGTCGGTCAAGCGGGTGCTGCTGTGCTCGGGCAAGGTCTACTACGACCTGTTCCAGGCCCGGCAGGAGCGCGGCATCACCGACACGGCGATCATCCGGATCGAGCAGCTGTACCCGCTGCCGGTCGAGGAGATCCGGGCCGCCCTCGCGCAGTACCCGAACGCGGAGGACTTCGCCTGGGTGCAGGAGGAGCCGGCCAACCAGGGTGCCTGGTCGTTCGTCGCGCTCAACCTGCTGGAGCACCTCACCGACGTCCGGCTGCGGCGGATCTCCCGCCCGGCCGCGGCGGCCCCGGCGGTCGGCTCGGCCAAGACCCACGAGGTCGAGCAGACCGCGCTCATCGAGGCGGCACTTCCCCGCCCGTGACCTGATCGCGCCACGCGAGCCGGGGCAGGGCCGTTCCCACGGTCCTGCCCCGGCTCGCGTCGGTCCGTCCGAACCACCGACCCGCCCGGCCCACGCCGGGCCGAGCACGAGGACGTACGCCGTGTACTTCACCGACCGTGGCATCGAGGAGCTGGTCGAGCGCCGGGGCGACGAGCAGGTGACCCTGGAGTGGCTGGGCGAGCGCCTGCGCGACTTCGTCGACCTGAACCCCGAGTTCGAGACCCCGATCGAGCGCCTGGCCACCTACCTGGCCCGCCTGGACGACCCCGACGACGAGGACGCCTGACCGTCAGCTGCCGGCGAAGGCTCTGATGAGCGTGTGGGGTGTGCCGTCGCCCAGCATGTCCTGAAGGTCGGGGCCTTCGGCGTTTGCCGCGGCGCTTCGCACGGACATGGCCTGCTCGTACGCGGTGAGCGCGGTCTCGATGTCGTCGGGGTGCGCGGCGATGGCCGTGCCGAGGTCGGCGCCGTCGAGAAGGGCCAGGTTGGCGCCTTCGCCGTTGGGTGCCGCCAGGTGCGCGGCGTCGCCGAGCAGGGTCACCCCGGGCCTCCGGTCCCACCGGTGTCCGGCGGGCAGGGTGAAGATGTGGCGCAGGACCGGCGGGGTCTCGCCGTCGGTGACCAGGGCGGTGAGCTCCGGCGCCCAGCCGTCGAACTCCCGCACGATCCGCGCGATGGCCGCGTCGGGGTCGGCGAAGTCGATGGCGGCGAACCAGTCCTGCGGCCTGGCGAGCATCACCCAGGTGTGGAGGTTCCCGTCGCGCTCCCGATGGGCCAGGATCCCCCTGCCCGGCTCCAGCACCATCATCGCTCCGCTGCCGACGGTTTCCGCGCTGGTCGGGTGCCGGGTGTCGCCGTCGAACAGGTGGGTCTCGATGAATGAGAAGCCGGTGTACCCGGGTGTGGCCTCGGAGAGCAACGGTCGGACCCGGGACCAGGCGCCGTCCGCGCCGACCAGCAGGCTCGTGACGACTGCGGTGTCGTTGGTGAAGGCCACTTCGTGGCGACCCTCGCCGAGGGCGCGCACGCCGCTGACCTTGTGGCCCCACCGGACGGTGCCGGCCGGGAGTGAGTCGAGCAGCATCTGGCGCAGTTCACCGCGCTGCACCTCCGGGCTGCCACCCGTACCGTCGTCGGGTACGTCGAGCAGGAGGTTCGTGTGCCGGTCCAGGAGCCGCATCGCCTGACGCCCCTCCAGGACGAGCTTGCGGAACTCCTCGGTCAGGCCGGCCGTCTCCAGCGCGGGCTGGCCGTTGTAGTCGCGGATGTCGAGCAGTCCGCCCTGCGTACGCGTAGCCGGGGACGCCTCGGCCTCGTAGACCGTGGACGGGATGCCGTGTAGGTGCAGCACGCGGGCCAGCGCCAGGCCGCCCAGACCTGCTCCGATGATCGTGACCGGTGTCGTCATGGTGGTCCCCCAGGTCTGCTGGACGAGCCGTTTATGGATCGCCGCTCCAACGGACGTTAACACGACGTTGGAGCAACGATCCACCAGTGGGACACTGGGGCCATGGCGAAGAGAACCGCGAACGGAACCGCGGCCCGGCGACGCACGGACGCGCTGTCCCGGGAACTGATCATCCAGACCGCTACGGAAATCCTGGACAGCGACGGCGAGAGCGCCCTGACGCTGCGCGCGCTCACCGTTCGGCTGAAGACCGGGTACGGCGCGATCTACCACCACGTCGCGGACAAGAACGACCTGCTCGCGGCGGCCACCGACGACGTCATCACGAACGTGCTGTCCGGCACGGTCACCACCGGGGGCCCCCGCGAAACCCTGCGCCTGCTCGCCCTGGGCCTGTTCGACGCGATCGACGCCCACCCCTGGGTCGGTGCGGAACTCTCCCGGCAACCGTGGCGCCCCGCGTTGCTGGACTTCTACGAGAGCATCGGCAGCCTGCTGGACGCACTCGCCGTCCCCGAGGGGGCGCGCTTCGACGCGGCCGGAACCCTGGTGAACTACGTCCTCGGTGTCGCCGTCCAGAACGCCGCGAACGCCCGGCACCTCGCCGACGGCGACACGGACCGGGGGGCGTTCCTGAACACCACAGCCGAGCAGTGGGCACACCTGGACCCCGGCAGGTACCCGTTCGTCCACGCGACGGTGACGCAGCTTCGCGAACACGACGACCGCGAGCAGTTCCTGGCCGGCATCGACATCTTCCTGACCGGCATCGCGGCCCTGCGCCCGGCGTGACCCACCTGCCGCAACGGGCGCCCGGCGGGGCCCGGGACGTGGGGGCCGTAGGGCCCGGGTGGGGAGTCTCGCGATCTTCTAGGGTGGGGCTGTGGCTCGCAGCGTGTATCTGACCAGCGTCGGTTCCGGCGGGGGCAAGTCGACAATCGCCCTCGGGCTGGCGGAGTTGCTGTCCCGCCAGGTCGGGCGGATCGGCGTGTTCCGCCCGCTGGTGGCCGACACCGGCCCGGACCCGATCCTCGCGCTGCTGAGCGAGCGGTACCGGGTCGAGGTGCCGCTCGCCGACCTGGCCGGCTCCACCTACGCCGAGGCGGCCCGGCTGGTCGCCGACGGCCGACGGGAAGAGCTGATCTCCGCTGTCGTCCAGCGGTACCGGGCGGTGGAGCGGCAGTGCCCGGCGGTCGTCGTGGTGGGCAGTGACTTCGACGAACCGGGCGACCCGGCGCACCCCCGCGAGCTGGCCTTCAACGCCCGGCTGGCCACCGAGTTCGGCAGCGTGGTGGTGCCGGTGGTCGACGGCTACGAGCAGGAGCCGGCGGCCGTCGCGGCGGCCATGCGAGGGGCGTACCACGATGTGGCCGACCTGGGCGCGACGGTGCTCGCGGTGATCGCCAACCGGGTGTCCGAGCCGATGACGCTGCCGGAGCTGCCCGTGCCGGCGTACGCCATCCCGGAGGTGCCGAGCGTGTCGGCGCCGACGGTGGCCGAGGTGGCGGCGGCGCTCGGCGCCACCCTGCTGGCCGGCGACGACGCGGCGCTCGGCCGGGACGTGCTGGACTACGTGGTCGGCGCGGCACACGTGCCGACCCTGCTGGGCCACCTCACCGAGGGCGCTCTGGTGATCACCCCCGGGGACCGGGCCGACCTGCTCGTCGCCGCCAGCGCGGCGCACGTGGCCGGGCAGGTGTCGGTGGCCGGGCTCGTGCTCACCCTCGGCGAGCAACCCGACCCCCGGGTGATGCGGCTGGTGGAGGGCCTGAACACCGGCCTGGCCGTGCTCTCCGTGCGCAGCGACAGCTACGACACGGTCGAGGCGTCCAGCCGGATCGAGGGGCGGCCCAGCGTGGCCAACCCCCGCAAGGTGGAGGCCGCACTGGGCGCGTTCGAGCGCTGCGTGGACACCGACGACCTGGCCCGCCGGCTGCGGGTCAGCCGGTCGACGCGGGTCACCCCGCTGATGTTCGAGAACGAGCTGATCGACCGGGCCCGCTCCAAGCCCCGGCACCTGGTGCTGCCCGAGGGCGCCGAGGAGCGCATCCTGCGAGCGGCGGAGATCCTGCTGCGCCGGGGCGTGGCAGACCTGACGCTGCTCGGCCGCCCGGACGACATCGCCCGGCGCACCCGCGAGCTGGGCATCGACCTCGGCGACGCCCGGTTGGTCGACCCGGCCACCAGCGGGTGGCGCGACGAGTTCACCGCCGAGTACGCGCGGCTGCGCGCCCACCGGGGCGTCACCGCCGAGCTGGCGCACGACATCGTGGCCCAGCCCAACTACTTCGGGACGCTCATGGTGGCGGCCGGGTACGCCGACGGCATGGTCTCGGGCGCCACGCACACCACCGCCGCGACCATCCTGCCCGCGTTCGAGATCATCCGTACCGTGCCGGAGGTCTCGGTGGCCTCCAGCGTCTTCTTCATGCTGCTCGCCGACCGGGTGCTGGTCTACGGGGACTGTGCCGTCAACCGCGACCCGGACGCCGCCCAGCTCGCCGACATCGCGATCTCGTCGGCCGACACCGCCGCCCGCTTCGGCATCGAACCCCGGGTCGCCATGCTGTCGTACTCGACCGGCAGCTCCGGTGCGGGCGCGGACGTGGAGAAGGTCGCCGCGGCCACCGCGCTGGTCCGGGAGCGTCGGCCCGACCTGCTGGTCGAGGGGCCGATCCAGTACGACGCGGCAATCGACCCCGCCGTGGCCGCGACGAAGCTGCCCGACAGCCCGGTCGCCGGCCAGGCCACGGTCTTCATCTTCCCGGACCTCAACACGGGCAACAACACGTACAAGGCGGTGCAACGCTCGGCCGGGGCGGTCGCCGTCGGCCCGGTCATGCAGGGCCTGCGCCGGCCGGTGAACGACCTGTCCCGGGGCGCGACCGTGCCGGACATCGTCAACACGGTGGCGATCACCGCCATCCAGGCGGCCGCCGAGGAGGCGTCATGAGTCGGGTACTGGTGCTCAACTGCGGGTCATCCTCGGTGAAGTGGCGGCACTACGACGGAGACCGGACCGTCGACCAGGGCACCGTCGAGCGGGTCGGTGAGCCCGGCGGCGGCCCGGCGGACCACGCCAGCGCCGTCCGGCAGATCCTGGCCGGACTGGACCTGACCGGACTGGCGGCGGTCGGGCACCGGGTGGTGCACGGCGGCCGGAAGTTCACCACCCCGGTCCTCATCGACGACGCGGTGCTGGCCGCGATCAAGGATCTGGTGCCGCTGGCCCCGCTGCACAACCCGGCCAACCTGGCCGGCATCGAGGTGGCCCGCGCGGCGCTGCCGGACGTCCCGCAGGTCGCCGTCTTCGACACGGCGTTCCACCACACCCTGCCCGAGGCCGCCGCGACCTACGCGATCGACGTGGACACCGCGCAGCGGTACGGCATCCGCAGGTACGGCTTCCACGGCACCTCGCACGCGTACGTCTCCCGGCGTACCGCCGAACTGCTGGGCCGCCCGTACGAGCAGCTCAACACCATCACCCTGCACCTGGGCAACGGGGCCAGCGCCTGCGCGGTCGCGAACGGCCGCAGCGTCGCCACCTCGATGGGGATGTCACCCCTGCAGGGGCTGGTGATGGGCACCCGCAGCGGCGACCTCGACCCGACAGTCATCTTCCACCTGCGGCGGGAGGGCGGGATGTCGGTCGACGACATCGACGACCTGCTCAACCACCGCAGCGGGCTGCTCGGGCTGACCGGCGTCAACGACATGCGCGAGGTGCTCCAGCGCCGGGCCGCCGGGGATCCGGCCGCCGCGCTGGCCTTCGACGTGTACTGCCGGCGGATCACCGGGTACGTCGGCGCGTACTACGCGCTGCTCGGCCACGTGGACGCGATCGCGTTCACCGCCGGCGTGGGCGAGCACGCCGCGCCCGTCCGGGCCGCCGCGCTGGCCGGACTGGCCCGGCTCGGCATCACCGTCGACGAGGCGCGCAACAACGGCGACGGCGACCGGCTGATCTCGCCGGACGACGCCCAGGTGAGCGTCTGTGTCATCCGTACCGATGAGGAACGGGAGATCGCCCGGCAGACCCGGGACGTGGTCGGGGCGCACTGACGTCGCCCCGACCCCGTGGAGTCGGGCCAAGCTCAGCGCATCGCCGCGCGCCGGCTCAGCGCATCGCCAGCCAGGCGACGAGGGCCACCAGCAGCACGACGACGACCGCCGCACCGACGATGAGCGGCAGGCGGGACGGCGCGTCGGCCGGACCGGCGGCCTCCGGCGTCTGGGTGAAGGCGCGGAACGCCTCGGTGTTGCCGCTGGGGTCGGTGTAGTTCTCAGCCATGTCGGTGACCCTAGCGAAGCCGGTCGCGGAGCACCGCCCCCCGTCTGTGCCGTCCCACCGGGTCGAACCGGCCGGCGGAGGCGACCCGACCGGGTGGCGGCCAGAGCCGGGCCAGACGGCGGGGCCGCTGGACGTGCCCGGGCACCTACGGTGAAACGGTGGGGGTTCGACGGCTGGTCGCCGTACTGGTGACGGCGCTGCTGGCCGGTTGTGCGCCGGCAACCGCCGTGGCGGGTGGGTCCGCCGGGCCGCCGTCCGCGCGCCGAGCGCCCGAGGGGTCGTACGTCGTCGGCGTGCGTACGCTCACCCTCGATCCGCGCTCGGCGCGTCCCCTGCCGGTGACCATCTGGTATCCGGCCGGCACCGACGGGGTGGCCGCCGGGCGGTTCCCGGTGGTGATCTACAGCCACGGTCTGCACAGCCGGCCCGAGCTGCACGCCGGGCTGACCACCCGCTGGGCGGCGGCCGGTTTCGTGGTGGCCGCGCCCGCGTACCCGCACACCCGTGCGGGTGCCGCGCACTTCACCCGGGCCGACGTGCGCAACCAGCCCGCCGACGGTTGGCGGCTGATCCGGCACCTGGGCCGCCTCGACGGCGACCGGGCTGATCCGCTCGCCGGCCACCTGGACCTCACGTCGATCGCCGCCGCCGGTCACTCGGCGGGCGGCTTCACCACCTCCGGCATGTTCACCGAGGGCCACCCGGCCCGGCTGCGCGGGGGCATCGTGATCGCCGGCGGCGGGCTGCCGGGCAGCTTCGCCGGACCGACCGCACCGGTGCTCTTCGTGCACGGCACGGCCGACCCGGTGGTGCCGGTGACGGTGGGCCGGGCGGCGTACGCGCGTACCCCGGGACCTGCGGTATTCGTCAGCGTGCTCGGCCAGGACCATGGCGCGTACCTCACGCCGGGTAACCCCGGATTCGCCGCCGTTCTCGCCACCACCACCGACTTCCTGCGCTGGACCCTCTACGGCGACCGGACCGCCGGCGCCCGCCTGCCCGCCGACGCGCGCACGCCCGGCACCCGCTACGAGTCCCGCCCGGCCTAGGGTTCTTCGCCCGGGTGTCACGGCGGTGCCCCGGCTAGAGTGCCCGGGTGGACGACCTCGCGCGCCGCCAGTTGGCGAGCATCGCCGACGTGGTCGAGGTGGCCGGGTCGGCCGGCATCGCGGTGTGGTTGCGGGGCGGCTGGGCGATGGACTTCCAGCTCGGCGAGGTGTCCCGACCGCACGTCGACGTCGACTGGTACTGCTGGCGCGAGGACGCGGCCCGGCTGGCCGCCCTGCTGCTGGCCCGGGGCTGGCGCCCCGATCCCCGGATGCCTGTGGAGTTGCAGCTCGATCTGTTCGCCGGCGACGTGGAGGTGAGCGTCGCGTACCTGGGTCGGGACGACGCCGGTCGCCCGACGGTGGGCGCCGGGTCCTGGGCCGGCACACCACTGCCGGCCGGGATGCTGGACGCGCCATCCGGCCGGATCGGCCCGTTGACCGTGCCGACGATCTCGGTGCCGGCGCAGATCGAGTTCAAGCAGATGTACCCGGTGTGGATGCCGGAGCGGCCCCGCCGTCCGAAGGACGCGGACGACCTGGCTCGACTGCGGGCCGCGCCTCGTCGAGCAGGTCCTCGTACACCCCGACCTTGAAGCCGATCAGGTCCAGGCACTGGGTGAGCCTGCCGATCTGGCCGGTGACGCGCTCCTGGTGCTCGCGCATCAGGGCGAGACGTTCCTCCTCGTTGCCGGCACCCTCCCGGACGAGGTCGGCGTACCGGCGCAGCGCGGGCAACGGCATGCCCGAGGTACGGAGAATGATGCAGACGGTCAACCAGTCGACGTCGTCCTGGCTGTAGACGCGACGCCCGCCGGGCCCACGGCGTACCGGATCGACGAAGACGCCCTCCTGCTCGTAGAAGCGCAGGGCGTGCACGCTCAAGCCGGTGCGTTCGGCGACCTGCCCGATGCTCAGACTCACGATGTCCTCGGCCATGCCGAGCAGGGTAACGAGGCTTGACCTAGAGCCGACTCCAGCTCCTAGGGTCCCCCGTGATCGTCACGACATCGCCAGAGGAGCATCGGCATGCGCTATCGCACACTCGGCGGGACCGGCATCGAGGTGAGCACCCACTGCCTCGGAACCATGATGTTCGGTGCCGTCGGAAACCCGGACCACGACGACTGCGTCCGCATCGTCCACGCGGCCCTGGACCAGGGCATCAACTGCGTCGACACCGCCGACATGTACGGCCAGGGTGAGTCCGAGCAGATCGTGGGCAAGGCGCTGCGGGGGCGCCGGGACGACTTCGTCCTCGCCACCAAGGTGCACTTTCCGATGGGTGCGGGACCCAACCAGGGTGGCAACTCGCGGCGCTGGATCCTCAAGGCCGTCGAAGGGAGCCTGCGGCGTCTGGGCACCGACTGGATCGACCTCTACCAGGTCCACCGGCCCGACCCCGCTACCGACATCGAGGAGACGCTCTCGGTGCTCACCGACCTCGTCCGCGACGGAAAGATCCGCGCCTTCGGGTGCTCGACGTTCCCCGCCGAGGAGATCGTCGAGGCGCACCAGGTCTCCGAGCGTCGCGGCCTCGGCCGGCTGCGCACCGAGCAGCCGCCGTACTCGATCCTGGCCCGTGGGGTCGAGGCGTCGACCCTGCCGGTCTGCCAGCGCTACGGCATGGGGGTCCTGGTCTGGAGCCCGCTCGCCTTCGGGTTCCTCAGCGGGAAGTACCGCAGGGACCGGCCCGTCGACCTGTCGACCGGGCGTGCCGTGCTCCGGCCGGCGCAGTTCGATCCCACGCTCGCCGAGAACGCCGCCAAGCTCGACATCGTCGAGCAGCTCGTCGACCTCGCGGCGGGCATCGGCTGCACGCTCCCGCAGCTCGCCATCGCCTTCACGGTGGCCCATCCGGCGGTCACCTCGGCGATCATCGGACCGCGGACCATGGCGCACCTGGAGGACCTGCTCAAGGGCGCCACGCTCACCCTGGACGACGCGACCCTCGACCGGATCGACGAGATCGTGCCGCCCGGAACCAACCGGTACGACCCCAACGCCGCCTTCCCGCCACGCTCCCTGACCGACACCGCCCGGCGGCGACGCCCGCTCCCCGAACGCGCCGCAGCCTGAACGAACCGGTGACGCCGCGTCCCGCGGTCCGGGTCAGCCGGTCACGGCGTGGGCACCGCGCGTCGAACCGCGCCGAGCCGGCCGGCGCGGCAGGGCACAATTGGCTTCATGTCGCGTCGCGTCACCCCCACGCTGCTGGCCAGCGCCCTGCTCATGGCCGGCCTGGTCGGCTGCTCCGCCGACGCCCGCAAGACCGAGGGCTGGCAGGCGCCCGCCGAGCCACCGCCCGCCGCCGCCACGCCGACGCCGCAGGTACCCTCCGGGACCGCCCCGAAGAGCGCCTTCGGCGTCGGCGTACGCCAGCTCAAGCTGAACCGGGACGGCCGTGCGCTGCCGACGACGATCTGGTATCCGGCGGCCGGGAAGGCCGGCGGCGCGGTCAAGCGGTCCGCTGCGGCGGCGCAGGGCCGGTTTCCGGTGGTGATGTTCAGCCACGGCCTCACCGGGCGGCCGGAGGACTACGCCACCCTGCTGACCCGCTGGGCGGCGGCGGGCTTCGTGGTGGCCGCGCCGACCTTCCCGCACACCTCCCGGGGCGCCGACGGCAACATCCTCGACGTGCTCAACCAGCCGGCCGACGTGTCGTACGCCCTGACCCAGGTGCTGGCGCTCGACGGCAAGGCCGGCGACGGGCTGCGCGGCCGGCTGGCCACCGACCGGGTCGGCGCGGCCGGGCACTCGGCCGGCGGGGTGACCACCATCGGCCTCTTCACCGCCAGCCGGGACGAGCGGCTGGACGCCGGGGTGGTCTTCGCCGGTACGGCAGTCGGCGTGGGTACGGCGTTCGCGGGCGCGACCGCGCCGCAGCTGTTCGTGCACGGCGAGCTGGACGAGGTAATCGACTACGCGGCGGGCAAGGCGGCGTACGACAAGGTGCCCTGGCCGAAGGCGATGCTCAGCCTGCCCAAGGGCGACCACGGGCGGGCGCTGCTCGGCGACGCCGCGACGTTGCGGGTCGTCTCGGACACGTCCGTGGAGTTCCTGCGCTGGTCGCTGTACGGCGACGCGGAGGCCAAGAAGCGCATCTCCACCGACGCGACCCGCAACGACATCGCCACCTTCGACAACCACCTCTAACCCGCGCCCCCACCCCCTCTCCCCTCCGCGATCTTGCACTTACTGTCGGGGCATAACGGGATATTTTCCGTGAATCGTCGACAGAAAGTGCAAGATCGCGAGAGGGAAAGGGCGGGGGTCAGGCGGTGTGATCGATGACGATCTTGCCGAAGGCGTCGCCGGAGTGCAGGCGGGCGAAGGCGTCCTCGACCCGGCTGAACGGGACCACGGCGTCGATCACCGGACGGACCTCGTTCTCGGCGCAGAACGCCAGCAGCTCGTACAGCTCCCCCGGCGTGCCCATCGAGGTGCCCAGGATCTCCAGCTGCATGGCGAAGACCCGGCGCAGGTTGACCGACGGCTGGTGGCCGGCCGTGGCGCCGGAGACCACGATCCGGGCCATCGGCGCGGCCGACTTCAACGAGTGGTCGAACGTCGCCGCGCCCACCGTCTCGATCACCACGTCGACCCGCTCCGGCAGCCGGGCACCGGACTCCAGGGCGGTCGCCCCGAGGGCGGTGATCCGCTCCCGCTTGGCGGCGTCCCGGCTGGTCGCGTACACCCGCTTGCCCATCGCGAGGGCGAGCGCGACGGCCGCGGTGGCGACGCCGCCACCGGCGCCCTGCACCAGCACGCTGTCGGCGTCCGCGACGCGGCCCTTGGTGGTCAGCATCCGCCACGCGGTCAGCCAGGCCGTGGGCAGGCACGCCGCGTCGGTCGCCGCCATGCCGTCGGGCAGGGGGATCAGGTTCGACCGGGGTACGGCGACCCGCTCGGCGAGCGTCCCGGCGAAGTGCTCGGACAGGATGGAGACCCCGCGCGGGTCACCCGGCGTGACGACGACCGGGTAGACGACCATCTCGTTGCCGTGCTCGTCCACGCCGACCGCGTCGCAGCCGAGGATCATCGGCAGCTGGGCGTCGGTGAGGCCGACCCCGCGCAGCGACCAGAGGTCGTGGTGGTTGAGCGAGGTGGCCCGCACCTGCACGGTCACCCAGTCGTCCTCCGGGTGGGTCGGCTCGGGCCGCTCACCGACGGTGAGGGCGGCGAGCGGATCGGCATCGTCGAGGCGGGAGGCGAAGGCGGCACGCATGATCGGCACGGTAACAAGCTGAGCGCCCGTTAAGAAGTGCTCCGCCTACCGGCGGGCGACTCCGTCGCGGCGGGCCGCTTCGGCGACGGCCTCGGCGACGGCCGGGGCGACCCGCGGGTCGAGCGGCGACGGGACGATAGCGTCGGCGGTCAGCGACTCGGCCACCACGCCGGCGATGGCGTCGGCGGCGGCGACCTTCATCCCCTCGGTGATCCGGGTGGCCCGCGCATCCAGCGCGCCCCGGAACACGCCGGGGAACGCCAGCACGTTGTTGATCTGGTTGGGATAGTCGCTGCGGCCGGTCGCGACCACCGCGACGTGCCGGGCGGCCACCTCGGGGTGCACCTCAGGAGTCGGGTTGGCCAGGGCGAACACGATCCCGCCCGGGGCCATCCCGGCAACGGCCGCCTCGGGAATCTGCCCGCCGGAGACCCCGATCAGCACGTCCGCGTCGCGCAGCGCCTCGGTGATGTCGCCCTGGCGGCCGTCGGCGTTGGTGCTCGCCGCCAGCTCGGCCTTGGTGCCCGTCAGCTCGTCGCGGTGCCGGCCGATGATCCCCTTGGAGTCGCACACGACCACCTGGTCGGGGTTGACCCCACCGGCGACAAGCATCTTCGTCACGGCCACGCCGGCCGCGCCCGCGCCGCTCACCGCGACCCGCAGGTCACCGAGCTTGCGGTTGAGCAGGGTGGCGGCGTTGCGCAGCGCGGCGAGCACCACGATGGCGGTGCCGTGCTGGTCGTCGTGGAAGACCGGGATGTCCAGCGCCTCGTCGAGCCGGCGCTCCACCTCGAAGCAGCGCGGCGCGCTGATGTCCTCCAGGTTGATGCCGCCGAACGACGGGGCCAGCGCCCGCACCACCGCGACGATCTCGTCCACGTCCTGGGTGTCCAGGCAGACCGGCACCGCGTCCACCCCCGCGAACTGCTTGAACAGCACCGCCTTGCCCTCCATCACCGGCAGCGCGGCGCGCGGCCCGATGTTGCCGAGCCCGAGCACCGCCGAGCCGTCGGTCACGACGGCCACGGCGTGCGACGCCCAGGTGTAGTCGTCGGCCAGGTCGGGGTCGGCGGCGATCGCCTCACACACCCGGGCCACACCCGGGGTGTACGCGAGGGAGAGGTCCTCGCGGCTGGTGAGCGGGACCGTCGAGGCGACGGCCATCTTGCCGCCGCGGTGCAGTTGGAAGACGGGATCAGCAGGGTCCACGGTGGACGAAGACATGGCGGTGACTCCAGGATCTGTCGAGCAGATGTGAGGCGGCCGGGCCGGCCGCGAGGTGGGCGGCGAGCGGTGGCACGCGGTGCGGGGGGTCACCCGGGCACTTTCCGAGCATAGTGTCGGCACCGGCCCTCGGATGTGAGCAGGGTCATAACTGCCGACGGGGCACCCGTCCGGGGCGGGGCCAGTAGCGGAACACCACCCGCCCGCGTACGTCCGCCACCCCGTACGCACGGGAGTCGTCGGTGACCAGATCGTTGTCGCCGCGCAGCCACCAGCCGCCGTCCTGCGGCCGTACCGCCCGCTTCACGACCAGCAGCTCGGGACGCGTGCGGAACACGGCGACCACCACGTCACCGGGCCGGATCGGGCGCCCGCCCGAGCGGACCAGCACCGCGTCGCCGTGCCGCAGCGTCGGCGCCATGGACGGGCCGGTCACCGAAACGGGCGTCAGCGGCCCGCGCAGGTACGGCGCCTCCGCCGGGTGATCGGCTCGCACTGGTTTCACCTCCACCCGGTTCGGGGAGCATTCCCAGGAGTAATGTCGCCTTTGATCATCGCAAACTTCCCATGGAGGATCCCGATGCGACTTCCGCGCATCCTTGCGCCCCGCGTCACCGCGAGCGCTCACTGCGACCTGCCGTGCGGCGTCTACGACCCGGCCCAGGCCCGGATCGAGGCCGAGTCGGTCAAAATGATCTGCGAGAAGTACCAGGCGAACACCGACCCGGAGTTCCGTACCCGGGCGGTCATCATCAAGGAGCAGCGCGCCGAGCTGGTCAAGCACCACCTGTGGGTGCTCTGGACCGACTACTTCAAGGCGCCGCACTTCGAGAAGTACCCGAACCTGCACACCCTGTTCAACGAGGCCACCAAGCTCGCCGGCGCCGGTGGCGTCAAGGGCAGCCTCGACCCGGCCACCGCCGACAAGCTGCTCGCGAAGATCGACGAGATCGCCAAGATCTTCTGGGAGACCAAGAAGGCGTGACCGACCCGGTCATCCCGACGATCCGGCCGGTACGTCCCGAGGACGTGCCGGCCGTCGTCGCCATGGTGCACGAGCTGGCGGAGTACGAACGCGCTCCCGACCAGTGCCACCTCACCACCGAGCAGCTCACCTCGGCGCTGTTCACGACCGCTCCGGCGCTCTTCGGCCACGTCGCGGTCGACGAGCGCGACCGGCCGATCGGCTTCGCCCTGTGGTTTCTCAACTTCTCCACCTGGGCCGGCGTGCACGGCATCTACCTGGAGGATCTCTACGTCTCGCCGGCCGCCCGGGGCACCGGCGCGGGCCGGCTGCTGCTCGCCACGCTTGCCGACATCTGCGTACGACGGGGTTACCGACGGCTGGAGTGGTGGATGATCGAGTGGAATCCGGCTGCCGGTTTCTACGCCTCGATCGGCGCCGAGCAGATGAGCGAGTGGGTCCCCTACCGGCTCAGCGGTGACGCGTTGCGCGACCTTGCCGCTCAGGCGGAGGCCGCCGACACGCGCCCGAACGACTGACCGGGTAGAGTCCCCGACCGGGGGGATGAGGCGTGACTCAACTGACCGGCCAGCCAGCGACCGACGACGACGTGGTGCACCTCACGGTGCCCGCCGACGGCGGCTACCTCGGCGTGCTCCGCACCGCCACCGCCGGTCTCGCGGCCCGGTTGCAGTTCGCGCTCGACGAGATCGAGGATCTGCGGATCGCTGTCGACGAGGCGTGCGCCATGCTGCTCGCCATCGCCACCCGCGACGCCGAGTTGGAGTGCCGGTTCTCGGTCACCAACGACGCGCTGACCGTCGAGGTGACCGTGCCGACCGTGCGCGGGGCGACGCTGCCCGCCGAGTCGTCCTTCGCCTGGAAGGTGCTCACCGCCCTGACCACGTCGGCGTCCGCCGGGGCCTCCGACGGCCGGGCGACGATCTCGTTGCTCACCCGCCGCTCCGGCGGCTACTGACCGACACGCCCCGCCGGCCCCGCCCGGCCGGGGCCGCGGGCGAACCCGTTGCCCTGCGCCCGTGCGGCGGGGTCACTCGAAGCCGAGGGCCTTCGTGGTGGGCGGGCTGACGAGCAGCCAGCCGACGCCCAGGCCGAGCGCCATCAGCGGTACGCCCAGCCAACCCAGCCCGGCCTGGATCATGAACCAGCCGATCGGCAGCAGCATGAGCTGAAGGACGATCGCGGGGGCCCGCGCGCCGGCCTGTCGGCGCAGCAGCGCGCGGCCCAGAGCCCAGAGCGCGACGGCCGCCCCGACGGCGAACGCGGTCACCAGCAACGCCGAGGCCAGGTCGGTGGTGGTGGCGGTGAGATCGGCCCAGACCAGCCAGACCGCGATCAGCCCGACGGCGACCGCCTCCGCCCAGAGCAGCCGCACCGCCCAGCGGAGTGTGACGGGAACCGGGGCCGAGTCGATGGTCACGCGCGCCACGATACCCGGGCTACCGAGAGGTACAGTGCCGCCCATGCGGGCCGTCCTGGTGGTCAATCCGAAGGCCACCACCACCAGCGAACGCAGCCGGGACGTGCTTGTCCGGGCGCTGCGCAGCGAAGTCGACCTCAGTGTGCGCTACACCCGTCGCCGGGGGCACGCCATGGCGCTGGCCCGGGAGGCCGCCACCGAGGGGGTCGACCTCGTCGTCACCCTGGGTGGCGACGGCACGGTGAACGAGGTGGTGAACGGCCTGATGTCGGCCGAACCGCCGGCCGGTGCCGAGGGCGCGTCGATGGCGGAGCGGCTGCCCGCGCTGGCCACCGTTCCGGGCGGTTCGACGAACGTGTTCGCCCGCGCGGTGGGCCTGCCCCGGGAATGGCCGGAGGCGACCAGCATGATCCTCGAAGGGCTGCGCCTGGGCCGGCACCGCACGGTCGGGCTGGGCCGCGCTGATGACCGCTACTTCACCTTCTGCGCCGGGTTCGGCCTGGACGCCGCGGTGATCCACCGGGTGGAGCAGGCACGGCGCAAGGGGCGGGTCTCGACGCCGGGCCTCTACCTGCGCTCGATCATGAACCAGTACTTCTTCGCCTCGGACCGACGGCATCCGGCGATCAGCCTGGAGCGACCGGGTGAGCCGCCGGAGGAGGAGCTGGCCACCGTCATCATCCAGAACACCGCTCCGTGGACGTACCTGGGCGACCGCGAGGTCAACCCGAACCCGGAGGCGTCGTTCGATCTCGGCCTCGACGTGCTGGCACTGCGTCAGCTCCGGGTGGCTAGCACAACACGGACAGTCACTCAGTTCCTGTCCCGGCGGCCGGATCCGAGCGGTCGTCAGGTGTTACGACTCCATGACACGGCGGAGTTCACCCTGCTCTCCAGCCGTCCGCAGGCGTTCCAGCTGGACGGCGACTATCTTGGCGAGCGGGAGAAAGTCAGATTCACATCCATTCCGGCCGCACTCAGAGTAATCTGCTAGGTCTCGGGTACTGCCCTTGGTCGACGCGGCGCCGCAACCGCACCGGCAGGCGCCGCCACACCGAGGGGCAGGTGCCGGAAATGTCAGCAATGTCACGCGGACTGTACTATATTGATCCTCGGCTGTGGCACGGCGGGTAACCAGGAACGCACTGGAACCCGGACAAATGGGTTGTGGGCTTGCTCACCGCTTGGAGTTTTTCCGAGCGTCACCCTTGACATCACGAGCGTTCGTGAAAGTATTCACAAGCGAACTTGAGTTACCGGGACATTGCCTGGATATGCTCGTCAGGTTGAGCTGTTCCAGCAGGTCTCCGAGGCTAACCGCCTGCTCACGCACTGCCGAATGGTCAGACGCGAACGGTCACCATAGGCAATGCGGATGCATATAGGAAAAGCACTACCCGCAATAAATTGCCACCCATCCAGAATGAGGAGTGTTGCCGCCATGGACTGGCGTCACCATGCTGTCTGCCGCGACGAGGACCCGGAGCTGTTCTTCCCGATTGGGACGTCCGGACCGGCTCTCCTGCAGGTCGAGCAGGCCAAGGCCGTCTGCAGGCGCTGCTCCGTGACCGACCAGTGCCTGCAGTGGGCGCTCGAGTCCGGTCAGGACGCTGGCGTCTGGGGCGGGATGAGCGAGGAGGAGCGGCGCGCTGTGAAGCGGCGCGGCGGCCTCCGGGTGCTGCGCGCTCACTCCGCCTGATTCCCCCAACGACACAGCTGCACGCCCCGGCAGGTCCGCCTGCCGGGGCGTACTGCTGTCCCGTGCCTGGCCACACCGGCTGAGCCGTCAACCTGTAGGTGCCAGCGCGCCCCGGTCGTCGACCCGGCGCAGCACCAGCTCGGCCAGCTCGGGCGCGTCCGTCAGTGGGGCCGCCACCGCCACCGCACCGGCCGCCCGTGCCGAATCGGCCACCGCGTCGTGGAACAGGCCCGGCGCGAGGAAGTACGCGGACACCGCCACCCGGCGCGCGCCAGCCGCCCGCAGGCGGGCCACTGCCACACCTGTCGCCGGTGGGGCCGCCGAGGCGTACGACACCCGGCAGGGCACCCCGAACTCGACGCCGAGCGCGTCCGCCACCCGGCCCACCGAACCGCGCGCCCGCGCGTCCCGGGTGCCCGCGGCGGCCAGCACCAGCGCGTCGAAGCGCCCCGGGCCAACCTCGCCGAGCCGCCGGCGCAGCCCCGCCAGCAGCGCCGGCGACACCGTTCCGTCCGCCGGGCCGAGCACGTCGGTGACCCGTACCGACAGTGGGGGCCCGGCCTGCGTCGCGGCGGCGACCGCCGCCGGAATGTCCACCCGGTGGTGGTACGCGGCGGTCAGCAGCAGCGGCACGACAACCGCGCGCGGATGCCCCGCCTCGGCCAGCTCGCGCAGCACCTCGGTAGGTCCCGGCTCGGTGTGGTCCAGCCAGCTCGCCCACACCGACAGGCCGGGCCGGGCGGCCGACACCGCCCGGGCCAGCGCCCGGGTGGCCTCGGCCGCTCGTGGATCCCGGCTGCCGTGCGCGACAAGCACCACCGGGACCGCCCCGCCGGCCGCGTCCGGGCCGGTCGGGGTCGTCGGTGACGGGGTCAGACGTGCAGCCCGCACTCGGTCTTCTCGAACATGGCCCACCGCCCGGCCCGCGGGTCCTCCCCGGCCTTCGTCCGCCGGGTGCACGGCCAGCAGCCGATCGAGCCGTAGCCCTGCTTGAACAGCTCGTTCACCGGAACGTTCCAGCGGGCGATGTAGGCGTCCACGTCCCCCTGCGACCACGCCGCGATCGGGTTGACCTTCACCTTGCCGCGCCGCGCGTCGAACGTCACCACAGGCGTGTTGGCCCGGGTCGGCGACTCGTCCCGGCGCAGACCGGCGGCCCAGGCGTCGTACCCGGACAGCGCCCGCTCCAGCGGCTCCACCTTGCGCAGCTGGCAGCAGTCGTCCGGCGACTTGTTGAACAGTCGCGGGCCGTACTGACCGTCCTGCTGCCCCACCGTGAGCCGGGGCCGGATCGACCGGACGTTCACCGGGAGCGTCCGGGCCACCTCGTCGCGGACCCGCAGCGTCTCCGGGAAGTGCAGACCGGTGTCGAGGAAGACCACGTCCACCCCCGGGGCGACCCGGGACACCAGGTGGGCCAGGACGGCGTCGGCCATCGAGCTGGTGACACAGAAGCGGTCACCGAAGGTCTGCGCAGCCCAGCGGGCGATCTCCAGGGCGGGGGCGCCCTCCAGGTCCCGGGCCGCCTGCTCGGCCAGCGTCCGCAGCTCGTCCGGGCTGCGCCCGGCCGGCTCGGTCGACGTCTGAGCGCCCGGACCGACCAGGCGCAGGCTCGCAGCGGAGACGAGGCTCATCGGGTCACCGCCCGGGAGAGCAGCCCGGTGAACTTCACCGCGAAGACCCGTGCGCAGGCGTGGCACTCCCAGGCGCCGTGCCCCGCCTCGTGCGGCCGCAGGTCCTCCTCGCCGCAGTAGGGGCAGTACAGGGGTGCCGCTCGGTTCTCGCTGCTCATCGCAGTTCCTCCTCGTCGACTCTGATCACCCAGTTGGCGAACGTCTCGCCCTCGCTCCGACCGGCCAGGTAGCGGCGGGCCAGCCGTTCCACGTACTCCGGAAGCTCGTCGGCGGTGGTCTTCAGGCCGCGCAGCTTGCGGCCGAAACCGGCCGTCTGCCCCTGGGCCATGCCCAAGCCGCCGCCCAGGTGCACCTGGAAGCCCTCCACCTGCCGGCCGTCCGGGCCGACCACCAGCTGACCCTTGAGGCCGATGTCCGCGACCTGCGTGCGGGCGCAGGCGTTCGGGCAGCCGTTGATGTGGATCGAGATGTCCGCGTCGAAGTCGCGCAGCCGCTGCTCCAGCCGGGCCACCAGCTCCTCGCCGCGGGCCTTCGTCTCGACGATGGCGAGCTTGCAGTACTCGATGCCGGTGCACGCCATCGTGCCGCGCCGCCAGGCCGACGGCCGGGCCTCCAGCCCGATCCCGCGCAGCGCGTCGACAAGCGACTCCGTCCGCTCCGACGGCACGTCGAGCACGAGCAGCTTCTGGTACGGGGTGAGCCGCACCCGGTCGCTGCCGTGCGCCTCGGCCACGTCGGCCAGTTGGGCGAGCTGCCCACCGGAGACCCGCCCGACCACCGGGGCGGCCCCCACGTAGTGCCGCCCGTCGGCCTGCTCGTGCACGCCGACGTGGTCGATCGGCTTCGCCGGCAGCTCCGGGGCGGGGCCGTCGAGCAGCGTACGGCCCAGGTACTCCTTCTCCAGGACCTCCCGGAACCGCTCCACGCCCCAGTCGGCCACCAGGAACTTCAGCCGGGCCCGGTTACGCAGCCGGCGGTAGCCGTAGTCGCGGAAGATCCCGACCACGCCGGCCCACACGTCGGGGATCTCGGCCAGCGGCACCCAGGCGCCGAGCCGCTGGGCCAGCATCGGGTTGGTGGAGAGCCCGCCACCGACCCAGAGGTCGAAGCCGGGGCCGTGCTCGGGGTGGTCGACGCCGAGGAGGGCGATGTCGTTCGACTCGTACGGGGTGTCGACCAGCCAGGAGATGGATGTCTTGAACTTGCGGGGCAGGTTGGAGAACTGCTTGTCCCCCACGTACCGGGCGACGATCTCGTCGATCGCCGGAGTCGGGTCGACCAGCTCGTCGCGGGCCACACCGGCGACTGGGCTGCCCAGCACGATCCGTGGGCAGTCGCCGCAGGCCTCGGTCGTCTGCAGGCCTACCGACTCCAGCCGACGCCAGATCTCCGGCATGTCCTCGACGCGGATCCAGTGGTACTGGATGTTCTGCCGGTCGGTGATGTCGGCGGTGTCCCGGGCGAACTCCCGGGAGATGTCCGCGACCACGCGCAGCTGAGCCAGGCTGAGCTGGCCGCCGTCGATGCGGACCCGGAGCATGAAGAACTCGTCCTCCAGCTCGTGCGGCTCCAGCACTGCGGTGCGCCCGCCGTCGATGCCGGCCTTGCGCTGGGTGTAGAGGCCCCACCAGCGGAAACGGCCACGCAGATCCTGCGGGTCGATGGAGGCGAAGCCGCCGCGCGCGTAGATGTTCTCGATGCGCGCCCGGACGTTGAGCGGGTCGTCGTCCTTCTTGATCCGCTCGTTGGGATTGAGGGGCTCGCGGTGGCCGAGCGCCCACTGACCCTCACCCCGGGGCCGGCGTGGCGCCCGGGCCGGGCGGGTCGTCGGGTCCTCGGAACGGGGCGGGATGCTGCTGACCGCCATCGCGGCGACCTCCGTTGTCTGCTGTGCCTCGGGCTACGCGGGGCGCGACGGCCGGCCCGCGAGGCGGGCGGGACAACGGTGTCTTCAGACAGCCGGCGCGGAGCGCGCCCGAGACGGATTGGTCGGGCGTCGTCAGTAGGCCGGACAGATCGCGCTGCGCACGCGGCCGTAATCGACGTGGCGACGAGCCACGAAGCGGCGGACGACTGCGGCGGTCATGGGGCCCATGCTGCCACACCCCATGGGGGCCGGCCAATGTCCGCGTGCTGGATCCCACATCACGGGCCGGAGGTCAGCCGACCAGGCGGTCACCAAGGACAGTTCGGGCATAGCGCACCACCCGCCCCTGCCGTACGCCAGCGATCAGGCCGTTGTCCCGCAGCGTGGTGAGGTGGTGCGACGCGGTCGCTGGCGCGAGACCCAGCATCGCGGCCAGCTCACCGGTGCTCAGCGGCGAGTCGAGCAGCGAGAGCGCCGCCGCCCGCGTAGCGCCGAGCAGGGCGCCCAGCGCGGTGCTGGGCGGTGGCGAGTCCCACAGCCCGCCCAGCCCGGTGGGCGGATAGCAGAGGGCGGGGCCGGCGTCGCCCTCCATGATCGCGTGCACCGTCGGTCCGGAGAACGAGGTTGGCAGCAGCGTCCACGGGCGGCCGTCCAGACCGGCCGGCCGGGTCGTGCCGACGGCGACCCGCAGCGCCGCGCCGTCCCACCTGATCAACGGGTGCAGCTCGCGGAGCAGGGTCCGCCCACCCTGCTCCGCGGCGAGCAGCGCCCGCCGCCGGATGTCCGCCAGAGCGAGCGCCCGCAGCCGGGGCCAGTCCGGTGCGATCAGCAGGGTGAAGTACCGGTGGAGCTGCGCGACCAGCTCGTCCGGGGGCAGCCGGGGTGCGCCGGCCCGGTCCAGTTGCCGGCGCACCAGGGACGGGTCGGTGCCGGCGACCGCCCGCAGCTCGGCGGTCAGGTTCGGTGCCACGCCGATCGGGGTGAGGAAGTCCGGCACGTAACCGTTGGACGGTGTGAGCACCGCCAGCAGCGGCTCCAGGCCGGCGTCCGGCAGCAGCCGCTGCGCGCGTTCCCGCCACGGGCGGTGCATCCAGTACTTCGCCGGCTTGCGCAACGCCCAGGAGCTGGCCACCAGCTCGGCCAGCGGCGAGTGCGCGAACCGAACCCGGCTCAGGTCGTCGGGCGAGAACCGAACCTCGATCACCCACGGATTCGACCACGGTCGAACGGTTCGGCGACAGGGCGGGGCGACCCGAGGATCCCCGGTATGGAGTACAGGCAACTGGGCCGGTCGGGCCTGCGCGTCAGCGCGGTCGCGTACGGCAACTGGGTCACCCACGGCAACCAGCTCGACGACGACGCGGCGGCCGGGTGCGTGGCCGCCGCCCTGGACGCGGGCGTCACCACGTTCGACACCGCCGACCGGTACGCACAGGGACGAGCCGAGGAGGCGTTGGGCAAGGCGCTGCGTGGCGTCCGACGCAGCTCGATCGAGCTGTGCACGAAGGTGTGCCTGCCGGTTGGGCCGGGGGCCAACGACGCCGGGCTGTCCCGCAAGCACATCATCGAGGGCTGCCACGCCTCGCTGAGCCGGCTGGGCACCGACTACGTCGACCTCTATCAGGCGCATCGGTACGACGACAGCGTGCCGTTGGAGGAGACGATGCTCGCCTTCGCCGACCTGGTCCGCCAGGGCAAGGTGCTCTACGTCGGCGTCTCCGAGTGGACCGCACCGCAGTTGCGGGCGGGTCAGCGGCTCGCCGCCGAGCTGCACATCCCGTTCGTCGCGAACCAGCCGCAGTACTCGATGCTGTGGCGGGTGGTGGAGGCCGAGGTGTCGCCCGCCTGCGCCGACCTCGGCCTGGGTCAGCTCGCCTGGGCGCCACTCGCGATGGGCGTGCTGACCGGTCGGTATGAACCCGGCCGGCGTCCGCCCGCCGGATCCCGGGCCACCGACGGCTTCGGGGGCTCGTTCGTCGCCCGCTACTCGGCGGATCTGCTGCTCTCCCGGGTACGCCAGCTCCGACCCGTCGCCGAGGCGGCCGGCTGCACGATGGCCCAGTTGGCGGTGGCGTGGGTGCTGGCCCGTCCGACCGTGGCGAGCGCGATCGTCGGCGCGTCCCGGCCCGAGCAGCTCGCCGAGACGGCCAAGGGCGCCACGGTACGGCTCGACGACGAGCTGCTGGCCCGCATCGACGCCGTGCTCGACGAACTCGTGGAGCGTGATCCGGCGAAGACCGCTCGGCCGAACGACGTGATGCCCGCATGGCGCCCACCGCCTCCCGCCGGCTGACGCCCACGCAGGGAGTGGTCGTGGCAGGCTCGGACCGTGGGGCAATTGTCCGAGAGGTCGGCCGGGGCGGCGTGGGAGCGCCTGCGTCGTCTGCCGGTCTGGCTCGCCCCGGCGCTGCTCACCCTGGCGGTGACGGTGACCGGGCTGGGCTCCGCCCAGCTCTGGCGCGACGAGCTGGCGACGTGGAGCGCGGCCACCCGCTCGCCCGGCGACCTGGTCCGGCTGGCCGGCACCATCGACGCCGCCACCGGGCCGTACTACCTGCTGATGCACGTCTGGACCACTGTCGTCGGCGACTCCACCATCGCCCTGCGGATACCGGCCGTGGTGGCGATGACAGTGGCCGCCGGGCTGCTCGCCGTGCTCGGCGCGCGGCTGGTCGACAGGCGTGCCGGCCTCTTCGCCGGGCTGCTGTTCGCGGTGCTCCCCGGCACCTCGCGCTACGGGCAGGAGGCCCGCCCGTACGCGCTGGCGACCATGATCGCGGTGCTCGCCACAGTGCTGTTGGTGACCGCGCTGCGCCGACCGAGTTGGGCCCGGTGGGCCGGTTACGCGGTCGCCGTCGCCGCTCTCGGGCTCATCCACCTGATCGCGCTCACCCTGCTCGCCGCCCACGCGCTGGTCGTCCTCATCGCCTGGTGGCGCGGCCCCGCCGAGGCCGGCGTCGCCACCTGGGACCATCCCACCGCCGGCCGGGACCAACCCGCCGCCGGGCGGGACCGTCCCGCCGGCGAGCGGGACCGGCGGGTGTGGCGATGGCTGGTCGCCGTGCTACCGGCCGCGCTGCTGGCCGGTCCGCTGCTGCTCAAGGCCCGGACCCAGCAGTCCCGGCAGTTGAACTGGGTCCACCTGGCCCGGCTGGACGACCTGACCGCGCTGCCGGGCGGCGTGGCCCAGAGCAGCGTGGTGGGCGGTCTGCTGGTCGGGGTCGCCGCGTTGGGCGCGGCCCGGCTCGGGCGGCGCGCTCTGCTGCCACTGAGCGCGGTGCTGCTGCCCGTGCTGCTGCTCTTCGCCGCCGGCACGGTCGTACCCCTGTGGGTTCCCCGGTACCTGGTCTTCGTGGTGCCGTTCGCGTGTCTGCTGGCCGGCGCGGCGCTGGCCGCCGTGACCGCACCGGCCGCGGTCGTCGTGGTGGTGCTGGCCGCGCTGCTCGGCCTGCCCGACCAGACCGCGCTGCGCCGGACCCACGAGTGGCCGCGCAGCGCGCCGGTGGACTACGCGGGGGCCGCACGGGTGATCGCCGACGGCCAACGCCCGGGGGACGCGGTGGTCTACTCGCCCCGGCACAGCTGGCTCTTCCTGGATCTCGGCATCGACTACCACCTCCACGACCCACCACGCGACGTGCTGGTCACCGAGGACGAGGTGCGCCGGGGCGACCTGTGGGCGGCCGAGTGCCCCCAGCCGGCGCAGTGTCTGGCCGGTACGACGCGGGTGTGGCTCGTCGTCGCCGGCCGGCACGCCGAGCCGCTGGCCGCCGTGCCCGGCGCCAAGGGCGACGCGCTCCGCACCGACTTCACCGTCACGCAGGTCTGGCAACGCCCCGGCCTGACCGTCGCGCTGTTGACCGGCCGCTGAGCGATCGGTCAACGGCCGGACCGCGTCGGTCGTCGGTCTGATCGCCCACCAGGCGAGGCCGGCCCGCGGTGAAAAGACTGATGCCTGTGAGTCATCTAGATGACTCACAGGCATCACGCTCATTCGGCCAGCCGCACCCATCTGCGACAACACCGAACGGACGGCGGCTCAGCCCTGTGAGCGGCCGTCCGGGGCGTTGCGGGCCAGTGGGACGACGAGCAGCGCCTCGGTGCCGCCCTTGGCGCCCGCGCGCAGCTCGATGGTGCCGCGCAGCTCGCCGGTGACCAGTGCCCGCACGATCTGGAGACCGAGTCGGCTGCCGCGTTCGGCGTCGAATTCGGGGGGCAGGCCGCGCCCGTTGTCGGTCACCGAGACGTGCAGCATCTTGCGGAACCGGTGCGCCGAGACCACCACCTCCGGCCGCGCCGACGGATCGCCCTCGGCGACGACGGCCGGCACCACGCCCGAGATCGGCGGTACGGGCACGTCGTCCGACTCGTCGGCCGGCGGGAAGCCGTGTTCGACGGCGTTGAGCAGCAACTCATTGAGGACCATCACCAGCGACGTGGCGATCTCCGCGGGCAGTACGCCGAAGCTGCCCTTACGGCGCATGCCGACGCTCACCTCGGTCGCCGCGACCTCGGTCGCCGCGCTGGCGACCCGGTCGACGATGCCGTCGAACTCGACCGCCTCGTCACTGGACATCGAGAGCGTCTCGTGCACGAGAGCGATCGAGGCGACCCGGCGGACGGACTCCTCCAGGGCGACCCGGGCCTCCGGCATGGCCACCCGGCGGGCCTGCAACCGCAGCAGCGCGGCCACCGTCTGGAGGTTGTTCTTCACCCGGTGATGGATCTCCCGGATGGTGGCGTCCTTGGTGATCAGTGCCCGGTCCCGACGACGGACCTCGGTGATGTCGCGCACCAGCACCAGCGCGCCGATCGGCACACCGGCGGGCATCAGCGGCAGGGCCCGGGTGAGCATCGTGGCCCCGCGGGCGTCGATCTCCCGCCGGGGCGGCGCCTCGCCGCGCAACGCCGCCAGGATGCCGTTCGCCGCCTCGGTGCCGTCCAGCGGGTCGCCCGCCAGCCGGCGGTGCAGCGCGGCCAGGTCCTCCCCCACCAGGTGGGAGGCGTAGCCCAACCGGCGGTACGCGGACTGCGCGTTCGGGCTCGCGTAGGTGACCTTGCCACCGGCGTCCAGCCGGACCAGGCCGTCGCCGACGCGGGGGGCGGAGGTGGTCTCGCCCGGGTGCCGGGGTGGCGGAAAGGTGCCGTCGGCGATCATCTGGGCGAGGTCGTCGGCGGTGGTCAGGTAGTTGAGTTCCAGCTGACTGGGCGTCCGCGCGGTGGAGAGGTTGGTGTCTCGGCCGACCACAGCGATCACCTCGCCGGCCTCACCGTCGGCGGTGCGCAGCCGGACCGGGATCGCCTCGTGCCGGGCCGGCACGTCGCCGTACCAGACCGGGTCGCCCTCGCGCCAGATCCGCCCCTGGGAGTAGGCGACCCCCAGGTGGGCCACCTCCGAGCCGCCGATGATCCGGCCCACCTGGTCGTCCTGGTACGCGGTGGGCGCGGTCGTCGGGCGGACCTGGGCGACACAGAGGAACGTGCCCTCGGCGTCGACCGGCACCCAGAGCAGCAGATCGGCGAAGGACAGATCGGAGAGCAGCTGCCAGTCACCGGCGATCCGGTGCAGGTGGTCGATGTCGGCCGGACGGAGACGGGTGTGCTCCTCGGCGAGGTCGCGCAGCGTGGACACGGTGACCAGGGTGCCACGCCGCGCCGTGCCTCACATCGTCGCGGTGACCTTCTTCAGGCCACGCGGCGCGTCCGGGTCCTCACCACGGGTCAGTGCCAACGCCAACGCCAGGCGCTGCAACGGCAGGATGTCCAGCAGCGGTGCGTACCGCTCGTCGACCTCGGGGACGGCGAGCCGGGTGGCGCCCGGCACGTCGGCGGAGCCGACGACCACCACGTCGGCTCGGCGCTCGCCGAGGCGGGGCAGCACCTCGCCCATCGACCGGCCACCCGGACCGGAGCCGACGACGGCGAGCACCGGGACCTCCGGGTCGGTCATCGCGAGCGGGCCGTGCAGCAGGTCGGCGCCGGAGAAGGCGAGCGCCGGCAGGTACGAGGTCTCCATCAGCTTCAGCGCGGCCTCGCGGGCGGTCGGGTAGGCGTACCCGCGGCCGGTGGTGACCAGTTGGCGGGCGAAGCGGTAGCGCGGCGCGAGCTGGGCCGGGGTGTCGTCGGCGAGCGTCCTGGTGGCCAGGTCGGGCAGCGCGGCGAGCGCCTCCCGCTCGGCCGCCGGGAGCACCCCGTCGCCGGCCCGGATCCCCTCGACCAGCATGAGCAGGGCGAGCAGTTCGGCGGTGTACGTCTTCGTCGCCGCGACCGCCCGCTCGTGCCCGGCGGCGATGTCGATGCTCAACTCGGCAGTGCCGGCCAGCGGGGAGTCGGGGGCGTTGGTCACCGCGAGGGTGAGCGCGCCGGAGGACCGCGCGGCGCGCAGCACCTCGGCGAGGTCGGGTGAGCCGCCGCTCTGGCTGACCCCGACGACCAGCGCGTCGGACAGGTCGGGGTGGGCGCCGAACAGGGTGACCACGCTCGGCGAGGCGAGCCCGGCGGGCAGGCCGAGCCGGATCTCGGTCAGGTACGCCCCGTAGAGGGCGGCGTGGTCGGACGTGCCCCGGGCGGTGAAGACCACGTGTCGCGGTCGACGCTCGGCCACGACTGCGGCCACCCGGGCGATCGCCGCGGTGTTGGCGCTGTCGAGCAGGCGCGCGTAGCCGGCGGGCTGCTCGGCGATGTCGGCGGCCATTCCGGACCCTGCACGTGTCACGAAACACTCCCCTCGTGCGCGATTGCCGCGCGTTTCCTGCTCAGTCTTGCACGCAGAAGTCGACAGCAGCAATTATTCGAGCAGCAGTGCGCAGTTGATCACTTGATCAACTCAACATCAACTACGCTGGCCCCGCTGTCTGCAGCTGCGACGAGAGGACACCGTGCCAGAGGGAAGGGACGAGCCCACGCTCTCCGCGACGGAGGAGCTGGCGCTGGCCCGGCTGGCACTGGACGAGGGAGACCTCCACCACGCCGCCGGCCACCTCGCCGGCGCGCTCGCGCGGGCGCCCACCCTGCCCGAGGTGCACGAGACGCTGGCCCGCCTCGCCGCGGCCGACGGAGGAGGGCTCGACCTCTTCCCGATCAACCACCACACCTTCGTGGGCGCGGTCGTCGCCCGCGCCCACCTGCTGGCCGCCGCCGGCCGCCCCGCCGAAGGGCTGGAGCTGCTGGCCGCGGCGACCGGTCACGCGCCCGGCACCCAGTGGGCGGGCGTGCCGTGGGTGACCGCCTCCGAACTGGCCGAACGGCTGGAACCGGACCACATCGCCCGCGTCCTCATGCAGGTCTGCGCGGCGCTGACCGATCCGGTGCCGCGGGCCGGCCGGGACGCCCTCACGCCCTACCTCACGCTGGCCCGCAACGCCGCCACCGTGCACCCCGAGCACGGTCTCCTGCTGGGCGCGGCGTCCGCGCTGGCCCGGCGGCTCGGCGAGGTCGCGCTGGCGATCCGCTGGGCCAGCCGGGGCGTACGGTGCCAGCCGTCGAAGATGGGCGAGGTCTGGCTCGGGTACGCGTACCGCAGCGCGGGCCGGACCCGCGACGCCCTCGCGGCGCTCGGTCGGGCCGTCGAACTGGACCCGGACGACCTGGCCATCTACGCCGACATCGCCGGCACCCTGGCCGAGATCGGCCGGCTCGACGAGGCGTTGGAGTGGACCGAGCGGGCGCTGGCCCGGGACCCGTCGTTCGACTGCGCGGTGCACACCGCCCACCGACTGCGGCACCTGCGCGACGGCGACCTGTCCCACCTGGTCGCGCTCGCCGACTTCATCCGTGACCACCCCGACGACAGCCACGAGCACGGCGATCTGGCCCAGTGCTGCCGGGGCCGGCCCTGGCTCGGGCAACTGACGCCGGCCGGCGGCCCCTTGGTCGACGCGCTCCGTCAGGCGGTCGCCGACGACGACAACGGCATCGGCGGCGCCGTACGCCTCGCGGCGGCAGCCCCACCGAGCGCCCTGCGGACGGCGACGGCGGTGGCGCCCGGACTGCGGATCGAGGTCGCCGGGGTCGCGGAGCCGGACCCGCGCGAGCCTCGACGCCCGTCCGCGCAGCGGCTGTGGCACTTCGCGGAGAACGTGCCGACACCGGCGCTGCCGGCGCCCTCGGCGGTGGCTGTCGAACGGATCGGACAGGTCGCCCACCCGGCGTGGCCACACCCGCCGGCGGCCTACGACGCGGCGGTGGGCCTGGCCGGCCTCGACGTCGACGACCTGCTCGGGCTGCTGGTGCACCCGCCCGCGGCGCCGGCGAGCGGGCTGGGACGACTGCTGGCCGCCCAGGATCCGTCGATCTGGGTCCGCGGGGTGCAGGTCTGGGCCTGTCTGGGGCTACTGCATCAGCGCACCGACGAGCCCTGGGCGGACTCGACCCGACGCCGGGTGCTGGTGGACCTGGTCTGGGGTGTGGAGGACTGGGTCACCGAAGCGGCGCTGTTCGCCCTGATCACCGCCGCCTGGGTGGACCCGGACGTGCGGCCGGACGTGGCCCGCGTGGTGGCGGAACGGTTGGCCGACGCGGCGGCGGTGGCCCAGGCCCGACCGGTGCCGATCGCGGTCTCACTGGCCCACCTCGCGCTGGCCGCCCCCGCCCTGGACCCGGACAGCGCGGCACTGGCCACCCGGATGATCGGCGAGCGCACCGTCCGGCTTCCCCGCCCCCGCAACCCGCTGCGCCGCCTCTGGCGACGGCTGACCCGTCGCTCCTGACACGCGCGCCGCGCCCTCCCCGTTCGGGGACGACGCGGCGCGCGGGTGCCGGGATGGCTCAGGCGACCGGGGCCTTGCCGAGGGCGACCTCGGCCTCCTCCTCCGGGGTGGCCTGCGGCGGCGCCTCGTTGGCGGTGCGCAGCGGGATCTCCTTGATGAACCAGGCGAGCACCGGAATCACGATGGTGAACAGCACGGCCCAGAGGAACACGTGCGAGATGGCGTCGGAAAGACCGGTGAGGACCAGCTCACGCGCCTGGGCCGGCAGCTTCTTGAGCTGCTCCAGGTCCATCCCGCCCTCGCCGCCGCCGCTGAACGCCCGGCCGGCGGACGAGTCGGCGAGCCGGCTGGCGAAGATCGCGCCGAACAGCGAGATGCCGAACGAGCCGCCGATCGACCGGAAGAAGGTGGCCGCGCCGCTGGCCGCGCCGAGGTCCTTCTGTTCCACGCTGTTCTGGGCGATCAGCATGGAGGTCTGCATGAGGAAGCCCATGCCGGCCCCGAGCACGACCATGTAGAGCGAGGACTGCAGCTTGCTGGTGTCGGTGTCGAGCATGGAGAGCAGCGCCATGCCCCCGGTCATCACCACGCCGCCGATGATCGGGTACGCCCGGTACTTGCCGGTCTTGGTGATCGCCCGCCCGATGACCAGCGAGACGACGAGCATGCCGAACATCAACGGCAGCAGCAGCAGACCGCTGTTGGTGGCCGAGGCACCCTGCACGGTCTGCTGATAGAGCGGCAGGAAGTTCATCGCGCCGAACATCGCGAAACCGAGCAGGAAGCCGATCACCGAGATCAGCGCGAAGTTGCGGTTGGCGAACAGCGCCAACGGCAGGATCGGCTCCGGAACCCGGCGCTCCACCAGGCCGAACGCCACCAGCGCCACCAGCGCCAGCACGGCCAGGCCGAGGATCTGCGGCGAGGCCCAGTCGTACTCGTTGCCGCCCCAGGTGGTGATCAGCACGATCGCGGTGATGCCGACCGAGAGCAGCGCCGCGCCGAGCCAGTCGATCCGGTGCTCGGTGCGGTACTTCGGCAGGTGCATCGTGGTGATCAGCACGAGCAGCGCGATGCCACCCAGCGGCAGGTTCACGTAGAACGCCCAGCGCCAGGAGAGGTTGTCGGTGATGAAACCGCCGACCAGCGGGCCGGCCACCATGGCGATGGCCATGATGCCGGCGATCATGCCCTGGTAACGCCCGCGCTCGCGCGGCGGAACCAGGTCGCCGATGATCGCCATCACGCCGACCATCAGGCCACCGGCGCCCAGGCCCTGCACGGCGCGGAAGGCGATGAGCTGCACCATGCCGTCCTGCGGGCCGCCGAACATCCCGGAGCCGGCCATGCCGCACAGGGCCGAGCCGACGAGGAAGACGACGACCGAGGTCAGGAAGACCGACTTACGGCCGTAGAGGTCACCGAGCTTGCCCCAGATCGGGGTGGAGACGGTGGTGCCCAGGACGTATGCGGTGACCACCCAGGTGAAGTGGTTGAGGCCGCCGAACTCGCCGACGATCCGCGGCAGCGCGGTGCTGACGATCATGTTGTCGAGCATCGCGAGCATCATCGCGATCATCAGTCCGAACAGCACGACCCGTACGTTGGGTCGTGCGCCGGCCTGGGTTGCCTGAGTCATGGGTAAGCTCCCCCCGAGGATTGCCTTACTTACTTGCCGCCCGGCTAGTCACCTTACTAGCCGCACGGTAAGTTGGGTACCAACTGACGGTCAAGTGAATTGGGGGGCGTAGGTGAGGGAGAGCACAGGCGGCACCCGGGAGCGGATCAAGGCCGTCGCGTTGGAGCTCTTCACCGAGCAGGGGTACGAAAAGACCTCGCTGCGGGAGATCGCCGAACGCCTCAACGTCACCAAGGCGGCGCTCTACTACCACTTCAAGAGCAAGGACGACATCGTCGCCAGCTTCGTCGAGGATCGGCTGGATCAGATGGACGCGCTGACCGCCTGGGCCGACTCCCAGCCGGCGACCCTGGCCACCCGCCGCACCCTCATCTCCCGCTACGCCGACACGATGTTCGGCGGCGACATGCCGTCGGTGATGCGCTTCTTCGAGCAGAACCAGACAGTGCTCAAGAGCCTCTCCTCCGGCCAGCAGATGCGGGGCCGGATGATGCGGCTCGCCAGTGCCCTCTGCCGGGGCGACGACTCCCCCGCCGCCCAACTGCGCGCCACCCTGTCCCTGTTCGCCGTGCACACCAGCTGGTTCGCCGTGCGGGCACCGGGCATCACCGACGCCGAACGCCGCCGGCTCGCGCTGGAGGTGGCCGACGAGTTGCTGGCCGCGATCGGTGCCGAGCCCGACGAGGACGCGGCCCCGGCCAGCAGCCGGGCCTGACGCGCCGGCCTCAGGCGCGGGGCAGCTCCAACCGCAGGCCCAGCAGGGCCACACCCTCCACCGGCGACCAGTCCATCTCCGGCATACGGACGAACCCCAGGCGCTCGTAGAGCCGGTGGGCCGACACGGCCATCCCCGCGCGGACGCAGATCACGACGGCCCTACAGCCCAACTCGGCCGCCCGGTCGACGCACGCCTGGGCCAGCGCCGCGCCCACACCCCGCCCCTGGGCGCCCGGGTCGACCGCCAGCATCCGGAACTCCGCCTCGCCCGGCCCGGACAGCTCGGCGAACGGGGAGCCCGGCAGGACGAAGGTGACCGAGCCGAGCACCGCGCCCGTCGCCTCGTCCACCGCGACCAGCACCTCGCCGCTGCCGGCCCGGGTGGAGACGTCGGCCAGCACCGCCCCGTACCCGTGCTCGCCCTTGAGCTGACCGTCCGCCTCGTACGCGGCCACGGTCAGGCGGGCGACGGCCGGGAAGTCGGCCGTGTCGGCGAGCCGGACCAGCAGGCCACTCATCCAATCACCGCAATCAGGTCGCCGTCCTGCACGACGTCGCCCTCGTGCACGGCGAGCTGCTGGACCACGCCGTCGGCCTCGGCGACGACCGGGATCTCCATCTTCATCGACTCGAGGATCACCAGAGTGTCGCCCTCGGACACGGTGTCGCCCGCGGACGCGACGACCTTCCAGACGTTCGCCACCATCTCGGCGCGGATCTCCTCGGCCATGTCCACGGCCCTCCCTTTTTCGCGATGTGCCTGCCGACGTATCCAATCACGCGAGGGTGGGGCGCGGGAGCGGAGCGGTGCGGCCGACCGGCCGCCGAGGCCCCGGGGGAAGGCACCGGGTGCCGAGCGCACTACCATCAGCGGGTCGGACCCGACGCCGGGCGGCCGGTGGGTGCACCGGCGCGAGGCCGCGCGCAGCACGGATCCGACCCATCACGAGGAGGTCAGCATGGCGAAGAAGTCCCGCAAGAAGAAGGCCCGCAAGAAGAGCGCCGCGAACCACGGCAAGCGTCCCAACTCCTGAACGTGCCGACGGGCGATGCGCCCGTCACCGGTCAGTCCGACCCGGCGCAGGCCGGGTACACCGGTGGCCCGGGTCGAAGATCGACCCGGGCCACCGGTGTTTCGCCGTTTCGGTACGCCGACGCTCAGTCGGCCAGCTCACGGGAGTCGCTGGTCTCGAAGACCACCAGCTCGGTGAGCTTGACCCGCAGCCGCTCGCGCAGCTGATCGGGTGCGGTCTCGTTGCCGCAGCAACGGGCGACCAGTGCCCGCACCTCCTGTTCGAGCCCGTACTCGCGCAGGCACGGCCCGCACTCGTCGAGGTGGTGCCGGATCAGCGAGCGGCGCTCGTCGGCGCACTCGAGATCCAGGTAGAGGTAGACCTCCGCGAGCACCTCGCGGCAGTCCGTCTCGTGCGGCTTTCCACAGCTCACGTCACACCTCCCGGCCGGCAGCGGCAGCGGTCGAGCCCTTCGCGGACCGGGCCGGGCTGAAGCCCCGCTCCGCGGCGTACTGCTCGAGCAGCTTGCGCAGATTACGACGGCCGCGGTGCAGACGCGACATCACGGTGCCGATCGGCGTGCCCATGATGTCGGCGACCTCCTTGTAGGAGAAGCCCTCGACGTCGGTCAGGTAGACGGCCAGGCGGAACTCCTCCGGCAACTGCTGGAGGGCCTCCTTGACGTCGCTGTCCGGCAGCCGGTCCAGAGCCTCGGTCTCGGCCGAGCGCAGCCCGCTGGAGGTGTGCGACTCAGCCTCGGCGAGCTGCCAGTCGGTGATCTCCTCCGTGGGCGCCTGGATCGGCTGGCGCTGCCGCTTACGGTAGGAGTTGATGTAGGTGTTGGTCAGGATCCGGTAGAGCCAGGCCTTCAGGTTCGTGCCCTGCTCGAACTGGTGAAAGGCCGCGTACGCCTTCAGGTAGGTCTCCTGGACCAGGTCTTCGGCATCCGCCGGGTTGCGCGTCATGCGCAGCCCAGCAGCGTAGAGCTGATCGACGAATGGCATCGCGTCCCGCTCGAACCGGGCCCTGCGCTCGTCCGTCTTCTCGGTGGTCAACCGCACATCCCCTCGCGTCGGATGCTTTCCCGCCGAGGATACGCGCACGGACCTGCCCACAGATTCACTTCCGGCTGGTGTGCCCGTGCTCACCGCACCCACCCCGCCCGGTCCCGCTGTCACGGGCCAGTCCGGACCATCCAGCAGCCGCTGCAGCTGCCGGGCGTCCCGCTCGTCCCGTTCCAGGCTTCGTGTCTCGGTCGGCACCGGTCACCCCCCTCGCAGAAAAGTCGTCCGGGGTTAGTAACGCGAGATGACCGGTGAGGCATTCCGCCCGGCTCTCCCGTTCCTGGTCCCGGCCCCGGTGGCGCCGGCGCTGGGACCAGGAAGGGCCTGGGAGGACTGGTGCCGTCCGTCCGAACCGGGCCGGCGGCACCAACCGATGCAACGACCCGCGCCCGGCAGCGGAAACGGTCGGACGGTTCAGTCGGCCGCCCAGCCATGCCGGCGCAGCCAGTCCCGCACCACATCGGCCGTGCCGGCCGGGTCGCGCCGCAGGTCGTGCGTCTCACCCGGCCGGGTGACGACCTGCACGCCCGGCTCCGACGCGGGCACCCCGAACGGGTCCCGGTCACCGTTGACCACGAGCGTCGGCAGCCCGGTGGCCAACTCGGCGGCGCGGGAGCGTTCCGGCCGGCCGGGCGGGTGCAGCGGGAAGGCCAACGCGACGACCCCGGCCGCGCCCACCGCGCGGGCCGTCCGGCAGGCCACCCGCGCGCCGCTGGAACGACCTCCGACCAGCACCGTGGGCACCTCGTCGTGGCGAGCGCGCAGCGCGGCGAGCACTGCCGTCCACGCCTCGTCGAGGTGCCCGGCGGGGGCCGGC
>NZ_MUZA01000064.1 GCF_021442385.1 Micromonospora sp. MH99
GGCGCCGGCGAAACGGGCACCGAGGCTCGGCCGCCGCCGCCCGGCGTGGCCGAACCCACCGACGCGGATCCGGCCGCGGCACCGCCACGTGGCGGCACGGACGCCGAACCACCCACCGACGCGCGACCACCGGCGGCCGGCGGTGTCACAGAGGCACGACCGGGGGGCGCCGCAGGCTCCGAGGCGGACCAGCCGCCTGCCCGGGAGTCACCTCCGGGCCGGCGGTACGCGTCGTCCGCGCCCGGTCCGGGGTCGCCGTTCGGGCCCGGGTACTGGGCCCGCCCGCGCGCAGAACTGGGATCGCCGTACGAGTTCATTCCTCACACCCTGCCGGTCGCGGTGGGGCGCGACTGCGCCGCCACCGGGTTGCCGTGAGTTGTTTCACCCGGGACGCCGGCACGGGGGTGCCGGCTCGCCAAGGTCATTGCCGTATCAATGGGGCCAATCGGACCAACGAGTGGTCGACCGTCCCGGGCGATGTGCACGGCCCCGGAGCCGGTCGAACCAACTGAGATCACCGTTGCGCCTCTCGCCTCCGCCGACCCACGTTCCCGGCGCCCGCCGCGTCCTGCTCGCTGCCGCCAGCACCGTCGCCATCACCCGGGAGACCGTCCCGGCCGAGCAGGTACTGCTCGACGAGATGGTTCCAGTCACAGCCGAGGCACACCTCCACCACGAAGACCTGGAACTCACGTAGCGTCATCGCCAGCACGGGCAGCTCGGCCAGTGTCCGGGCCTGTCCGGCGGACTGCTTGAGTTCGTCCCCGTAAATGTAGTGGACGAGAGTCAGATTCTCGCTGCGACAGATGGGGCATCGACGGTCGGTCGGTTCACCGTGGAACCGGGCAGCGTTCTTCAGGTACGGCGACGCGTCGCACACGTCGTACGTGCCGACCCGGCCGGCCAGGAGCTCACGCAGCACTGCTCGCTTCTGAAGCGAGTAGTCGACGACCTGGCGCTGCGTACGCATGCGGAGAAGGGTACGCGGTCCGGCTCGACGAGGCGACCACGGTCACGATCCGTGACGGAAGGACCCCGGAACGGGGGTTTGCCCTGGCCCACGCGACCCGCTAACGTGCGATGTATCGGTCCGATACATCGCGGCGGTTACCGCTCCGCGCCGGAGGGTAAAGAGAGGGTGGCCAGTGCTCGAATTCGCCATCCTCGGCCTCCTGCAGGAGTCTCCGATGCACGGCTATGAGCTGCGCAAGGAGCTGACCGCCAAACTCGGCGCGATCCGGGCGGCGATCAGCTACGGCTCGCTCTATCCCACGCTACGCAGGCTCCAAGCGGCGGGATGGATCACCGAAGCTGCTGAGACGCCCGCCACCGCCGAGGAGGTTCCCGCGCTGACCAGCCGACGAGGTCGGGTGGTCTACAAAATCACCGCGGAAGGCAAGGAACGCTTCGCCCAGCTGATCGCACAGGCCGGGCCCGAGACGTACGACGACACGGGCTTCGGGGTGCACTTCGCGTTCTTCGCCCGGACCGACCAGGCGACCCGACTCCGCATTCTGGAGGGTCGCCGCCGCAAGATCGAGGAGCGTCGCGAAGGGCTTCGTGACGTGCTGGGCCGGGCGGCCGAGCGCCTCGACGCTTACACGCTGGAACTGCAGCGCCACGGTCTTGATGCCTGTGAGCGCGAGGTCCGCTGGCTGGAGGAGCTCATCGCCAACGAGCGCTCCGGCCGAGCCCCGACGGTCCCGAACATCGGGACAGCCGGCGGCCGACGAGAAGACAACAGCCCGCCTCCGCCTGGAGAGACCAGGAAAGAGCGGCCGTGACAGAAAAGAAGGAGGCAGACGCTATGGGCTCCGTCCGCGTCGCCATCGTCGGTGTGGGTAACTGCGCCTCGTCCCTGGTTCAGGGCGTCGAGTACTACCGGAACGCCAACCCGAACGACCGCGTCCCGGGTCTCATGCACGTCGCCTTCGGCGACTACCACGTCAACGCCGTGGAGTTCGTCGCGGCATTCGACGTGGACGCCAAGAAGGTGGGCATGGACCTCGCGGAGGCGATCGTCGCCAGCGAGAACAACACCATCAAGCTCTGCGACGTGCCGCCGACCGGCGTCACCGTGCAGCGCGGCCCGACCTTCGACGGTCTGGGCCAGTACTACCGCGAGATCGTCGAGGAGTCGGACGCCACCCCGGTCGACGTGGCGCAGGCGCTGCGCGACGCGCAGGTCGACGTCGTCGTCTGCTACCTCCCGGTCGGCTCCGAGCAGGCCGCCAAGTTCTACGCCCAGGCTGCGATCGACGCCGGCTGCGCGTTCGTCAACGCCCTGCCGGTCTTCATCGCCTCCGACCCGGAGTGGGCCCAGAAGTTCACCGACGCCGGCCTGCCCATCGTCGGTGACGACATCAAGAGCCAGGTCGGCGCCACCATCGTGCACCGCGCCCTCGCGAAGCTCTTCGAGGACCGTGGCGTCGAGCTGCTGCGCACGTACCAGCTCAACTTCGGCGGCAACATGGACTTCATGAACATGCTGGAGCGCAAGCGGCTCGTCTCGAAGAAGATCTCGAAGACCCAGTCGGTCACCTCGCAGATCCCGCACGAGATGAGCAAGAGCGACGTGCACATCGGCCCGTCGGACCACGTGCCGTGGCTGGACGACCGCAAGTGGGCGTACATCCGCCTCGAGGGTCGCTCGTTCGGTGACACCCCGCTCAACGCCGAGCTCAAGCTCGAGGTGTGGGACTCGCCGAACTCGGCAGGCGTCATCATCGACGCCGTGCGCGCCGCGAAGATCGCCCTGGACCGGAAGATCGGCGGCCCGATCCTGTCGGCCTCGTCGTACTTCATGAAGTCCCCGCCGGTGCAGTACGCCGACCACGACGCCCACCAGGCCGTCGAGGAGTTCATCGCCGGCGAGGTCGAGCGCTGACCCGCTGAGCACCAGCACGGCCGAGGGGCCGGGTCCGGTCGGACCCGGCCCCTCGCCGCGTTCGGCACCCAGTGCGGCAATCGGTGGCGGCTCGGCAGCGCGATGCTCGGCGTGTCGAACTGCTCAGCCGCCAACGATCAGCAGATGGACCGGAGAGCGACGCCGTCAGGACCAGGCGTGGCGCAGCGCGACGCTCGCCTCCAGCTCCAACAGCGTGACCTTGCGCGGCAGGCCCCCGCCGAAGCCGACCAGCTTGCCGCCCGCGCCGACGATCCGATGACAGGGCACGATCACCGGGATCGGGTTGCGGTTGCAGGCCACCCCCACCGCCCGCGCCGCACCGGGATCGCCGACCAGCCGCGCCACCTCGCCGTACGTCAGCGTCTCGCCGTACGGGATGCGCGTCATCTCCCGCCACACCGCCCGCTCGAACTCGGAGCCGCGCGGCATCGACACCGGGGCGGTGAAAGCGGTGAGCTCACCCGCGAAGTACGCCCGCAGTTCGGTCATCACCTGCCAGGACAACGCGTCGCCGGGCTCGTCGGCCGCCGCCCCGACCCGCCCGAAGGCCGCGCCACAGACGTTCGTGCCGTCGGTGGCCACGGAGAACTCGCCGATCGGTGAGTCGAGCACGGTCCAGCGCATCCACCCATTCTCCCCGACCCGTACGTCGCTACCCCTCCGGCTACCAGCGTCGGGTCGAACGCCATTCCTCGGCGGCCCGGACGGCTTCTTTCGCCGCGGCCCGCTCTGCCTGTGCCCGATCGCGGTCGCGGAAACCCAGATAGAGCTTGCGGCCGGCGTAGATGGGGAGCAGCACAGCCCCGTAGAAAAGCACGACAGTTTCGTCGTTCGAGCTGAGCAGGTAGTAGGCGTAGTAGCCGGCGAGAGCACCACCGATACCGGCCAGTACCCGATCGACCCGGGATGTGGTGGCGAACGAGGTGACCGCGACGCCCAGCAGCGCGACTGCGGTCAACGCCAGGCTGACGATGTAGAAGACGACCACGATGTACGGGATGGTCGGGTCGGCCACGGGCAGGTCCTCTCGATGCGCGTTGACCGGGACGATCTGCCGGCGGCGGAGAAGATAACGCGCCCGAGCCATCCGGCGCTGCCCTGTTTTCGATCAGCTCTGGAAAGATTCATCTCCGCGTCGAGCGCGACCGTTGAACCTTGCACCACGTCGATACCGTGCAGGTCGTGGCCACGGGGACGCTCATCTTTCTGATCATCGGTGGGGCGGGTGTCGGCGTGCTGGCACTCGCCCTGCTCGGCAGCGAGCTGCTGCACTTCGGGCACGCCGACGTGGACGGGCCCATCTCCACCGAGACGGTCGCCGGGTTCGCCGGCGCTTTCGGGTTCGGCGGGGCGATCGTCAACGAGCTGCTCGGCGCGCGTACCCCCGCGCTGATCGCGGGTGCGGCGGCCGGCGGCCTGCTCGCGGCCGTGCCCACGGCGTGGCTGGCGTCGCGGCTCAGTCGGGCGGCGCGCAACATGCGCACCGACCCCACCCCCACCCGTGACGACCTGGTCGGCGCGCTCGGCCTGGTCGTCACCCCGGTGCCAGCCAACGGGTACGGCGAAGTCCGCATTCGCCTCGCCGGCCAACCGGTCAAGCTCAGCGCCCGCGCGGACCAGCCGATCCCGATCGGTGCCCAGGTCTTCGTCGTGCAGGCGCTCAGCGAGACCAGCGTGCACGTAGAAACCTACTGACCTCCCCCTCATAGACGGGACTCCTCATATGGCCCTACTCATCGCCATCGGTGGTGCGGTTCTCCTCGCGCTCGTCCTGGTGTTCTTCGTTCTCTCCCGGATCAAGGTGGCCGGACCGAACGAGGCGTTCATCGTCACCGGCCGCAAGGGCCGTACCACGCAGACCGCCGACGGTGCCCGGTCGACCGACAATTCCGGGCAGAAGGTGGTGCTGGGCGCCTCGGTCTTCGTGCTGCCGGTGGTGCAGAAGCTCCAGTCGCTCGACCTGTCCAGCCGGCGGATCGACGTCGGCATCCGGGGCGCGGTCAGCAAGCAGGGCATCCGCGCCGACCTGCACGGGGTGGCGATCGTCAAGGTCGGCGGGACCGAGGACGCGATCCGGGCAGCCGCGCAGCGGTTCCTGCACCAGCAGGACGAGATCGACAACTTCACCCGGGAGGTGCTGGCCGGCGCGCTGCGCTCGATCGTCGGCCGGCTCACCGTCGAGGAGGTCATCCGGGACCGGGCGGCGTTCGCCAGCGCGGTGGCCGAGGAGGCCGAGCACTCGATGACCAACCAGGGTCTCGTGCTGGACACCTTCCAGTTGCAGGACATCCTCGCCGAGGGTTCGTACCTCCAGGACCTGGGGCGACCCGAGGCGGCCCGGGTGCTCAAGGACGCGGCGATCGCCGAGGCGCGGGCCCGCCAGCAGGCCGAGCAGGAGCGGCTGCTCGCCGAGGAGGCCATCGCGGAGGCGAACCGGAACCTGGCCCTCAAGCAGGCGGGCATCCAGGCGGAGATCGACGCGGCGAAGGCCAAGTCGGCCGCAGCCGGGCCGCTCGCCCAGGCCGAGCGGGACCAGGCGATCCTCTCCGAGCAGCAGAAGGTCGCGGAGCGCAACGCCGAACTCAAGCAGCGTCAGCTGGACACCGAGGTGCGCAAGCCGGCCGACGCCGCCCGGTACAAGGTGGAGCAGGAGGCCGAGGCGGCCCGCAACGCGGCGGTGCTGAGCGCCGACGCGCAGCGCCAGGCCGTCATCGCCGCCGCGCAGGCCTCCGCCGAGCAGGCACGGCTCACCGGTGAGGGCGAGCGCGCCCGCCGGGCCGCGCTCGCCGAGGCGAACGCGATCGAGGGCGCCAAGGAGGGTGAGGCCGAGCAGCGGCGGCGCTCCGCGATCGCCGAGGCGGTCGAGCGGGAGGGTACGGCCGAGGCCGCGGCCATCCAGGCGCGAGGACAGGCCGAGGCCGACGCGATGGCCCGCAAGGCCGAGGCTTTCGCTGCGTACGGCGAGGCCGCGGTGCTGGACCTCCTGGTCAAGGTGCTGCCGCAGGTCGTCGAGGCGGCGAGCGCTCCGATCGGGGCGATCGACAAGATGACAGTCATCTCCACCGACGGCGCGTCGTCGCTGACGAAGTCGGTGGCCGGCAACGTCGCCCAGGGACTTCAGCTCGGCAGCGACCTGACCGGGATCGACCTGGCCGGTCTGCTGGGCCGACTCGGCGCCCGTGCCGACGACGACGCCGCTCGCGCCGCCGATTCGGCGACGCGGGGCGGAACGCCGACGGCGGGTAACGCGGTCGTCCCGAGCACCCGCTGATCGGACTCCATCGTCCGGTAAGCAGTGACGCCGCCGAGCCGAACGGTTCGGCGGCGTCAGGCAGCCCACAGCTGGGCCAGCCAAACGCCGGTCGGTCCGCTGGACCCAGCGGACCGACCGGCGTCGGTAGAGAGGGCTGTTGGTCAGGCGAGCCCGATGGTGAACTTCTCCCAGGGCCCGAGCCCATAGGTGGGGCTGGACCAGTCGATGTTCCGGTTCGCGATGAGCGGCTTGCCACCGGCGCTCTCGGCCGTCACGGCCTTGTCATTGACGTACGCACCGAAATGGACCGTTCCGTCGGCGTTGTGGTCGATGACGTAGAAGACGGTCGAGTCGGTGATCGCCGTGCCACTTGCGAGCAACGGGTTGGCCCCGGCGGCCACGTACTTGTTGTTGACCAGCGCCCGCAGCGCGTAGTACTGGTATCCGAGGTCGACCAGCTCGTACTTCTCCCATGCACCCGGTGCGGTGGCGCGGGCGATGAGCGGCTTGGTCCCGCCATTCTCCGCGGTGACGAACTTGCCGTTCGCTGACGCCTTGAGGCTGATCACCGGGTTCGGCGACTCCAGGTCGAACTTCTCCCAGGCACCGATGGTCGTGCCACGGGCGATCAGCGGCTTGGTGCCTGCGGACTCCGCGGTGACGAACTTGCCGTTGACCTGCGCCTTGAGGCTGACGCTGCCGTCGGTGTTGTTGAGCAGCTGGAACTTCTCCCAGGCCCCGATGGCCGTGCCACGGGCGATCAGCGGCTTGGTGCCTGCGGACTCCGCGGTGACGAACTTGCCGTTGACCTTCGCCTTCAGGGCGACAAGCCCACTGCCGGCAGCGACGAGGTCGAACTTCTCCCACGCCCCGAGGACGGCGCCGCGCGCGACAAGCGGCTTGGTGCCAGCGGACTCCGCGGTCACCAGGCTGTCGTTGGTCCGGGCCCGCAGGCCGACGTCGCTGCGGGTCGTCACCGCCGGTCCGACGTAGAGCAGCCGGTCCAGGGAACCCGTCGTGCCGAGCACGGCCCCCGAGATACCGCTGGTCACGATGTAGTCCCGTACCTGGGCCGGGGTCGAGGTGGGGCTGACGGCCAGCCGCAGTGCCGCGGCGCCGGCCACATGTGGCGACGCCATGGAGGTGCCGTCGCCGACCACGGATGCGGTAGGGCTGGCGATACCCGCCGAGGTGATGCCCACGCCCGGGGCGAACGTGTCAAGGCACGAACCCCAGTTCGAGAAGGTCGCGCGCATGTCGACCCGGTCCGTCGCGCCCACCGTGATCGCCGCCGGCAACGCGCTCGGTGAGTAGTTGCAGGCGTCGTCGTAGCTGTTGCCGGCGGCGACCGCGTAGGTGATTCCGGAGGCGATGGAGGTGGCCACCGCCTGCTCCATGGCCGGGTCACGGCCGACGACGGTCCCGAGACTCATGTTGGCGACGGCCGGCTTGACGGCGTTGGCCGTCACCCAGTCGATCCCGGCCAGGATCGTCTCGGTGTCACCGCTACCCGAGCAGTCCAGCACCCGTACCGCCACCAGCTTGACATCCTTGGCGACGCCGTAGGTGCTGCCGCCGAGGGTGCCGGCGACGTGTGTGCCGTGACCCTCGCAGTCCTCGGCGACCGTGTCGTTGTCGACGGCGTCGTAGCCGTACGAGGCCCGGGTCCCGAAATCCTGGTGGTCGATCTTGATGCCCGTGTCGATCACATACGCGGTGACGCCGCTCGCCGACGCGGAAGGGTAGCTGTACGTCTTGTTCAGTGCCGGCGTGACCTGGTCGATCCGGTCCAGACCCCACGACGGCGGGTTGGTCTGCGTACCACTCGCCCGGTAACGCCGCACCGGCTGGACCGACGCCACGTCCTCGTGTGCCGCCAACCGCTTCGCCTGCGTCGCGCTCAGTTGGGCGGAGTAGCCCCGCAGAGTGCGGGTGAAGACCTGCCGGACCGCCCCGCCGTTGTTTCGCGACAGTGCGGTCGCCGCCGCGCGGGTCTGCGCAGGGGTTGCCTTGGTGTCCTTCAACACGACGATGTAGCGACCGGGCACGACCGCGTCCGCCTGGTCATTCCGCGAATCGGCCGGGGTACGCGGAGCGGAGGGAAGCTGCGCCCCACCCGGCTCGGCCATCGCCGGCACGGTGGTGAGGACGGACGTCAAAGTTGTCACTGAGGCGAGCACCAGGCCCACCGCCGCCGTTCGGTATGTCACGCCACGGCTGAAAATCACATGTACTCCCCGTAAGCAGACCAGCGCCCACCCACGATGGATCATCGATGAGGCCCGCAATCCTGCGGCGCCTGACGGGCGCTGGTGAATGTTGCACCATCGTCTATGAGCGCCAATGCTGAGGCTTCATCCGTTCGGTGGACAACATTGGATATTCACCCGGCCCGCCGTCTCCGGAGTCCTTACCGGACTACCGAATACCCTGTTCGTTGGCCCAGCGCAGCAGCTCCGCCTCGGCGGCGTCGCGGTCCAGCGGACCGTGCTCCAGACGCTGTTCCTTGAGGTGCTTCCAGGCCCGCCCCACGACCGGCCCCGGCGGTACGCCGAGCAGCTCCATGATCGCGTTGCCGTCCAGGTCGGGACGCACCCGGGCCAGGTCCTCCTCGGCGGCGATCCGGGCGATCCGGTCCTCCAACGCGTCGTAGTCGGCGGCGAGCTGCGCGGCCTTACGACGGTTGCGGGTGGTGCAGTCCGAGCGGGTCAGCTTGTGCAGCCGGGGCAGCAGGTCACCGGCGTCGGCGACGTAGCGGCGCACCGCCGAGTCGGTCCACTCGCCCCGCCCGTACCCATAGAAACGCAGGTGCAGCGCGACAAGCGCGGTCACCTTCGCGGTGATCTCCTTGGGGTAGCGCAGGGCCTTCATCCGGGCCTTGGTCAGCCGCGCGCCCACCACCTCGTGGTGGTGGAAGCTGACCCGACCGTCGGACCCGACGGCCTTGGTGGCCGGCTTGCCCACGTCGTGCATGAGGGCGGCCATCCGCAGGATGAAGTCGCAGCCCTCCTCCTCGAAGGAGACCGCGTTCTCGACGACCGTCAGCGTGTGCTCGTAGACGTCCTTGTGCTGGGCGTGCTCGTCGATCTCCAGCTTCAGGCCCGTCAGTTCCGGCAGGAACCGCTCGGCCAGCCCGGTGTCGACAAGCAGCCGCAGCCCGGTGATCGGGTCGGCGCCGCAGAGCAGCTTGGTGAACTCGTCCCGCACCCGCTCGGCGGTGATCCGGTCCAGGTCGGCGGCCATCCCGGTCATCGCCGCGTGCACGTCCGGGTGGACGGCGAAGCGCAGTTGGGCGGCGAACCGGGCCGCGCGCAGCATCCGCAGGGGGTCGTCGCCGAACGACTCACGCGGGGTGCTCGGCGTACGGATGACCTTGGCCGAGAGGTCGTCCAGCCCGCCGTGCGGGTCGGTGAAGCGGTGCTCCGGCAGGCTGACGGCCATCGCGTTGATGGTGAAGTCACGCCGCTTCAGGTCCTCGTCGAGGCTGGTGCCGTACACCACCACCGGGTTGCGGCTGACCTGGTCGTACGACTCGGCGCGGAAGGTGGTGATCTCCAGCCGGAGGCCGTCGCGCTGAGCGCCGATGGTGCCGAACTCCCGACCGGTCTCCCAGATCGACTCGGCCCAGCCCTTGATGATCCGCAACGTCTCGTCGGGGTGGGCGTCGGTGCAGAAGTCCAGGTCGTCGCCGAGCCGGCCGAGCAGGGCGTCGCGGACCGAACCGCCCACCAGGTGCAGCTCGTGACCAGCGCGAACGAAGCGGCGGCCCAACTCGTCGGCGACCGGCGAGACCCGGAGTAGTTCGGCGACGGCGTTGCGCTGCGCGGCGGTGAGTTCGCGGCGGTCGGCGGCGTGTGGAGCGGAGGCTTCGGACATGGGATCGCCAGCTTATCGGGCCGGGGTGTGATCCGATCCGCCGGGCGCGGGTAACGGGCAGGGGTTGACTATGGTCTGTGACGTGCGGGTCGGCGCCCGGCTCGACGTACCCCTGGGAGGCTGGAGATGAGCGGCGGGCTCTACCGCAGCGCGAACGCCGCGCGGGACGGCGGTGCGGGAGCCAACGTCCGCCCCTCCGACGGCGCCACGTTCATTTCGGCCGAACCACTGAACCAGCCGGCCATGGAGTCGACCGCCCCGCCGCAGGAGCAGGTGGGCGAGGCGAGCGCGGCGGCCAACAGCGCGGTGATGGCGGTCGGCAGCCTGGTCAGCCGGGGTACGGGCTTCCTGCGCACGCTCGCGTTGACCGCCGCGCTGGGCGGCGCGCTGGTCGGTGACGCCTACACGACCGCCCAGATCCTGCCCGGGATGGTGTACGAGTTCCTGCTCGGCGGCATCCTCACCAGTGTCCTGATCCCGGTGCTGGTGCGCCGGCGCAAGGTCGACAGCGACGGCGGCCAGGCGTACGCCCAGCGGTTGCTCACCCTCGCGGTGCTGGCCCTGGCCGCGGCGGCGCTGGTGGCGGTGGCCTTCGCCTCCGTGCTGACCTCTCTCTACGCCAGTAAGAAGACCGGAGCCGACTTCCGGGATCTGGTCACGGCGCTGTCCTACCTGATGTTGCCGATGATCTTCTTCACCGGCCTCAGCGCGCTGATCAGCGCGGTACTCAACACCCGGGGGCACTTCGCCGCCCCGATGTGGGCGCCGATCCTGAACAACATCGTGGTGATCGCCACGGCGGGCCTCTACATCGCGATCTTCGGCGCGACGATCGTCAAGCCGGACGAGATGACCACCGGCCGGATCCTGCTGATCGGCGGCGGCACCCTGCTCGGTGTCGCCATCCAGGCCGCCGGGCTGCTGCCGGCCCTGCGCAAGGTCGGTTTCCGCTGGAAGCTCCGGTTCGACTTCCGCACCCTCGGGCTGCGTGAGCTGGGCCGCCTCGGCGGCTGGATGTTCTGCTACGTCGCGGTCAGCCAGGTCGGCCTGATCGTGCTGTTCAACCTGCTGAACCGGGCCGGTAAGGAGAACGCCGCCGGCCCACTGATCTACAACAACGTGTTCCTGCTGCTGATGATGGCGCACGGGATCATCGCCGTCTCGATCATCACGGCGCTGATGCCCCGGATGAGCGCGGCGGCGGCCGACGGCCGGTACGCCGACGTCGCCGCCGACCTGTCCCGCGGCACCCGAACCGTCTCGGCGGTGCTCGCCCCGATCGCGGTCTGCTACGCGGTGCTGGCCACCCCGCTGGCCGTGACGCTGTTCCGCTACGGCGCGTTCACCGACGAGAACGCCGCCGACACCTCACTGGTGCTGCTGCTCGCGGCGCTGGCGCTGGTGCCGTTCGCGATCAGTCAGCTCTTCACCTTCGCCTTCTACGCCCTGCCGGACACCCGCACCCCGGCGTTGATCAACATTCCGGTGGTGGCGCTGCGGATCGGGGTGCAGGTGGTGCTCTACGTCGCCTTCGCCGCACACTTCGCGGCGGCCGGGATGATGATCGGTAACGCCGTGTCCTACCTGGCGGCGGCGTTCGCCTCCGCCTGGCTGCTGCGGCCCCGGGTCGGCCGGATCGGGATGGGCGCCATCCTGCGTACCCTCGGCCGGGTCGTCGTGGCCGCGTTGGGCTCCGCCCTGGTCGGCCTGCTGGTGGTGAACCTGCTGCCCGGGGGCGACACGCCGAGCTGGATGCAGGCCGTGGTCCAACTCGTCATCGGTGGCGCGGTCATCGGCGGGACGTACCTCGGTCTCGCCACGGTGCTGCGGATCGGGGAGATCACCGAGGTCGTCGGCATGGTCCGCCGCCGCCTCGGTCGCTGACCGCAGGGAAACGGGCACGGAAAGTCGTAGCCACACGGAACGTGACCACGGATCACCAGGCTGGGGACGCACCTGTGGATAACTCCGCGATTCGCCGGTCAGCAACCGGATCGGCCTGTGGATAACCAGCCGTACGGCTGAGCGTGGTCGCCCGATCGGCGGGAACAGGCGGTTGGCGGAGGGCACCACGCCAGGTCCAGCCCCAACGTCGGTCACTTGCGGTGAAGCCGTAGATTGGCTAGTACATGTGCCAGCAACGTGGCTGACAACGGTCGTAACCGGACGACTTCCCCGACTCCCGGCACCCCGCCGGGTACGGCAAGAAGATGACATGTCGGGGAGACGGGCAACCCGGGTAAGGTCGCTCTCGACGGGTACGGCAGGCGCCGACGCTGCGCGTCGACACCGGTTGGCCGGTTCCTTCGACGGCAGAGCGGGAAGCCACATGCCCAGCAGTGCGGGTCCATCGATCGACACGATCACCGAGGGAGGACGGGTGACCCAGGTCGGCGAGGGTCAGGAGGCGGACGAGAGCGCTCCTCCGGTCATGACCTTCGGTGCTCCCACGGCCGGTGAAATTCTCGCCGAGCGTTACGAGCTGGTCGAGCACATCAACAACGACAGCGCGGGTCGGCTGGTCTGGCGCGGGGTCGACGTCATCCTGCGCCGCCCCGTCGCGGTGGTGCTGCGCTACCCGGGTGGCGACTCCGCCACCGAGATGCTCCAGGCCGCCGTCGCGGCGAGCCGGGTCATCCACCCCAACCTGGTCGGCGTCTACGACGCCATCGACGAGGCCGAGCGGGCGTACGTGGTCCGTGAGTGGGTGGACGGTCAGTCGTTGCGCGACCTGGCCGCCGAGGGTCCGTTGGACCCGGCACGGGCCACCGCGATCGGCAACGCCGTCGCCAGCGCGCTCGCCGCGGTGCACGCCACCGGAATGGTGCACGGCAACGTCCACCCCGGCACCGTCATGATCAGCGACGAGGGTCGCGTGGTCCTGGCCGACGCGCGCACCGACGGCGACGACAGCCAGGAGAGTGACATCCGGGCGGTCGGCGGCGTCCTCTACTTCGCACTGACCGGTCACTGGCCGCACGCCGAGGCACCGCTGCGCGGCGCCACCGCCGGCCATGGTCGGGCCGCCATCCCGGACGCGGTCCGGGATGCCGGGGGCACCCTCGCGGCACCCCGCCAGGTTCGGGCCGGGGTGCCCGCGTACCTGGACGACCTGACCATGGATCTGCTCGACGCCGAGATCGCGCCGCCGTCGTCCGACGTGCTGGCGGCCGAGTTGGCCCGGCTGGACGTGCCCACCGAGGAGGAGCACTACCTCGACAGCGGTGGGCCGCTGCGCTTCGCCGCCGACACCGAGGACGAGCCGTCGCCGCTGGCCGCGGCCGGTGGTCGCAAGGTCGCCATCGGCATCGCCGGCCTGCTGGCGGTCGCCCTGGTCGGTCTGCTCATCGGGATCAGCGCGCTCGGCGGCGACGACAAGGACCCGCAGAACACCGCCGGGCCCACGCCCACCGCCAGCGCTCCGGCCGGCGACGCCACCCCGGCGGCCGCCACGGTCCGCAACCTCGGCGTGCAGGGCATCCGGATCATCGACCCGGACAGCAGCAAGCGCGACGAACTCGGCGGCGCCGACAAGATCATCGACGGTGACAACGACAAGGGTTGGGAGACCGACCGCTACCCGAACGCCACGTACGGGAACCTCAAGGCCGGCATGGGTGTCTGGCTGGACCTGGGCTCGCCGCACACGGTGAAGTCGGTGCAGGCCGTGCTCTCCGGTCGGGGCGCCACCGCGAAGCTGCTCGCCGGCACGACCGGCTACCCGTCGACCTCCGGCGGCGACAAGCAGATGGTGGCGAACTACAAGACCGAGATCGGTGTCCTGAAGGAGCACGACGGCACCACGATGACCTTCAACGGCTTCAACGCCGACCAGAAGTACCGCTACCTGCTGCTCTGGTTCACCGAGCTGCCGGCCATCGGCGACGAGGACGGCTTCCGGCTCGGCGTGCAGGAGATTACGGTCCAGGGTTCGTGATCCGGCCAGCACGACCCGGGCACCGCATCCGCTGGACGTGGTGATGGACGGGCGCGACGCGGCAACGGACCTCGAGCTGCTGCGCGCCCACGTCGCCGGTGACCGGGACGCCTTCGCGGTGCTGTTCCACAGGCACCGCGACCGGCTCTGGGCGGTGGCCCTGCGGACGCTCGGCGATCGCGAGGAGGCCGCCGACGCCCTCCAGGACGCCCTGCTGTCGGCCCACCGGGCGGCTGGCCGTTTCCGTGGCGACTCCGCAGTCACCACGTGGCTGCACCGCATTGTGGTGAACGCCTGCCTGGACCGGATCCGACGCCGGCAGGCGCACCCCACCGTGCCACTACCCGACGGCAACCGGTCCGGCGACGGATCGGGCACCGGCGGTGTCGAGCCGGCCGCGCCCGCACAGGACCACGACACGGCGCTTGTCGTCCGCGCCGCGCTCGCCGCGCTGCCGGTCGAGCAGCGGGCCGCCCTGGTGCTGGTGGACGTGCAGGGTTACCCGGTGGCCGAGGTGGCCCGCATCCTCGGTGTCGCCGAGGGGACTGTGAAGAGCCGCTGCGCGCGGGGCCGGGCACGGTTGGCGGTGCTGCTCGGGCACCTGCGGCCGGCGACGCCGTCGCAGCCGGCCCCGGCCGGACGGAACGCGGACGTGCCCGGCGTCACGCCGGGGAACCCGCGCCCGGCCGAGGGCGTCGGATCAGGGTCGGTTCGGTACCGGCAGGACGCCAACCAGGAGGACGCGTGACGAACGAGGGGTTCAGGGAGGTCGACACCGACCTGCTCGCTGACTACCTCGGCGGCGCGTTGGACGGCACACCACAGCAGGCCCGGATCGCCCGGCTGGTCGACACGGAGCCGGCGTGGGCAAAGGCGTACGCGCTGCTTGCTCCCGCGGTGACGCAGGTCCGCGCCGAGCTGGCCCGCTGGGCCGAGCCCTCCCCGGAGCTGCCCCCGGCTGTCGCCGAACGGATCTCCGCCGCGCTGGCCGCGGCCGACACCCCGACGGACGACGCCCCGGCCACCCTCGGCGGCGCCACCGGCTCGCCCGAGCTGACTGCTCCCGCGACGCCGGTCAGTGTCCCGGCGCAGGGCGGCCGTCGCCCCGGCGGCCCGTCGCCGACCGAGTCGGGGCGCGGCAGAGCCACCGGCCCGGGTCGCCGACACCGCCGCTGGGCTCGGACCGTCACTCCGGTGGCCGCCGCGGCTGTCGCTGTCGTCGCTGTCGGTCTGGGCCTCCAGCAGCTGTCGACGAACTCCACGGACAGCGGCGCCATGGACCGCCCGGCTGCCGCACCAGGTGCGGCAGCGGCCGGGGCGGCCCGCACCTCCGGGCCCGCGCTGCACAGCGGAACCGACTACACCCCGCAGACTCTCGGCCAGACGGCGACCACACGGCCGTCGCCGCTGCTGGGGAACGGCAGCGACGGCCGCAGCGAGCAGCAGGGGGTGGACGCCGAAGGGGGTCGACGGCCGGCCCCTGACGGATCGGACCAGCTGGCCCGGCTGAGCGGCGAGGCGGCGTTGACCGGCTGCCTGTCGGCCGTGGCGGCGGAGCACGGCTCGGCCCCGCTGGTCGTCGAGGTGATCGACTACGCACGGTTCCAGGGCGAGCAGGCGCTGGTCATCCGGTTCACCGACGCGACGGGGGCCCGTTGGGCGTGGGTGAGCGGCCCCGAGTGTGGTGTTCCCGGGTCCGGCTCGGACAGCCGGTATTCGTCGCGGGTAGGGTGAATCCGCGGTCATCGGTGCGATGTGCGTCCACGTGACGTGACCCACCGGATGCCCGGCTCGGGAATCCCCGCTTCGTACGATGACGTTCTGGAAGTCAGCTGCCGGCACCCCCCAGGCGTCGGCACTCGGATCAGCATCGGTGCGCGCGCCGACGCCGAACACACACAACTCGGGAGACGGCAGTGGACGAGGTCCGCAACCTGATCATCATCGGCTCCGGCCCGGCCGGTTACACGGCGGCGGTCTATGCGGCGCGCGCCAACCTGAAGCCGCTGATCATTGAGGGCGTGCAGTCCGGTGGCGCGCTGATGACCACTACCGAGGTGGAAAACTTCCCGGGCTTCGCCGACGGCATCCTCGGCCCCGAGCTGATGGACAACATGCGCAAGCAGGCCGAGCGGTTCGGTGCCGAGTTCCTCACCGACGACGTGACCCGGGTCGAGCTGGTCGACACCGGCGACGCCGGCTCCGGCGCGGTGAGCACCGTGTGGGTCGGCGAGACCGCCTACCGGGCCCGCTCCGTCATCCTCTCCACCGGTTCGGCCTGGCGTCCGCTGGGTGTGCCGGGTGAGCAGGAATACCTCGGCCACGGTGTCTCCTCGTGCGCCACCTGTGACGGCTTCTTCTTCCGCAACCAGCACATCGTCGTCGTCGGCGGTGGTGACTCGGCGATGGAGGAGGCCAGCTTCCTCACCCGCTTCGCCGACTCGGTCACCATCATCCACCGGCGGGACTCGTTCCGGGCCAGCAAGATCATGGCCGACCGGGCGCTGAGCAACGACAAGATCAAGGTCGAGTGGAACAGCACCGTCGAAGAGGTCCTGGGCGCCGACGGCAAGGTCACCGGCGTACGGGTCCGCAACGTGCACACCGGCGAGACCAAGGTGCTGGACGTGACAGGCGTGTTCGTCGCCATCGGTCACGACCCGCGCAGTGAGCTCTTCCAGGGCCAGGTCGAGCTGGACGACGAGGGTTACGTGAAGGTCCAGGCGCCCGGCACCCGGACGAGCGTGCCCGGCGTCTTCGCCGCCGGTGACGTGGTCGACCACACCTACCGCCAGGCGATCACCGCGGCCGGCACCGGCTGTGCCGCCGCGCTCGACGCCGAGCGGTTCATCGCGACGCTCAGCTGAAACAGGAAACACATCCCGGAGGAGGGCAATAGTGGGAAATACCAAGGCGGTCACGGACGCGAGCTTCGTCGCTGACGTGCTGCAGGCCGACAAGCCGGTGCTGGTGGACTTCTGGGCCGAGTGGTGCGGGCCGTGCCGCAAGGTGTCGCCGCTGCTCGAGGAGATCGCGGGCGAGATGGGCGACCAGGTCACCATCGTCAAGCTCAACATCGACGAGAACCCGGAGACCGCCCGGGCCTACCGGGTGATGTCGGTGCCGACCCTCACCGTCTTCAAGAACGGCCAGCCCGTGCAGTCGATCGCCGGCGCCAAGCCGAAGGGCGAGCTGGTCCGGCTCATCGAGTCGGCCCTCTGATCCGCAGAGACACCACCGAACCCCGTACCCGCTCGTCGGGTGCGGGGTTCGCTGTCTTCCCGGCCGGCACGGACGGAGTTTTTCCAGGCCGAGCCACCTGGCCGCCCCGGAGCGCATAACCTCAAGCCGGGGCCGCCCGGCCAGCCAGATTCGTGCAGAGGGGGTCGTGCGTGCGTCCGATCCGAGCCGGAGACCGGGGACCCGCGGTCACGGAGATCCGTACCATCCTCACCGGCCTCGACCTGCTCGCCGCCGCCGGCCCGCATACCGACGAATTCGACCTGGACACCGAACGCGCGGTCCGGGCGTTCCAGCAGTCCCGTGGGCTCAGCGTGGACGGCCGGGTCGGCTCGGAGACCTGGGGCGCGTTGGACGCCGCACGCTGGCGGCTCGGCGCCCGCACCCTCTACCACGCGATCCCCGAGCCGCTCACCGGCGAGGACGTCCGATCGCTGCAGGAACGACTGCTGGAGATGGGGTACGACGTCGGCCGCGCCGACGCCATCTACGGCATCCGGACCTCCCGTGCGGTGGCCCAGTTCCAGCGCGAGGTCGGGCTCACCCCCGACGGCTCCTGCGGGCCGCACACCATGGACGCGCTGCGCCGGATCGGTCGCAAGGTCGTCGGCGGCCGCCCCCAGTGGTTGCGCGAGTCCGACGCGATCCGCCAGTCCGGGCCGGCGCTGGTCGGCAAGACGGTGGTCATCGACCCCGGCCACGGTGGCACCGATCCGGGCATGGTGGTGCCGGACGGGCCGCTGCGCTGGACGGAGGCGGACCTCGTACACGACCTGGCGAGCCGGTTGGAGGGGCGGCTCGCCGCGTCCGGGGTGCGGGTTCAGCTCACCCGCGGTCCCGCGCCCGACAAGTGCCTGCCGGACACCGACCGGGCGCTGCTGGCGAATTCGCTCGGCGCCGACGTCTTCATCTCGCTGCACCTGGACGGGCACGCCAACCCGGACGCGGAAGGGGTGGCGACCTACCACTACGGCACCGACAACGGGGTGACGTCGGCGACAGGTGAGCGGCTGGCCGGGTTGGTGCAGCGGGAGATTGTGGCGCGGACCGGGCTGCGGGACTGCCGTACGCACGCCAAGGCGTGGGACCTGCTGCGGCTGACGCGGATGCCGGCAGTCCGGGTGGAGGTCGGCTACCTCACCTCGCCCGTGGACCGCGCCCGGCTCGTCGACCCCCGCTTTCGGGACCGGGTGGTGGAGGCGATCGTTGCCGCGGTGCAGCGGATGTACTACCCGATCGAACGGGACGTGCCGACCGGCTCCCTCGACGTCAGCGAGCTGCGCGCGGTGGTGACCGCCGGCACGGTGGTCGACTGACGGCCGAGCCGCGTCAGCCGCTGGTGGAGCGGGTGGCCGGGGCGGGCCGGACCGGCCGGAGCAGGGTCTCCGGGCTCATCGACCCGAGCAGCTTCTCCAGCGCGTACTCGACGTCGGACTTCCAGCTCAGCGCCGTGCGCAGTTCGAGGCGCAGCCGGGGGAACCGGGGATGCGGACGTACCGTCTTGAAGCCGACGGAGAGGAAGAAGTCGGCGGGCGCCACGCACCCGCCCGCCGGATCGTCCGCGTCACCGAACTTGGCGTCCCCGAACGCCTCGATCGCCTTGATCCCCCGCTTGGTCAGGTCCCGGGCGACGCCCTGCACCAACATGCGACCCAACCCGCCGCCGGCGAACGCGGCGACCACGTTGGCGGTCATCAACAGGGCGGCGTCGGCGGAGACCGGCGACGTCGGGAAGGCCATCGAGCGGGGCACGTAGGCGGGCGGGGCGTACATCACGAAGCCCGCCGGCATGCCGTCGACGTACGCGAGCTTGCCGCAGGAGCCCCACTCCAGCAGGGTCTGGGAGACCCACGCCTCCTTCTCCAGGCCCGGGTCGCCGGCGGCGCAGGCCCGGTCGGCCGAGACCGGATCCAGCTCCCAGTAGACGCACTGGCGGCAGGGGCGCGGAAGGTCCTCCAGCGTGTCGAGGGTCAGGCTGACCAGACGTCGCGACATATGGCGCATCCCCACAATAGGCTCGGTCGTGAGGCCGGCATGGAACGACAGTGCCGCCTTCCTGCCCCCGACGAGCGATCGTACGCCGCCGATCGACCAGACGGGAGGGGACGCGCAAATGCCCACCACACCGGGGACGTCCGCCATGTGGTCGATCCGTCCCGGCACGGCGGCAGGCTGGTCAAGGCCGACTAGGATCGACAATCGGTGTCCCGTCGCCATGGTCACGAGCGTGCGGGGTACCCGGGGCGGGAGCCACCCGAGCAGCGATCGAGGTGAGGTCATGACCGGCACGACACTCGACGACTACACCGACCGGTACGCCCGGCGGGTACGCGGGATGACCGCCTCCGAGATCCGAGCACTCTTCGCGGTGGCCAGTCGACCCGAGGTCGTCTCCCTCGCCGGCGGCGCCCCGTACATCGCCGCGCTGCCGCTCGACGCGGTCGGCGAGATGCTGGGCCGCCTCGGCTCCGAGCACGGGGTGACCACCCTGCAGTACGGCATCGGGCAGGGCACCCTGGAGCTGCGCGAGCGGATCTGCGAGGTCATGTCGCTTTCCGGGATCGACGCCGCATGCGGCGCCTCACCGGAGGACGTGGTGGTCACGGTGGGCGGGCAGCAGGCTCTCGACCTGGTGGCCCGCCTCTTCCTCGACCCCGGTGACGTGGTGCTCGCGGAGGGCCCGACGTACGTCGGCGCGCTCGGGGTGTTCCAGGCCGCCCAGGCGCAGGTGGTGCACGTGCCGATGGACGCCGACGGGCTGATCCCCGAGGCGTTGGAGACGGCGATCGCCGACCTCGCGCGTACCGGCCGGCGGGTCAAGTTCCTCTACACCATCCCCACCTACCAGAACCCGGCCGGCGTGACGCTCAGCGAGGAGCGCCGGGAACGCGTGCTCGACATCTGCGAGCGCGCCGGCCTGCTCGTGATCGAGGACGACCCGTACGGCCAGCTGGGTTTCGAGGGTGAGGCCCCGGCGCCGCTGCGGGCCCGGCGGCGCGACGGTGTCTTCTACCTCAGCACCTTCTCCAAGACGTTCGCTCCCGGCCTGCGGGTCGGTTGGATCCTGGCGCCCCACGCGGTCCGCGACAAGCTGGTCATCGCGAGCGAGGCGCAGATCCTCTGCCCCAGCGGCTACGCGCAGGCCGCCGTGGCCACCTACCTCGGCACCATGCCGTGGCGGCAACAACTCAAGGTCTACCGCGAGGTCTACCGCGAACGCCGCGACGCGCTGCTCGACGCGCTGGCCGATCTGATGCCCGAGGGCACCAGCTGGACGACCCCGGCCGGTGGCCTCTTCGTGTGGGCCACCCTGCCGGAGGGGCTCGATTCGAAGGCGATGATGCCGCGCGCCATCGCCGCCCGGGTCGCCTACGTGCCCGGCACCGGCTTCTACGCCGACGGCACGGGCACCGGCGCCATGCGGCTGAACTTCAGCTTCCCGCCCCCGGAGCGGATCCGCGAAGGCGTCCGCCGACTCGCCGGCGTCATGGAGCAGGAGATCGCGACGCGCCGTGTCTTCGGTGCCGTGGGCGGTGCCGCCGGCCGTCGGGGCCGGCCCGGCTCCGACGTGCCGGGTCCCGACTTGGCATGATGCCGGCATGGGTACGACCGCTGCCGAGCGCTTCTCCGTGACCGATTCCGCCGTCGCGGCCGACCTGCGTGTGCTGGTGCTCGCCGGCGGGCTCTCCTACGAACGGGACGTGTCGCTGCGCTCCGGTCGTCGGGTGCTCGACGCTCTGCGTGCCGTCGGCGTCGAGGCCGAGCTGCGGGATGCCGACGTGGCACTCCTGCCCGCCCTCGCGGCCGACCCACCGGACGCGGTGGTGATCGCCCTGCACGGCGCCACCGGGGAGGACGGCTCGCTGCGGGGGGTGCTGGACCTGTGCGGCATCCCGTACGTCGGCTGTGACGCCCGGGCCTCCCGGCTCGCCTGGGACAAGCCCTCCGCGAAAGCGGTCCTGCGTGAGGCAGGCATCCCCACTCCCGACTGGGTGGCCCTGCCGCACGACCGCTTCTCCGAACTGGGAGCGGTCGCCGTGCTGGACCGGATCGCCGACCGGCTCGGTCTTCCGCTCATGGTCAAGCCGACGCAGGGCGGCTCCGGTCTGGGCGCCGCGGTGGTCCGGGACGCCGCGTCACTTCCGGCAGCGATGGTCGGTTGCTTCGCGTACGACTCGACGGCCCTGGTGGAGCGGTACGTGCCCGGCATGGACGTGGCGGTCTCCGTGATCGACCTCGGGGACGGCCCGCAGGCGCTGCCGCCGGTGGAGATCGTGCCGCGCAACGGCGTGTACGACTACGCCGCCCGCTACACCGCCGGTCGGACCACGTGGCACGCTCCGGCCCGGCTGGAGCCGGAGGTGGCCGCGTCGGTGGCCGAGGTCGCTCTCGCCGCGCACACCGCGCTCGGTCTGCGGGACCTGTCCCGGGTCGACGTGATCGTGGACGCCGCCGGCCAGCCGCACGTGCTGGAGGTCAACGTCTCGCCCGGCATGACGGAGACGTCGCTGCTGCCGCTGGCCGTCCAGGCCGCCGGCCTGGACTTCGGCCGCCTGCTGGGTTCGCTGGTGACCCGGGCCGCCGCCCGTCTCACGGCCTGACCCTGGCCTCGACCCGTCGCACGGCCCGTAGCCGTGGGTCGGCGGGTGTCCTACGCGCGGACCTCTCGCCGACCCACTGCCGAACCAACGGTCAGCGCGTCGTGCGTACGTCGGGTGGGATGCGCCCGTCCTCGGTGACGATGGTGGGGGCGCTGCGCGGGGCCGGGATGACCGGGCGGTGCTCATGGCCCGCTGGCTCGGCCGTCGCGGAATCGGCCACGGTTTCGGCTGCCGGACTGTCGGAGGGCGTCGACGCGGCAGTGGACGCTGCCTCGGCGTCGGTCGCCGGCTCGTCGGAGGGCGCGGCTCCCCGGTTGGTGTCCAGGGCCGGGGTCTTCGGGCCGCCGCCCACGTCCCCGCCAGCGCCGGGGGCGGAGGCATCAGCGGCGCCGGGGCTGCCTTCGACTGCCGGTTCCGGAATCTCCTCGGCCGCCTCGATGACCGACACGGTCTCCTCCTGGGCGGCTGCGGCATGGGCCGCCGCCGCGGCGGACTGGGCCAGCAGGCTCGACGGCGCCTGCCACTGGATGCGAGGCGGCTCGGCCAACGGCCGGCCACCGAACTCGGCGAGCCAGGCAGCGACGAGCGCCAGATTTTCCCGCCACTGCTCCTCGGAGATCGGCGGCAGGATCGAATCCCACAGGGACAGGAAGGTCCCCCGCAACTGAAGCCGGCCGTACGGTCGAGCGAGGAACCACATGTGCAGGTGGGCGGAGCCGTCACCCCATCGGTTGACGTGCACCCGCGCCACGCCGTCCAACGAGCGGATGGCCCGCTCCAGACGTACCGTCATCACGCCCAGCTCGGCGGCGAGCAGATTCGGCAGGTCACCCAGGTCGAGGTGGGTCCGCGATTCCAGGATGAGCACCATCGGCAGGCCGGTCGGCCGGTCCATGGCGCGGACCCGCCATCGCTCTCCCACCCAGATGTAGGCGTCGTCCGGAGCGTTGCAGGCGGTGCATTCCCGGAGGCCCTCGCCCTTGCGTGGCGGTTCGACCGGGACCGGGTCGTCGAGCTGCTTCACGCGGAGGTCGCCCTCGAAGGGGAACGAGGGCCACTGGGTGAAGTCCGGGACTGAGGGAGGGGTGTCGTGCACGACGCTGACCCTAACCGAGTCTGGGACCGCTGTCCCTACCTGTTCGACACGTCCCGGCCCTTCCGATCAGTGCTCTTCGTCAATCGCTGCTCCCGTCGGCGCCGACCGCCAGAGCGATATCCACAGGCTGCCGAGATCGCGAACACAGGCCGTCATCCACAGGCTGGCACCCGCTTTCACGCGGGGTTTCACGTGAAACGAGGGGTACCTGTGGACAACGGGTGTGGATAACTTTTCCGCCCCTCAGTCGTTGCTGGCGCACCCCGTCGTCACCATGTTGATGAAGGGGTGTCGGAGTTGTCTCGCTCGGAGGGACGGGGGTCTCGGCGACGTGCCCGTGGCTCGCGGACGGTGCCGAGCGGTCGCCGTTTCACGTGAAACGGGATCGCTCTGAAGCGGTCCTGCGGCGAACGCCCTTCCGGGCAGACGAACAGATGCCCCACTGCGCCCCTCTCAGTGAGCCGCTGCCGCCCCGAAGACCGAGAAGGGTGCCTCGGGTCGACTTACTGCTCCGCGAGCGCTCTCGTCGCTCGTGGAGGTCATCAGCCCTCCGGGCTGGCCCTCACGGACTCCGCGCGCCGACGGTGTGCCGGTTGTTCCGCGCGCTCAGCCCCAGGAGACTCGACGCTGCCGCCTCGTGGGCCGGGGCGACCCGCACGGCGTAGGCGGTGCTGGCCTGCCCCCAACTGACACGGGATCTGCGGGCCCTCGCCGATTTCGCAACGGTCGAGCGCTCGTGGCCGTGGCGCAGACATCGGCGATTACTCCCGCGACCTCGCAGGTATGGGCTCCTACCGACATTCGCGGCCGGCCCACGTTGGTTGCGCCGAGTCGACACTAGGCGCTCCGGCCTCACGACTCCTGCGGTTCCAGGACCACGCTGTCACGCCGCGAAGATCCGCCTGAGTCGCTCGACACCGCGCCGCCCAAGCGTCGACCTTCCTGGGCGCTGATCCAGATGCCGCGCCGCCGAGGCGTCCATCGACGAGGTCTGGGCACCGGTACCGCCGAATGCCGGCCATCCCAGTCTTGCGCTGGACACCGCGCCGCCAAGGTGCCCACCCTCCCGGCCAAGTCCAAGGGCGCCGCGCCGCGGTGTCCGCCGTCCCGGCCAGGTCTGGGGACTGCGCCGGCGACGTGCCGACCATCCTGGCCTCGGTCTGGAGCATCGCGCCGCCGACGACATCGACCATCCCGGCCTACCGAACCCTCATCAGCCGCACCGAGACGGCACCGTTCATGCCCCGCCGCCCCGGCACGGCACCTGCGTCCCTGCCGAGCGCCGAAGCCGGGTGGGCCGGCCAGTCGAGAGGAGCGGTTCCTGGCCGCTGGATGAGCGATGCCGTTTCACGTGAAACGAGGACGGATGCGGAACGGCCGCGCACCCCGAGGGGAAGCGCGGCCGTGGGTGGGGACGGGAGGCTCAGTCCTCCGTCTCCTCCTCCTGCGGAACGCCGATGATGCCGACGATCCGCTCCAGGTCGTCCACAGTGGCGAACTCGATCGTGATCTTGCCCTTGCTCCGGCCGATGTCCACCTTCACCCGGGTGTCGAAGCGGTCCGACAGCCGATCGGCGAGATCCGACAGCGCAGGCGCGTGCGGCTTCGGACGACGCTTGGCAGCTTGGCCCTTCGCGGGGCCGTCGTTCAGGGTGAGGGCCACGATCTCCTCGGTCGCCCGTACGGACAGCCCTTCGGCCACGATCCGCAATGCCAACTGCTCCTGGGCCTCCGAGTCGTCGAGGCTCAACAGCGCGCGGGCGTGACCGGCGGACAGGATGCCTGCGGCAACCCGACGCTGCACCTGGGCCGGCAGGTTCAGGAGCCGGATGGTGTTGGAGATCTGCGGCCGGCTGCGGCCGATCCGGCGGGCCAACTCCTCGTGGGTGGCACCGAACTCCTCCAGCAGCTGCTGGTACGCGGCGGCCTCTTCCAACGGGTTCAGGTTGGCCCGATGGATGTTCTCCAGCAGCGCGTCACGGAGCATCGCGTCGTCACGGGTGTCCCGGACGATCGCCGGGATGTTCTCCCGGCCCACCGCCTGGGCGGCCCGCCAACGGCGCTCACCCATCACCAACTCGTACTTCTCGTCGTCGAGCTGGCGCACGACGATCGGCTGCAGGAAGCCGACCTCCTGGATCGAGGTCTTCAGTTCCTCCAGCGCCTCCTCGTCGAAGACCTGGCGGGGCTGCTTCGGGTTCGGCACGATCGCGTCGACCGGGATCTCCGCGAACCGGGCACCCGGCACGGGACTGAGCGTGGACTCGGGCTGCTGGACGGCCGGCACGACGGAAGCCGTCGACTGGGGCCCGACTGTCGCCCCGTCGTCGACGTCAACGTCAACGTGCCCGTTCTCCGGTTCGGCCGTCACGGTGCCGGCGGCACCCGGCACCGGCCCGGTCGGGATGAGCGCCCCCAGGCCCCGTCCCAGACCACCCCGAGGACGGTTCTTCATGCCACGCCTCCCAGCGACTTGTCCCCACTACGCATTCCGGCCCACCGGCTCCTTGACGCCCCGCTCGGCGATCTCCTGGGCAGCCTCGAAGTAGCTCGTGGCGCCCCGCGAACCGGGATCGTAGGTCATCACCGACTGGCCGTAGCTGGGTGCCTCGGAGACCCGCACGTTGCGGGGGATGACCGCTTGGAGGACCTTGTCGCCGAAGTGGTTCCGGACGTCCTGCTCGACCGCGTCCGCGAGGCGGGTACGCCTGTCGTACATGGTCAGCAGGATGGTGGACACGTCGAGCTTCGGGTTGAGGTGTTGCCGCACCAGGTTGATGTTGTTGATCAGCTGGTTGAGCCCTTCCAGGGCGTAGTACTCGCACTGGATCGGGATCAGCACCTCCTGCGCGGCGACCAGGGCGTTGACCGTGAGCAGGCCGAGCGACGGCGGGCAGTCGATGAAGACGTAGTCGAACTGGCCGGGGTAGGCGGCGATCGCGCGGTCGAGGCGCGACTCCCGCGCCACCACCGACACCAGCTCGATCTCCGCCCCGGCGAGGTCGATCGTGGCCGGTACGCACCACAGGTTGGGGATGCCCTCGACCGCCTGCGCCACCTCGGAGAGCGGCACGCTGTTGATCAGACAGTCGTACACGTCGGGGATGCCGGTGTGGTGCGGCACGTTGAGGCCCGTCGAGGCGTTGCCCTGCGGATCGAGGTCGACCACGAGCACCCGGTTGCCATGCAGGGCGAGCGCCACGGCGAGGTTGACAGTGGTCGTGGTCTTACCCACGCCGCCCTTCTGGTTGGCGACGCACATGACCCGGGTCCGGTCCGGTCGAGGCATGGTCACCTCGCCACTGGGATTCAGGATCTGCACGGCGCGCATCGCCTCCATAGCCAACGGTGGGTCATCCTCTTCGCGCGTCGGGGTTTCACGTGAAACGTACGTGGGATCGGCCGCTACCGCAGCCAGCGACTCGGTCGACGCGACCGGTACGTCCGGGACCACCGGCGCCGCATCGCGTGCCGCCGCGGCGGTCGGCTGGTGCGGCACCGCCGGCTCGAAGCGAACCGCCGCAGCCGTGTTCCGCCGGCCGAGCGGCTGTCGCACCTCGGCCGCGTTGACCGGTCGGCTGGGTCCGTCCGATGCTCGACGACCAGCCGTCGGCTCGGGAGTCTCGAGCCCGGCGGGATGAACCGCCGGGTCGTCCCGCGATGCCAGCGGATCGCTGTCCGCCTGAGGGGTGGACGCCCCGGTGGCACCGGGCGACCAGCTGGGGTAGTCGGTTTCACGTGAAACAGGGTCGCTGGTTGACCCGGTCACGCGTGGATCGTCGTACCTGCCGTCGTCATGCACCTGTCATCCCTGCCCGCTTCGGATGGTCGGTCCGCGCCCCGGTCAACTTGGCCACACCCGCTCGCACCCCGGAGCGTACGGCCCCTCGGGAGCGGTCGGAGTCCGCGACGTCCGTCGGCCGCTCCACATTATCGACGCGCGGTCAGCCTACGGCGGACGGGCGCGGCCGGTCCACGTCGGGTTCTCATTCCCTCGTCCATCCGTACCGGTACAACGAGGCAACCCTCCGACCGGACGCCCGATGGCGCGATGGTCAGCGGCGTCGGGCTCGCCCGCCCCGGGAGCGCTTGCTGGCGGCCGGGCGGGCCGGACCGACCATCCGCTCGCGGACGATCTCCACCACGGTCGTGGGCGGGTCGATCACGCCGACCCCACAGAGGTGTACGGCGGCTTCCCCGCCACCGAGCCGCGCCACGACGTCGGCGTGCTCCTCGATCTCGGCGGCAGCGGACGATCCCTTGAGTGCCAGTAGCCGCCCGCCGCGCACGGCGAGCGGGAGGCACCAGGTCGCCAGCCGGTCCAGCGGTGCGACCGCGCGGGCCGTCACCACGTCGCCGCTGATCGGCTCCCGGCCACTCGATCCGCTGGCGGCTTCGTCGGCCCGACCGCGAAACACCCGTACCGACCGGGTCAAGCCGAGCCGTTCGACGACCTCGATCAGGAACGACGTCCGCCGAGCCAGCGGCTCGATCAGAGTGACCGTCAGGTCGGGGCGTGCGATGGCCAGCACCAGACCGGGCAGGCCGGCGCCGGAGCCCACGTCGAGCACGCTCGCTCCGGTCGGAATGCGCTCGACCACCGCGGCGCAGTTGAGGAGATGACGGTCCCAGATCCGGGGCGCCTCGCGCGGGCCGATCAAACCGCGGACCACGCCGTCGGTGGCGAGGATTTCGGCGTACGCGGCGGCCAGGTCGAGCCGGTCACCGAAGAGAGTCAGTGCGGCAGGTGCCAGCTCGGGCGGCAGCGCGACGTCCGACGGCGACGGTGTGCCCTCGGTCGAGGCAGCCGCCGGTGGCGAACCGTCAACGGGGACAGCGGAGGACGGGTCGTAGCCCGTCGGGTCGGTATCGGTTCCGGGGGTGGCACGCCGGACAGCGGACGGCCCGGACGGCGTGCCGCCCGGGCCGGTCACGGTGTCAGCCGTGGTGTCGTCGTGGGTCAACGGAGTCAGTCCGCCGGCCGTACGACGATGCGACGGTTGGGCTCGACGCCCTCCGACTCGCTCTCCACGCCGGCCATGGCGTTGACGACGTCGTGGACGCACTTGCGCTCGAACGCGGACATCGCCTCCAGGCGCACCGGCTCGCCGTACTCCTTGACCTTCTCGACAGCGTTCTTGGCGACGGCGGCGAGTTCCTTACGGCGGTTCGCCCGGTAGCCGCCGACGTCGAGCAGCAGGCGGCTCGGCGTACCGGTCTGCCGGAAGATGGCGAGCCGGGTCAGCTCCTGGAGCGCCTCCAGGGTGGCGCCGCGCTGGCCGACCAGGTTCTGCAGTCGGGCACCGACGACCTCGACCACCGGACGGCCGCCGGCGACCAGCTCGTCGATGTCGCCGTCGTAGTCGAGGATGTCGAGCAGCCCTTCGACGTAGTCGGCCGCGATCTCGCTCTGCCGGAACAGGTCGGACTCTCCCAGGGACTTCTTCTCACGGCCACCGGCGGTGGCCTCGGTCTCGTCGCCGTCGACCTCGTCGGCCTCGGTGTCGTCGCCGTCCACCGCGAGCGTCGCGGTCTCCTCCTCGTCCAGGGACTGCTCGGCGCGGGGGATGCTGGTCTCGGTCACGGTCTCATCTCCGTACTCGCTCGGCCGGACCGTCGGGTCCGCTGGTTTCCCGGGGCCGGCGGGAGGTCGCCGGTGCCCACGGGCACGTCTGTACGGGCAGTGTCGCCCGTGACCGCGGCCTGCGCGGTCGGTTCCGCCCGGCGCCGGCCGTACGGCGGCTGCGCGGTGCGGGGTCGGGCCGCCGTCGGTTGCCCGACGGCGGCCCTACGGGGGTCAGCCCTGCCGCTTGGCCGGGCGGCTCTTCTTCGGGTTGGCCGGCTTGGCGCCCGGCTTCGGGCCCGCCACCTTCGGGGCGGTCGCCTTGACCGGGGCCACGGGGGCGGCCTTGCCGCGACCGAACAGGCCGCCCGACTTGGCGGGCTGCACCGGCCCGCGAGTGGCGGCGGGAGCGGCTGCCTTCTTGGCGGTCACCGGCGGCGGGAACTTCCGCAGCACCCACTGCTGCTGCCCGAGCGTGAAGAGGTTGTTCGTGACCCAGTAGATGATGACGCCGATCGGGAAGATCGAGCCGGAGATCAACAGCGACGCGGGGATGCCGTAGAGCATCAGTCGCTGGATCATCCGCTGCTGCGGGTCCTCAGCCCAACCGGTCTTGAGGATCATCTGGCGGCTGGTCAGGTAGGTGGTGGCGATCATGACCAGGACCAGGACACCAGCGATGATCTTGACCGTGGTGCCGTTGGCGCCGAGACGGGCCAGCTCGTCGGCGCTGGAGCCGAACTTGCCGGCGATCGGGGCGGTGAAGAGCTTGGCGTTCGACGCGCTGTCGAACTGCTCGACAGTCCAGCCGTAGAGCGTCTTGCTCTGCTTGGCCGGGTCGAGGCGGCGCAGCACGTGGAAGAGGCCGAGGAAGACCGGGATCTGGAGGAACATCGGAAGGCAGCCCATGAGCGGGTTGGCCTTTTCCTTCCGGTACAGCTCCATCATCTCTTTCTGGAGCGTCTCCCGGTCACCCTTGTGCTTCTCCTGCAGCTCCTTGACCTTGGGCTGCAGCGCCTGCATCGCCCGCTGGGACTTGATCTGCTTGACGAAGACCGGGAACAGGATCACCCGGACGGAGACCACCAGGAAGACGATGGCCAGGATCCAGGCGAAGTTGGTGCCGATCACCGCGTCGACGGGCACCCCGATGGCGTCCCAGGCGGAGTGCCAGGTCAGCAGGATCCACGAAATCGCGTAGTAGATCCAGTCGAGACTCAATTCGGTGCTCCAGTCACATCGGCACGGCGGCGACCGCCCGGCTCCGGCACCGGGTCATGTCCACCAGGGTGGAAGGGGTGGCAGCGCAACAGCCGCCGGACCGCCAGCGCGGCTCCCCGGAGCGCGCCGTGCCGGGCCACCGCCTCCTGGGCGTACGCACTGCACGACGGGTAGAACCGACAGCGAGCCGGCAGTGCCGGACTTATCCACCGACGGTACGCGATGATGGGCGCGATCAGCACCCTGGCACCGGTTGACGTCGGGCGCGTGGCGGTCGGGTCGGTGCTCACCGGGACCGCCTCTCCCGGGGCGTCCGGGCGACCGCGATGGCGGAGTCCAGGTCCGTGGCGAGCCGGGGGTACGAGGCGCCAGCCGCGGCGGGAAGCGCCCGGACGACAAGGGTGCTGCCGGCGGGCAGCGCGCCGAGCCGCTCCCGGACCAACGCCCGCAGTCGACGCCGGACCTTGTTACGGACCACCGCGTTGCCGACGGCCTTGGACACGACGAAGCCGGCGCGGGCCGGCGCGGAGGGCTGCTCCGCAACGGTGTCCCGCGCCGGCTCCGGCGAGGTCGTTGTGCTGGTCCCGGTGGTCGACGGCATGGTCAGGTGGACCACGATCGCGCCTCGGCCGACGCGTCGGCCACCGCGAACCGCTGCGGCGAAGTCAGTGCTACGCCGCAGTCGCTGTGCGGCGGCCAGCACGACTGCCCACGTCCCCCGGACCGGCCCGGTCGGCTCAGGCCGACAGGGTGGTGCGACCCTTGGCGCGGCGGCTCGAGAGGATGGCACGGCCGGCACGGGTGCGCATGCGCAGCCGGAAGCCGTGGGTCTTCGCGCGCCGGCGGTTGTTCGGCTGGTAGGTGCGCTTGCTCACGTCAGGCTCTCCGTTTTCGTACGCGCCCCGCGCGACGGGATCGCCGGGGTCGTGGGGTGGTCCAGGCCACCTCGACGGTGGCCACCGATCGGTGCTGCCCTGCGGAGCCGAACCTCGAAGGTGCGGGGATGCGACCGCGGACAGCAAGCACCCATCACCCTAGCAGAGGACGAGAGAGCAGCCGCTCCAGCCTACGCAGGGGTGCAATGACCGTCAAACACCCACAGCGGGGGACAACGGGACGCGCCCGGGACCGAAGGGGCGCTTTTCGCTGATGCCGACAAGGCCGCTGCCGCGTCGCCGGTTGATGGGGCAGGGACAACGCTGTTACCGTGCCCGATTGCGGTGAGCGTCGGAAGCTCCGGTCGTCGCGCGCAGGCAAGACCGGACACGCTGGTGAATCGTTCGGCACGGTGAACCCGCTTCAGCGCACGTCCAGGCAGGGGGCAGGTCCCACCCGCGCCCGGCGGGCGACCACAATCGGTCGGTACACAGGCTGTGGATAACCTGTGGACGACCGCTGGTCAGCTGTCCGGGTGGGTGTTGTTCCACCCGCGCACGCGGCGGGCCCGGGACGGCCGGCTGGCAGACAGCGGCGGCCGGGAGCAGAGGCGAGGGGGTGGCACGACGGTGGCCGGTACGACCGACCTTGCCGCGGTGTGGTTGGCGGCGACCGACGAGCTCGCCGACGAGATCATCTCCGCCCAGCAGCGCGCCTACCTCCGGCTGACCCGGCTCCGGGCGATCGTCGAGGACACCGCGCTGCTCTCCGTACCGGACGCGTTCACCCGGGACGTGATCGAGTCGCGGCTCCGCCCGGCGATCACCGAGGCGCTGACCCGCCGGCTCGGCCGACCGATCCAGGTGGCCGTGACGGTGCGGGTGGCCGAGGACGCCACCGGACGCCCGGCCGGCACGGTCTACCGCAGTACTCCCGAGCCGGGTCTGCTCGACGTCGAGGACCCGCCGTCCGCCCCGCTCGGCGACGAGTACACCGGACGGCCCGCGGCCGACGAGTACACCGGACGGCCCGCCGCCGACGAGGCCATCGGTGAGCAGCAGCGCCCGCCCGCGACCGCCGTACCGCCGCAGCCGGCGGGCCCGCCTCCCGCGCCGGCCGTCGACGGGCACCGGTCCGGTCTGATCCCCGCCAGTCGGGACGGGCAGGAGGCCCTCTTCAGCGCGGCCTTCGTCGAGCCGATGCGGTCGCCCCGACCGGCGCCCGAGCGGCGTGGGTACGACGAGCAGGCCGCCCGCCTCGACCCGCCCGGCCCGGACACCCGGCCGTACGAACCCCGCTACCGCGAGGACGCCGCGTCCCCCCGGGACCAGCACGTGATCCGTTCGCTGCCCCGCGACGGTGCGACGGACAGCGGTCCGGGCCGCAGTGGGATGGAACACCGCGCGGGCGGACGCGACGACCGCCGGCTGCCCGGCGCCGACACCGGCGGCAACCGGCTGAACCCGAAGTACATGTTCGAGACGTTCGTCATCGGCTCGTCCAACCGGTTCGCCCACGCGGCGAGCGTGGCGGTGGCCGAGTCGCCGGCGAAGGCGTACAACCCGCTGTTCATCTACGGCAGCTCGGGGTTGGGCAAGACGCACCTGCTGCACGCGATCGGGCACTACGCCACGACGCTCGGCAACGCCCGGTCGGTGCGGTACGTCTCGACCGAGGAGTTCACCAACGACTTCATCAACTCGCTGCGGGACGACAAGACCAGTGCGTTCCAGCGGCGCTACCGCGACGTCGACATCCTGCTGATCGACGACATCCAGTTCCTGGAGAACCGCGAGCGTACGCAGGAGGAGTTCTTCCACACCTTCAACACCCTGCACAACGCCAACAAGCAGATCGTCATCACCTCGGACCGGTCGCCGAAGCAGTTGGCGACGCTTGAGGACCGGCTGCGGACCCGCTTCGAGTGGGGCCTGCTCGCGGACATCCAGCCACCGGATCTGGAGACGCGGATCGCGATCCTGCAGAAGAAGGCGGCGCAGGAGCGGCTGTACGCCCCGCCGGACGTGCTGGAGTTCATCGCCTCGCGGGTGTCGAACTCGATCCGGGAGTTGGAGGGCGCGCTGATCCGGGTGACCGCGTTCGCGAGCCTGACCCGGTCGACGGTCGAGCTGTCCCTGGCCGAGGAGGTGTTGCGGGACTTCATCCCGGACGGCGCCGGCCCGGAGATCACTGCGGACCAGATCATGGTCTCCACTGCCGACTACTTCGGGGTGAGCCTGGAGGACCTGCGTGGCCAGTCCCGCTCCCGGGTGCTGGTGAACGCCCGCCAGGTGGCCATGTACCTGTGTCGGGAGCTGACCGAGTTGTCGTTGCCCCGGATCGGGCAGGCGTTCGGCGGCCGGGACCACACCACCGTCATGCACGCGGACCGCAAGATCCGGCAGCAGATGGCCGAGCGGCGTTCGCTCTACAACCAGATCGCCGAGCTGACCAACCGGATCAAGCAGAACACCTGAGGGGTACGCCCGCACGACGCGGCGGACACGCCCGGCCGGAGATCCGGCCGGGCGTTCTTTTTTTCGTCTCCGGCGGGCCTCGGCTGACCTCCCGGGGCGGCTTCGGCTTGACCCTCGACATGGTGCAGGCCACAGGATCGACGCCGTGACCACCTTGATACTCACTCGTTGTCCACAGCTCGTTGTCCACCGTCGGTGGATAACTACGGTCCGTCCTCCGCCAGTTACCCACAGGCTGTGGAGAAACCCTGTGTACGACGCTGTGGACGGCTGGGGACAACGACGTCGTTGTCCACCGATGATCGTCGACCTGTGTACGAGCTGTTGAAGGTTCTGGGGACAACAGCAATGGTGATCTTCCCGGTCGTCCACAGGCATGGGGAGAAAGTCGGTGGATTACCGGTGGACAACCGGTGGACAACGGTGGACAACCAGCCGTCGTCGCCGGGCTGTGGACACACGAGGCAGTTGTACCCCCGGTTCTCCACAGCCAACTCACCGGTGGATAACCTGTCTGAGCTGCGCAGACCCGAGTTCTCCACAGTTTGCACAGGTGCGATGAAGACGATGGGTTATCTCTTCTAAGAGAACAAAAACCAATCATCACCGTTGGGCTTTCTGTGGATCGGGCCGAACGCTGCCGGACAGGCCGGTCAGCATCGACACGATCCACGGGGTCGGGCGCACAGCCGATGTCCCCGCGCCCTAAGGTGCGATGGGTACCCGCACGGTCGGGCGGGACGGTAGGCAGCGGTCGGCATGAGAGAGTTGTCGCTGACGTCGACGCGGAGGCATTGATGAAGTTCCGAGTGGAGCGCGACGCGCTCGCCGAGGCCGTGGCGTGGACCGCGAAGAGCCTGCCGAACCGGCCATCCGTACCGGTGCTCGCCGGGGTGATGCTCCGCGTCACCGACGGCAACCTGCGGGTCTCCGGCTTCGACTACGAGGTCTCCAGTCAGGTGACCGTCGAGGTGCAGGGTGACGCCGACGGCGCCGCGCTGGTCTCCGGCCGCCTGCTCGCCGAGATCACCAAGGCGCTGCCGGCCAAGCCGGTCGACATCGCCGCGGTCGGCGCCCACCTCGAGCTGGTCTGCGGCAGCGCCCGGTTCACCCTGCCCACCATGCCGGTGGAGGACTACCCGGCCCTGCCCGAGATGCCGCAGAGCGCCGGCACCGTCGACGCCGCGGCGTTCGCCACAGCGGTCTCCCAGGTGGCCATCGCCGCCGGCCGGGACGAGACGCTGCCGATGATGACCGGCGTCCGCGTCGAGCTCTCCGGCAGCACGCTGTCGATGCTCGCCACCGACAGGTACCGGCTGGCGCTGCGCGAGATCCAGTGGCGGCCCGACGATCCCGACGTGAGCATCAACGCCCTAGTGCCGGCCCGCACCCTGAACGACACCGCCAAGGCGCTCGGCCCGCTGGGTGGCGAGGTCACCCTCGCGCTCGCTCAGGGCGCGGCGGGCGAGGGCATGGTCGGCCTCGCCGGCGGCACCCGCCGCACCACCAGCCGGCTGCTCGACGGCGCGAACTACCCGCCGGTGCGCTCGCTCTTCCCGGCCACCCACAACGCCGAGGCCCGGGTGTCGGTCAGCACCCTGATCGAGGTCGTCAAGCGGGTCGCCCTGGTGGCCGAGCGCACCACTCCGGTGCTGCTCAGCTTCAGCGCCGACGGGCTGGTGGTCGAGGCCGGCGGCTCCGAGGAGGCGCGGGCGAGCGAGGCGATGGAGGCCACCTTCACCGGTGACGCGCTGACCATCGGCTTCAACCCGCAGTACCTCATCGACGGCTTGGCGAACCTGGGTTCGCAGACCGCCGTGCTGTCGTTCGTCGACGCCTTCAAACCCGCGGTGATCTCACCCGCCGGCGAGGATGGCGAGGCCATTCCGGGGTATCGGTACCTCATCATGCCGATCCGCGTGTCTCGCTGATCGCGCCAAGCAACACCCAGATCCACGGAGGTAGGAACAGATGCAGCTCGGCCTGGTAGGACTCGGCCGGATGGGCGGCAACATGCGCGAGCGGTTGCGGGCTGCCGGCCACGAGGTGGTCGGATTCGATCACAACCCGCAGCTGAGCGACGCGGCAAGCCTCGCCGAGCTGGCGCAGAAGCTGGAATCGCCGCGGGCGGTCTGGGTCATGGTGCCCGCCGGCGTCACCGACGCCACGATCGACGAACTCGCCGGGGTGCTCGGCGACGGCGACATCATCATCGACGGCGGCAACTCCCGCTTCAGCGACGACGCTCCCCGGGCCGAGCGGTTGAACGAGCGCGGCATCGGCTACGTGGACGTCGGCGTCTCCGGTGGCGTCTGGGGCCGGCAGAACGGCTACGGGCTGATGGTCGGCGGCGCGCAGGAGCACGTCGACCGGCTCATGCCGATCTTCCAGGCGCTCAAGCCGGAGGGCGAGTTCGGTTTCGTGCACGCCGGCCCGGTCGGTGCCGGGCACTACTCGAAGATGGTGCACAACGGCATCGAGTACGGCCTCATGCACGCCTACGCCGAGGGCTACGAGCTGTTGCACGCCTCCGAGCTGGTGACCAACGTCCCGGGCGTGTTCAAGTCCTGGCGCGAGGGCACCGTGGTCCGCTCCTGGCTGCTCGACCTGCTGGACCGGGCCCTCGACGAGGACCCGGAGCTGGCCGACCTGAGCGGCTACACGGAGGACACCGGCGAGGGTCGCTGGACCGTCGACGAGGCGGTCCGGCTCGCCGTCCCGCTGAACGTCATCACCGCCGCCCTGTTCGCCCGGTTCGCCTCCCGGCAGGACGACTCACCCGCCATGAAGGCCGTCTCCGCGCTGCGCCAGCAGTTCGGTGGCCACGCCGTCCACAAGCGCTGAGCGGTATCCACATCCTGTGTACGTCCACCGGCTGGAACTGGTCGACTTCCGCTCGTACGAGCGGGTCGCCGTCGACCTCCAGCCGGGGGCGAACGTCCTGATCGGCGCCAACGGCGTCGGCAAGACCAACCTCGTCGAGGCGCTCGGCTACGTGGCGACCCTGGATTCGCACCGGGTCGCCACGGACGCGCCGCTGGTCCGGATGGGCGCCACCTCGGCGGTGATCCGCTGCGCGGTGGTCCACGACGGTCGCGAACTCCTCGTCGAGCTGGAGATCGTGCCCGGCCGGGCCAACCGGGCGCGGCTGGGCCGCTCCCCGGCTCGGCGGGCCCGGGACGTGCTCGGCGCCCTGCGACTGGTCCTCTTCGCGCCGGAGGACCTGGAGCTGGTCCGTGGCGACCCGGCCGAGCGCCGCCGCTACCTGGACGACCTCCTGGTCAACCGGCAGCCCCGCTACGCGGGCGTACGGGCCGACTACGAGCGGGTCGTCAAGCAGCGCAACGCTCTGCTGCGCACCGCGTACCTCGCCCGCAAGACCGGTGGCTCCCGGGGCGGTGACCTCGGCACCCTCGCCGTCTGGGACACCCACCTGGCCCAGCACGGCGCGGAGCTGCTCGCCGGGCGGCTGGAGCTGGTCGCCGCGCTCACTCCGCACGTCGCCAAGGCGTACGACGCGGTGGCCGCCGGGCGGGGCGCGGCAGGTATCGCCTACCGGCCGTCGATCGAGCTGGCCGAGCCGACCACCGACCGGGCCGCGTTGGCCGAGGCGCTGACCACCGCGCTCGCCGCCTCGCGGACCGCGGAGATCGAACGGGGGACCACCCTCGTCGGGCCGCACCGCGACGAGCTGGCCCTGTCTCTCGGGCCGCTCCCTGCCAAGGGGTACGCCAGCCACGGCGAGTCCTGGTCCTTCGCGCTCGCGCTGCGGCTGGCCGGGTACGACCTGCTGCGCGCCGACGGTATCGAGCCGGTCCTGGTGCTCGATGACGTCTTCGCCGAGCTGGACACCGGGCGGCGGGAGCGGCTGGCGGAGCTGGTCGGCGGGGCGAGCCAGCTGCTGGTCACCTGCGCCGTGGACGACGACGTGCCGGCCGCGCTGCGCGGCACCCGCTATCAGGTAGGCGAGGGGACGGTACGCCGTGTCGGATGAACCGGACGCCAGGCGGTCAGGCGCCAACCGCACCGGCAGCGGCCGGCCGGCCGGTGACGCCGCGAGCGCGCGTACCGCGAGGTCGGGAGCGACCGGAGGCGGTGCCGGCGGCCCGGACGCGGCCGGAAGCGGCGCGGCCGGTGTCGACGGCGGCGGGCCGGCGGACGG
>NZ_MUZA01000065.1 GCF_021442385.1 Micromonospora sp. MH99
GCCACCGCCGCCGAGGACGCACCCGCCGCGTCGTCCCACCCGGCCGACTCGGTCAGCCTCGCCGCCGACCCGACCGCCGCGACCGCCCCGGCCGCCGCCGCTGGCGGGCTGGAGCCGGCCGGCGGCCTGGACACCACGAAGGCCACCCGTCCGGTCGCGCCGGGCGTGCAGCTCACCTCCTTCGACAGGTACGACGCCGACGGCTGGCTGCGCGCCGACGCGCTCACCACCGACCTCGCCGGCGGGTCCACGGTCGACTACGTCAACTCCGGCGCGGTCAGCCGGGCCGAGCCGCTGCGCAAGGCGGTGGACGACTCGCGGGCGGTCGCCGCGGTCAACGGTGACTTCTTCGACATCAACAACTCGGGGGCCGCGCAGGGCGTCGGCATCCGCAACGGCGAGCTGATCCAGTCGGCGGTCGGCGGTCACCCCAACGCCGTGGCGGTCACCGCCACCGGGCTCGGTCGGGTGGTCGAGGTGAACTTCGACGGCAGCGCCACCCTGCCCACCGGGCCGGTGGCGTTGACCCAGTTCAACAACATGGTGCAGGCCGACGGCATCGGCGCGTTCACCGAGCTGTGGGGGACGTACTCCCGCCAGCGGGCCGTGGAGGGCGCGGCCCGGGTGGTCGAGGTGACAGTGACCGGCGGCCGGGTGGCCGCGGTGGCCGGCGTGGCCGGCAGCGGCCCGGTCGTCGCCGGCAGCACGGTGCTGCTCGGCCGCGACGCCGGAGCGGACGCACTGGCCGGGCTGCACGTCGGTGACCCGGTCTCGGTGACCTGGCGGCCGAAGTCGTCCGACGGGAGCGCCCTGCACGCGGCGGTCGGGGGCGGCAACGTCCTGGTCCGCGACGGCGTCGTGCAGAGCATCGCCGACGCGACCCTCGCCCCGCGTACGGCTGTCGGGTTCAGCGCCGACGGCCGAAAGATGATCATGCTGACGGTGGACGGTCGGCAGGTCGACAGTCGCGGCGTGACGCAGACCGAGATGGGCCGGATGATGGCCGAGCTGGGCGCCCGGGACGCGCTCAACCTCGACGGTGGCGGATCGTCCACGCTGCTGGCCCGCGAGCCCGGCGCGTCGGCCGTGCAGGTGGAGAACGGCCCCTCCGACGGCAGCGAACGGGCGGTGCCCAACGGCCTGGCGATCTACGCGCCCAAGGGCAGCGGCCGGCTCACCGGCTACTGGGTCGAGACGGCCAGCGACCCCACCGCCGCCCCGGGCGTCTCCCCGGTGCGCGGCGGCCGGCCCGACCGGGTCTTCCCCGGGCTGACCCGCACCCTCACCGCGGCCGGCTACGACGAGACGTACGGCCCGGCGGCGGGTGCGCCCACCTGGCGGGCGACCCCGGCGGTACGTGGCCGCGTCGACCGCGACGGTGTCTTCCACGCCGGCACACCGGGAACCAGCACGGTCACCGCCGCCCGGGGTCGGGCGACCGGCTCGCTGGGCCTGACCGTCCTGGGCCCGCTGACCCGGCTCGGCGCCACGGTGCCACGGATCGGGCTGACCGGCCGGGACGGCAACGCCCTGGTCGGGGTGGTCGGCTACGACGCCGAGGGCAACACCGCGCCGATCGAGCCGGCGGACCTCACCCTCGACTACGACCGCGACCTGCTGCGGATCACCCCGAACCGGGACGGCAACCTCACCGTCACCGCCCTGCGCGACACCGGCTCCGCACTGGTGACCGTCCGCGTCGGACGGACGAGCACCGTCCTGCCGGTCACGGTCGGGCTGACCGACGTGCCGGTCGCCGGCTTCGACGACGCGGCGTCCTGGCGGTTCAGCCAGGCACGGGCCAGCGGCTCGGTCGCGCCGGCGCCGGGTCACACCGGCACCGGCCTGAAGATGTCGTACGACTTCAGCCAGTCCACCGGCACCCGGGCCGCGTACGCCGACCCGCCGGCCTGGATCGAGGTCCCGGGCCAGCCGCAGGCCTTCGGCATGTGGATCCACGGCAACGGCACCGGGGAGTGGCCGAGCCTGCACCTGCACGACGCGCAGGACACCCAGCACGTGCTGCGCGGCCCGCTGATCACCTGGACCGGCTGGCGGTACGTGGAGTTCGCGGTGCCGGCCGGCGTGCAGTACCCGGTACGGGTGCGCCGCTTCTACGTGGCCGAGACCAACGCCGCCGCGCAGTACCGCAGCGAAGTGATCATCGATGACCTGGTGGCGAAGGTGCCGCCGACGATCGACGTGCCGGCAGTGGCCCCGCGTACCGATCGGGTGGTGGTCCGCGACGGCACGGTGGACGGTGCCCCCTGGCGGTTCGCGGTGCTCTCCGACGCCCAGTTCGTCGCCGCCGACCCGGACAGCGACCTGGTCGCCCAGGCCCGGCGGACGCTGCGCGAGGTGAAGGCCGCCCGGCCGGACTTCCTGCTGATCAACGGTGACTTCGTGGACACGGCCTATCCGGCCGACTTCGCGCTGGCCCGGCGCATCCTCGACGAGGAGCTGGGCGACGCGCTGCCCTGGTACTACGTCCCCGGCAACCACGAGATCATGGGTGCCCCGATCAGCAACTTCGCTGCCGCGTTCGGCGCCACCTCACGGGTGTTCGACCACGCCGGCACCCGGTTCGTCACCCTGAACTCGTCCACCGGGACGCTGCGGGGTGGCGGCTTCGACCAGGTGCGGATGCTGCGCGAGACGCTGGACGCGGCGGCCACCGACAGGCGCGTCGGCTCGGTCGTCGTCCTGCACCACCACCCGGCGCGGGACCCGAGCCCGGCGCAGGCCAGCCAGCTCGGTGACCGCAAGGAGGCGGCGCTGCTGGAACAGTGGCTGGCCGACTTCCAGCACCGCACCGGCAAGGGCGCGCTGTTCGTGGGCGGGCACGTCGGCACCTTCCACGCCGACCGGGTCGACGGGGTGCCGTACGTGATCAACGGCAACTCGGGCAAGACGCCGTCGACCCCCGCCGACCAGGGCGGCTTCACCGGCTGGACGGAGTTCGGTGTCGACCCGGTCACCCCGGCCGAGGCCGACCGGGCCCGTCGCGACCCGCTCGCCGAGGGGCCACGCTGGGTGGACGCGGAGTTCCACGCCCACACCGATCGGCTCGCGTTGAACGCCCCGGCCAGCGTCGCGGTAGGCGCACCGGCGACGGTCACCGCCACGCTGACCCAACCCGGCGGGCGTACGGTCCCGGTGGCCGCACCGGTCAGCGCGGACTGGTCCGCCTCGCCCGCGCTGCACATCGGCGGGGCGGCCGGGGTGCGTCCCTGGCACACGGCCCGGTTCGACCCGGCCACCGGCACCCTGACGGCACTGCGGCCCGGCGCCCCGGTACGCCTCACCGTCGCCGTCAACGGCGTCCTCGCCGAGGCCACCGTCGCCCTCACCCGGTGAACCGTCCGGACGGCCCCCCGTACGCGCGGGGGGCCGTCCGGACGCGCCTCAGAAGTCGCCCTCGGCCACCTGGAACACGGTGAGGCCGAGGGCTCGCCACATCTGGACCACCTGGACACGGTCGTCGAAGACGCCGGCCACCCGGTAACGGTCCCGGATCTCCCGGTCGTAGATCTCCCGCTTCACCATCGAGTCCTTCCGGGAGTCGCCGACGGCCCGCAGGTGCAGGCCGAGGTAGGGGACCCGGACGTGTCGGGCCAGCCACGCCTCGGTGGCCTCCCGCGCGGAGACGTCCCGCCCGGAGCAGAAGACCACCCCGTACCCGGCCGCGTGCATCGCCCGGACCGCCGCGATCACCGCAGTGTTCGGTTCGTCCTCGCCCACCCGGGTCATGTCGTACGGGCTGCGGGACACGGCCAGCGCGACGGTGCCGTCGATGTCCACCAGGACGATCTCGGGTGGTTCGGTCGACGGCGGGTGCACGACGGCGGGGCGCCCGGTGCGGGCCTGCGGCACCGGCAACGGCAGGGCCCGGCCCACCAGGTACCGCTCGTGCAGCCGACGGATGGCCTCGGCCCCGACCTGCTCGGCCGTCGGGCGGGCGGCGTCGCGGCGCAGGCACTCGTCAAGGGGTACGTCGGTGAAGTCGTGCACCTCGAAATCCGCGCCGTGGCGGGCGGCCAGCTCGGCCCAGTCGCGCAACGTCCGCGAGCGCAGGTTGGTGTCGTCCACGCAGACGTCCGCCCGGGCCCGCAGCAACGCCTCGACCTGGGCCCGCTGTACGACTGTGACCTGCGCCTCGGCCCACTGGGTGAAGAGCCGCTCGCCGTGCAGCATCCGGCGCAGGTCGTCCCGGTTGACCCGGACGACTGACGGCTGAAGCGTGCGGGCGAACGTCGTCTTGCCCGAGGCGGGCAGTCCCCGGGTGGCGATCAGGCGGGTCATGGGCGCCCCTCGGGCTCGACGGGCGTACCCCCGGCGGGGTACCCGGCGGTGGTCCGCCGGGTGGGCGAATGCCCGTCCGGGCGGCGGGAATGCGGACGGGGAGGCACGTGTTGACGATGCCGGACGAGGTGTGCGGCCCGCTTGCCGGGTTGGCTCAGGCCCATGGCACACTGGTCAATCGGCCACCGGTTCCGGTTCACGCCCGAGCCCGTCGTGTACGGCGCGACGAGCGATGACGGCGACCCGGCGACCACCAACGAGAGGACCGAGGCGAGATGAAGGCAAACATCCACCCGGAGTACGTGACCACCGAGGTCAGCTGCTCCTGTGGCAACACGTTCACGACCCGCAGCACCGCCAAGGGCGGGGCGATCCACGTCGAGACCTGCAGCGCCTGCCACCCGTTCTACACCGGTAAGCAGCGCGTTCTCGACACCGCCGGCCGGGTCGCGAAGTTCCAGCAGAAGTACGCCAAGGTTCAGGCCAAGAAGGCCAAGTAACTCCCCGTTCGGCGCCCGCGTCCGGTTTTCTGCCGGACGCGGGCGCCGTCCGCGTTTCGCCTGTTTCCACGCGCCGTCGGCTGTCGGGCCGGCCCGGTGTCGCACCGTCGAAGGAGCATCCGCAGCATGAGCAGCGAGCGTCTGGCCGGCCTCCTCGACGAGTACGCGGAGCTGGAGAAGCGGCTGGCCGACCCGGCCATCCACGCCGACCAGGCCACCGCGCGCCGGGTGGGCCGCCGGTACGCCGAGCTGGTGCCGCTGCACAAGGCCGCCGGTGAGCTGGAGCAGGCGCGCGCCGACCTGGCCGCGGCCCGTGAGTTGGCCGCCGAGGATCCCTCGTTCGCGGCCGAGACCGAGGCGATCGCGGCCTCCCTGCCGGGGCTGGAGGAGCGTCTCGCCGAGCTGCTCATCCCGCGTGACCCGCACGACGCCAAGGACGTGATCGTCGAGATCAAGGCCGGTGAGGGCGGCGAGGAGTCGGCGCTGTTCGCCGGCGACCTGCTGCGGATGTACACCCGGTACGCCGAGCGGCACGGCTGGATCACCGAGGTGATCGACGCGCAGGACTCGGATCTCGGCGGCGTCAAGGACGTGTCGCTGTCGATCAAGACAAAGGGCGTGCCCGAGGGCGGGAACGGTGTCTGGTCGCGGCTCAAGTGGGAGGGCGGCGTGCACCGGGTGCAGCGCGTCCCGGTCACCGAGTCGCAGGGCCGGATCCACACCAGCGCGGCCGGGGTGCTGGTGCTGCCGGAGGCCGAGGACGTCGACGTCACCATCGACGCGAACGACCTGCGCATCGACGTGTTCCGCTCGTCCGGCCCGGGCGGTCAGTCGGTGAACACCACCGACTCGGCGGTGCGGATCACCCACCTGCCGACCGGCATCGTCGTCTCCTGCCAGAACGAGAAGTCCCAGTTGCAGAACCGGGAGCAGGCGATGCGGATCATGCGGGCCCGGCTGCTCGCCGCCGCGCAGGAGCAGGCCGACGCCGCCGCCTCGGACGCCCGCAAGGCCCAGGTGCGCACGGTGGACCGCTCGGAGCGGATCCGGACGTACAACTTCCCGCAGAACCGGATCACCGACCACCGGATCGGCTACACCGCGTACAACCTGGACCTGGCGCTCGCCGGCGACCTGGACGGGGTGCTGGACGCCCTGGCCGAGGCCGATCGCGCCGCCCGGCTGGCCGGCGACACCGAACTCACCCGCCGCTGACCACACCCCCGCTGCCGATCCCTGAGCGGGTCAGCTTGCGCGGGGGCGGGACTTCGCGCGCAGCATCTCCCGGTCGGCCTGTTCGAAGGCGACGCTGAGCGCGTCGCGCAACCCGCCGCCGCCGGAGACCTCCGCGAAGCCGATGCTCACCCCGACCGGGGTGCCCGGCACCAGGGACTCCCAGTCCTCGTTGCGTACCGCCGCCTCGATCCGGCGGGCGACCTCGGCGGCCTCGGTCATGCCGGTCTCCGGGAGCACCACAACGAACTCGTCCCCGCCGTAGCGGGCCACGAAGTCACCCCGGCGCATCACCCGGTTGATCACCCCGGCGATGCGTTGCAGCACCAGGTCGCCGGAGTGGTGCCCGTGGCGGGTGTTCACCGCCTTGAAGCCGTCCAGGTCGCAGACGCCGATGACGACCCGCTCGCCCCGCGTGACGACAGCTGTGATGTACCGCTCCAGCCTGCGCCGGTTGGGCAGCCCGGTGAGCGGGTCGGTAAGCGCCTCGCCCTCGTACCGGGCGGCCTCCCGACGCATCTCCTCGTGGTCGATCCGGGCGGCGATGCCGTCGATGTAGACGTCCCGAAGCCGGTCGTTGCGTTGCGCGGCGAGCCGGAACGCCAGCCGGTCCGCCCGGTGCGCCGCCGAGTGGTCGCCGGCGCGGGCCAGCGCGATGCTGCGCAGCCGGGCCGGTTCGGCCGCGCCGAGCGTCTCGGTGGACACCCGGATGGTGTCCAGCCGGGCGACCGCCTCGATGGGTCGACCGTCCGCGACGGCCAGGCAGACCATGCCGAGCTGTCGCATGTCCCGCGCGCGGGCGCTGTCCCCGCCGTGGCTGAGCAGGTGGGACGGCTGGGTCTCGCCGGTCGGCTCCAGCGGGTCGCCGAGCGCGGCCTGACGTGCCGCCGAGTATCCGTACGCGGCGAGGCTGCTCGGGCGCAGTCGGCTGGCCCGCCCGCTGCGGACGAACCGGGCCAGGTCGGCGGCGACGTCCCGCAGCACCCGCAGGCAGCCGTCGCTGTCCCCGTTGTGGTCGAGGGCCACCGCGTTGCGCAGTCGGATGCCCGGTGCCGCGAACGTCTCCTCCGGGATTCCGGCGGTCACCCCGAGCTGCCGCGCGCGTTCGATCGCGCCCAGGGCGTAGCCGTGGAAGCTCAGGTAGCTGTAGGCCATCGCGAGGTCGTGCCAGCCCCACGCGGTGTCCCGGTCCGGGTCCTCCACGGCGCCGAGCGCCCGGGCGGCCTTGACGAGGTGGGTGACGCAGCGGTCCAGCGCGCCCTGATGGTGCGCGGCGAGCGCGGCCAGCGCGTTGAGGTGCCCGTGCAGATAGGGCTCGGCGAGATCGCGGACGGCCGCCGACGCCTCCTCGATGGCCCTGGTGAACTCCGCCGTCCGACCGAGATTGATCAGCGCCGAGAGGCGCTGCACCAGGGCGTCCGCACGGGCCGCCGGGTCGGTGGTGGTGCGGATCACCCGCTCCAGCAACGCGTACGACTCCGCGGAGCGACTTGCTTCTTGCAAAGCCCGCGCCTGCGTGAGGGTGTCAACCTGGTCCTCGACCCGGTCGAGCCAGCCCACCCACAACCTCCTGCCGTGTGCGTCTTGACGCACCCGTTCGTGGCGTCGTCCGTGACGCCTCATGATTGTCGCGTGACCACTCTGCCGCAACACCCCCCCGAAGGGACAGGCCGTACCCGTCCGTCCGCCGCGGTCGCCCGCGCGGCGCGGGCGCTCGCCGCCGCCGGGGTGGGTCCGGCACGCGTGGAGGCCGAGCTGCTGGCGGCGTACGTGCTGGGGGTTCCCCGGGGTCGGCTGGCGCTCGCCGACGACCTGGACGACACCCAGTTGGCCCGGCTCGACGAGCTGGTCGGCCGCCGCGCCGGTCGGGAGCCCTTGCAGCACCTGACGGGTCGGGCCGGATTTCGGCATCTGGACCTGGCTGTCGGTCCGGGGGTCTTCGTGCCCCGCCCGGAGACGGAGCTGCTGGCGGGCTGGGGTGTCGAGCAGGGCCGGGGCCGACCCGGGCCGCTGGTCGTGGACCTGTGCAGCGGCACCGGCGCGATCGCCCTGGCGGTGGCGCAGGAGCTGCCCGGCGCGCGGGTGATCGCTGTCGAGCGGTCCGCGGCGGCACTGGTGTGGCTGCGCCGCAACGCCGCCGAGCGGGCCGCCGCGGGCGACCGGCCGATCGAGGTGGTCGAGGCCGACGTGACGGCGCCGGACCTGCTGGAGCACCTGGTGGGGCGGGTGGACGTGCTGCTGTGCAACCCGCCGTACGTGCCGGTGGAGGTGGTGGTGCCGCCGGAGGTGGCCGCGCACGATCCGGCGGAGGCGGTCTTCGGCGGCCTGGACGGTCTGGCGGTGATCCGGCCGGTGATCAGCCGGGCGGCGGCGCTGCTGCGCCCCGGCGGCGTCATCGGGGTCGAGCACGACGACACGCACGACGTGGCGGTGCCGGCGCTGTTCGCCTCCGACGGCCGGTTCGAGGCCGTCACGGAGCATCCGGACCTCACCGGCCGCCCTCGTTACGCCACCGCGTCCCGACGGGCGGACGGCCAGCACACCGGGTCCGGGCCGGCGTGGCAGACTGACTCCTCGTGATGCTCTACGACTGCCGGTCGCCCGCCGATCGGGACCGCGGCATCGCTGCGGCCATCGAGGCGGTCAAGAACGGCGAGCTGGTCGTCCTCCCGACGGACACCGTCTACGGGATCGGCGCGGACGCGTTCACGCCCTACGCGGTCAAGGCGCTGCTGGACGCGAAGGGCCGGGGCCGGCAGATGCCGCCGCCGGTGTTGATCGGTTCGCGCCACACCCTGGACGGGTTGGTCTTCTCGCTGCCCACGGCGGCACGGGACCTGGTGGAGGCGTTCTGGCCGGGTGCGCTGACGATCGTTGTCGAGCACTCGCCGAGCCTCCAGTGGGACCTGGGCGACAAGACGGGCACGGTGGCGGTGCGGATGCCGCTGCACCCGGTCGCCCTGGAGGTGCTGCGGGAGACCGGCCCGATGGCGGTCTCCTCGGCCAACAAGACGGGCCAGCCGGCGGCGGTGACCGCCGAGGAGGCACGTGACCAGCTCAGCTACTCGGTGCGTGCGTACCTGGAGGCCGGGCCCTGCCCGGATCCGGTGCCGAGCACGATCGTGGACCTGACCGGCGAGGTGCCGCAGTTGCTGCGGGCCGGCGCGATCCCGCTGGAGAAGCTGCGCGACGTCGTCCCGGACCTCCTCGACGTCCAGGGGGCCTGAGTGCCCCCGTTCACCGTCCTGCACGTCTGCATGGGCAACATCTGTCGTTCGCCGATGGCCGAGCGACTGCTCGCCCTCGCGGTGCGGGAGCGGTTGACCCGGCGTGCGCAGGACCCGGCCGCCGCCGAGGAGCTGGTGCACAGCCACAGCGCCGGCACCGGCGGCTGGCACGCGGGCGAGGAGATGAACCCGCCGGCGGCGCGACAGGTCATCGACCGTGGCGGTGCCGTCGAGGGGTTCGCGGCGCGCAAGCTGCGCTCGGACCACATCGACGCCGCCGACCTGATCCTGACGGCAACGGCCGACCAGCAGGAGTACGTGGTCGCCCTCCGTCCGGACGCGGCGGCCCGCACCTTCGTGCTGGGTGAGTTCGGCCGGCTGCTCGCCGCCGTGGACGCCGCCGCGTTGCCGGCGGCCGAGGCGACCCCGGAGGCGGTGTACGCCCGGGGCGTGGCGGTGGTGGCGGCGGCGCACGACAACCGGCTGGGCGCCTCGGCGCTGCCCACCGACGATCTCGACGATCCCTGGGGTCGCGGCGACCAGTGCTTCACCCGGGTCGCGGACGAGATCGAGGAGACGGTCCACCCGCTGGCCGCCGCGCTGCTGCCCTGAGCGTCGTGCGAGTTTCCTCCGGGTTTGGGGAAAACCAGGGGCGAAAGGGGCGTTCCGGGTCATTCTGAACGGGTCCTAGCGTGACCGGCTCCTGCGGGGAGAGCTGATGATCCGGGCCCGAATCGACAAACTGATGACCGTGGTGATCGCCGGTGTGCTGGCCGGTCTGGTGCTGGCCGGAGCCGCCCTACCCGCGGCCCTGGTCTTCGGAATCGGCTTCAGCGCCCTGTCCACGCCCTACTCGGAGCTGCCCAGCACGCTGCGCACGCCGCCCACCGCCCAGCGCTCCAACCTGTACGCCAACGACGGCACCACCCTGATCACGTCCTTCTACCAGGAGGACCGGGTGGACGTTCCGCTGCGTGAGGTCGCCCCGGTGATGCGCCAGGCCATCGTGGCCGCCGAGGACGTGCGGTTCTACCAGCACAGCGGGGTGGACCTGCGCGGCGTGGTGCGCGCCTTCACGGTGAACAAGCGGGACGGCAAGACCCGGCAGGGCGCCTCCACCCTGACCATGCAGTACGTGCGCAACGTGCTCAGCAGCGACCCCCGGCTCACCGAGCGGCAGCGGCAGGCGGCCACCGAGGTCACCACCGCCCGCAAGCTCCAGGAGATGCGGTACGCGCTGGCGCTGGAGCGGGAGCTGAGCAAGGAGGACATCCTCACCCGCTATCTCAACATCGCCTACTTCGGGGCCGGGGCGTACGGGATCGCGGCGGCCAGCAAGCGCTACTTCTCCCGCTCGCCTGCCGAGTTGACCCTGGCCCAGGCCGCGCTGCTGGCCGGGCTGGTCCGCTCGCCGGACAGCGACGACCCGATCAACGGGGACGCCGACGCCGCCCTGGGCCGACGGACGTACGTGCTCGAGCGGCTGGTCGAGACCGGCCAGGTGCCGGCCGACGCGGCGGCGGCCGCGCAGGCCGAGCCGTTGCAGCTGCGCCCCAGCGAGACGCCGAACGACTGCACGGGGGTGCCCGACGGGCACAACGACTGGGGCTTCTTCTGCGACTGGTTCACCCGCTGGTGGAGCAGCCAGTCGGCGTTCGGGTCGAGTGCCGACGAGCGGCAGCGCACGTTGCGCCGGGGCGGCTTCTCCATCGTCTCGTCACTGGACCCGGCCGTGCAGCGGGCCACCACCCAGCAGGTGCTCAAGATCTACCGCCCGACCGAGGCGCGGGCGGTGCCGACCGCCGTGGTGCAGCCCGGCACCGGCCGGGTGCTGGCGATGTCGGTGAACCGTACCTACAGCGTCGCGGACAACCCGGTCGGGCAGAAGAACCACCCGAACACGGTCAACCAGCTCGTCGCCGGCGGCGGGGCCATCGACGGCTACCAGGGCGGCTCGACGTTCAAGCTCTTCGCCATGCTTGCCGCGCTGGAGTCCGGCCTGCCGCTGTCGACCGAGTTCACGGCGCCGACCCAACTGCTCACCCGGTTCCCGGTTACGGGGGCGGGAAGCTGCGACGGCCGCTGGTGCCCGTCGAACGCCAACCCCTCGTCGATGGACGGCCCGCGCACCATGTGGACCGCGTTCGGCAGGTCGGTGAACACGTACTTCGCGTGGCTGACCGAGCGGGTCGGCGCCGACCGGGTGGTGGAGATGGCCGAGCGGCTCGGCATCGTGCTGCGGGCCGACTCCGACGAGCGGCTGGCCCGCTACGGCGCGAAGGACTGGGGCCCGTTCACCCTGGGCGTGGCCGCGACGACCCCGCTGGACCTGGCGACGGCGTACGCCACGGTGGCGGCCGAGGGGACCTGGTGCGCGCCGCTGCCGGTGGTTTCGATCAGCGACTCGTCCGGCCGGCCGGTGGACGCCGCCAAGCCGGACTGTCGACAGGCGCTCGACGCCGACGTGGCGCGGGCGGCGGCGGACGCGGCCCGCTGCCCGGTGGGCGACCAGTCGATGTACGGGCGGTGCGACGGCGCCACGGCGCCCGACCTGCGTTCCCGGCTGGGCCGCCCGGTGGCCGGCAAGACCGGCAGCTCCGAGCGGTACGAGACGGAGACGGTGGTGGCCTTCACCCCGCAGTTGGCGGTCGCCTCGATGGCGGCCAACCCCGACGATCCGCGTGACGCGGTCGGTCAGGCGGTGCAGGCCCAGATGGTGACCGCGGTGGGGGAGGTGCTCGGCGTCGCGCTGCGCGACCAGCCGGTACGCGACTTCGTCCCGCCGAGCGAGCGCGCCGCCTTCCAGGTCACCGGGGCCCGCACCGGCAACTGACCGGTCCCGGGCGGGCGGGTCAGGGCGTCTGTTCGGCGTTGCGGGCGATGTTGCGGGCCATGCCGCCGAAGACCACCGCGTGGAACGGGGCCACCGACCCCCAGTAGGCGTGTCCGGCCAGCCCGCGGGGCAGGAAGACCGCGCGCTGCTGGTAGCGGCTGCGTCCGTCGTCGGCGGGCAGCGCCCGCATCTCCAGCCAGGCGCGGCCGGGCAGGCGCATCTCCGCGCGCAGCCGCAGCAGCTCGCCCGGGACGATCTCCTCCACCCGCCAGAAGTCCAGCGCCTCGCCGACCTGGAGGCGGTGCGGGTCACGCCGGCCCCGCCGCAGCCCCACCCCGCCGACCAGCCGGTCCAGCCAGCCGCGTACCGACCAGGCGAGGGGGAACGAATACCAGCCGTGCTCGCCGCCGACGCCCTCGATGACCCGCCAGAGGGCCGCCGGTGACGCGTCCACCGTCTGCTCCCGGAAATCGGTGTACGCCGTGCCACCGGACCAGTCCGGGTCGGTGGGCAGCGGCTCGGCCGGCGCGTCCGGACCGCTCGCGGTCGACCAGCGGGTCTCCACCTGGGCGTCGCGCACCTTGGCCAGCGCCAACGCCACCGCGTCGTCGAATCCGGTGAGGCCGTCCGGTGGGTCGGGCACGTACCGGGCGATGTCGTGTTCGTGCGCCACGGCCTCGTGGATCAGGCTCTCCACCAGCGGTCGGGCGATCTTGTTCGGTACCGGGGTGATCAACCCGACCCAGTGCGAGGACAGCGACGGGGTGAGCGGGCGGACCGGCACGATGATCCGCCGGCGCAGACCGGCCACCCGGGCGTACCGCTGCATCATGTCGCGGAAGGTGAGCACGTCCGGACCGCCGATGTCGAAGCCGCGATTGACCTCGGGCGGCAGCGTGGTGCAGCCGGCCAGGTAGCGCAGCACGTCGCGGACCGCGATCGGCTGGATCCGGTTGCCGACCCACCGGGGGGTGACCATTGCGGGCAGCCGCTCGGTCAGGTAGCGCAGCATCTCGAACGACGCCGAGCCGGACCCGATGATCACCGCGGCGCGGAGCACCGCCGTGGGCACCCCGCTGGCCAGCAGGATTCGACCCACCTCGGCGCGGGACCGCAGGTGCGGCGAGGGGACCTCGGCGTCGGCCGCCGGCTCCGGCCCGCCCAGATACACGATCCGGCGTACGCCGGCAGCGCGGGCCGCCGCCGCGAAGTTGGTCGCCGCCTCCCGGTCGGCGGCCTCGAAGTCCTCGCGGCCCAGCGAGTGCACCAGGAAGTACGCGACGTCGACGTCGGCGAACGCGGCGGGCAGCGTCTCCGGGCGGCTCAGGTCGCCCTCGACGATCTCGGCCGCCGCGGCCCAGGGCACGTCACGCAGCCGTACCGCCTTGCGGGCGAGGCAACGCACGGTGTGCCCGTCGGCGAGCAGCAGCGGCGTCAGCCGCCCGCCGATGTATCCGGTGGCTCCGGTGACGAGGCATCTCACGGCTCCCAGTCTGCGGCCCCCTAGACTCGTTCGCTGTGGAGACCGAGACGAGCACCTTCTGGGGGCCGGATTTCGCGCAGCTCAGGGCCACCGATCCGGAGATCGCCGCTGTGGTCCTCGGCGAACTGGACCGGTTGCGCGGCGGCCTGCAGCTCATCGCCAGCGAGAACCTGACCTCGCCGGCGGTGCTGGCCGCGCTCGGATCGACGCTCACCAACAAGTACGCCGAGGGCTACCCGGGCCGGCGCTACTACGGCGGCTGCGCCGAGGTGGACCGGGCCGAGGAGATCGGCATCGCCCGCGCCAAGGAGCTCTTCGGGGCCGAGCACGCCAACCTCCAGCCGCACTCGGGGGCGAGCGCCAACCTGGCCGCGTACGCCGCGCTGGTGCAGCCGGGGGACACGGTGCTGGCGATGGACCTGCCGCACGGCGGGCACCTCACCCACGGCAGCCGGGTGAACTTCTCCGGCAAGTGGTTCCGCCCGGTCGGTTACCCGGTCCGGCCGGACACCGAGCTGATCGACTACGACGAGGTACGCGACCTGGCCCGGACGCACCGGCCCAAGCTGATCATCTGTGGCGCGACCGCGTACCCCCGGCTGATCGACTTCGCCCGGTTCCGGGAGATCGCCGACGAGGTCGGCGCGTACCTGATGGTGGACGCCGCGCACTTCATCGGCCTGGTGGCCGGGCGGGCCATTCCGTCCCCGGTGCCGTACGCCGACGTCGTCTGCGCCACCACCCACAAGGTCCTGCGTGGCCCGCGCGGCGGCATGATCCTCTGCCGCGAGTCGCTGGCCCAGCGGATCGACAAGGCGGTCTTCCCGTTCACCCAGGGCGGCCCGCTGATGCACGCGGTGGCGGCGAAGGCGGTGGCGCTGCGCGAGGCCGCCCAGCCGGAGTTCCAGACGTACGCCCGCCAGGTGGTCAGCAACGCGCAGGCGCTCGCGGCCGGGCTGGCCGACGAGGGGATGCGCCCGGTGTCCGGCGGCACGGACAGCCACCTGGCCCTGATCGACCTGCGGGAGCTGGGGGTGACCGGCGCGGAGGCCGAGGCCCGGTGCGACGCCGCCGCGATCACGCTCAACAAGAACGCCATCCCGTACGACCCGCAGCCGCCGCTGGTGGCCTCCGGCATCCGGGTGGGCACGCCGAGCGTCACCACCCAGGGGATGCGCGAGGGTGAGCTGCGGCAGGTGGCCGCCCTGATCGCGCGTGCGGTGCGCGCCGACCCGGGCGCACCGGGTGGCGCCGACGCGCTGACCCGGATCGGCGCCGAGGTGGCCGAGCTGGCCGCGGCCTTCCCGGCGTACCCCCGTGGCTGAGCCCGGGGTGGTCGAGCCCGCCGCCGACCGGCGGTGGCGGTTGCGGCACCTGCCGGTGCTCCTGGGCGCGTCGCTGGCGCTGGCCGTTGTCGCGGCGGTCGTCGGCGCGGTGACCGGCGGCGCGACCGCGGCGTTCGGCGCGGCGGCCGGGGTGGGCGTCACGGTGCTCAGCTACACGCTGACCACGGTGGTGCTGGCCCGGGCGGACCAGGTCAACCCGCAGCTGCTGCTGCCGCTCGGCGTGGGCCTGTACGTGCTGAAGTTCACCCTGTTGGGTGTCGTGCTGGTGGCGGTGGCCTCGACCGGCTGGGCCGGGTTGATTCCTCTTTGCCTCGGCATCGTCGCCGGGGTGGCAGTGTGGACAGCGGTGCACCTCTGGTGGCTGACCAGGGTGTACGCCCACCGGCCACGGGACTGACCTGGCGATCGGCCGGCCCGCCGTCCCAACCAGCGGACGCGCCGCAATGTGTCGGCCTCCGGTCATTTTCCGACGGGCGGAAGGGGAGTAGCGTGCCCACAGACGACGGCGCCCACGAGATGCCCACACAACGATGGTTGTGCGGGGGGTGAGGCACAGCCTCGTCTTCCCGGCTGATATCGTTCGCCCCGTCATGGCTGATGACCAAACCCCCCGCCCCGCCGGTGAACCGGACGACTATCCGTCCGGCGCCGGTCAGGGTTGGACAGCGCTCAGCTACCTCATCGGAGGCATGCTCGTGTGGGGTTTCATCGGCTGGCTGGTCGACCAGTGGCTCGACACCGGTGGCGTCGCCACCGGGATCGGCTTCGTGCTCGGCATGGCTGGGGGAGTCATCCTGGTCATCCGCCGACTCGGCACGCCTACTTAGGAAGGGACGCGGTGTTCGGACAGGCGAACGTCCTGGCAGCGGGCCAGGCGGCATTCCCACCCAGCGTGGACGACTTCTACCTGCCCGCGATCGTGCCCTGGGGCGCGGAGAACGCGCCGTGGTTCACCAAGTTCACGCTGATGATCTGGCTCGCGGTCGGCGTCCTGATCATCTTTTTCCTGGCTACCTATCGGAACCCGAAGCTGGTGCCGACCAAGAAGCAGTGGTTCGCCGAGTCGATCTACGGCTTCGTGCGCAACAACATCTCGGTCGACATGATCGGGCACCAGGGCGTGCGGTTCGCCCCCTACTTCACGACGCTCTTCTGCTTCCTGCTGCTGACGAACGCGTTCGCGATCATCCCGTTCTTCCAGATCTCGCCGAACTCGCACATCGCCTTCCCGGCGATCCTCGCGGTGATCAGCTACGTGCTGTTCAACTACATCGGCATCCGGCACCACGGGTTCGGCAAATACTTCAAGCACGCCCTGATCCCGCCGGCACCGTGGTACATCCTGCCGCTGCTGATCCCGATCGAGGCGTTCTCGACCTTCATCATCCGGCCGTTCTCGCTGGCCGTCCGTCTCTTCGCGAACATGTTCGCCGGCCACATGCTCCTGCTGGTCTTCACGCTCGGCGGCTTCGCGATGCTCAACGCCAACGCCTGGCTGGCGCCCGTATCGGTGGTCTCCTGGGTGATGACCGTGGCGCTGACCCTTCTCGAGGCGCTGGTCATCGTCCTGCAGGCCTACGTCTTCACGGTGCTGAGCGCCAGCTACATCCAGGGCGCGCTCGCCGAAGAGCACTGATCCACGCACCAACCGTTGTCGTCCCGCGTGAGAGTCACGCGTGATAACCAGGAGGAACCACTAATGGATTACGTCGCCGCGGTAGAGGGCAGCACCGCCGCCATCGGCTACGGCCTCGCGGCCATCGGCCCGGGCATCGGCGTTGGCCTGGTCTTCGCCGCCTACATCCAGTCGACCGCCCGGCAGCCCGAGTCGTCGCGCATGACCCTGCCGTACGTCTGGATCGGCTTCGCCGTCATCGAGGCACTGGCGCTGTTCGGCATCGCCTTCGGCTTCATCTGGGCCGGCTGATTCCACCCCTTCCGACCGGGAGGTCACCCATGTTGTTCCTCCTCGCCGCCGAGGGTGGTGAGTCAGACCACAACCCGATCATTCCGATCTGGCAAGAGATCGTGGTCGGCACTGTCGCCTTCGCCGTGCTCTGCTTCGTGCTGATGAAGTTCGTCTTCCCCCGTATGGAGCAGACGTTCCAGGCCCGGGTCGACGCGATCGAGGGTGGCATCAAGCGCGCCGAGGCCGCCCAGGCCGAGGCGAACCAGCTGCTTGAGCAGTACCGGGCCCAGCTCGCTGAGGCCCGCACCGACGCCGCCAAGATCCGTGACGACGCGCGGGCCGACGCCGAGGGGATCCGGCAGGACATCCTCGCCAAGGCGCGGGAAGAGTCCGACCGGGTCATCCAGGCCGGTAAGGACGCGCTCGCCGCCGAGCGGGCCACCATCGTGCGTGAGCTGCGTGCCGAGGTCGGCACCATCGCGGTGGACCTGGCCAGCAAGATCGTTGGCGAGTCGCTGGCCGACGAGGCGCGACGCAAGGGCACCGTCGACCGGTTCCTGAGCGGCCTCGAGAGCACGGGGGCCCGCTGATGCAGGCCGCCAGCCGGGAGTCGTACCAGGCCGCGGCGGAGCACCTGGAGACGTACGTCCGCGGAGCGGAGCCGTTGGCGGTGGCCAACGCCGCCGCCGGGATCCTCTCCGTGGCCACCCTGCTGCGGCGCGAGCCGCGGCTGCGTCGGGCGCTGTCCGAGCCGGCACGGTCCGGCGCGGACCGTGCCGGCCTGCTCGGCGACATGCTGCGCGGCAAGATCGACGCGGAAGCGTTGGACCTGCTCGCCACGCTGGTCTCCGGCCGGTGGTCGGCACCGTCGGAGCTGCTCGACGGCGCCGAGCGGCTCGGCGTGGAGGCGCTGCTCGCCAGCGCCGACTCGGCTGGCGACCTCGGCGAGGTCGAGGACGAGTTGTTCCGCTTCGGTCAGGTCGTCATGGGTCAGTCGGCGCTGAGCAACGCGCTGGCCGACTCGGCGGCTCCGATCGAGCACCGGGCCGCCCTGGTCCGTGAACTGCTCGCCGACAAGGCCCACCCGATCACCGTCCGCCTCGTCGAGGCGGCGCTCGGCGGGTTCGGGGGCCGCTCCTTCAGCGGATCGCTCACCCGGCTCGTGGAACTCGCCGCCGCACGGCGGGACCGTCAGGTGGCGTACGTCACCGTGGCAGCCCCGTTGAGTGACGAGGAGGAGCGCCGGCTGGGTGCGAGCCTCGCCGGGATATACGGTCGAGAGGTCTCCGTCAAGCAGACGGTCGACCCCCACGTCCTGGGTGGCGTGAGCGTGCGGGTCGGCTCCGACCTGTACGACGGCACCATCCTTCGTCGCCTCAACGAGACCCGCAACGCGCTCGCGAAGCGCTGAACGGCTCGCCGCCCAGCGGCTGAGCGGCTCCGCCGCCCAGCGTCGGGGCGGCTCCGCCGCTCAGCGCCCGGATTGACAGACGCCATTCGGACCGGTCGGTACTAGGTATCCCGGGCCCCTGAATTTTAAGGAAGCAGAGGATGGCCGAGCTGACCATCTCGACGGAGGAGATCCGCGGCGCCCTGGAGCGCTACGTCTCCTCCTACTCGTCCGACGTCTCCCGCGAGGAGGTCGGCACCGTCGCCGACACCGGCGACGGCATCGCCCACGTCGAGGGCCTTCCCTCGACCAAGACCAACGAGCTCCTGGAGTTCGAGGACGGCACGCTCGGCGTGGCGTTGAACCTCGACGTCCGGGAGATCGGCGTCGTCGTCCTGGGTGACTCCGCCAAGCTGGAGGAGGGGCAGCGCGTCAAGCGCACCGACCGGGTGCTCTCGGTTCCGGTCGGCGACGCCTTCCTCGGCCGCGTGGTCAACGCGCTCGGCCAGCCGATCGACGGTCTCGGCGACATCGCCGACGAGGGCTACCGCGAGCTGGAGCTGCAGGCTCCGAACGTGATGTCCCGGCAGTCGGTGTTCGAGCCGCTGCAGACCGGCATCAAGGCGATCGACGCGATGACGCCGATCGGTAGGGGTCAGCGGCAGCTGATCATCGGCGACCGCAAGACCGGCAAGACCACTGTCGCCCTGGATGCCATCCTCAACCAGCGGGACAACTGGAAGACCGGCGACCCGAAGAAGCAGGTTCGCTGCATCTACGTCGCCATCGGCCAGAAGGCCTCCACGATCGCCTCGATCAAGGGCCAGCTGGAGGAGGCCGGCGCGATGGAGTACACCACCATCGTGGCCTCCCCGGCGTCCGACCCGGCCGGCTTCAAGTACATCGCCCCGTACACCGGCTCGTCCATCGGGCAGCACTGGATGTACGGCGGCAAGCACGTCCTGATCGTCTTCGACGACCTGAGCAAGCAGGCCGAGGCGTACCGGGCCGTGTCGCTGCTGCTGCGTCGCCCGCCGGGCCGCGAGGCGTACCCGGGTGACGTCTTCTACCTGCACTCCCGCCTGCTGGAGCGCTGCGCGAAGCTCTCCGACGAGCTGGGTGGCGGCTCGATGACCGGTCTGCCGATCATCGAGACGAAGGCCAACGACATCTCGGCCTTCATTCCGACCAACGTCATCTCGATCACCGACGGCCAGATCTTCCTGGAGACCGACCTGTTCAACCAGGGCGTCCGTCCGGCGATCAACGTCGGCACCTCGGTCTCCCGGGTCGGTGGCGCCGCGCAGGTGAAGCCGATGCGCAAGGTCGCCGGTTCGCTGCGGCTCAACCTGGCCCAGTACCGCGAGCTGGAGGCGTTCGCCGCCTTCGCCTCCGACCTGGACAAGGCATCCCGGGCCCAGCTGGACCGCGGTGTCCGGCTTGTCGAGCTGCTCAAGCAGCCGAACTACTCGCCGTTCCCGGTGCAGGAAGAGGTCGTCACGGTCTGGGCCGGCACCGAGGGCAAGCTGGACGACATCCCGGTGGGGGAGATCCGGCGCTTCGAGTCGGAGTTCCTCCAGTACCTGCGGCACAAGCACGCGGGTGTGCTGGCGTCGATCGCCGACAACCAGTGGGGCGACGACATCATCGGCTCCCTGGACACCGCGATCACCGAGTTCAAGCAGGTCTTCCTCGGTAAGGCGGACGAGCGCAAGGTCAACGACGCGCCGGCCGCGCCGCTGGAGGGTGAGCAGAACCGCGAGACGGTGACCCGCTTCCGCGACGGCACGACCGACCGCCCGGCCGAGAGCTGATCCGATGGCGGCCCAGGTACGCGTTCTTCGTCAACGGATCCGCTCGGCGAAGTCGATGAAGAAGATCACCAAGGCGATGGAGCTCGTGGCGACGAGCCGGATCGCCAAGGCCCAGGCCCGGGTGCAGGCGTCCCTGCCGTACGCCCAGGCCATCACCGGTGTGCTCACGGCGCTGGCGTCCAACGCGCGGATCGACCACCCGCTGCTCACCCCGCGTGAGCGGGTGCGGCGGGCGGGCGTCCTGCTGGTCACCAGCGACCGTGGCCTGGCCGGCGGCTACAGCTCCAACGCGATCAAGACGGCGGAGTCGCTCATCGCGCGGCTCCGGGCGGACGGCAAGGAGCCGGTGCTCTACGTCATCGGGCGTAAGGGCGTCGGGTTCTACCGGTTCCGCGACCGGCCGATCGAGGCGAACTGGACGGGGTTCAGCGAGCAGCCGTCGTTCGAGGACGCCCGCATGGTGGGTGAGACGCTGATCAAGGCGTTCACCGCCGGTGCGGACGACGTCGACGGCGGGGCCGGCGCGGACGGGGTGCTCGGCGTCGACGAGCTGCACATCGTCTACACCGAGTTCCACTCGCTGATGACGCAGACCCCGGTTGCCAAGATCCTCGGGCCGATGCAGGTCGAGGACCGGCCGCGCTCCGAGGGGCTGCTGCCGGCGTACGAGTTCGAGCCGGAGGCGGAGGCGCTGCTCGACGCGCTCCTGCCGAGGTACATCAACACGCGGATCTACGCGGCGTTGATCGAGTCGGCGGCGAGCGAGTCGGCGGCACGGCGGCGAGCGATGAAGAGCGCCACCGACAACGCCGAAGACATGATCGACAAGTACACGCGTGAGATGAACTCGGCCCGGCAGGCCGGGATCACCCAGGAGATCAGCGAGATCGTCGGCGGCGCGAACGCGCTGGCCGCGTCGGGAAGTGAAGTGTGATGACTGCACCAGTAGAGACCAAGACGGCCACGGGTCGCGTGGTCCGGGTCATCGGCCCGGTCGTCGACGCCGAGTTCCCGCGCGACGCCATGCCGGCCCTGTTCAACGCGCTCAACGTCGACGTGAACCTGTCCGGCGGTGAGAAGACGCTGACCCTGGAGGTCGCCCAGCACCTGGGTGACAACCTGGTCCGCGCGATCTCGATGCAGCCGACGGACGGCCTGGTTCGCGGCGCTGAGGTGCGTGACCGCGGCGAGCCGATCACCGTGCCGGTGGGCGACGCGGTCAAGGGCAAGGTGTTCAACGCGATCGGCGAGGTGCTCAACCTCACCGAGGGCGAGACGTTCGAGGCCGACGACCGGTGGGGCATCCACCGCAAGGCCCCGGCCTTCGCGGACCTGGAGCCGAAGACCGAGATGCTGGAGACCGGCATCAAGGTCATCGACCTGCTCGCCCCGTACGTCAAGGGCGGCAAGATCGGCCTGTTCGGCGGCGCGGGCGTGGGCAAGACGGTGCTCATCCAGGAGATGATCACCCGTGTCGCCCGCAACTTCGGTGGTACCTCGGTGTTCGCCGGCGTGGGTGAGCGCACCCGTGAGGGCAACGACCTCATCGCCGAGATGACCGAGTCCGGCGTCATCGACAAGACCGCGCTGGTCTACGGCCAGATGGACGAGCCGCCGGGCACCCGGCTGCGGGTGGCGCTCTCCGCGCTGACCATGGCGGAGTACTTCCGGGACGTGAAGAAGCAGGAGGTGCTGCTCTTCATCGACAACATCTTCCGCTTCACGCAGGCCGGTTCCGAGGTGTCCACCCTGCTCGGCCGCATGCCGAGCGCCGTGGGTTACCAGCCGACCCTTGCCGACGAGATGGGCGAGCTCCAGGAGCGGATCACCTCCGTCCGGGGCCAGGCCATCACCTCCATGCAGGCGATCTACGTGCCGGCGGACGACTACACCGACCCCGCTCCGGCCACCACGTTCGCCCACCTGGACGCGACCACCAACCTGGAGCGGTCGATCTCCGACAAGGGCATCTACCCGGCCGTGGACCCGCTGGCGTCCTCGTCCCGGATCCTCGCCCCGGAGTTCGTCGGTCCGGAGCACTTCCAGGTCGCCACCGAGGTTAAGCGGATCCTGCAGCGCTACAAGGACCTGCAGGACATCATCGCCATCCTCGGTATCGAGGAGCTCTCCGAGGAAGACAAGATCACCGTGGCCCGGGCCCGGCGGATCGAGCGCTTCCTCTCGCAGAACACCTACGCGGCGGAGCAGTTCACCGGCGTGCCGGGCTCGACGGTCCCGATCAAGGAGACCATCGAGGCGTTCCGCAAGATCAGCGAGGGCGAGTACGACCACTTCCCCGAGCAGGCGTTCTTCATGTGCGGCGGTCTCGAGGACCTGGAGAAGAAGGCTGAGGAGCTGATGAAGGGCTGACAGCCCGCTCATCCGTACCGCAAAAGACTGCCCCGGCAACGTCGGGGCAGTCTTTTGTTCATCTTCACGCCTTATCATCGTCGCGGTCCCGTTACCCGTTGTCGTCACTCCGGCGGCACGCGAGATACGGTCGGTTCGCGCGTTCACCTGAACGAGCGCTGACTTCTGCAACCTTTCGACGACGTGCGCCCGTCTCCTCTTCGTGGGCGTAACGAACGGAGATGCGCGTGGGTAAGGCCGGCAAGAGTGGCCGCAAGCCGTCCATCTGGCGGGGCGTGCCGCGCTGGGCCAAGGTGTGCACCGTGTTCGGTCTGGTGCTGGCCATGCTCAGTGGCGGTGTTCTCGTCGGCAGCGAGGTGCTGATGGCCCGCTACGAGGGCGCCGTCGGCAAGGCCGACCTCTTCGGTGACCAGGCGGCGGGCGCCAAGGAGAAGAAGAGCGATATCAAGGGTCCGCTCAACCTTTTGCTCGTCGGCATCGACCCGCGTACGCCGACGGCGGCGCCGCTGGCCGACTCGATCATGGTGCTGCACGTGCCCGCGTCGATGGACCGGGCCTACCTCTTCTCGCTGCCGCGCGACCTCTACGTCGACATCCCGGCGTTCAAGAAGGCCAACTTCCCCGGCGAGACGACGAAGATCAACGCGGCGATGTCGTTCGGCAGTCGAGTGCCCAACGGCAACCCCGACGCGGCGCGCGGCTTCGAGTTGCTGGCCACCACGGTGCAGAACGCGACCGGCATCAAGCGGTTCGACGCCGGCGCGATCATCAACTTCACCGGCTTCCAGAAGATCGTCGACGCGATGGGCGGCGTCGACATGTACGTCGAGCGGGACGTGAAGTCCGAGCACAAGCAGCCGGACGGCAAGCCCCGACCGGGCAACACGCGCGGCGAGGGCTACGTCGGTCCGCAGGCGATCTACAAGAAGGGCAACCACCACCTCAGCGGGTGGCAGGCCCTGGACTACGTCCGGCAGCGCTACCCGAAGAACGGTGTGCCGGACGCCGACTACGGCCGGCAGCGTCACCAGCAGCAGTTCGTCAAGGCGATGGTCGGCCAGGCCTTCAGTGCTGACGTGGTCGCCAACCCGATCAAGCTCGACAAGGTGCTTCGCGCCGCCGGCCAGTCGCTGATCTTCAACGGGCGGGGCAACAGCGTGGTCGACTACGGGCTGGCCCTGAAGAACATCCGCCCGGACACCATCCAGATGATCAAGCTCCCCGGCGGTCCGGTCTTCGAGGGCAAGACCTACAAGGGTGAGCAGTTCCAGGCAGGTGTCCCGGACTTCTTCACCGCCCTGCACAATGAACAACTGGACCCGTTCCTGCTGGAGCACCCGGAATTCCAGAACAAGACCAAGTAGCCGTGGCGCAGCTCTCCCCACCCGCGTTGGGGGTGGCTCACCCGCACGACTAGACTTTCGGCAATCCGTCGCCGCAGCAAGGAGACAGCGTGGCACAGCAGCTTCACGTCGAGCTCGTCGCCGTCGAGGAGAAGGTCTGGTCCGGTGAGGCCGAGATGGTCGTCGCCCGGACCACCGAGGGCGAGCTCGGTGTCCTGCCGGGGCACGCGCCGCTGCTCGGCCAGCTCGCCGAGCCCGGCCAGGTCCGCATCAAGCTGGCCGGCGGTGAGCAGGTCTCCTACGAGGTGGCCGGCGGCTTCCTCTCGGTCAGCGCCGAAGGCGTCACCGTGCTGGCCGAGAGCGCTACCCCGGTTTCCGCGCAGAGCCGCTGAGTCACACCGCGGATGGAGATCGTCGAGGGCTTCGGGATCGGCGTCGCCGTCATCCTCGTCGCGCTTCTCGTGCTCTTCGTCCGGCGGGCCGTCGTGACCCGCAGCGGTGGCATCATCCGGCTCAGCGTCCGGGTCACCACGGTGCTCGACGGGCGTGGCTGGTCGCCCGGCTTCGGTCGGTTCGCCGGTGACGAGCTGCGCTGGTATCGGATGTTCAGCTTCGCGCTCCGTCCCAAGCGGGTTCTCTCCCGCAAGGATCTCGCGGTCGAGCGCCGTCGGTTGCCGGAAGGGCAGGAGCGGCTCTCCATGCCGGCCGACTGGGTGATCCTCCGCTGTACCAATCACCACGCACCGGTGGAGATCGCCATGGCGCGATCTACCGTGACCGGTTTCCTCTCCTGGCTCGAGGCCGCCCCTCCGGGGGCGGTCTCGCCGCGTATGGCCTCCCAGGACTGGCCGGCTGCCTGACCCGCCTTTCGGTGGTTGCTCTTGGTGTTTCCGGGGCAGCCCGCCCGGCTCCGGGCGGTCAGGCTTGATCCCTGCGCCGGGCGGGCTGCCCCGGAAACCCGTGCCCGGCGCTGTGCGTCGTTCTGGCGCCGTCCTTTTGTCAGCTGCCGTTACCGATGCAGCTGCGTCCTGCCTTGCGCGGCGGTCGGGCGGGTTGATCGACTCGACTTTCCTGATGTCGGGGTGTCCTCGTGGCGGGGACACCCCGACGTCAAGGAACCGGGGTTGATCAGGGCGTTGACCGGAGTCAGCTCCGCCTTGGAGCGCAGCCCTGTCCGAGGAGTCGGCTGCGCCGACGCGTGGGCGCGGCCAGATGGGGAACCCACGCCTGCACAGCGTCGACGTTCAGCGCTTGCCGCCCGGCACCCATAGCACGTCTCCCGCCGGATTTGCCGTTCTTGACAGGATAAAGAGCAGATCGGAGAGCCGGTTGAGATACTTTGCCGGGAGCGGGCTGGTCCGGTCCGGATCGTGGTTGACCAGCGCCCACGCCGCCCGCTCGGCGCGCCGGGCGATGGTCCGCGCCACGTGCAGCAGCGCCGCGCCCGCGGTGCCGCCGGGGAGGATGAAGGAGTCGAGCGTGCTCAGGCGTGCGTTGTACTCGTCGCACCAGCCCTCCAGGCGCTCGACGTACTCCTCGGTCACCCGCAGCGGCGGATACTTCGGCTCCGGCTCGACCGGGGTGGACAGGTCGGCGCCGACGTCGAACAGGTCGTTCTGCACCGACGCCAGCACGCCCCGCAGTTCCTCGTCGAGCTGGCCGAGAGCGAGCGCGACACCGATCGCCGCGTTGCACTCGTCGACATCCGCGTACGCGGCGATCCGTGGATCGGTCTTCGGGACCTGCTCGTTGTTGCTCAGCCTGGTCATGCCGGCGTCGCCGGCCTTGGTGTAGATGCGCGTGAGGTGGACGGCCATGACGCACAGCCTACGGATACCGGACCTGACGATCCCCGCACGGCCGGAGGCGACAGCCGGCTGGCCCGCGGTGGTGGGTCCCGGCGACGCCGGTGATCCGGCGGTCAACGACGTCGACGTCATCCGGGTCTGCGGTGCCGCCCGGCTGGCGGGCACCGTGCACGTCGTCGGCGCCAAGAACTCGGCCCTGAAGCTGATGGCCGCCGCGCTGCTCGCCCCCGGGCTCAGCGTGATCACCAATGTTCCCCGGATCACCGACATCGCGATCATGGGGGAGGTGCTGCGACGGCTGGGCTGCGACGTCCGGTTCGACGCGGACGACCCCGTAGACCCCATGGTGGCCCGCGGCGGGGTCGCCCGGTCCCGCTCGGTGACCATCGACGTACCCGAGCAACCCGGCGCGGAGGCCGACTACGAGCTGGTCCGACGGCTGCGCGCGTCGATCTGCGTACTGGGCCCGCTGCTGGCCCGTCGGGGGTACGTGCGGGTGGCCCACCCCGGCGGCGACGCGATCGGCTCGCGGGGACTGGACATGCACATCTCCGGGCTGACCCGGATGGGCGCGGAGATCTCCGGCGAGCACGGCTTCGTGATCGCCGAGGCTCCGCACGGGCTGCGCGGCGCGGACATCGTGCTGGACTTCCCCAGCGTGGGCGCCACCGAGAACCTGGTGATGGCGGCCGTGCTGGCACAGGGCACCACGATGATCGACAACGCGGCCCGCGAGCCGGAGATCGTCGACATCTGCACGATGCTCAACCAGATGGGCGCGCGGATCTCCGGCGCCGGCACGTCCACCCTGCGGATCACCGGCGTGGCCGGCCTGCGCCCGGTGCGGCACGCCACAGTGGGGGACCGGATCGTCGCGGGAACCTGGGCCTTCGGCGCCGCGATGACGCGCGGCGACGTGACGGTGACCGGGCTGGACCCGGCCTACCTGGAGGTCGCGCTGGACAAGGTCGTCGCGGCCGGCGGCCTGGTCGAGACGTACGGTGACGGCTTCCGGGTACGCATGGACGACCGGCCCCGGGCGGTGGACGTGGTGACGCTGCCGTACCCCGGTTTCGCCACCGACCTGCTGCCCATGGCGATCGGGCTGGCCGCGGTCAGCGACGGCGCCTCACTGATCACGGAGAACATCTTCGACGGCCGGTTCATGTTCGCCAACGAGATGATGCGGCTCGGCGCAGACATCAAGACCGACGGGCACCACGCGGTGGTCCGGGGGCGGGAACGGCTCTCCGGAGCGCCGGTCCGGGCCACCGACATCCGCGCCGGCGCCGGGCTGATCATCGCCGGCCTGTGCGCGGACGGACCCACCGAGGTGTCCCACGTGCACCACGTCGACCGGGGGTACCCGGATTTCGTGGCCGACCTGCGCGCGCTCGGTGTGGCTGTGGAGCGGGGCACCGCGCCGGACGAGCCGTCGCTGGAGATCTGACGCCCTGGCCGGCGTTCCACCGGGTCGGCGCCGCTGTGGGTGGCGCGGTGTCAGGTGGCCTGTAGCGAGGCGCGCACGTGCAGTCGTGCGTCGTGGATGCGTGACTTCAGGGTGCCGACCGGAATGGCGAGGTGGTCGGCGATCTGGTCGTAGGTCAACTGGCACAGGTCGCGCAGCACCAGAGGGGCGACCAGTTCGGGTCGGTGGGCCTCCAGTCGTTCCAGCGCGTCCAGCAGGTCGAGTCGGGAACCCGCGATCACGCTTGTGGTGCGCGGGTCGGCGGCGTCGAGCGGGAGCTGTGGCGTGGACTGCTCATCGGCCCGGCGCTTGAGGCTGCGGTACGTCTGACGGGCGCAGTTGGCCGTGACGATGTGCAGCCAGGTGGAGAACTTCGACCGGCCGGCGAAGCTGTCGATCTTGCGGGCGACCTGCAGGAGGGCATCCTGGCACGCCTCTTCGGCATCCTGGCGGCAGGGGAGGAGGCGCAGGCACTGCCGCATGACCTGCGGCTCGATCCTGGCCAGCAACATGTCAAGTGCGGCGGCGTCGCCCCGGGCGGCACGGCCGGCGAGATCCTCGACAGCAAGATCGTCTGACAAGCTCAGGCCCCGTTCCTCAGCGTCTTGTCGGCCATAATACGGGCGTGTCAGTACCCGGCAAGATCGGTCGATACCGCGTGGTAGGGCGGATCGGCTCCGGAGCGTTCGCCACCGTGTGGCTCGGCGCCGACGATGCTCTGGACGCTTCCGTCGCGATCAAGGTGCTGGCGGACAACTGGTCGTACCACACCGATCTGCGGGAGCGGTTCGAGCAGGAAGCGCGGATCATGCGGCGGACGGATTCCAGTCTGCTCATGCGTGTGCTCGACGTCGGTGAGCTGCCTGATGGACGGCCGTACCTGGTGATGCCGTACGCGGCTGGCGGCACCCTCGCGGACCGACTCGTCTCGGGGCCACTGCCCGTACGCGAGGCCCTGCTCATCGCGGCCGACATCGCCAGCGCCGTCACGGTGCTGCACGAGGGCGGCGTTCTGCACCGGGATCTCAAACCGTCCAATGTGTTGTTTCAGCCGGCTGCGGACCGGGATCGGGTGCTGGTCGCCGACCTCGGTCTGGCCAAGGCCCTCGCCAACGCGTCCGGGTTCACGATCGCGGCCGGCACACCCGGCTACATGCCACCCGAGCAGGCCACCGCCGGTGGTGGTCTGGACATCCGCGCCGACGTGTACGCGATCGGCGCGACGACCTACCACATGGTGACCGGCCGCGCTCCCGAGCCGGCACGGTCCAACGGCAACCGTTCGGGCCGGGCCGGGCGCACAGCGCTCCGGCCGTCCCAGCTTCGTCCCGGCCTTCCCTCTGAAGTGGACGACCTGGTGCGACGGGCGCTGCATCCCGACCCGCGGCAACGCTGGGCGTCCGCCGCCGTGATGCGCGACGAACTGCACCGGGTCATCGCGTCCCTGGAGCGGGACGCGGGCCGTGGCCGGTTCGTACGGCAGGTGGGGCGGGTCGTCGGCGTCGCTGTCGCGCTGAGCGCGCTGCTGGCCACCACGGGTTCCAGTTCCACGCCGTCGGCACGGTCCGGGTGGGTGCGCGTGGACGACGCCTCCGGTGCTCTGTCGGTCGCGGTGCCGGCGAGCTGGGCCGGTCAGGTGAAGGACGCCGGCTGGGACCCTTCGGTGCTGCGACTTCCCGCCGGCCAGGCGCCGGGTGTCGTGGTCGCCCCGAATCTCGCTGTCTGGCCGGATCCGGCGAGCGGGATGCCCGGCGTGTTCGTCGGCGCGAGCAGGTCCCTGCTCAGCGGCGGCCCGGAAGCGGCGCTGCCCAGCCACGCCTCCTGCGTCCGGCAGCCCGACCGCACAGTGGACGTGGGTGGGGACAGGGCACTGGTACGACGGTGGACGTCGTGTGGCGCTTCGGTGTCGTTCAGCGAGGTGGTGTTGGCCGTGCCGCAGCGCCGCTGTGGCGTCTACGTGCAGATCAAGCAGGTCGGCGATGAGGACCTGACCGACGAGATCCTGGCCGGCCTGCGGGTGTCCAGCGCGCTGGCGCCGCAGGCCGGCCGTTTCGGGTCCGCCTACTCGTAGCAGTCCTGGTTCGCGTACTGCAGGGTCAGGCTGATGACCTTGCCGTTCTTCGTCTCGATGCGGTAGACGGCCTTGCTGTTGCCGGGGGTCTTGGCGGCGCCGCGACCGTTCGTCGCGTCTCCGTCGGCTGCCTTCCACGTCGGGTAGATCCGCAGCATCTCGGCGCTCGACATGCCGATGCGCGCTCCCTCGGGCGTCCTGATGCCCGCGTACGCGTCGATTGTGGCGATTCCCAGCGTCGGCGAGAGGAGGACGACCTCATCCCCGGTCGGGGCGGCCCGCAGGTGCGCCGGCGCGCAGCCGCCGGCGTTGTTCGTGAAGGCCCGCAGCAGGCCCGTTCCGGTGGCCTGCTGACGGGTCATGCCGAGCTTGAGCGAACCGATGCCGTCCGGGCCCAGGACGAGCGACGCCGGGCGGGTCGGGTCGCTGGCCGGTCGGGCGGACGACGGGGACGACGGGGACGACGGGGGCGAGCTGGGCGGGGTGGACGGGGTGGGCGTGCCGGTGGTGACCGCGCTGGTCGTCGGCTCGGGCGAGCCGGCCGGCGCAGCGTTGCCGTCCTGGTGTGCGGGTGACGAGCACCCCGCCGCGAGCAGGAGGCAGGTGAGGGTTCCGACCATCGACGTTGCGCGCATCATGAGCTCCTGGCTGTTTCGATCTGTTGGTGTCGTAGGGTTCGATGCACCCAACCGGAAGTTTGTTCGCTCGGGCGAGTCGTGCATCCGTCACACGGGCGCGGCGGCTGGCACCCCGACGAGATCCGTTCTTCCGGAGCCCTTAGTCATCGTTCAGGCTCGCGGACTAGGGTGCAGGCAGGCACTCAATCGCAGCGAGGGAGAAGCAGATGGCGGGTCGACTCGCAGTCGTCGGGGCCGGGCTGATGGGCTCCGGCATCGCCCAGGTGGCGGCGCAGGCGGGCTGGCAGGTGACGCTGCGCGACCTGGACGACGCGGCCACCACCCGGGGGATCGGCGGCATCCGGAAGTCGCTGGAGAAGTTCGCCGAGAAGGGCAAGATCGAGGCGTCCGACGTCGAGGCGACGCTGGCGCGGATCACCCCGACCACCGACCTGGAGGCGGCGGCGGACGCGGACATCGTGGTCGAGGCGGTCTTCGAGCGGCTGGAGATCAAGCACGAGGTGTTCCGTGCGCTGGACAAGATCTGCAAGTCCGACGCGGTGCTCGCCACCAACACGTCGGCCATCCCGGTCACCCAGATCGCCGCGGTCACCGAGCGGCCCGAGGCCGTCGTCGGCACCCACTTCTTCTCGCCGGTGCCGATGATGCAGCTCTGTGAGCTGGTGCGCGGCTACAAGACCAGCGACGAGACCCTGGCCACCGTGAAGGCCTTCGCCGAGGAGATCGGCAAGACGGTCGTGGTGGTCAACCGGGACATCGCCGGCTTCGTCACCACGCGGCTGATCTCCGCGCTGGTGGTGGAGGCCGTCAAGCTGGTCGAGTCCGGCGTGGTGTCGGCGGAGGACCTGGACACCGCCTGCCGGTTGGGCTTCGGGCACGCCATGGGCCCGCTGGCCACCACCGACCTGACCGGCGTGGACGTGCTGCTGCACGCCTCGAAGAACATCTACACCGACACGGCGGACGAGAAGTTCTTCCCGCCGGAGCTGCTCCAGCGCATGGTCACCGCCGGCGACCTGGGCCGCAAGACCGGCAAGGGCTTCTACACGTACTGAGTCGCGACGACCGGGGCGGTTACCCGCCCCGGTCGACCGCTCAGCCGTCGCGCTTGGTGGTCCAGCGGAAGGTGGTCAGGCAGACCACCAGGCTGATCACGCACCACAGGGCGAGCACCAGCGCCACCCGGCCCAGCTCGAACGACCCGCCCGGCTCCTGCGCGCCGAAGCTCTCCGGCAGAAAGACCGCGCGCAGCCCCTGGCACATCCACTTGAGCGGGAACAGCGCCGCCACCTGCTGCATCCAGGTGGGCAGGTCGGTGAAGACGAAGAACACCCCGGAGATGAACTGGAGCACCAGGGCGATCGGGGTGACCACCGCCGAGCCACTGCGGGCGCTGCGGGCCAGCGACGAGATCGCGATGCCGCACAGGGTGCACGCGGTCACCCCGAGCACGGCTACCCAGCCGAAGGTGAACCACTTCTCGGCGGTGCTGGGCAGGTCGAGGTCGAACAGCGCCACCGCGGCGGCCAACAGCAGCGCCGTCTCGGCGATGCCGATCACCACCACCATGATCACTTTGCCGGCGAACCAGACCCACTTCGGCATCGGCGTGCCCCAGTAACGCTTGAGTACCCCCCGGTCCCGCTCGACCGGGATCCAGATGCCCAGGTTCTGGAAGCTCACGGTCATCAGACCGGTCGCGATCATGCCGGTGATGAAGTACTGGGTGAACTTGACCCCGCCGCCGATCGTGCCGTGGAAGATCGACGCGAAGATCAGGATCATGATGATGGGGAAGCCCATCGTGAAGACCACCGACTCCCGGCTGCGCAGGAACTGGGTGGTCTCCAACCGGCCCTGGCGCAGGGCGAGCGCAGCCGCACCCGGCCGCCGGCCGCGGGTCGTGGCGACCGGCGTCGCCGGCTTGGTCGTGGTCGTCATCGCGCGTGTCCGATCATGGTGAGGTAGACGTCCTCCAGAGTCGGCCGGGTCACCGTGAGCCCGGGGACCTCACCGCCGTAACGCACGGCGAGGTCGGCCACGAAGGCCGTCGGCGTCGCGCTCTGCGCGCTCTCCACCGTCCCTTCCGGGGTACGCCAGGAGACCGTGGCCAGGGCCTCCTGCCGATTGCCCAGCAGGTTGGGAGCGGCCACCTCGACCAGCCGGCCGCCAGCGATCACGCCGACCCGGTCGGCGAGGGCCTCGGCCTCGTCCAGGTAGTGGGTGGTGAGCAGGATGGTGGTGCCGGCCGCGGCGAGGTCGCGGATCAGCTCCCAGAACTCGCGGCGGGCCTCCGGGTCGAAGCCGGTGGTCGGCTCGTCGAGGAAGAGCAGCTCGGGACGGCCGACGATGCCCAGCGCCACGTCCAGGCGGCGCTTCTGCCCGCCGGAGAGGGTGTGCGTCCGGGCCTTCGCCTTGTCGGCCAACCCGACCCGCTCGATCACCTTGTCCGGGTCGTCGGCGTCGGCATAGAAGCCGGAGAAGTGCCGGACCACCTCGGCCACCGTCAGCTCGTCGAACTCCCCGGTGCCCTGCAGCACGATGCCCACGCGGGACCGCCAGCCCGGATCGGCCTGGGCCGGGTCCGTGCCGAGCACCGTCACCTCGCCCGAGTCGCGACGCCGGTAGCCCTCCAGGATCTCCACCGTGGTGGTCTTGCCGGCGCCGTTCGGGCCGAGCAACGCGAACACCTCACCGCGGTGGACGTCGAGATCCACGCCCGCCACGGCCACGTTGTCGCCGTACGCCTTGCGCAGCCCTCGGACAGAGATGGCCAGCTCGTCATGCATGCCGTCCAGTGTGCGCCCTGACCGCCACGCCTCGCTGCCCAGGGTGTGGCGGTCAGCGCCACCGCGAGCCGTTCGGACCCGGTCGTCCGCGACATGGACCTGTGTGGTTTTCCACAGCTCCTTTTACTGAACGGTAACTTAGACTCCGGCCATGGATGAGACGCCGAGCCGGTTGCCCGAGCGGGACCGCCCGTGGGTGATGCGCACGTACGCCGGTCACTCGTCGGCCGCCGCCACCAACGCGCTCTTCCGCCGCAACCTCGCCAAGGGCCAGACCGGTCTGTCGGTCGCCTTCGACCTGCCCACCCAGACCGGGTACGACCCGGACCACGAACTCGCCGCCGGTGAGGTCGGCCGGGTCGGCGTGCCGGTGGCACACCTCGGGGACATGCGGGCACTCTTCGACGGCATCCCGCTCGCCGAGATGAACACCTCGATGACCATCAACGCCCCGGCGATGTGGCTGCTGGCCCTGTACGGCACCGTCGGCCTCGAACAGGACGCGGAGCTGGCCCGCTGCGCCGGCACCACCCAGAACGACATCATCAAGGAGTACCTGTCCCGGGGGACGTACATCTTCCCGCCGGCGGCCTCCCTGCGGCTCACCGCTGACGTGGTGGCGTACACGCTGCGGGAGATGCCCCGGTGGAACCCGGTGAACATCTGCTCGTACCACCTCCAGGAAGCCGGCGCCACGCCCGTACAGGAGGTCGGTTTCGCCCTGGCCACCGCCGTCGCCGTCCTCGACGCGGTCCGCGACTCCGGCCAGGTGCCCGCCGAGCGGATGGGTGACGTGGTGCAGCGCGTCTCGTTCTTCGTCAACGCCGGGGTGCGCTTCGTCGAGGAGATCGCCAAGATGCGCGCGTTCGGCGTGCTCTGGGACGAGATCACCCGGGACCGGTACGGGGTGACCGAGGCTCGGCAGCGACGGTTCCGCTACGGCGTGCAGGTCAACTCCCTCGGCCTCACCGAGGCGCAACCGGAGAACAACATCCAGCGCATCGTGCTGGAGATGCTCGGCGTGACGATGTCCCGCGACGCCCGCGCCCGCGCCGTGCAACTGCCCGCCTGGAACGAGGCGCTCGGCCTGCCCCGCCCCTGGGACCAGCAGTGGTCGCTGCGGATGCAGCAGGTCCTGGCGTACGAGTCCGACCTGCTCGAATACCCCGACCTCTTCGCCGGCTCGCACGTCATGACCGCACTCGTCGACGAGATCGTCACCGGAGCGCGCGTCGAGCTGGACAAGGTGCTGGAACTGGGCGGCGTGGTAGCCGCCGTGGAGAGCGGCTACCTCAAGAGCGCGCTCGTCGCCTCGCTTGCCGAACGCCGCCGACGGATGGAGTCCGGCGCCGACGTGGTGGTCGGCGTCAACAGGTACGCCGAGACCGAGCCCTCCCCACTCACCGCAGCCGGCGCCGAGGCAGTCGAACAGGTCGACCCCGCGGTCGAGGCGGCCGCCGTCGCCTCCGTACGCGAATGGCGTGCCCGTCGGGACGACGACGCCGTCGACGCGGCGCTGGCCCAGCTCCGCGCGGACGCCGCGACCACCGCCAACCTCATGCCGGCCACCCTGGAGTGCGTGCGCGTCGGAGTGACCACCGGCGAGTGGGCCGGCGCGCTCCGCCAGGTCTTCGGCGAGTACCGGGCGCCCACCGGCCTGGCCGGCGCCACCGGCAGCGGAGGCGACCCGGGCCTCGCGGCAGTGCGGGAGCGCGTCACCGCCACCGCCCGTGAGCTGGGCACCGGCCGGCTGCGGCTGCTGGTCGGCAAACCCGGCCTGGACGGGCACTCCAACGGCGCCGAGCAGATCGCGGTACGCGCCCGCGACGCCGGCTTCGAGGTCGTCTACCAGGGCATCCGGCTGACCGCCGGACAGATCGTGGCCGCCGCCGTCGAGGAGGACGTCGACCTGGTCGGGCTCTCCGTGCTGTCCGGCTCACACCTGGCCGCCGTACCCGCCGTCCTCGACGGGCTGCGCGCCGCCGGCCGGGCGGACCTGCCGGTGGTGGTGGGCGGCATCATCCCCGCCAGCGACGCCGACACCCTGCGGGCCGCCGGGGTGGCCCGGGTCTTCACCCCGAAGGACTTCGCCCTCACCGGCATCATCGACGACCTGGTGACTGTCATCCGGCAGGCCAACGACCTGCCCTGAGCCCGCTATCGCGGGTCAGCGATTGGCGTACGTCATGCAGTCGGCCATGTCGTTGTCCGGGCCGACCTTGATGGACGACGCGTGGCACTCCAACTGCTCGTTGTGCCGACAGTCGGAACGCTGGCAGGCACCCACCTGGGCGGTGAGGCCGTCCACCCCGCCCCGGACGGGCGACTCGACGAAGGTGTGGCAGTGCGCGTGATCCATGCTGCCGATGGTGATCGCGAAGGCGTGGCAGTCACCGCCCTGGTTGTACGCACATGCCGCGACCACGCATTCCTGGACCCGGGGCATCTCCATCGCTGTGGTCATGCCGACCTCCTCTAGGCATCTTGTCACGATCCTAGGCATTTGTCGGTCGCCGAAGGCCCGATATGTCCGCCTGACGATCAGCCGTGGCCCCCGGCGTCCGGGCCGGGTACCCGCACCGACGAGATCGACACGAGGTCCCCGATGTCGGGTGTCGACCGGTCGGCGTGATCGAAGTGCGCGGTCGGCCAGGTCGAAGCGCGCGGTCGGCCATGTCGGGGTGTCTGCCGGTTTCGGCACGCCGAAACGGGCGTGATCAACACGGGTTCGCCGATATCGGGGTATCAAGCCGCTCCGGATACCCCGACATCGGCGAACCCGAGTCGATCACCACCCAAACACACGCTGCCGGCTGTGTCCGTTGCGTCGAATGGACGCGATGTCCGTTTCTGGGCGTCGTTGGGTTGTGACCGGTCGCATCCGTGGGCCGGAATCGTGGCAGGCCGGGGGGTCGTTACATACCCTGACGATCGCAGGACCACGGCCCGCCCCCGCCCGCTCGACCGGGTGGGAAATGGCCGGTCGGGCCGGGTCGTCGCAGACCCCCGAACAATCCGTGACCCCGCCCCCGGGGCCCGGTGAGCCCCGGGAATGACCCCAGCCCGGCGGCCGTTACACACGGTCCGGACGCCGCGAGCCCCGCTCGCGAGCCGCCGGGAATGACCCCGGACCCCGGGTCGTTACACCCGGTCCGGCACCGCGAGCCCCCCTCGCGGGCCGCCGGGAATGACCCCGGACCGCGGGTCGTTACACAGGGTCCCGGCGCCGCGAGCCCCCCCCGGTTCGCAGGCCGCCCCCCAGACTTTTCCCCTGTTTTGTGCAGCGCCGGACGAGGTGCTCACATCCGCGTCGCCGCTCCCCGGCGGTGAGGCGGGTGTTCCTACCCCCGAAGGAGCTACCCCCATGAACACGATCTTGCGTAAGAGCATGCTGTCTGTTGCCGGTCTCGC
>NZ_MUZA01000066.1 GCF_021442385.1 Micromonospora sp. MH99
GCGGGCGGCGGGCGGCGGGCGGCGGGTCAGGCTCGGCCGCTGGACGGTGCCGCGGGCGTGTCGCGGATGAGGATGTGCTCGGGCACGCCCAGGCTCCCGGCCAGGGCGGCGCGGCCGATCGGGGTGAGGCGTACCGCCCGCCCGGCGCCCTGGGTGATCCAGCCCAGCTCGGCGAAGCGGCGGCGCAGTGCCGCGCCGAGCGCTCCGGCGAGGTGCGGCCGGCGTTCGGTCCAGTCCAGGCAGTCGCGGACCACCGGTCGGCGGGCGGCGCGCAGCACGTCCACAGGTACGCCCAACCCGGCCGCCCAGGCCCACCCGTCGGGCGTCAGCGCCAACCCACTGGATCGGTCCAGCCGGCCGTCGGCAAGCAGCGCGTCGTACAGCAGGACGCCCAGCCGCCCGGCGAGGTGGTCGTAGCAGGTCCGGGCGTACGCCAGGGCGGCGCTGGCACCCGCCGCGCGCAGTGACGTGGTCGGCGCGGGAGGGGCTGGCGCGTGCCCGGCGAGGTCCTCGATCAGCTGGGCCACCGACGGTCCGGCCAGGCGCAGGTAGCGGTGCCGGCCCTGCCGCTCCTCGACCAGCAGCCCACCCCGGACCAGCCGATTGAGGTGCTCGCTGGCCGTGGACGGGGCGACGCCGGCACGTCGGGCCAACTCGCCGGCGGTCCAGGCCCGCCCGTCGAGCAGCGCCAGGCAGATGCCGGCCCGGGTGCCGTCGGCCAGCAGGGCTGCCAGCTCGGCCATTCCCCCGCCGTCGACGCCACCACTCATGGCCCCATCATCGCCGAGGGCCAGCGCACCGATCAGGCGGGCCCGGTCGGCGTGGACGCCGCGTCGACGAGGGTCACTGTCTCGTCCCGTGGTGGATCACGGGATGCGGTGCCGCACTGGGACGATCCGGAAGTCGACGGTGGAGTGGTCGATCGTCGCGTGGACCGGCGAGTCGGCCATCCGCGTCATGATTCCGGAGGCGCTACGCCGGCCGTCGGCGGCGGAGTTCCAGGCGACGATGTCGGTGATCGTGCCGTCGTCGGCCTCGGTGATGCGACGCCACCGGAAGCCGGGCTGCTGCCGCAGGTAGTCGTCGATGTCCTCGTTCGCCCTGACGAAGTCCGTGACGGTGAGGCCGGCGACGAGACGCAGGGTCGTCATTTCGAGTGCTTCGCTCATGGTCGCCTCCATGGTGATGGACGGTCAGCCCTGCGCCGTGGAACGCAGGACGATCTCGTTGACGTCGACGGAGTCGGGCTGCGCGATCGCGTACGCGATGGCGTCGGCGACCGCCGAGGCCGGCATGCCCAGCTCGTCGGTCGCGGCGCGGACCGCGGCCTGGATCTCCGGATCGCCACCACGCTCGGTGAGTTCGGACTGGGTGTAGCCGGGGCTCACCAGTGTCATCCGGACGTCGCGGCTCTCCTGCCGCAGACCTTCGGCGAGCGCCCGGACGGCGTACTTCGTGGCGCAGTAGACGGCGGCGGTCGGGTCGACGCGGTAGGCGGCGGAGGAGCCGATGGTGATGAGGTGACCCTTGCCGCGTGCCCGCATGAGTGGGAGGGCAGCCGCGATGCCGTGCAGGGTGCCGCGCAGGTTGACGTCGATCATCTGGTCCCACTCGTCGGTCCGCAGCGCGTCGAGGGTGGACAGGGCCATCACGCCGGCGTTGTTGACCAGTACGTCGACGCGACCGTGCCGGTCATGCGCCCCGGTGACGAACGCGGCCACGCTCTCGCGGCTGGTGACGTCCAGTTCCTGGTGCTCGGCGGAGCCGCCGGTGGCGCGCAGCTCGTCGACGAGCGCGGCGAGCCGGTCGACCCGGCGTGCCCCGAGCACGACGTGGTGGCCGTCGGCGGCGAGACGGCGGGCGGTGGCCTCGCCGATGCCGCTGCTCGCGCCGGTGATAAGGACGATCTTGGTGTGTGGGCCGGTCATCACTGCTCCTGCTCTCGGTTGGTGCCTGCGGCGACGTACCGCGCGTTCCACCATCCCGCGGGGTCCCGCGCCCCGGAAGGGCGGCCTTTCCTGGGTGCGCGGCACCCTGGCAGTAGCGCCCTCGGCAGACCTGTTCAGGCAGGTGCGGCACGTTTCAGGGCCGACGTCGGTTTGTCGGCGGCCGGCGTCGTCGGTCACCGCCGTCGTCGCCGTGGAGCGCGCCGAGGCCGGGGGACGCGAGCTCTAGGCTGGTGGACATGGCCGCCACCAGCAATCGTCTCGGCGCGTACCTGCGGGCGCAGCGCGCCCGTGTCGACCCGCGCGAGGTCGGGCTGCGCGGGGGCGGCGACCGGCGGGTGGCCGGGTTGCGGCGCGAGGAGATCGCGGTGCTGGCCGGCGTGAGCGCCGACTACTACGCCCGCCTCGAACAGGGCCGGGAACGCAACCCCTCGGCACAGGTGCTCGACGCGATCGGACGGGCTCTGCGGCTCGATCCGGACGCGCGCGGTCATCTGTTCCGGCTGGCCGGGCTGAACCCGAGCCGGGGCCCGGACAGCTCCCGGGAGTCCGTCCATCCGGCGCTGCTGCGGTTGCTGGACGCCTTTCCCACGTCCGCCGCCTACGTGCTCGGTCCGGCGTTCGACGTGCTGGCCACCAACGGTGTGGCGGCAGCACTGCTGGCACCGTTCGGGGACACCGTCAACATGGTGCGTGTGCTGTTCGAGCACCCGCAGGCGCGCGCCTTCTTTCCGGACTGGCCGACCCTGGCCGAGAACGTCGTGCACGCGTTACGGCTCAACGCCGGTCTCTTTCCGGACGATGCGGGGATCCAGGCGCTCGTGGCCGACGAATCGCAGCGCTCACCGGAGTTCCGCCGCCTCTGGGAGGACCAGACGGTGCGCGGCCTCAGCCGCATGTTCAAGGTCCTGCACCATCCGCACGTCGGCCGGATCGAGCTGACCTACCAGACCTTCGACGTCCGCGACGCGCCCGGTCAGCAACTGCTGGTCGGCACACCGGAGCCGGGGAGTCCCAGCGCCGAGGCCCTCGCCCACCTGGCCGCCGTTCACGCCTCGGCCTGAACCACAGTCGAGCGTCAGCACCGGAGCCGGACGCCCGACACCTCTTTACAACGTTGTATCCATCGTTGTAGAAACGAGGCACACAGCGACCCTTGTCGACACCCCACACCAGAGGCAGGCCCCATGCGACACCTCCGCCGGGGCGGCGCGCTCGCCGCCGCGTTCGGTCTGATCCTGGCCGCCACCGCTTCCGCCACCGCTGCGGCGACCGCCTCCGACGGCCCGTCGGGCTATCGCAACCCGATCTCCGCCGACATCGGCGACACCTTCGCCGACCCGGTCGTCGTGCGCGGCGACGACGGTTTCTGGTACGCCTACGGCACCACCGACCCGCTGCGCGAGGGCGAGGGCGTGTTCCACCGGGTGCCCACCGCCCGCTCGGCCGACCTGGTCGACTGGGCGTCCGTCGGTGACGCGTTCGGCCCCGACCAGCACCCGCCCTACGCGGCGCCCGGCGCGGCGTACTGGGCCCCGGACGTCCGCCGGCTCGGCGACCGGTGGGTGATGTACGTGACGGTCACCGACACCACAGTCTCCGCCGAGGGCAGTGACTACGCGATCGGGGCGGCCACCGCCCCCAGCCCCGCCGGGCCGTGGACGTTTGCCGACCAGCCGGTCGTCGCCCCGCGCCCCGGCGGCGGTGGCGGCTGGCTGTGGACCATCGACCCGAGCCAGTTCACCGACGTCGACGGTCGCAGTTACCTCTACTACGGCAGCTACTACGGCGGCATCTCGGTCACCGAACTCAGCCCGGACGGCCTGCGCGCGGTCGGCGCCCCGACGCCGGTGGCCATCGACAACAAGTTCGAGGGCAGCTACGTGCTGCGCCACGACGACTGGTACTACCTGTTCGCGTCCACCGCGAACTGCTGCGCCGGCCCGGCCACCGGCTACTCCGTCCAGGTCGGACGCGCGCGCAGCCCACGCGGCCCGTTCACCGACCGCGACGGCGTCGCGCTGACCACGTCCCGGGCCGGTGGCACACCGGTGCTCACCCAGAACGGCAACCGCTGGATCGGCACCGGGCACAACGGGTTCATCACCGACCTGTCCGGTCAGGACTGGATCGTCTACCACGCCATCGACCGGGCCGATCCGTACCTCGACGAGCCGTTCGGCATCAACGAGCGCCCCATGCTGCTCGACCGGCTGGACTGGATCGACGGCTGGCCGACGGTCAACGCCGGCGCGGGCCCGTCCGAGGGCACCCGACCCGCGCCGGTCACCACCGGCCGCGTCGACGAACGCTTCGACGCCGCGAGCCTCGCCGGTTGGCAGCGCGCCGGCCAGTGGCGGGTCACCGACGGCCGGCTCAGCGGCAGCGGCGCGCTCACCAGCCGTACCACAGTCGGCGGGGACGTGCGCGCGGAGGCCGACCTGCGAGTCACCGGCGCGACAGGCGCCGGCGTCACCCTCGGCGACCGGGTCGAGGTCCGGGTGGACGCCGCCGCCGGCCGCCTGGTCGCCCGCGACGGCCGCCGCCAGGCCAGCACGCCACTGCCCACCGGGCTCGACGTGGGCGATCGGCACAACCTGGCCATCGAGGTACGCGGACAGCAGCTCGTCGCCGAGCTGAGCCCCGCCCGTCTCGGTGACCAGCTCGCCGTGGTGTCCCTGCGGCTGGACCGCCCGGTCACCGGCCGACCCGGGCTGACGGCCACCGGCGGCACCGCCGAGTTCGACAACGTCAGCGTGGCGCGGCTGTACCAGCCGGCCCGGCGGGCCGTGCCCGAGCCCCGGGTCGGTGCGCCGCTGCCGGCGTACTCCGACGAGTTCGACGGCGGGCTCGACAGCGACTGGCGGTGGGTACGCGCGGACCCGGCGGCCACCGTCGCCGACGGGGCGCTGCGCTGGCCCGTGCAGGCCGCCGACCTGACCGGCACCGGCAACACGGCAGGCGTGCTGCTGCGCGACGCCCCGAGGGGCGACTACGTCGTCGAGACGACTGTGACGCTGGACCTGGGCGAGGAGACGGTCCGCAACTACCAGCAGGCCGGCCTGGTCGCCTACGTGGACGACGACCGGTTCGCCCGGCTGACGCAGGTGGCGATCTGGAACACCCGGCAGGTCGAGTACGGCTACGAGCTGCCCTTCGCCGGCCAGCCGGTGTACGGCGGCAGCATCGTCGGCACGCCGGCCAGCACCACCTGGCTACGCCTCGCACACCACGTCGACCGGGCCACCGGGGAGCACGAGTTCCGGGCCGGGTCCAGCCGGGACGGGCGTACCTGGACGTGGGGTGCGGTGTGGACGTTCCCCGCCGACACGACCCCCCGGATCGGGCTGGTCGCGCACGGCGGCGCCGAGCCGGCCGTCACCGCGCGGTTCGACTACCTGCGCTTCTACCGCTGACGCGTCGCCCCTGGTCGGCACTACGCGGCGATCGGTGGCAGTTCAGCAGGACGACACTCGGCGTGTCGGACTGCTCAGCTGCCACCGATCGCGCTCATCCGAGCGATGTCACCGTCCGGTCCGTACCGTCGTAGCTGCGAGCGGCCACGAACGCTCCCGCCGGCCGTTGCCCACCGGTCACGGCGCGGGCCATCCGCAGGTCCGCGTCGCGGAACCGCAGCGCCAGGCTGAGGTGCGGCACCCACGCTCCCGGGGCGTGCCAGGGGCGGTGCCCGTCGGCCCGGTCGAGGACGTCCCAGACGGCGGCGTGCAGCGCGGTCAACGCCGGCGTGGGCCGCACGAGCCAGACCAGCGGGGCGCTGCCGTCGAGGACGACGACCCGGTCGAGGGTCACCGGCACCGGCAGCGCGGCGTCGAACAACTCGGCCAGGCGGTGCTCGACACCGGACGGGAACCCGTCCACGGCCGCCATGGTCAGATGCGGCCGGTTCGTCGGATGGATGTTGCGGGCCAGACTCGGCAACCCGGCGGCCGCCAACCGACCCCAGGCCGTCCGGATCGCGACGTCCAACCCGGGCGAGCAGACCAGTTCCACCGTACGCACGCAGACACGCTAGCCCGAACACGGTGCCCCGAGTGCCGGCCCTGCGGGACGGGCCCGCTGATCAGCGCCCTCCCCCGGGATGGGCGCGGATCAGAGCCAGCCGTTGTCCCTGGCGGCCCGTACCGCCTCGGCCCGGTCGGTCGCGCCGAGCTTCTGCACGGCAGCGGAGAGGTGGTTGCGCACCGTGCCGGTGGACAGGTGCACCCGGCGGGCGATCACCGCGACCGGTGCGCCGAACTCGGCCAGCCGCAGCGTCTCCAACTCCCGTGGCGTCAGCGGGCACGCCGGCAGGGTCAGCGCGTCGGCGGCGAGGGACGGGTCGACGTACCGGCCGCCGGCGTGCACCCGGCGGATCACGTCGGCCAACGCGCCGCCGGGCGAGCCCTTGGGCACGAAACCCCGCGCCCCGGCGGTCAGCGCCTGGCGCAGGTGCCCCGGCCGGCCGTGCCCGGTCAACACGACCACCGCGCACTCGGGACGCGCCCGGGCCAGCTCCGCGGCGACGGCGATGCCGTCCAGGCCGGGCATCTCCAGGTCCACGACTGCCACGTCCGGGCGGTGCGCGAGCGTCGCGGTGACCGCCGTCGGCCCGTCGGCGGCCTGGGCCACCACCTCGATGTCCGGTTCGAGGCCGAGCAGCGCGGCGACCGCGACCCGGATGAGGTCCTCGTCGTCGGCCAGCAGGACGCGGATCACGACGGCACCGGCACGGTGGCCTCGATGGTGAACACCGCGTCCTGTCGACGTACCCGCAGCTCTCCCCCGGCCGCGGCGAGCCGGTCGGCCAGACCCCGCAGGCCGTGGCTGTGCGCGTCCGGACCGCTCTCGTCGGCCCCGTCGTTGGTGACGGTCATCCTGGCCACGTTCTCCTTTCGGTCGATGCGGATCCGGCACCAGTCGGCGCGGCTGTGCCGCAAAACATTGGTGCTCGCCTCGCGCAACACCGCCGCCAGCTCGGTCGCGGCCGGCTGCGGCAGGTCGACGGGGGGCGACGGCACCGTGCAGCGCACCCCGCAGGACCGGAGCACCTCCGCCACGGCCTGCAACTGCTCACCGAGATCCACCGCGCGGTAGCCGTGCACGCTCTCGCGGACCTCGGTGAGCGCGGACGCGGCGAGCCGCTGCACCTCGGCGGCCTCCCGGCCGGCCCGCGCCGGGTCGACCGGGGCGAGCCGTGCGGCCAGTTCGGCCTTCAACGCGATCACGGTGAGGCTGTGCCCCAACAGGTCGTGCACGTCGCGGGCGAAGCGCAGCCGCTCCTCGGCGGCGACCAGCCGGGCCTGGGCGGCCTGACCCTGGCGGGCCTCCACCAGCAGGTCCCAGAACCAGACCTGGAACCAGTTCACCGCGGCCACGGCCACGCCGATCCCGCCCGTCACGGCCAGGGACCGCCCGACCGGGCCGCCGGTCCACCAGGCCACCGCCGCCGACACCCCGAGGGTGCCGGCGGTGACCGCCAGCGCGCCGGGGAGACGGACCACCAGCGGGGCCATCCCGACCAGGGCAGCGCCGATCCAGGCCCAGGTCGGCCAGACCCCGGCCGCGACCGGGGCCACCAGCGGCACGGTCAGCGCCGCCACGACGGCCAGCGCGAGCTGGGCGCGGCGTCGCCACCGCTGGGCGAGCCAGGGGGTGACCGCCGCGTACAGCACAGCGGTCTGGGTGGCCGCGAAGGCGAGGATCCCGACCGCGCCGAGTGCGACGCGGCCGGCGTGCGGCTCCCGGGTCAGGCCGACCGCGGGCAGCAGCACGGTCGCCCACACACCGCCGGCCAGCGACAGCAACGTGGCCAGCCGGGCCCGGCGCAGCCGGCGATCCGCCCGGGGCGTCGACACCTCGCTCGTCACGCGTCGATCGTAGGACCGCCCCGCGCCCGGTCCACCCGTGCGAGTTGTCACGGTCGGACCGCGCGCTTCGCACGGATTTCCCGTGATGGACGAACCTGCCCACCGCCCCGGACCGCCGGCAGGGTCAACGCCATGGAGAAGACACGGATGTACGCGGACCACGCTCCCTCCGTACCGCAGCCCGGATCGCTGCCGGGCGACTGCCCGGCACCCGCCGACGCGACGCCCTCGGACGCGGCGTCGGTCGGCGGCACGCGGCGGCTGCTATGGCATCTCGGCGAGATGGCACTGGCGATGATCGCCGGGATGGTGTTGCTCGGCCCGCTGTGGCACACGGCCGGCACCCTGTTCGGGGCCGGTACGGCGCTCGACCGCCCCGAGGTGGCCGCCCTGGTGATGGCCACCAACATGAGCGTCGGGATGACGGTGTGGATGCGCTACCGGGCGCACCACTGGCGTGGGGTCGGCGAGATGGTCGCCGCGATGTACGTTCCGTTCCTGCTGCTGCTCCTGCCGTTCTGGGCCGGCCTGCTGGACGGCGACGCGCTGATGGTCGGCGGGCACCTGCTGATGGTGCCGGCCATGGTGCTGGTGGCGGTGCGACACCGGCACGAGACACCGGCGGCGGTACGCCGGCACCCGGCGGCGCTGGCGCTGGCCCGCCGCTGGCCGACCGGGCTGGCGCTGCTGGTGACCGTGGACATGTGGGTCGACCCGACGGTGCTCAGTCCGTGGACGTTGCTGGTGCTGCCCGGCGGGTACCTGCTGATCGGTGTGGTGCGGCGCACGCTGCGCGGGCCGGGCGTGCTCGCCAGCCAGCTGGCCGGTCTGGCCGTCTGGGTCGCCCTGATGGTGATCGCGATCTTGGCCGGTGGGCGGACGGCCGCGTGGCTGGTGGCGTTCGGTTGGCTGGCGCACGCCGGCTGGGACGTGGTGCACCACCGCAGCGGACGGGTGGTGCCCCGCGGCTACGCGGAGTTCTGCGGGGTCCTGGACACGGCACTGGCCGGCATCATGATCCTCGCGATCCTCACCACCGATGCCTGACACGCCCACGCCGCTCGTGATCCACACAAGTTCGGGGAAAGTGCTGCTTCGGGCGTCGCGGAGGCAGCACTTTCCCCGAAGTTGCGCGGATCTTGAGGGGCGCACGCGCTCTTGTGCCGGTCGGCTCAGCGTCCGCTGAGTCGTGATGAAAGGCTTGACCCCATGAGTTCCGCACCTGCACAGCACGACGCACCGACCGACACCACCCCCGCCGGCGCCGACGAGGTGAACGCCTTCACGGAGTTGGGGCTCCGCGCCGAACTGCTGGGCGCGCTGTCCGCCCTCGGCTACGAGGAGCCGACCCCCATCCAGCGCGAGGCCATCCCGCCGCTGCTCGACGGCCGGGACCTGCTCGGTCAGGCCGCCACCGGCACCGGCAAGACGGCGGCGTTCGCGCTGCCGCTGCTGCACCGGATGGAGGCGCACCGCGACGGCGGGGACCCGGTGGCGCTGGTGCTGGTGCCGACGCGGGAGCTGGCGGTGCAGGTGTCCGAGGCGTTCCACCGCTACGGCAAGGACCTGGGTGCGCGGGTGCTGCCGATCTACGGCGGGCAGCCGATCGGGCGGCAGCTGCGGGCACTGGACAGCGGCGTCGATGTGGTCGTGGCCACCCCGGGTCGGGCCCTCGACCACATCGCTCGCGGCACCCTGCGCCTCGGTGGCCTGGCCACGGTGGTGCTCGACGAGGCCGACGAGATGCTCGACATGGGCTTCGCCGAGGACATCGAGGCGATCCTGGAGCACGCTCCGGCGCAGCGCCAGACGGTGCTGTTCTCGGCCACCATGCCGTCCCGGATCGACGGGATGGCCCGCCAGCACCTGCGCGAGCCGGTCCGCATCGAGATCGGCCGGGAGCCGACGGTGGCCGGCGAGGCGCCCCGGGTGCGCCAGAGCGCGTACATCGTGACGCGGGCGCACAAGCCGGCCGCGCTGGGCCGGGTCCTGGACGTGGAGTCGCCCACGGCGGCGATCGTGTTCTGCCGCAGTCGCGAGGAGGTGGACCGGCTGACCGAGACGATGAACGGCCGGGGCTACCGCTCCGAGGCGTTGCACGGCGGGATGAGCCAGGAGCAGCGCGACCGGGTGATGGGCCGGCTGCGGGCCGGCACCGCCGACCTGCTGGTTGCCACCGACGTGGCCGCGCGCGGGCTGGACGTCGAGCAGCTCACCCACGTGGTCAACTACGACGTGCCGTCGGCGCCGGAGTCGTACGTGCACCGGATCGGCCGGGTGGGCCGGGCCGGTCGGGAGGGCGTGGCGATCACCCTCGCCGAGCCGCGCGAGCACCGGATGCTCAAGACGATCGAGCGGGTGACCGGCCAGCGGATCACCATCGACAAGATCCCCACGGTGGCCGACATGCGGACTCGCCGGCTGGAGCTGACCCAGGCGGCGCTGCGGGAGAGCCTGCTGGAGGACGACCTGGACCCGTTCCGGGTCATCGTGGAGACGCTCACCGACGAGTTCGACCTGATGGAGGTCGCGCTCGCCGCGGTGAAGCTGGCGCACGAGGTGACGTCCCCGGGCTCGGACGACGAGGAGGAGATCCCGCAGGCGCCGGTGCGCGGCCCGCGCGAGGGTCGGCCGGAGGCCGGTGGCCGGGGCGGCGACCGGCGCGGCGGCGGTCGTCCCCGCTCGGGCGGTGGCAACACCGTCCAGGTCTTCGTCGGTCTGGGCCGGCGCGCGGGGGTGCGCCCGCAGGATCTGGTCGGCGCGATCACCGGCGAGACCGGAATCCGCGGCCGGGACATCGGCTCGATCGAGATCGCCGACCGGTTCTCCCTGGTGGAGGTGCCGCAGGGCGTCGCCGACGAGGTGATCTCGGGGTTGCGCTCCAGCACCATCAAGGGCCGCAAGGCCACGGTTCGTCGCGACCGCGGCGGCGAGGGGCGCTGAGCGAGCCGCCGGCGACCGCCGGGGTACGACGGTCGCCGGCGTGTCGGCCTCAGAAGGAGTACGGCCCGAAGCGGCCCCAGGCGACGACGGCGGCGAGGACGAGCAGCACCGCGCAGGTGATCGCGCCCTGGATCTCCGTCCGACGCTCGGCCGCCGTGTCGCGCTTGTTGCGGTCGCGCAGGTGCACCAGGATGCCGCCGACCATGACGATGACCAGCCCGAGGGCGGCCAGCGGGGTGAGCACGGTGGCGATGCCGGTGAGGGCGGGCAGCACGAGCCCGACGGCGGCCAGCACCTCGACCGCGCCGAGGGCCTTGACCTGCGACGGCGGGACCGGGTCCACCCACCGCATCATGTCGCGCAGCTTGTCCTTGGGCTGGGTCAGCTTGGCCAGGCCGGCGCCGGCGAAGACGACGGCGAGCAGGATCTGGATGATCCAGAGCACCAGGTTCACGGGGGTTACCTCCGGGGGCACCGCCTCGCGGCGGAGAGGTGATTGAGGTTGCAGGCGAGACAGTAGCCCCCGATGCGCGCACAGCGATGACCCCCGCCGTCCGTGCGGACGACGGGGGTCATCGATGCAGGTGTCAGGCCGCGAAGAGCGCCGGACCGTCCAGCGCCTGGACGTCGGCCGGGCGCAGCGCCAGGGCGAGCACGTCGGCCACGTCGGCCAGGGTGTGCACGGTCAGCGCCTCGCGCACCTCGGTCGGCAGGTCGTCCAGGTCCGGCTCGTTGCGCGCCGGGATGATCACCTCGGTGAGGCCGGCCCGGTGCGCGGCGAGCAGCTTCTGCTTCACCCCGCCGATCGGCAGCACCCGACCGGAGAGCGTCACCTCACCGGTCATCCCGAACTCGGGGCGCACCGCCCGCCCGGTGACCAGGGACGCCAGGGCCGTCACCATGGTGATGCCGGCGCTCGGGCCGTCCTTGGGCACCGCGCCCGCCGGGACGTGCAGGTGGATCCGGCGTCCCGCCAGGGCGTTCGGGTCGATGCCGAGCCGACGCCCGTTGGAGCGCAGGTACGACAGTGCGATGTGCGCCGACTCCTTCATGACGTCGCCGAGCTGGCCGGTCAGGGTCAGCCCCGGCTCGCCCTCCATGCTCGTCGCCTCGATGAAGAGCACGTCCCCGCCGGCGCCGGTGACGGCGAGGCCGGTGGCCACGCCGGGCACCGCGGTGCGCTCGGCCGACTCCGGGGTGAACTTCGGCCGCCCCAGGTAGCCGGTGAGGTTGTCGGTGTCGACGCGTACCGGTGTCGGGTCGGTCGCCAGCGTCACCGCCACCTTGCGCAGGATCTTGGCCAGAGCCCGTTCGAGCTGGCGGACGCCCGCCTCCCGGGTGTACTCCCCCGCGATCAGCGCCAACGCCTCGTCGGCGACGCCTACCTCGTCGGCGGTCAGGCCGGCCCGCTCCCGCTGCCGGGGCAGCAGGTGGTCGCGGGCGATGGCGACCTTCTCGTCCTCGGTGTAGCCGTCCAGGGTGACCAGCTCCATCCGGTCCAGCAGCGGGCCGGGGATGGACTCCACCACGTTGGCGGTGGCCAGGAACAGCACGTCGGACAGGTCCAGGTCGACCTCCAGGTAGTGATCCCGGAAGGTGTGGTTCTGTGCCGGGTCGAGCACCTCCAGGAGGGCGGCGGCCGGGTCACCGGCGTAGCCGGAGGCCAGCTTGTCGACCTCGTCGAGGAGCACGACCGGGTTCATCGAGCCGGCCTCGCGCAGGGCGCGCACGATCCGACCGGGCAGCGCGCCGACGTAGGTGCGCCGGTGACCGCGGATCTCCGCCTCGTCGCGGACGCCGCCGAGCGACACCCGGACGAAGTTGCGCCCGAGCGCCCGGGCCACGGACTCGCCGAGGCTGGTCTTGCCGACCCCGGGAGGACCGGCGAGGGCGAGCACCGCGCCGGAGCCACGACCGCCGACCACGCCGAGGTTGCGCTCGGCCCGGCGGTTGCGCACCGCGAGGTACTCCAGGATGCGGTCCTTCACGTCGGCCAAGCCGGCGTGGTCGGCGTCGAGCACCGCCCGGGCCGCGGCCAGGTCGGTGTTGTCCTGGGTACGCGTACCCCACGGCATTTCCAGCACGGTGTCCAGCCAGGTGCGGATCCAGCCCGCCTCCGGGGAGGCGTCACTGGCCCGTTCCAGCTTGCCGACCTCGCGCATCGCCGCCTCGCGGACCTTGTCCGGCAGGTCGGCGCTCTCCACGCGGGAGCGGTAGTCGGCCGAGCCGTCCGGCTCGTCCTCGCCCAGCTCCTTGCGGATCGCGGCGAGCTGCTGGCGCAGCAGGAACTCCCGCTGCGACTTCTCCAGGCCCTCGCGGACGTCGCTGTTGATCTGCTCGGTGACCTCCTGCTCGGCCAGGTACGCCTTGACCCAGCCGACCAGCAGCTCCAGCCGGGCGGTGACGTCCGGCGCGGCGAGCAGTTCGGTCTTCTGATCCAGGGTCAACCAGGGCGCGTAGCCGGCCGAGTCGGCCAGCTCGGACAGGTCGGTCATCCGCTCCACCGCGTCGATGACCTGCCAGGCGCCGCGCTGTTGGAGCACTGAGGTCACCAGGGCGCGGTACTCGCGGGCGAGTTCCCGGGCGCGGCCGGCGGGAGCGGGTTCGTCGAGTTCGGTCGCCTCGACCCAGAGGGCGGCGCCGGGGCCGGGCACGCCGGAGCCGATCCGGGCCCGGGACAGGCCACGGACCACGGCGGCGGGCTCACCGTCGGGCAGCCGGCCGACCTTCTCGATGGTGGCGACCACGCCGACCGGTCCGTACTCGCCGTCGATACGCGGCACGGCCAGCAGCTTGCGGTCGCCGGTCGCCCGGGCCGCGTCGATGGCGGCCTGGGTGGTCGGGTCGAGGGTCACCGGGATGACCATGCCGGGCAGCAGCACGGCGTCGGTCAGGGGAAGTACCGGAAGAGTTGCCATCGAACACCTGCTATCGCGTTGAGTTGAGCGTGTCTCACTCAAGTAACAAAGCGTTCCCCTTGTTCCGGAGTGTGACCCAGACCACTGTCCGGCGACGGCGGGCGAACCGGCAGCACCAGTTCCCGGACCGCCCGGACGCCGCCGGCCAGCGCCACGGCGACGGGGATGGCCAGGCTGGTCAACGACAGGGCGAGCACCACCCGGGCGGGCAGCCCGACGCCGACGGCGAGCGCCGTCAACACCGTGCAGACCACCAACTTCACCCGGGTACGCGACAGCGGGACGACTGCGGTGTCCCGGACGGGCGCGACGACGGCCATGTGCTTCTCCTCGTTTCCTCGGTGGGCCGGTCCCGTCGGGTCGCCCGTGCGAGACGGGCGACCCGACGAGACGACCTCAGGTGAGCTTGTTCTTGACGGTGTTCACGACGCTGCCGGCCACCCCCGGGTTGGTGCCGTACAGCCGCGGGTCGCCGGGCGGCAGCACCGGCTCGGGGGCGTTCGCGCGCGGACTGTCGCCGTAGCGGAACTCGCCCTTGCCGTCCGGCGCGGGCCCGGACGCCCAGCGCCCCTGGGCGGCGTCGGTGCCGGAGGAGAAGCTCAGGTAGGTGTAGCCGAACTCGTCGGTGAACTCCCCGGAATCCGGGAAGGCCTCGGGCACCGGCATGTCCTCCAGGCCGTCCTCCTTGAGCTGCTCGATGGCGGCCAGCCACATGTTCTGGTGCATGGTGTCGCGGGCCAGCAGGAAGCGCAGCATCTGCTTGACGCCGGGGTCGTCGGTCATGTTGAACAGCCGGGCGACCTGCAGGCGGCCCTGCGCTTCGGCGGTGACGTTGAGCTGGAAGTCGGCAAGCAGGTTGCCGCTGGCGGTGATGAACGCCCCGTTCCAGGGCACCCCGTTGCTGTCGGCGGGCAGCGCTCCGCCGCCGCTGTGGATGAAGTGCGCCGGGTTCGACCCGGCGTAGACCGCCCCACCTCCCGGGTTGTCCGAGAGGGCTTCCGCCATCGACAGCGGAGCGTTGTCCAGCAGCCGGGTGATCATCGTGACGATCATCTCGACGTGGCCGACCTCCTCGGTGCCGACGTCGAGCAGCAGGTCCTTGTACTTGCCGGGCAGACGGCAGTTCCACCCCTGGAACAGGTACTGGTTGGCGACTGTCATCTCGCCCCACTTGCCGCCCAGAACCTCCTGCAGCCGGCGGGCGAACGCGGCGTCCGGAGCGTCCGGCTTGGCTTCGAACTGCAGGTCCTTGACGTGGCTGAACATGAGACCCTCCTCGGGGCTGGATTGCTGGCACCGAGGACGATTCCCATCCCGCTGACCCGCCCGGGCCAACCCGTGTCCCGCCGGGGTCAGCGTGGCGGGTGGACCACCGGCAGCAGCACCTCCAGCGCCACGCCTCGGGGCCGCAGCCGGTGCACGCGCAGCACTCCCCCGTCGACTGCCACCAGCTGCCGCACGATCCACAGCCCCAGCCCGGACATTCCGACCTCCGGCGCCGGGCGGCGCAACGCGACCAGCAGCGCCTCGTCCACCCGCCCCTCGTCGGTGACCACGATGCTCAAGCCGGGCCCGCGCAACGCCGCGTAGACCCCGACGTGTCCCCCGGCCGGCCCGTGGCGCAGCGCGTTCTGCACGAGGTTCACCAACACCTGCCGGGTCCGGCCGGCCGGGACCGGCCAGGAACCCGCCCGGCGGGTGACGCGGGCCCGACGCCGGCCCGCCGGCACCAGCGCGGCGACCTCCCGCAGGAGCCCGGCCAGGGGCACAGTGGCTTCCGGTGGAGCTGTCGGCGCCAACGCGCCGACGCCGGCCGTCGCGTCCCGCAGCAGGCCCTGCAGGTGGGCGGCCTGGTCGCGCGCCAGCTCGATGACCGCCCGCCGGTTCGCGCCGGTCAGCGGCCGCCGGTCATCGGCAAGCGCCCGGGTCAACGAGGTCAGGGCGCTGACCGGGGTACGGAACTCGTGGCACAACACGCGCAGCAGCAGGTCCGCGTCCACGCCCACTGGCGGCTCGGCGCCCGGCCCCGGCCCGGTCCGACGCAACCCTCGCAACAACCCCTGCCAGCCGTGGCGTGCCCGCATGCATCCGACTCCCCCCGTTCGGTGCGTACCCGCATGATCGGTACCCGCTGGGGAACGGCGCAGACATGCCGGACGCCCCCACCCTCAGACTCGCTGTCGTGGACGACCACCCCCTCTTCGTCCGCGGCCTCGAGCTGCTGCTTCCGGCGACCACCGACGGACGCGCCGAGGTGGTGGGCTCGACCGGCGACGCCGCCGCGGCGGCCACCCTGGTCAGCCGCTGCCACCCCGACCTGGCGCTTGTCGACCTGCACATGCCACCGCCCGGCGGCGTCCGGGCGGTGGCCGCCATCCGGCGGACCACGCCACGCGTACGGGTGGTCGCCATGTCCGGTTCCACCGATCCGACACCCGCGCTGGAGGCGCTGCGGGCCGGCGCGGAGGGGTTCCTGCCGAAGACCAGCGAACCCGAGGAGCTGCTGCCCCCGTTGCTGGCCATTCTCGACGGCTGGGCGGTGCTGCCGGCCGAACTGCTGCGCGCCCTGCTGGGGCCCTCCCGCGCCGCGTCGGTCGACCTCGACGCCGAGGAGCGCCGCCTGCTGCGAGCGATTGCCGCCGGCCGCAGCACCGTCGACGTCGCCGAGGAACTGCACGTCTCGGAACGGACGGTGAAACGGATGACCGCCGCGCTGCTGCGCAAGCTGCGGGTCGCCAACCGCGCGGAGGCGGCGGCCGTCGCCGGCCACGCCGGCCTGCTTACCGATTGACGCGGGGTTCAACGCCCGCGATTCCGCGTCGGTTCACGGTTTTGTACGCACTCAATCGCGACGCGCCGAAATGAATGGGACGCATATTGTTGCGGATTCCCCGGGTAGTAGGTCAGACTTTGGACACATCCCGCCACACACAGGGAGTAATCGGCAATGGCGAGAAAAGTAATCACGGTGCTGACCGACGACCTCGACGGCGGGAAGGCCGACCGGACGGTCGAGTTCAGTCTCGACGGCGTGGCCTACACGATCGATGTCTCGGACGAGAATGCCGGCGTCCTGCGGAAGGCGCTGGACCCGTACATCAATGCGGGTCGGCGGATCGGTCGGGGCCCTGCGGAGAACACGCGGACAGTTCGGCGGCCGGGGCGACCCAGCGGTGCCGGAATGGACCGCGAGCAGAACCGGGCGATCCGGGAATGGGCCGTCCAGAACGGCTACAAGATTTCCGAGCGGGGCCGGATCCCGGTCGAGGTCGTCGAGGCGTACAAGAGCCGCTGACGCACCGCACGACGACGGGGTCCCGCCAATACGGCGGGACCCCGTCGCTGTGTGCGCGGCCGGCCACCCGGGTGCTGTCCGCCCAGGTGGCCGGCCGCCGATCGACGATCAGTTGACGTTGATGCGGATCGAATCGAACGCGGGGGTCTGGTTCGCCCGTTCCATCATCGGCAGACGGTGCGAACCGTCACCGGCCCAGACCGAGCACTGCGCCGTACCCGACTCCGGCAGGCCCGGAATCTGAATGGTCACCTCGTCCGGCTGGGCGCCACCGCGGCCGTCCTCGGTCGCGACGAAGAACGCCGGCACCTCCTGCGGCTCCGGCGGCGCGGTCAGGCTGTCCAGCATCCGGCAGGCGGTGTGGAAGTGACCCCGGACCAGGCCCTGGTCGTTGAGCAGCGAGCTCTCCACGTAGTAGCCACCCTGACCGGCAGCGAGGAAGCGGTCACGGACCAGGTTCTTGGTGCTGACCCGCAGGGTGAAGGGCTGGTTGCGGCCGACCTGCTGCGGGAACTGGGTGATCAGCAGCGACGGGTTGTTGGCGGCGGCGCCGACCTCACCGAACTCGGTGCTCACGCACCGGTTGCCGTTCTGGAAACCGTCGTGCGCCTGCAACTGGCTCTCGTCGCAGTTGTTGGCCAGAACGCCGAGACCCGCGCCGGGGGCGGTGCCACCATTGTTTCCGCCGTTGTTGCCGCCACCGTTGTTTCCACCGCCGGTGTTCCCACCGTTGTTGGTGCCACCGCCGGTGTTCCCACCGTTGTTGTTCCCACCGCCGGTGCTGCCGCCGTTGTTGTTACCGGTGGGCTGCACCTGGCACTCGGCAAGCTGCGCCAAACCCTGCGGACGCGGTCCGACCCGGTCGATAGCGGTCGTGATCCGGTCCAGCACCGCCTTACGCTTACCGGCCAGCGGCTGCAGGATCGCATTGCGGATGAAAGCGGCGCCCTTGTTGCCCTCGGCGGCCAGCCGGCGATCGGCCTCGGCGATCTGGGTCTGCAACTGCGCGAGATTACGGTCGACCTCGGCTCGCGCCCGATCCGGCACCTGCGGCAGCTTGGCCGCCACATCGGGGCAGGCGACGGCCGAGCCGGTGCCCACCGTGCCGTCCTTGCCGTCCTCGCACTCCGCCACCGACTCCTGACCGTCACCCCAGTGGTTACGCACCCACCGACCGTTCTGCCAGGTACGGCTGGTCGAGGCGCCGCTCGGCGCGGTCGAGCCGGGGCTCGGCTCCACGCACTGTCCGGCGGCGGGCCGGGGCTTGTTCGTCCGCCGGTCCTGGGCCGACGAGATCTGGGTGACGGCGACTACTCCGCCGAACACCACGAGCGTGCCGACAACGGCCAGCAGACGCTTGCTCCGCGCGATGCCGGGTGACCGGCGCGCCCGAGTGGACCTGCGCATCGAATTGCTCTCCTTCTCGATCCGGTAGTGGATTCCTGCCCTCGGCGGACCGACGGATGTGAGATGGCACGCCACGGCGGCGACCACCGCGACCTACCCGGTAACGTGTCGATGGCCGACGATGCCCTTTCCGCACCGTCTCCCGCGTCCGGTCGACGCGGTCGGGGAGATCCTCTTCGTTCGCGCAGGAGTACGGGACGGCGACGGGGAAGGTTCAACCCGCGCACAGAAAATTGCTCCGCCGCCGAGCGAATCGGCTGCGGAGCGGGGTTCAGCAGGGAAAGTGGCCGGTCAGTCCGCGCAGAGGTGGTCGAACGCGAAACCACCCACCAGCTCGTCCCGCCGCCGGCTCAGCGCGACGATCTCCGTGGTGAGGTCCGCGCGCGCCAGCAGGTCCGGGCCGTCCGGCCGTACGACGCGCAGCCGTTCGCCGATCGCGACGGTCGCGAGGTCCTCGGCCAGCCGGGCCACGTCGACGCCGCAGGAGAAGCGCTGCGCGGTCACCGAGACCCGCTCGATCAGGCACGCGTCCGGGCGCACCTGGACCCAGCTCCAGCCCTGCGCCGGGCCCTCGGTCCAGTGCACGTGCAACCCGCGCACGATCGGGTCGGCCAGGCGCCCGGCCACGTACGCCTCGACCGCCGCCGCCCGGGTCAGCGCGCCGAGGTCGTTCACCGGGCCGGTCCGGCCGTCCGGAAGCCGCCCGAGGATGTCGCGAAAGCCCACCGGAGCGGGCTCGTCCTCGGCGCCCGCCACGGTGGCACCGGCCGCGTAGGCGCGCGCGTCGAGCACGTACTCGACGAGGCGCCGGCCGTGCTCGGCGGCCCGCAACGTCGGTGACCCGACGCGCAGCACGGGCAGCCCGACGGCCGCGCTCACGGCGTCGGTGAGGCGCTCGGCGCGCTGCTCGGCCGACCCGGCCGGCGGAACCGGGCCGATCGCCACGGCGACGACCGGCCGCCCGGTGTCGGCGTCACCGACCACGAGGTCGAACGCCGTCCGGCTGGCCGACCCCCACTGGCTGCCGGTGACGCCGGGCGGGCGCCCCTGCACCAGCTCGCTGAGCCGGCACGTCCCGTACACCCGGTGGCCGGCGCGGTCGAACAGCGCGTCGCGTCCACCATCGGCGGGCATCGCCCGCAGCCAGCCGCGGCCGTCACTGCTCGTCATGTGCCTGATCCATCCGCCGGTCGGTCGAACGGCGCCGAGTCTAGGCGGTCGATCACCCGTCCCGGTGGTGCGGCCCGGCCGACTGCGCAGCGCCCGCGCCCGCTGCCCTAGCGGCAGACCGCCGTGACGACGACGGGGGCCTGCGGCAGGGTCGGCGGACGGCAGGTCCCGGGCGCCGCCGGCCGCCAGGCCGCGGCGACGTTGTAGACCGGATCCTCCGGCCGGTACGCGGCCCACCGGGACAGGTCGTTGCCGCCGTTCAGGCCGCTGGCCAGCAGCACGCTGCGGGAACCAGTCCGGACCGCGGCCAGCAGCAGCCGCATGCCGACCGTCGGATAGCCGAGCGCGGAGCATGCCACCTCGCCCTCACGCCAGCACGTCCAGGCGAGGGCCGGGTCGGTGATCGCCCGATCCGGGTACGGCGCCGAGAAGAGGTCGAACACCACCGTCTCGCCGAAGCTGGTCAAACCGACGCTCTCCCAGAAGTCCATGGCGTACGCGGCGTCGGGCATCGGCTTGGCGCAGACGGCACGTTCGTCCCGGCAGGTCGCCCCCGGCCCGGTGTAGCGGCCGTGGCTCCAGCCGAGAGCGACGATGGGCGTGATGCCGGCGACTGTCAAGCGTTGCGTGTACGCGACGATCTCCTGCCGGTACGGCTCACCGCCGTAGCGGGGGTCCACGTACGACAGGCCGAGCCAGCAGGCCTCGTTGAGCGGGACGTACACCGCCTGGACGCCGCGTGCGGCGAGCCTGGCCACGGCGGTGGCGTCGACCGGGCCGTCCCAGATGCCGCGCCCCTGCACGCAGCGGGCCTCCGCGCCGGTGCGCACGAGCGGCGTCAGGGGTCGGGGGGCGGCCGCGTCGATGACCGGGGAGATGCCCCAGAGCTGGTCGCGCACCACGCTGACGTACGGCGCCTGCCGCTCCTCGCCAGGTGTCAACACGTGGACGACCGACGACCAGTCCGTCTGCGTCGCGCCCTGGTCGTCGTACGCGCGGACGTAAAGGCTGTAGTAGCCGGCCGGCAGATCACGCCACTGGGCGGTGTACGGCGCGGTCGTGTCGGTGCCGAGCGGGGTATCCCCCTCGAAGGTCGAGCCGAAGAACTCGACGCGGGTGATCCGCCGGCCAGGCGCGGGCGTGGCGGTGGCTTCCACGGGGATGGTGGCCGGCGCGAAGAAGTGGTCCCCGTCTTCCGGGCTCGTGATCTCGACGGTCGGCAGGTTCGGGTCGGGGCCGGTGCTGGGTGATGCGCTCGGCTGCGGGCTCGGCGAGATCGGCGGCGGGCTCGACGGGGGCGTCGGCGTGGGCCGGGGCAGCACTGTCGTGCAGGTGACGCCGTTGAGCGTGAAGGTCTCCGGCCCGCCGACCCGCACCCCGTGCGTCATGACGTACGGAAAGGACACCTGCTGGTCGGCCGGCAACGTGACACCGGGCAGGTTGCGGATCGTGACCTGCCCGCCGTGCTGTTCCCAGCGCACACCGTCGACGTTCTTGATCTGCTCTGTCGGGTAGTGCAGCGGGAAGCTCAACGTCCACTCCGCGAGCGGCTGACCGACGCTCAGCACCGTGAGTTCGCCGCCCGACATGGACGGGTACTGGTAGCGGAGCTGGAGCTGCGCCGCGCACCCGCTGGCGGCGGATGCCGGGACGACCACGGCGAGGACACCCGAGGCGGCGGCGAGCGCGGCGACGGCCAGAGAGACGATCCGGTTCCTCATCAACGACCCCCGTCATCGATAAACGTCACTGGATCCTCGCTCCGGTCGATGCCGGAAGTCAAGGCCGGCGACGCCGGGCGCGCGGCCCCGCCGGCGCGCGAGCAGGGGTCGCCGGTGCGCCTACTCCGCGGCGCCCATGACCAGGCCCTCGATGGTGTGCTTCTGCCGGATCGGCTCCAACTGGTCCACCACCGGGCAGCGCAGATGCTCCCGAACGGCCACGGGCAACCGCTCCCAGTACCCCCGGGTGACAGCCATGTCGTGGTGGGCGGCGTTGCCCGCGCCGGGGGCGTCGACGCCGAGCACCAGGACCGGGCGGGCCAAGTCGGAGACGTTCGGGGTGCCGCGGTGGATGGTCAGCGCCGACCGGGCCGAGATGTCACCGCGCTGCGGGTACTTGCGCACGGCCCGCCGCTGATAGCGGGGGTAGCGCTCCCTCGGGGGGAACATCTCGTGGTCGAAGTCGGCCCCGTCGTCCCACTGGGTGCCCGGGGCGATCTCGAACGGCCCCATCTCCTCCACCGTGTCGACGGTGGTCAGGTTGAACGCCAGCGAGGTGAGCCGCCGCTGCCGGCGGGTTTCGTCCGGCATCGGGAAGTCCCGGTGCCAGGGCTGCATCGCCGCCCCGGGGAAGGGGATGTCGAAGCCCAGCTCGACGATCTCGTAGTCGTCGCCGAGGACCGCCCGGCAGACCGACATCACCCACGGATGGGTGACCAGTTCCACGAAACCGGTCAGCTGCTCCGGATGGATCTCCACGTACCACCGCTGCGGGCCGCGTCCGACCGCGCCGTCGGGACGCGAACGCGCCTCCTCGAACGCGGCGGCCACGTCCCTGCCGACCTGCTCCACCCAGGCCGGGTCGAAGGCGCCCCGACAGGCGGTGATGCCGTCGCGGTAGAGGTCGCCGAGCGCCTCGACCGGGACGTCGTCGTCGGCCGTGGGGTGGGTGGCGGGTGCCGCTGACTGAGCCGGGGGTACGCGCATCGGGGCCTCCTCGGGCGGACGACGCATGTCTTACAACGTTGTAGAAGCCTGGCAAGGGTCGGCGGGCGACGCCAGCGCTCGACCCGTTGCTGTGACCTGGATCACATCCTGTTCGCGTTCCAGAGCACCCGGCGGCGTGTATCCAGCGAGGTCGCCCGTAGCGGACCGGCTGGGAGGTCAGAGCATGTCGCGTCAGCAGTTCGGCACCCTCGCCGCGCGCGGGCCAGGTGCTCACCGCCCCCGGAAGGAACGCCCGCGTCAGGCTCGCCAGCCCCGCCCCGCCGGCGATCCGACCATCCGCCGCCGACCGAACGCCGACCGGACGGGACGACACCACCGACTTCCCCCGCGCCCCATCCCCACCCGTTCCGCCCCGAGCGTCGCGCCGACCGGCGGCGGGCCGCGCCCCGGCGGCGAAACCGGCGCGGCGGCGCAGGTCGGGCGGATCGCGGCCGACGCGGCCGCTCGGGTGCCGGGCGTGTCCGACGTCCGCCCGGCCACGGTCCGCGTGGGCGACCGGTCGGTGGGCCTCGACCTGAACCTCGTCATCGGGTACGGCCACAGCGTGCCCGCCGTCGCCGACGCGGTCCGCCGGACGGTCGCCGAACAGGTGCTCGCCCGCACCGGTCGCGCGGTGGCCACGGTGACGGTCACGGTGCGGGACGTGGTGGTGACCGGCTCGGCCGATGACGCCGCGTCGCGGCCACCGGTCGCACGCCCCGAGCTGACCACGGCGACCGTCAACCGGGTGGCGTCCGCGCTGCTGGGCCTCGCCCTGCTCGCCGGTGGTGTCCTGCTGGCCGCGCAGACGCTGCTGGTCGCGCTGGGGCGCCCGACGCCGCTGCTCATCCGCCCCGGCTGGTACGACGCGCTGACCACCACCCGGTGGCACGATCCCGTCGTACAGGCGGCCGCCGGCACCGCCGTACTGCTGGGCCTGCTCGTCCTGGTCGCCCAACTGCGCCGGTGGACGCCCGTCCGACTGCGAGTCGACGAGCGCGACGGCTGGCACCTGCACCGGCGGTGCGTGGAGCGCCGGCTGACCGACGCGGCGGACACCGTGCCGGGCGTACGCGGGACCCGAGTGCGGGTCCGGCGCCACGGCGACCGGTGGCGGCCCCGGTTGCGCGCCACCGGCGACCCGGCGGCCCGTGCCGAAGTCGAGTTCGCCGTACGCCAGGAGCTGCGTCAGCTCGCCTCGCCACGCGCCGACCGCGTCGACGTCCGGCTGCTGCCCCACCGGCGGCCGGCATGACCGACGCCGCGCACCGCCTGCTGTGGACGATCGTCGCGCTGCTGCTGGTGGCCGGCGGGGCGACCGCGCTGGCAGCCGGTTCCGGCGCGCTGCCGTTCGGCGACCCCGACGCGGTCCTGCTCGGCGGCGGCCTGGTGGACGCCTGGCGGGTCGCTACGCCCTGGAGCACCCTGGCCGCGACGGTCGCCGGGCTGCTGACCGCCGTCGCCGGCCAGCGCCTGCTGCACCGGGCGCTACGCCGACCCGACCGGGCACTGCGGGGCACGCTGAGCCGCACCGGAAGCCTCCCCGGTCGCACCCGGCTGGCCAGCGAGGTGCTCGTTCGCGCGCTGGAACGGGACCTGCTGCGCGCACCCGCGGTGCGGCGGGCCCGGGTGGTGCTCACCGGCACGCCACCGTGCCCCGACGTGTGGGTCCGGGTGGACCTGACCAGCGACGCCCGCGCCGGCGGAGTCCGCGAGCACGTCCACGACGCCGTCCGCCGGTTCGCCACGACGGCCGGCTGCCAACCGGCACACCTCGACGTGACGGCCCGGATCGAGCCGGCCCACCCCTGAGCCGGTCGTCCGGCTCCGTCGGGTCAACGGTTGGCCTGGGCCCGGCGTTCGGTCAGGACGCTCGACGCGATGGAGACCGCCAGGGTCAGCACCACCACGGCGAGCGTCAACCAGACCGGCAGCTTGCCCACCGGCGTCTCGGCCAGGATCAGCTTCAACCCGGCGAACGCGAGCAGCAGCGCCAGCCCGTAGCGCAGGTGACCGAAGTGCCGAAGCAGGCCGGCGAGGCAGAAGTAGAGGCTCCGCAGCCCGAGTACGGCGAACGCGGTGGCCGTCCAGACGAGAAAGGTGTTGGTGGTGATGGCGAGGATCGCCGCCACCGAGTCGACGGCGAAGACCACGTCGGTTGCCTCGATGGCGACGAGCGCCACCAGCAGCAGGGTCGCCACCCGGCGCCCGCCGACCCGGGCGGTGAAGCGGTCGCCGTGATAGCTGGCGTCGGTCGGCACGATCCGGCGGAACAGCCGGACCGCCCGGTTGCGGTCGGGGTCGACGTCCGGTTTCCCGCGGACGGCCAGCCGCCAGCCCGTCCAGACCAGGAATGCGCCGAGCACGAACCCGGCCCAGGTGAGCCGGTCCAGCAGCTCCGCGCCCGCGAGGATGAACAGCAGGCGGAAGGCCAACGCCCCGACGACGCCCCAGAACAGCACCTTGTGCTGGTAGCCGGCCGGCACCCGGAAATAGCCGAAGAGCAGCGCGAAGACGAAGACGTTGTCCACCGAGAGCGCCTTTTCCAGCAGGTAGCCGGAGAAGTAGGCGATGGCCGGATCGCCGCCCAGGCCCCACCAGAGCACCAACCCGAACAGCAGACCCGCGCCGACCCAGACGGCGCTCCAGAGCAGTGCCTCGCGCAACTCGATGACGTGGTTGTCGCGATGCGCCAACACGTCGACCATCAGCAGCACGGTGAGCAACCCGCCGACCGCCGCCCAGGCCCACAGCGGCACCGCGACCGTCGCCTCAGCCACCGGCGCCCCCCGCATCGACCACGGCGCACCGCCCCGCTGCCCCGCCGGCCGGCGTTCCCGAGCCTATGCGAGCCGCCCAGCCGCCGTCGGCGCTCAGCCGAAGTCGCCACCCCGCCGCGGCGTGGCCGAACCGCAAGCCCGCGGCGGCGGGATGGGGTCGCTCAGGCGACCGGCATGATCTGCCCCGGATCGACGACCGTGTCGTCGGCGTCGTAGGCGATCGCGTTGGTCACCCGCACGACGCCACTCACCTGGCCCGCCAGCCGGCCGGCGAGGTCGACGGCGGAGCGACGGTCCAACCGGCCCGCCAGGGTGACGTCACCGTGGCGGACCTCGACAGTCACCAGGCCGTCCCGCACGGCGAGCACCCGGCGCAGCACCTCCTGGACGATGTCCGCACGAATCTCCGCGTCCGAGCGCAGGTGCACCCGCAGCAGGTCGGCACGGCTGACGATGCCGACCAGCCGACCGAGGTCGTCCAGGACCGGCAACCGCTTGACCTGCTCGCGATCCATGAGCCGCGCGGCGGCGGACAGTGCCGCATCCGGGCCGGTGGTCACCGGCGGCGCGGTCATCAGGTCGCCGGCCAGCAACGCCTCGCCCTTGCCCCGGGCGTCGCGCCGACGCCGGCTCTCGAAGACCCGCCGCTGCGCCGGCTCACCGGCTCGTTCGATCCGGTGCAGCAGGTCGGCCTCGGACACCACACCCAGCACCCGGCGGAAGCCGTCGATCACCGGCACGGCACTGATGCCGCGGCGCAGCAGCACATCGACGATCTCCCGGTACGGGGTCCCGGCCTCCACGGTCACGACCTCCCGGGTCATCACGTCACCCACCTGCCAGGTCCTCATCACGGCCTCCCTTTCGTACCTCCACCTCGGACGCTACGGCCGGACGGCGGCCCCGGTCAGGGTCTACGGCCCGGGCCGTCAGGGGTCCAAGGTCCCGGGCCGGTGCGGTCCGGTCGGCCCTGCCGAGGGAGCCGCCGAGAGCGTCTGATGGAGATGTCACCGGGAAGCGCGGTGCGAGGCAGAGAAGGGACGTGGACACCATGACCGCGACGATCGAGCGGACCACCGCCGAGACCACCGCTCCGGCGACCGGCACCACCCGAGAGAAGGCCACCCGCTACGTCCTGGCCGGCATCCGGATGGCGCTCGGCTGGATCTTCCTCTGGGCGTTCCTCGACAAGCTGTTCGGCCTCGGCCACGAGACCGAGTCGAAGAACGCCTGGATCAACGGGGGCAGCCCCACCAAGGGCTTCCTCACCTTCGGGGTCGCCGGCCCGTTCAAGGACGTCTACACCGGCATCGCCGGCGCCGCCTGGGCCGACTTGCTGTTCATGGCCGGCCTCGCCGGGATCGGCATCGCCCTCCTGCTCGGCGTCGGCATGCGGATCGCGGCCGTGACCGGTGGGCTGCTGCTGGTCCTCATGTGGACCGCCGTCCTGCCTCCGGAGAACAACCTCTTCATGGACGACCACCTGATCTACGCCGGGGTGCTCGCGGTCCTGGCGCTGGTCAACGCAGGCGACACCTGGGGCCTCGGGAAGCTCTGGGCGAAGCTGCCGATCGTCACGCGGGTGCCCTGGCTGCGGTGAGCACCACCGCACCATCGGACGGCGGGCGTCACCACAGGTGACGCCCGCCGAGACGTGTCCCCAGTTCGGTGATCCGGGGGTCGGTCCGGACGTGTCGGGGCAGGTGGCGGGTCCGCCGCACATCGGTGACGCGCTATCCGGCAGGATCGACGGTGACCGGACACATCACCCAACACGGCAGGAGATCCCCGCATGAACCAGGCAGCAGGCGCCCGATCGGGCAAGCCCGAGGTCGGTCCGATCGAGGGTGCGCCGCCGGCCGACCTCGTGACCGAGGACATCACCGTGGGCGACGGCCCGCAGGCCGAGCCGGGCCAGTTGGTAAGCGTTCACTACGTCGGCGTGTCCCACTCGACCGGCGGCGAGTTCGACTCGTCCTGGAACCGGGGCGAGGCTTTCGAGTTTCCGCTCGGCGGCGGTCAGGTCATCGCCGGCTGGGACCAGGGCGTGGTGGGGATGCGTGTCGGCGGCCGTCGCCGTCTCACCATCCCGCCGCACCTGGGGTACGGCGACCGCGGCGCCGCCGGCGTCATCAAGCCGGGCGAGACGCTGATCTTCGTCGTCGACCTGCTCGGCGTGCGCTGATCGAACGTGGCGGGGGTCGTTCGGCTCGATGCCGGGCGGCCCCCGGGCGCGTCCGCCGTCGGCGTCAGGCGCCGGGTGGGCGGGTGCACGTCCGAGTTCGGACGTGCCGCCGGCTCACGCCCCGGTCAGCCTCAGGCCGCCAGCACCAGGCCGCCGGCCGCGGCCGGCGGACGACGAGCGGCCTCGACCAGGTCGGCTGGCATCGGACGACGGGCGGCCTCGACCACCCGGGCGGGCTCGAGGATCGGCATCACCCGGTGCAGGCCGGTGGCGCGCAGCACCCGGGCCACCACCGGGGTGGGATCGACGAGGACCAGCTCGCCGCCCCGGGCCCGCACGCGCAGGTGCGCGGCGAGCAACGCGCGCACCCCGGCCGCGGAGAGCAGGCGCAGCCCGGACATCTCCAGCTGCACGACCGGTCGCGCCGGCACGGACCACAGAGCGGAGCGGAACGCGGCGACGGTGGCGATGTCGACCTCGCCGGCCACCCGCACCTGGACCACCCGGTCACCGACGTTGACCTGCACGTCGATCCGGTCGCTGCGCTCTTCCATGACGTGAAATCTATCCCCCACCACCGACAGTTTCGCCCCTCGGCGGAGTGATTCCGGGTACGCCCAGGGTCATCCCCCGGGGTGCCCCTCATCCCCCTAGGGGTGGAGGCCAGGGGCCTCGCGGTCGACCGAACGGCCGGTGCCGCGCCGCGTGCACGGCGCTCCGGGTACGCAGGGCATCGGCGGTGGACAATGACCCGATGGTGATCCCCCGGCCCCGGCCGCCACGGCTGATCCGTCCCGTCCGCGAACCGGCCACCGTCCCGCCTCCGCTCAACGGGGTGTGGGCGGCCACGGACCGGCGGCTCGACCAGGTCGATCTCCTGCCCCTCCCCGAGGGGGCCGTCGGGCCGGAGGACGTGCTCGTCGACCCGAACGGCCGGGTCATCAGCGGCGACGAGGACGGCAACCTCTGGTGGTGGCCGGCCGACGCGCCGGCCGGCACGCGAGGACGGCTGCTGGCCGAGACCGGCGGTCGGCCGCTCGGCATCGAGACGGATCCGTCCGGGGAGGCCCTCATCGTCTGCGACGCGTACCGGGGGTTGCTGCGGGTCACGCCGGACGGGGCGGTCCGCGAGCTGACCGGCACGGCGCCGCCGGTGCACCTGGCCAACAACGCGACGGTGGCCCGCGACGGCACCGTCTACTTCACCGACTCGTCGGACCGGTTTCCGGTCTCGCACTGGAAGCGGGACCTGCTGGAGCACCGCCCCAACGGCCGCGTGCTGGCCCACCATCCGGGCAGCGGGCGCACCGAGGTGGTGGCCGAGGGGCTGTACTTCCCCAACGGGATCGCGCTGACCCCGGACGAGTCGGCGTTGATGCTGGTCGAGACCACCACCCACCGGCTGCTCCGGGTGGAGTTGCGCGGCGGGGTGCGGGTGCTCGCCGACCTGCCCGCGTACCCGGACAATCTCTCCGCCGTGGGCGACGGGACGTACTGGATCGCCCTGCCCAGCCCTCGCGTGCCCATCGCCGAACGGCTGCTGCCGCACCCGCGGCTGCGTCAGCTCGCCGCGCTGCTGCCCGACGCGATGCAGCCGCAGCCGCGCCGCTACGGGCTGGTCGCGCTCGTCGACGGCGAGGGCACGGTCCGTCGTACGCTGCACGGCCCGGCCGGGAACTACTGGATGATCACCGGGGTACGACAGTACGGCGACCAGCTCTGGCTGGGCAGCCTCATCGGGCCGGGCGTGGCCCGCGTACCCCTGTAGTGCGCGCCCCACCCCGACGCGGCCGGGGTGCGTGCACGGCGAACGGGCCGACCCACCGCGATGGTGGGTCGGCCCGGTGCCTCAGCGTCCGCTGACCGAGGGCGCCGGCGCGGGTGACCCGCCGGCCACCGCGCCCGGGTGCGCCGGGGCGACCGGCGCGGGCTTGAGCCCGGACGGCACCGGCAGGGCGCTGCCCTTGACGAACTCGTCCCAACTCACGTTCCACGCCGTCCAGCCGTTGCCGGGTTGCAGCTCGACCTCGGTGCCCTTGACGGTGACCAGGTCGCCGACCTGGGTCACCCCCATCAGCCAGTCCGCGGCCGTGGCGGAGACGTTCGCGCAGCCGTGCGAGGTGTTGGTGTAGCCCTGCTCGCCCTCCGACCAGGGGGCCGAGTGGATGAACTCGCCACCCCAGGTGAGCCGCTGGGCGTCGTCGACGTCGACCACGTAGCCGCCGTTCGGCTCACCCCGGGTGTCGAAGGTGGTCCGCTCGTGCTTCTCCATGATCACCATCTTGCCGCTGGAACTGGGCGTGCTCGGCTTGCCCAGGCTCACCGGGATGCGGCGAACCAACTTGCCGTCGCGCAGCACCGTCATCTGCTTCGTGGCGTTGTCGATCTCCAGCGAGACCTGCTTGCCGATCTTCGAGGTCGCGGTCCGTTCGGCGTCCCCGACCAGGTTCTTGCCGATCGGCAAGCCCTCCAGCCCCGCCCGGACACTGATCGTCGTCCCCGGTCGCCAGAAATCGGGTGCCCGGTAATAGACCTGACTTCCGTCCTCCAGCCACGACCAGGTACCCGGCTGCGGCGGATTCGTCTTCACGAACAACCGGCGCTGCACATCCGCCCTGGCCTCTTTCGGAATTGCCGGGTCGAACGCCACGGTTACCGGCATCGCCGTGCCGTACGTCCGGTTGCCGACGAAATAGAGGGTGCTGGTGATCTGCGGCTTCGTGGACTTGGCCATCGTGGTGAACGTGGTGGTCCGTGTCGTGGTCGCACCCGAGTCACCTGTCGCGGTCACCTCCGCGGTGTACGTACGCCGAGGTTGCAGCGGCGCGCTCGGCACCCAACCGGAGCCGTCCTCACGTGGTTCCGCCTTGACCTGCGCGCCCTTGTCGTCGGTGAGCCGGACACCGGTGACCCGGCCGCCCTTGACCACCGCGCCGACCTCGGCGCTGATCGGCACGTCCCGGGTCTTGTCCCCCGGTGTCACGGTGAGCTCCGGCGCCGCGACGTGCCCCTTGGCCGGCCCGGCCGCCGAGTCCCGGTCGGCGGTGCATCCGGCCAGCACGAGCGGTGCGGCCGCGATAGTTACCGCCAACAGCGTCAATCGCCGCCTAGGTGTCATGTTCAGTCCCCCCGTTTTCGACTTCCCTCTGCCACATTCTGTCGGCCCCGACAGGAGTATCCAGGGCATTCGGAAATAATCGGCGGCGCATTTATCGGCGCATTTTCCGGCCCTGCGCCGTTGACGAGAAAAGCGCACGAGTGCCGCCTTGAGGCAACGTCCGCACTCCCGCACGTCACCAGACCCGCAACGTCCCGTCCCACCCAGACCCCGCCACGCCCGCACCTATCGCCGCCGTTGCACGACTTCGCCCCAGCGCCCCGCGCCCTGCGCCCTGCGACCCGCGCCCTGCGCCCCGCGCCCCGCGCCCCGCGCCCAAAATCATCGCGACATCGGGGACCTTGCGGTTTCCGACGCGCAGGAGGCAGCGACATCGCCGATGTCGTGTGGATCTCCGCGACGAATCGGCCGATCGGCGCGGACGCGGCAGGCCCGCCCCTCGGGTCGCGCTCGCCCGCGATGGCGTGCGCGACGGCCGCGCGCGGGGGTCGGGGCGGCTGCCGTACCTGCTGGGAGGACTTTTGTCAGGTGGAGCGAAGCTTCTGCTCGTCGAGACGGAGCTTTGCCTTCGCCCGGAGGCAAGGGTAAGGTCGATTTTTAGATAGAAGGTTGCCCATTCGTCGATCAGCCTGCCTGCCTCCCTTGCCGGGTCGGCCGCGGTCCCCCTTCAGGGGCGCCGACCGCGCCCACGCGTCGTCCTCACCGTCCCGCCGGAGCACGCCTCCGGCCGGTTCAGCGCGCTCCGGCACCGGCAAGCGGTCGACAGCTGCCGACGGCACACCAGCCGTCAGGAAGGGACCACCACCATGGATCACCAGACCAACCGCTCGGAGCCGACAGCGACCTCCGAGTCGGTCAGTCGGCGCGGACTGCTCCGCGCCGCGACCGTCTCCGCCGCAGCCGTCGGCGCCGCCGGGCTTCTCGCCGGCCGGGCGAGCGCCGCGCCCGTCGGCGACACCGCCGCCCGGGGTCAGTCCCACGGCCGGCGTCGGGTGCCGGTGGACCGCATCAGCATCCAGCTCTACACCGTGCGCGACCAGCTGGCCGCCGACCTGCCCGGCACCCTGACGGCCCTGCGGCGCATCGGCTACCGGCGAGTGGAGCACGCCGGCTTCGTGGGGCGTACGGCGGCGGAGTTCCGGGCCGCGCTCGACGCGGCCGGGCTGCGCTCCACCTCCGGTCACACCGGCATCCCGCAGCCGTTCGACGCCGCCACCTGGGAACGTGCGCTCGAGGACGCCAACACTGTCGGCTGCGAGAAGATCGTCCACCCGTACTTCGGTCGGGACGCCGAGGGGCGTCCGTACCGGAACCCCGCCGTCTACCGGGCCCTGGCCCGGGATCTCAACCAGGCGGGCCGGCTGGCCCAGCGCGCCGGGCTCGATTTCGGCTACCACAACCACCAGCTGGAGTTCGTGCCGCTTACCGACGGCTCGACCGGCTTCGAGATCCTCACCGGGCAGACCGATCCCCGGCTGGTCCACTTCGAGCTCGACCTGTACTGGACCTGGCGAGGGGCGCACGACCCGGTCGACGTGATCCGGGCCAACCGCGGCCGGATCCGCCAGGTGCACGTCAAGGACCTGGACGTCGAGGGTGGCTTCGCGGACCTGGGCGACGGTGTCATCGACTTCGGCCGGATCTTCGACCACGAGCGGGAGGCGGGCATCGAGGAGTACATCGTGGAGCGGGACGACGCGGGCACCCCGCCACGCGCCCCCGCCGACGCCCTCGACACCGCCCGGGTCGGCTTCGACTACCTCGCCGCACTCCGGTACTGACCACCTCGGGGACCACCTGACGACGAACCGGGCCGTACGCCGCCGCTGCGCGTCGCACCACAGGTGCCCACCCTGGCGACGGCCGTCGCCAGGGTGGGCACCGTAGCCGGGTCGCTCAGGTCCAGTCGCTGTCGACGTGGTTGTCCCGCCAGCGTCCGCCCACCGGCGGGGTGTCCAGCCGCATCCCCTCGTCGGCGTTGCCGGCGAGGTCGTTGTCCTCGACCCGGCAGTCCACACAACTGCCGCGGTCGGTGATCCACAGCCCGTGCGTCTGGGTCTGGTGGTCGTGGTTGTCCCAGATCCGGTTGCCGCGAATCGTGGCCGAGTCGAACGGCGCGTCGATGGTGATGCCGGCCCGCCGCTGCGGTGCGGCACCCAGTTCGTATCGACATCCCGGTGGCGGGATGTCGCCGCTCCACGCGCTGAACGCGTCCGGGCGGACCGGGGCGAGGGTGAGTTCGTCGCCGGTGTTGGAGGCGACCATGGCGACGGCACGTCCGACCCGCAGCACCTTGCCCCGGTGCCCGTCGTGCGGCCAGGCGGCCGACCGGTCCACCAGCGACCGCTCGCCGTAGCGCACGGCGTCACCCGTCCCGCCGGTGCCTTCGGCGTACTGCTGCCCGTTGTTGCGGATCCGGTTGTTGAGCACCACCGTGTCGGTCATCTGGTGATCGACGCGCACCGCGTCCAACCCGTTGCCCCAGAGCTCGTTGCTCTCGATCACCACGTCCCGGATCGCGCCCCGGTAGCCGCGCCCGAGGTCCCGCGTGTGATATCCGTGCTGGCCGTTGCCGCTGATCCGGTTGCCCCGGACGGTGTACGGGCCCGGGGTGTTGCCGATGCTGACCCCGTCGCGCAGGTTGCCGTCGATGACGCAGTCGGTGAGCAGCCCACCCCGGCCCGCCACCGACGCCGTGCCCTGCGACGACACGTCGAAGCCGGTCTCCAGGTTGCCGGTCATCGTGCAGGCCGAGACGATCAGACCGTCGGCGCCCCAGTCGGAGATGCCGAACCGGTTGCCCTGGCTGTGGCAGCCGACGATGCGGTAGCCGCGTGGCGGCTCCCAGTAGTCCTTCTGCAGCTCCAGGAAGATCCCGTTGGTGCCGTTGGCCAGGGCGGTGCAGTTGGCGATGGTCAACCGCTCCACCGGCCCCCACCCGCCGATACCGACCCCGATGCCGGCGCCGCCGATCTGCTCGCCGTTGTCGAGGCGACCACAGCCGACAGTCACCACGCCGTCGATCAGCGAATCCTGCAGGAAGTCGCAGCCCAACCCGGTGGCGGCGGTGTGGTGGATGTAGAGGTTGCGAAAGACGCCCCGCACCACGTACTGCAGGCCGAGGCCCTTGGCCAGGTAGTTGTACTCGGCCATCGCCACGCCGGAGCCGTCGATCTGGAAGTCGGCGAAGGTGCAGTCGGCGATGTGCCGGTCCCGGTCCGCGCCGTGCTGCACGGTGGTCCAGAAGGCCAGCGGCGTCGGATCGGCCCGGTTGCCCTCGTTGCTGAGCATGAACCGGGTCGCCGCCGGGCCGGCCCCGATCAGCGACACGCCGCTGCGCCACACCGTGCCCGCGTCCCGGATCGAGTAGATGCCCGGCGGGCAGTAGATGACGCGGGCCCGCCCGTCCGAGGCGTACCCGGCGCCGAGACGGTCCACGAGGGCTGCCAACGCCGGCTGGTCGTTGGTCGCGCCGTCACCGGTCAGCCCGTACTCCAGCGCGTCGCAGTACAGCGGTGCGCCGGCCGCGGCGGGTCGCCGCACCCGTACCGAATTCAGTAGCAGCTCGTTCGCTACGACCACGGATCGGCTCCCTTCGACGCCTCCGGTGCGTACCGGCGGGGCCGACTTCCCGATGACGGGACCGCGAAACCCCGGGCCGCACGCCGGCCCTGGCGCCGCGCGGGCGGTGCCAGGGCCGGCGGTACGCGTCAGACGGCGGCGATCAGCAGCGCCGGACGCTCCACGCAGTCGGCGACGTGCCGCAGGAAGCCACCGGCCACCCCACCGTCGCAGACCCGGTGGTCGAAGGTGAGGCTCAGCTGGGTCACCTTGCGCACGGCCAACTGCCCGTCGACCACCCACGGCTTGTCCACGATCCGGCCAACGCCGAGCAGGGCCGCCTCGGGGTGGTTGATGATCGGCGTGGAGCCGTCCACGCCGAACACCCCGTAGTTGTTCAGCGTAAAGGTGCCGCCGGTGAGCCGGGCCGGCGCGAGCGTCCCGGCCCGCGCCGCGGCGGTGGTCGCCGCCAGCTCGGCGGCCAGCTCGGCGGTGGTGAGTCGCTGGGCGTCGCGCAGCACCGGCACCAGCAGGCCCCGGTCGGTCTGCGCGGCGATGCCCAGGTGCACCCCGGCGGACTGGACGATCCGCTGACCCTCGGTGTCGACCCGGGAGTTGAGCTGCGGGAACCGGCGCAGGCCGCTGAGGCAGATCCGGGCCAGCAGGGCCAGGATGCTCACCGGCGCGTCGGGCGTCGCCGCGTTGATCGCCGCGCGGGTCTCCAGCAGCCCGGTGGCGTCGACGTCGACCCAGATGGTCACCTCGGGGATCTCCCGCCGGCTGCGGGAGAGCTTGTCGGCGATCACCTTGCGCACGCCGGTGAGCGGGACGATCAGGTCGCCGTCGCCCTGCGGGGTCGGCTCGGCGTGCGGTTCCGGTACGGCGGCGAGCCGGGCGACGGGGACTGCCAGCGCCGCCTCGACGTCGGCGCGGCGGATCACACCGCCGGGCCCGGTGCCACGAACCGTGCCCAGGTCGACGCCGCGCTCGCGGGCCAGCCGACGGACGATCGGCGAGATGACCAGTGCGCTCGCCGAGCGCACCTCGGCCGAGACGCTGCCGGCGACCGGGGCCGCCTGTGCCGCTGACGGGCCGGTGCCGCCCGCCGGGCCCGCGTCGGGCCGGACCGCGTCGGCC
>NZ_MUZA01000067.1 GCF_021442385.1 Micromonospora sp. MH99
GGGCCGCGCCGGGCCGCACCGGGCCGCACCGCGCCGGGCCGCACCGCGCCGGGCCGCGCCTCGGTGGGTGCCGGCGTGCCGTTGACCTGGGGTGGTGCCCGGTTTGGGGGCGAGCGAGGCGGCGGTGTACTGTTGTCGAGTCGACCAGGCTGTCTCCGCATGCGAGCAGACAGCCTTGAAAGCGGAGCGCCTGCTCCCACCCGAGTCGCCGCCACGGTGGCCGGGTCCGGTCCCCGATTCCGGGCATGTCCCGGCGTCGGATGCGCGATCCTGTGATCGTGCCGACCGGTCGAGCGGGCCCTGGCATATGCCGGGGCCTTCTGCTTTCCAGGATGACCCCCACCCGGGGGCCGCAGGGGTCGGCAACTGAGCAGAAACGACTCGAGGAGGCCCCATCAGCGTCGAACCACGCGTGAACGAGCAGATCCGGGCACGTGAGGTCCGACTGGTCGGCCCAGAGGGTGAGCAGGTGGGCATCGTCCCGCTGGAGCGCGCTCTTCAGCTGGCCGCGGACGTCGATCTGGACCTGGTCGAGGTTGCGCCGATGGCGCGCCCGCCGGTGTGCAAGCTCATGGACTTCGGCAAGTTCAAGTACGAGAGCGCACTCAAGGCGCGCGAAGCGCGGCGTAATCAGCAGCAGACCGTCATCAAGGAAATGAAGCTTCGGCCGAAGATCGACCCGCACGACTACGAGACCAAGAAGGGTCACGTGGTGCGGTTCCTCAAGGCGGGCGACAAGGTCAAGGTGACGATCATGTTCCGCGGTCGCGAGCAGAGCCGCCCGGAGCTGGGTTACCGGCTCCTGCGCCGGCTCGAATCCGAGATCACGGAACTGGGATACGTCGAGGCCGCTCCGAAGCAGGACGGTCGAAACATGATCATGGTTCTCGCCCCGCATCGGGCCGTCAAGGCCTCCGCGGTCGCCGCTACGGCGTCTCGCGGCGGACCTCGGGACCGGGCAGCGGACGAGTCCGCCACTCCGGAAGCCGATGAGACCGCGGCGGTCAGCGAGACCGCAGCAGCCGGTGACACCGGCCTCGCCGCCGACACCAGCGGCGAGTAACAGGGGAGAAGACGTTCCACATGCCGAAGATGAAGAGCCACACGGGTATGGGTAAGCGGGTCAAGGTGACCGGCAAGGGCAAGATCGTTGCCCAGCAGGCCGGCCTCCGCCACAACCTGGAGAAGAAGCCCTCCACCCAGACCCGCCGGCTGACCGGCACGGTCGTGCTGGCCAAGGCCGACGTCAAGCGCATCAAGAAGCTGCTCGGCCGCTGACGCGCGCCACCTTTACGTAAGAAGGAGTTGAGATGGCACGCGTCAAGCGGGCTGTAAACGCCCAGAAGAAGCGTCGTACCCTGCTGGAGACCGCGAGCGGTTACCGCGGTCAGCGCTCCCGCCTGTACCGCAAGGCCAAGGAGCAGGTGCTGCACTCGATGCAGTACGCCTACCGGGACCGTCGCGACCGCAAGGGCGACTTCCGGCAGCTGTGGATTCAGCGGATCAACGCGGGCGCCCGGGCCAACGGGATGACCTACAACCGTCTGATCCAGGGCCTGCGTCTGGCCGGCATCGAGGTTGACCGCAAGATCCTGGCCGACATGGCCGTCAACGACGCCGCCTCCTTCGCGGCGATCGTCGAGCTGGCCCGGGCCGCGGTCGCGGCCGAGGGCACCGGCGGCGCGGCGGCCCAGGCCGCCTGATCCCCACGCACCAGAGCGAGGCGTCTCCCGCGTCGGCACCGCCGTCCGGGGGGCGCCTCAATCGTGCCGGAGGAACACACACCATGGCCTTCACCCCGCGTACCCCCAGGGTTGTCGCCGCCCGCCGCCTGCAACGCCGCCGGGACCGCGACGCCGCCGGCCGTTTCCTGGCCGAGGGCCCGCAGGCGGTCCGCGAGGCCCTGGCCCGGCCGGGCGTGGTCACCGAGCTGTTCGGTACGCCCGCCGCGCTGGACCGGCACCCGGAGCTGGCCGCGACGGCGGCCCGCGCCGACGTGCCGGTCTCCGAGGTGACCGACGACGCGCTCGCCGCGCTCGCCGAGACCGTCGCCCCGCAGGGGCTGGTCGCCGTCTGCCGGCACCTGGACGTGCCGCTGGAGCAGGCCCTCGCCGGCGGCCCCCGGCTGGTGGCGGTGCTCGCCGAGATCCGCGACCCGGGCAACGCCGGCACGGTGCTGCGCACCGCCGACGCCGCCGGCGCGGGTGCGGTGGTCTTCGCCGGAGACGCCGTCGACCCGTACAACGGCAAGTGCGTGCGGGCCTCGGCCGGCAGCCTCTTCCACGTCGACGTGGTCCGCGCGCCCGACCCGGTCGCGGTGGTCGACGCGCTGCGCGCCGCCGGGCTGTCGATCTTCGCCACCACGGGGTACGGCGACGACGACCTGGACGACCTGACCGACTACGGCCGGCTTGTCGCGCCCACCGCGTGGTTGTTCGGCTCGGAGGCGCACGGCCTGCCCGAGGAGTTGACCGCCGCCGCCGACACCACGGTGCGGGTGCCGCTGTACGGGCGCGCGGAGAGCCTCAACCTGGCTGCCGCCGCGGCGGTCTGCCTGTACGCTTCAGCGAGAGCGCAGCGCTGACGGTGACCACGTCGGCGCGACTGACAGCAGGGGAGAGCATCCGCCCATGAACGCGACACGGCGTTCGTTTAGCCAGCCCGCCGGTGTCGGCGGGCGGCGGGCCTGACCTGCTCCCTGCGCAACTCCTACCGGCGGGCTGCGGCACAGCCGCGCGTCCGTAGACTCGCCTAGCCGCCCGTCAAGGGCTGGCGCCGCCGTGAGGGAGTGCCCGTACGCCATGAGCTACCGCAACGATCCGTACGACCCGAAGCAGGTCGCCCTGCTCGACCCGGCCGCCCTGGCCGAGGCCGTCGCCGACGCCACGAAGGCGTTCACGGCCGCCGCCGACCCGGACGCGCTGACCGCGCTGCGGTCGGTGCACCTGGGGGACCGGTCACCGGTCTCCCTCGCGCGCCGCGAGATCGGCGCGCTGCCGCCGGCCGCGAAGTCCGACGCCGGTAAGCGGGTCAACGAGGCCCGCCGGGCGATCGAAGCCGCGTACGCCGACCGCGCCGAGGTGGTGGAGCGCGAGCAGGCCGAGCGGGTGCTCGTCGAGGAGCGGGTGGACGTCACGCTGCCCTTCAACAGGCGTCCGCGAGGCGCCCGACACCCGCTGAGCGTCCTGATGGAGTCGATCAGCGACCTGTTCGTCGGGATGGGCTACGAGGTGGCCGAGGGGCCCGAGGTCGACCTGGAGTGGGTCAACTTCGACGCGTTGAACATCCCCGCCGACCACCCGGCACGCGGGCTGATGGACACGTTCCACATCGCACCGGAGGGCTCCGGCCTGGTGCTACGAACGCACACGTCGACGGTGCAGACCCGCACCATGCTCAGCCGCAAGCCACCGATCTACGTGATCGTGCCCGGCCGCGTCTACCGCACCGACGAGATCGACGCCACCCACAGCCCGGTGTTCCACCAGGCCGAGGGTCTGGTGGTCGACAAGGGCATCACGATGGCGCACCTGCGGGGCACGCTGGACCACTTCGCGCGGGCGATGTTCGGGCCGGAGGCGAAGACCCGGTGGCGGCCGCACTACTTCCCGTTCACCGAGCCGTCGGCGGAGTTCGACGTGTGGTTCCCGGAGCACCGCGACGGCCCGCAGTGGGTCGAGTGGGGTGGCTGCGGCATGGTCAACCCGCGGGTGCTGCGCGCCTGCGGCGTGGACCCGGAGGTCTACTCCGGATTCGCCTTCGGCATGGGCATCGACCGGACCCTGATGGTCCGGCACGGGGTCAGCGACATCCGCCATCTCTTCGAGGGCGACGTGCGGTTCAGCCGCGCGCTCGGGACCGGGGCGTAGGCGATGCGGGTACGAGACACGGGAACGGTGGTCTGAAGTCATGCGAGTTTCTGTCAGTTGGCTGCGGGAGTACGTCGACCTCCCCGCCGACCTGCCCACCGGTGACCTGGAGCAGGCCCTGGTCGACCTCGGCATCGAGGTCGAGTCCGTGGTGGACCTGCGTGAGAGCGTCACCGGCCAGCTCGTCGTCGGCGAGGTGCGTGAGATCGAGGAGCTGACCGGCTTCAAGAAGCCGATCCGCTTCTGCCGGGTGGACGTGGGCGCCGCCAACGGCACCGGCGAGCCGCAGGAGATCGTCTGTGGGGCGCGCAACTTCGCCGTCGGTGACCGGGTGGTGGTGATCCTGCCCGGCGGTGTGCTGCCCGGTGGGTTCGCGATCGGCGCCCGCAAGACGTACGGGCACAACTCGGCCGGCATGATCTGCTCGGCGAAGGAGCTGGGCCTGGGCGACGACCACTCGGGCATCATCGTGCTGCCGCCGGACGGGTCCGCCAAGCCCGGCGACGACGCGCGGCCCGTCGTGGGGCTCGACGACGTCGTGTTCGAGCTGGAGATCACCCCGGACCGGGGGTACGCGCTGAGCCTGCGCGGCCTGGCCCGGGAGCTGTCGCACGCCTTCGACGTGCCGCTGCACGACCCGGGGATGGCGCCCGCGCCGGGCGGCACGCCGACGCCGGCGTACCCGGTCGAGGTCCGCGACACGGTCGGCTGCGACCGGTACACCGCCCGCCTGGTCCGCGGCGTCGACCCGAACGCGCCCACCCCGTCCTGGATGGCTCAGCGCCTCGTCACCGCCGGCATCCGCAGCATCTCGCTGCCCGTCGACATCACCAACTACGTGATGCTGGAGCTGGGCCAGCCGATGCACGCGTTCGACGCCGACCGGATCGCCGGACCGCTGGTGGTCCGCCGCGCCGAGGCGGGGGAGAAGCTGACCACCCTGGACGGGGTCAACCGGGTGCTCACCGCCGACGACATGGTGATCTGCGACGACACCGGCCCGATCTCCCTCGCCGCGGTGATGGGTGGCGAGACCAGCGAGGTCGACACCGGCGTGACCACGAACGTGCTCTTCGAGGCCGCCCACTGGGACCCGGCGATGGTCGGGCGCACCGCCCGCCGGCACAAGCTGTTCAGCGAGGCCGCGAAGCGCTGGGAGCGGGGCGTCGACCCGGCCGTGGCGCTTGTCGCGCTGGAACGTGCCGTGCGGCTGCTCACCGAACACGGCGGCGGCACGCCGAGCGCCGAGATCCTGGACATCGACCACGTCCGGCCGCGTACCCCGATCACCCTGCCGGCGGACCTGCCGACCCGGCGGGTCGGCGTCGAGTACCCGCCGGCGCGGGTCGTCGCCCTGCTGGAGCGGGTCGGCTGCACCGTCGCGCAGGGCGCGGACCGGTTGTCCGAGGACCCGGGCGCCGTGGGCGTGGCCAGCGGCGCGCAGGTGGCGCTGAGCGTCACCCCGCCGACCTGGCGACCCGACCTGACCGACCCGGCCGACCTGGTCGAGGAGGTCGTGCGGCTCGACGGGTACGACCGGGTGCCGTCGGTGCTGCCCACCGCGCCCCCCGGTCGCGGCCTGACCCCGCGCCAGCGTCGCCGCCGGGCCGTCGCCAATTCGCTGGCCGAGCGGGGGTACGTCGAGGTGCTCGCGCACCCGTTCGTGTCGCCGGAACTGGCCGACCAGCTCGGCCTGCCGACCGACGACAGCCGCCGGCCCGCGGTGCGCCTGGCCAACCCGCTGTCCGAGGAGGAGCCGCTGCTGCGCACCACGCTGCTCGGCCCGCTGCTCGGCATCCTCAAGCGCAACCTCGGCCGGGGTCACCGCGACCTCGCCCTCTACGAGATCGGCGCGGTCTTCCACCCACGCCTCGGCGCCGGCAGCCCGCCCGCCATGGGGGTGGACCGCCGCCCGACCGACGCGGAGTTCGCCGCCGCCGACGCGGTGGTGCCGGCGCAGCCGGTGCACGTCGCGGCGGTGCTCACCGGTGACCTCGACCCCGCCGGCTGGTGGGGCGCGGGTCGACCGGCCGGCTGGGCGGACGCCATCGAGACGGCCCGCGACGTGCTCGACGCCGCAGGTGTCACCGGCGAGCGGGTCGAGGTGCGGGCGGCCGAGTACGCGCCGTGGCACCCCGGCCGCTGCGCCGAGGTGCGCGTCGACGACGCGGTCATCGGGCACGCCGGCGAGCTGCACCCGACGGTGGTGGCTGCGCTGGAGCTGCCCCGGCGCACCTGCGCGCTGGAACTCGACCTCGACGCGCTGCCGCCGACCCCGGTGACGCCCGCGCCGACGGTGTCCGGCTTCCCGCCCGCGTTGATCGACGTGGCCCTGGTGGTGGACGACTCGGTGCCGGCGGAGCAGGTGCGTCGGGCGCTGGAGGCGGGCGCCGGTGAGCTGCTGGAGGACGTCCGGCTGTTCGACGTGTACTCCGGCGCGCAGCTCGGCGAGGGTCGCCGGTCACTGGCGTACAAGCTGACGTTCCGGGCGCCGGACCGGACGCTGACCGTCGAGGAGGCGGTCGCGGCACGGGACGCGGCGGTCGCCGTCGCGGCGGAGCGCCTCGGCGCGACGTTGCGCGGCGCGTAACGGGATCGGCCCCGTCCCCACACCGCGACCGCTCTGCCGGCGCACCAACGATCAAGGCCCTGACCTGGTGGTTCACACCGGGTCGGGGCCTTTTTCGGGCAGGGCTGCGGCTGTTCGACAGCCGGTAGGTGGAGGTGCAGGCGCCCGGGGGATCCGGTGGCGTGCCGCTATGCTTCGACAATCGTCAATTCCGTATCCGGGTGCGGCCACCCGGGCTTCGTCCGGCGGCCCGTGCCGAGTGACGTCCAGCGGACCGGGGAGGCCCCTCGAATGAAGATCGTTGCGTTGTCCTGCACCCAGAAGCGTCTGCCGTCGATGACCGACGCGCTGCTCGAGGCGGCGGTCACCGGCGTCGTTCGGGAGATCGACGACGCGCAGATCCAGCGGATCCGGTTGATCGACCACCGCATCGCGATGTGTGAGGGCGAGGACACCTGCCTCGACCCCGAGGTGGGCCGGTGCACAATCGACGACGACTTCGAACGGGTCGTCGAGCTGGCCGAGGGCGCGCGGGGGATGCTGCTCGCCATGCCGGTGTACGCGGGGAACGTGCCCGCGGTGCTGAAGATCTTCCAGGAACGCCTGAAGAGCTCCATGAACGCCCGGCACCGTCCGCTCGGCAACCTGCTGGTCGGGACCATCGTCCATTCGCGCACGATGCTGACCGAGCCCGCCCTGGGCTCGCTGTTCCCGTGGTATCTGCGGCTACGGAACAAGAACGTCGCCTCGGCCTGCTTCACCCAGAACGATCACCCCGACCTGACCCGCACCGCGGCGTTCGACCTGTGTGTGGCAGTGGGCCGGCAACTCGGCATGTCGCTCGCCGGCAGCCGGTCGCCGGGCGACGAGCGCCCGGCGCTGCCGTTGGTTCAGCCCCCGTCACGTCCGCGGTGCGGTGACCCTGTCGTGCCCTCTCCCGCCGCGTGAGGAGATTCCGCGCGCCACGTGCACCCGTCGCCCGCCTGGTCGCACGAAACCGTGACGTCCGGTTCCACGTAGCGGGCGGCGATGGCGGTGTTGAGTTCCTGGCAGTACGGGCACGGTGACGAAAAGGTCAGGACGACACCGGCGCGGGCGGCCCGCCTGCGGTAGCGGAGGATCCCGCAGTTGGCGTTGCGCAGCACGGTGCCCGAGGGCTGCGGCTCACTGGTCACCGCCGAGTCGTACAGCAGCAGCTGACGTTGGAGCCGGGTCATGAAATGGTCGGTGGCGGACACCCCGGCGGGCCGTTGCGCCCGCAGCAGCTCCGCGGTTATCCGGGAGTTCGCCCGGATCCACGCGGCCAAGCCCGCTTCGCCGTGCTCGCCCAGGATGAACTCCTCCGCCGCCGCCTGGGCCTCGAAAAACCGTTGGCGCCACAGGTCGATCTTCTCGGCCGGGTCGAGGGGAGACGGCTCACCTGTCGTCATCGTCCGCTTCCTTCCCGATGTCGCCATCCAGCTCGGCGAAGACCTCCCGGGCGACGCGCAGCCCGTTGTTCGCGACCGGCCAGCCACCGTAGTAGGCGAGCTGGATGATGACTTCGACGATCTTCTCCCGTGACATCCCGAGGTGGAGGGCGGCACCGATGTGGCCGCGCAACTCCCAGTCGGTCCGTGCCAGCGTGACCGCTGTCAACGCGACGAGTTCGCGCTCCTCGACGCTCAGGTGCGGGCGCGTCCAGATCTCACCGAACAGGTGGTCGACAGTGATCCGCAGAAACTCCGGATCGGAACCCGGGCGCGGTTCGCGGCCGAAGACCTGCTGAAACATGGCCTCACCACGCTGGTGTCGGGTCGACGGCTGATTCATCGATCAACTCCTTCGGATGGTCGAGCGGTTGTCAACGTGCACGACGCCACGAAGGCGACGGCCAGCAGCGCCGCGCCGCTGGCGAAGGCGGCCGGAACACCGACCCGCTCGGCGACGAGCCCCACGACCACCGGTCCGACCACGGCGCCGACGTCGGTGCACATCGAGAAGGCGGCGACGCCACTGCCGGCCCGGCCGGCGATCACATCACCGACCAGCGTGGCCGGCGCGGCGTTGAGCAGCGCCGATCCCGCCGCGTACACGCACAGCAGGGCGACGAGCCAGGCGTACCGGTCCACGAACGCCAGGGCGGTGATCGCCGCCGCGGCCACACCGGTGCCGGCGATCATGGCGGGCCGGCGGCCGGCCCGGTCGACGAGCCGGCCGGCCGGCACGATCAGCAACGCCTGGACGACGGCGGAGATGGTGAACGCCCATCCGACCCATGCCACGTCATGCAGCCAGGCCACCACCACCACAGGGACCAGCGCGCTGCGCAGCCCGAACAGGACCCACCCCTGCGCCAGCGCGGCGAGGCAGGCCACCAGGTAGCGTCGATCCCGCAACAGGACCGGCAGTTCGACCACCGTACGGCCGGGCTCCGCCCCGGTGCTCCGGCCGGTGTCGAGCACCGCCAGGGTCAGCACCGCGGCGCCCAGCAACAGCGCCGCGTACGCCACGAACGGCGTGGACAGGGCGACGAGCGCGAGGAGCCCGCCGAGCGCCGGTCCGCAGATCCCGCCGAGCAGAAAGCCCGCCTCGAACACGGCGCTGGCCCGGCCCCGCTGGTCGGGCGGCGCGACGGCCAGGAGCATCGCCAGCGCGGACACCGAGAACAGCACCGAGCCGGCGCCGCCGAGCCCGCGGAACACGAGTAGCTGCCCGTAGGACCCGGCGAACGCCGTCAGGGCCGAGGAGAGCGCACAGAGCAGCAGGCCGGCGACCAGGACCCGCCGCTCCCCGAACCGAACCGCCAGCCGGCCGCAGAACGGGCTGGTGACCAGCCGCATCATCGCGAACAGGGCGACGAGTAGTCCGATCCGGGTGGGCCCGGCCCCGAACGTCGCCGCATACACCGGAAGCACCGGGAGCACCAGCCCCAGGCCGAGCATGACGCACCCGCCGACGACGCTGAGGACGTAGACCTCGCGCGGGAGACCCGGTGGGGCGGCGACGGGTGGGGCGCTGCCGATGCCGGCCGCCTTCACAGGCCGGTCACAGGATGATGCTGAGCTTTCCATGCTCGACCAACGTCTCGTGGTCGAGCACCACGACCCGTCTCCGGATCCGGAACGACTCCCCGTCGACGACGAGCGCGAACCGGTACTTCCCGACGTACACGTCGGAGCGCCGGTGCCCGAACCGGTGGACGACGACATTCGCCACCACGTCGAGGTGCGTGCCCCGATCGATCAGCACCTCCACGTTGCTGATCATCCGATGCGTCCGCGAGCGGGGGTTCTCGCACCACACCTCACCGGCGAGGAGCTGTTCGACCCGCTGGCGCAGCCGGGCGGCGTCGTCGTCGATGAGCCCGAGCGCGTCGGCCTCGTCGCGTACGTCGGTGGCGGGCACCGCGTAGCGGATGTCGTCGGTCAGCATCTCGTCGTACCACTCGAGCAGGCGCCACTCGTCGAGCAGCCGCGCCTCGCGGAAGAGGAACTGGCTCACCCGGTGCCACAACCGCACCTGGGCCGTGTCGTCGACCGTCAGCTCGATGGTCATCGCACCTCCGCCCCTTGCCGCTCCACCCGCTGAACGACCTCGGGGTGCTCGTCGTCGCCGTACATCAGCCGGTCCCACTGCCGCCAGAACTCACGGGCCGGAAGCTCGTCGGTCGTCTCCGGGACGGCCTTGTTCATGCCGCGGGACAGGTCCGAGTAGCGGACCGCGCGGTTGAGATAGCCCCGCTGACACGATTCGATGATCTCGATGTCGTCGGGGGTGGCGAAGCCGGCGGGGCCGAGGAACGTCAGGTAGTGACTCTTGCGGAGCTCCCGGATGTCCGGATCCTCGTCCTTGGGGGCCAGGGCGACCGAGGTGATGGCCATCTGGCCGGCGCCGATCGGGTCGATCTTGCGAATGGTGATCGCGATCGCGTCGATGATCATCAGATTGGGGAAGATCAGCAGCGCGCGGTTGGTGCCGGTGATCCGCTCGGCGCGTTCGGCCCCGAACCGGTCGACGAACCGTGCGGCGGTCGCCTCGATCCGTGGCCGGACCTCGGCGCCGAACATCGGCGTCCAGTACGCGAGCGGGCGGGCCGCCGCCGGCGGTAGCTCGTTGGCGCCGTGGCCCCACCCGAGCGCGCGGCCGAAGCCGCCCCGACGTCGCGGCGGCACCGATCCCAGCGACTCCATGTAGCCGACGTAACGCTTGTGCAGGGCCCGGAAGTGGTAGATGTCGACGCTGTTCTCCATCATGAGCTTCCAGTTCGCCCGCGCCCCGTGCAGTTGCGCGCCCTGGATCACCTCCATCCCGACCTCGGACTGGTCGTCGATCAGATCGAGGTACTCCGTCGCGCCCGCCAGGTACTCGGTCAGGGTGCGCGGCTGTCGGGGGTCGAAGGTGACGAACACGAAGCCGCGGTAACTGTCGCTGCGGTGCTGCGCGAGGCCGAAGTCGGCCTTGCGGAAGCTCGGCCCGTACCCGTCCGGGATCGGAACCCCGACCAGGTCGCCCCGGTTGGAGAACGTCCAGTCGTGGTACGGGCACCGGAACGACCTGGCCCGCCCGGCCGGCTGCGAGCAGATCAGCGCCCCCCGGTGCGGGCAGCTGTTCGCGAACACCCGGATCACCCCGTCGGATCCGCGCGCCATGACCACCGGACGCCCGCCGACGTCACGCGCGACGTAGGAACCCGGCGCGGGAACCTCCGACTCGTGCCCGACGTACAACCAGCAACGGTCGAAGATCCTGGTCATCTCCCGTTCGGCCAGGTCGTCGTCGGTGTAGGCGCGGCGATCCACCCGGAACGAGAGGCGCTCGCGATCGTCGAGCACGATCGGGTCGCCCACCGGCCACCGCAGTTCGGTACTCACCGCACGTCCTCTCGCCGTAGCGTCCTGACCGTGCCGACGACCAGCTCCGCCGTCCGTACCGCGGAATCGCCGCACTCCGGCTGCGCGGCGCGCAGCCGCGCCCGGTAGCCCCGGGCCGGATCGAGCAGGTCGGTGACCGCGCCGGCGACCGCCTGCGCGGTGACAGCGGCCGGCTCCAGCGCCGTCCCGAAGCCCGCCCTCTCCACGAAGTACGCCTGAATCGGCTGGTCCACGGCCAGCGGGATCACCAGCATCGGTGTGGCCGCCCGGATCGACTCCGCCACGGAGTTGTAACCGCCGTGGGTGACGAAGACGTCGGCGCGTTCCAGCACCTCACGTTGCGGCAGATATCCAGCGGTGAGCACGTCGTCGGGCAGGGCGAGTTCCGCGGCGAGATCGCCCACCGCGGCGATCACCTGCGCGCCGGTCGCCGCCGCGCCGGTGACGACCATGCGCAGCAGGTCCGGCCGCCGGTAGAAGATCGTGCCGAAGGACACGTACACCAGCGGTCGGTCGGGGTCGATCCGATCCAGCGCCGGGAAGTCGACCTCGTCGCCGCGCGTCCCCGCCGCACCCGGCAGTCCCACCAGCCGCACACCGTCGTCAGTGACCGCGTCGGCCCCGACGAGGGCGGGAATCGTCGGCATCAGATTGAGAATCGGTGAACGCGCCGAATGGGTCCGGGTCGACCACCCCACCCCGTGCCGGGTCAGATACTCGCCGACCTGCTCGTCGTACGCCCAGCGGCCCCGTCGGTGCTCGCGCGGGCACACTCCCCCCAGGTTTGCCCAGATCATTCCGTACGGGATTCCGGAAGCCTCGGTGCCGACCATGGCCGATGCGGTGACCGGTAGCGAGTCGACGAGCACGAAATCCGCTGCCGTCGCGCGCAGCGCTTCAGTCGTCTGTTTTGCCACCGGTGACGCCTGGAGCATCGGGCCGATGTTCGCCGGATCGCCGCTCCACGGCCCCATCTCGACCTGCCCGATCAGGTGGACCCGCGCCGTGCCGAGGGCTTGGCGGCGTTGCTCGTCGAGCACGCCCCCGTCGGCGGACAGCAACAACAGCGTGACCTCGCTTCCGGCGGCTCGGAGGGCGTTGACCACCGGAATGTACGGGTTGAGATGACCATGCTGCGTCGTGGTGAGAAGGGCGACGCGCATCAGCTCTCCGATCCATCGGGAAACGGCCGCAATCCGCCGCGGGCGGACGATAAGAGCCCTGCGGAGTGAAGGGAGCCATCGATTTGCAAAGCCTGCCCGGCGACACGACCGATGTCAATGCCTGGTGACTGTTTATCGTCTTTGACCGACGACCGGCAATGGGTTTCTCCGAGGTTGCGGAATGTTTGTCACCTGAGCGTTTAAGGTGAGTCTGAGTGGTTGGAGTGGCCGGTCTGTTTTCGGCTGTTGTGGACGGTCGATTCCGAGGCTCGGCGTCGATGGTGGTAAATGCCTTATACGGCCGGAAAGGGTGAGAGGGGAAGTCGACGTGCAATCCGTGGCGACTACGGGAGCCTCCGCCCGTTCCGTTGCCATTCCACGCCGGACCTGCTCGCTGTGCAGAGGGTGGGCGCCCAGGAGCGCGACCGGCTATGGCACCCCCGGTGCGCCGGTCCGGCTCTGCCGGTGGCCCGAAGGAGCCGGAAGCAGGGGTCCCTCTGTTCATTAGCATGCACTACTCTGCATGAACTTGCACTCATGAGTCGTCCTTGTTAATCTTTCCTGCATAGTCATGCGGAGGTGAGTATGGGGATCCGAGTCGCGGTCGCCGGAGCGAGCGGGTACGCCGGAGGCGAGCTGCTGCGCCTGATCGCCGGGCACCCGGAGTTCGACCTGGTCGCCGCCACCGCGCACAGCCAGGCCGGGCACCGCGTCGACGTGGTCCACCCGCAGCTCACCGGGCTCGACCTGGTGCTCGGCGAGACCGACCCGGCGACCCTGGCCGACGCCGACCTGGTCTTCCTGGCGCTGCCGCACGGCCAGTCGGCGGCCCTCGCGGCCCAACTGCCGCCCGAGGTACGCATCGTCGACCTGGGCGCCGACCACCGGCTGGCCGACCCCTACGCCTGGGCGCAGTACTACGGCGGCACCCACGCCGGGCAGTGGACCTACGGGCTGCCCGAGCTGCCCGGCCAGCGGGAGCTGATCGCCGGCTCGACCCGGGTGGCGAACACCGGCTGCTACGCCGCCGCGATCACCCTGGCGCTCGCGCCGCTGATCGCCGACGGCGCGGCCAGCCCCGCCGACGTCGTGGTGGTCGCCGCCTCGGGCACCTCCGGCGCGGGCCGGGCGGCGAAGCCGCACCTGCTGGCCAGCGAGGTGCAGGGCGACCTGTCGCCGTACCGGGTCGGCACCCACCAGCACGTGCCCGAGATCAAGCAGGCGTCCGGGGCGACCGGCCTGTCGTTCACCCCGGTCCTCGCGCCGATGCCGCGCGGCATCCTGGCCACGGTCACCGCCGTGCCGGCCCGCGGCGTCGACCCGCAGCAGGTGCTGGCGCGGGCGTACGCGGACGCGCCGTTCGTGCACGTGCTGGCGGAGGGGCGCTGGCCGCACACCGCCGCCACGCTGGGTTCCAACTCGTGCCACCTGCAGGCCACCGTCGACGTCGACTCGGGTCGCCTGATCGTGCTCAGCGCACTGGACAACCTCGGTAAGGGCGCGGCCGGCCAGGCCGTGCAGAACGCCAACCTGATGCTCGGCCTGCCGGAGACGACGGGCCTGTCGATCTGGGGAGTGAGCCCGTGAGCGCGAGGGGTGCAGCAGTCGCGACGGAAAGGCAGGCGCCGTGAGTGTCACGACCCCTCGGGGTTTCCGGGCGGCCGGGGTGGCCGCCGGTCTGAAGTCCGGCGGTGGCGCGGACGTCGCCCTGGTGGTCAACGACGGCCCGGACGCCGGTGTCGCCGGTGTCTTCACCACCAACCGGGTCAAGGCCGCTCCAGTGCGCTGGAGCCAGCAGGTCGTGCAGGGCGGTGTCGTCCGGGCGGTGGTGCTCAACTCCGGTGGCGCCAACGCCTGCACCGGCCCGGCCGGCTTCCAGGACACGCACGCCACGGCCGAGCACACCGCCTCCGCGTTGAGCGCGGTCAGCCCACGGTTGCTCCTGGGCGCCGGTGAGGTGGCGGTCTGCTCCACCGGCCTGATCGGTGAGCGGTTGCCGATGTCGAAGCTGCTGCCCGGGGTCCGTACGGCCATCCGGGGTCTGTCGCGCGACGGCGGTCCGGCGGCCGCCGAAGCGATCATGACCACCGACACCCGGCCGAAGACCACTGTGGCGCGGGGCAGCGGTTGGACGGTAGGCGGGATGGCCAAGGGCGCCGGGATGCTCGCGCCGGGGATGGCCACCATGCTCTGCGTGCTCACCACCGACGCGGTGGCCGGGCCGGCGGCGCTGGACGAGGCACTGCGCGCGGCCACCCGGGTGACCTTCGACCGGGTCGACTCCGACGGTTGCATGTCCACCAACGACACGGTGCTGCTGCTGTCCAGTGGCGCGAGCGGCATCGAGCCCACCCCGGCCGAGTTGGCCGCTGCGGTCACGACGGCCTGCCACGACCTTGCCCAGCAGCTCATCGCCGACGCCGAGGGCGCCACCAAGCAGGTCGCCATCGACGTGGTCGGCGCCGCCGACGAGGACGACGCGGTCGAGGTCGGCCGCTCGGTGGCCCGCAACAACCTGGTCAAGACCGCGCTGTTCGGCAACGACCCCAACTGGGGCCGGATCCTCGCCGCCGTGGGCACCACCGCCGCCGCGTTCGAGCCGGACGAGGTGGACGTCGCGGTCAACGGGGTGTGGGTGTGCCGCAGTGGCGCCGCCGCCGAGGACCGCTCGAAGGTCGACCTCACCGGGCGGGACGTGACGATCCGCATCGACCTGCACGCCGGCGACGCGACGGCGACGATCTGGACCAACGACCTGTCCCACGCGTACGTGCACGAGAACTCGGCGTACTCAACATGAGCCTCAGCGGTGATCTCACACGCGCCCAGGGCAAGGCGGAGACGCTGATCGAGGCGCTGCCCTGGTTGGCGCGGTTCTCCGGTTCCACAGTGGTGGTCAAGTACGGCGGCAACGCCATGACCGAGCCGGCGCTGCAACGGGCGTTCGCGGCCGACATGGTGTTCCTGCGCTACGCCGGTCTCAAGCCCGTCGTGGTGCACGGCGGCGGTCCGCAGATCTCGGCCATGCTGGGCCGGCTCGGCATCGCCAGCGAGTTCCGGGGCGGCCTGCGGGTGACGACCGCCGAGGCGATGGACGTGGTCCGGATGGTGCTGGTCGGGCAGGTGGGCCGGGAGCTGGTCGGGCTGATCAACTCGCACGGTCCGTTCGCCGTCGGGCTCTCCGGCGAGGACGCGCGGCTGTTCACGGCGGTGCGCCGCCCGGCGTACGTGGACGGGCTGCCGGTCGACGTCGGCCAGGTCGGCGACGTCGAGTCGGTGGACGTGTCCGCGGTGACCGACCTCATCGACGCCGGCCGGATCCCGGTGATCTCCACCGTCGCGCCGGACGCGGACGGGGTCCTGCACAACCTCAACGCGGACACCGCCGCCGCCGCCCTCGCCGTCGCGTTGCGGGCCCGCAAGCTGGTCGTGCTCACCGACGTGGCCGGCCTGTACGCGGACTGGCCGGACACCACCAGCCTGGTCTCCGAGATCACCGCGGACGACCTGGCGAAGCTGCTGCCCAGTCTCGAGTCGGGGATGGTGCCCAAGATGGAGGCCTGTCTGCGGGCGGTGCGTGGGGGTGTGCCCGCCGCGCACGTCGTCGACGGCCGGGTGGCGCACTCCACGCTGCTGGAGGTCTTCACCTCGGAAGGGTTCGGAACGATGGTGGTGCTTCAGGACGGGATGGTCGGGGCATGAGCAGTCTGGCGCAACGGTGGACGCAGTCCATGATGGACAACTACGGCACGCCGCCGCTGGCGCTGGTCTCCGGCGCGGGCGCCGTGGTGGTCGACGACACGGGCCGCGAATACCTGGACCTGGTCGGCGGGATCGCGGTCAACGCCCTCGGTCACGCCCACCCGGCGGTGGTGGCGGCGGTGTCCCGGCAGGTCGCGACGCTCGGGCACGTCTCCAACCTCTACATCGCCGAGCCGCCGGTCGCCCTCGCGGAGCTGCTGCTGGCGCTCGCCGGCCGGCCCGGCCGGGTCTTCTTCGCCAACTCCGGCGCGGAGGCGAACGAGGCCGCGTTCAAGCTGTCCCGGCGCACCGGGCGCAGCCACGTGGTCGCCACCAACGGGGCCTTTCACGGTCGCACCATGGGCGCCCTCGCGCTGACCGGTCAGCCCGCCAAGGCCGACCCGTTCCGGCCGCTGCCCGGCGAGGTGACCCATGTCGACTTCGGCGACGTCGCCGCCCTTGAGGAGGCGGTCACCGACGCCACCGCCATGGTCATCCTGGAGCCCATCCAGGGCGAGAACGGCGTGGTCGTCCCGCCGGCCGGCTACCTGTCGGCGGCGCGGCGGATCACCGACCGGCACGGCGCGCTGCTGGTGCTCGACGAGGTGCAGACCGGCATCGGCCGCACCGGGCACTGGTTCGCCCACCAGGCCGAGGGCGTGGAGCCCGATGTGGTGACCCTGGCCAAGGGGTTGGGTGGCGGGCTGCCGCTCGGTGCGACGCTGGCCTTCGGCCGTGCCGCCGACCTGCTCACCCCCGGCTCGCACGGCACCACCTTCGGCGGCAACCCGGTGAGCTGCGCCGCCGCGCTCGCCGTGGTGGCCACGATCGCCAACGAGGGGCTGCTGGACCACGTCAAGCGCGTCGGCGAACGGCTGCGTCGGGGCGTCGAGGCGCTGGGCCATCCGCTGATCGACGGCGTACGCGGGGCCGGGCTGCTGCTCGGCGTGACCCTCACCGCGCCGGTGGGGCCGGTGCTCGCCGAGACACTGCGCGACGCCGGTTTCCTGGTCAACGCGGTGCAGCCGGGCGTACTCCGGCTCGCTCCGCCGCTGATCCTCACCGCCGCCCAGGTCGACGCCTTCCTCGCCGCGCTCCCGGCGGCCCTGGACGCGACGGCCGCCGGCACCGACACGACGCCGACCTCCACGACGCCGGCCACCACGACGACGCTGGCCACCTCCACGACGCCGACCACCATCACGACGGGGACGACCGCATGATCAGGCATTTTCTGCGCGACGACGACCTCTCGCCCGCCGAGCAGTCCAGCGTGCTCGACCTGGCGGCGCGGATGAAGGCCGACCGCTTCGGCCACCAGCCGCTGGCCGGCCCCCGCTCGGTGGCGGTGCTGTTCGACAAGCAGAGCCTGCGGACCCGGATCTCGTTCGACGCCGGCATCGCCGAGCTGGGCGGGCATCCCCTGGTCGTGGACACCCAGGTCACCCACTTCGGTCGGGGCGAGACGCTCGCCGACGCGGGCCGGGTGCTGTCGCGCTACGTCGCGGCGATCGTCCTGCGCACGCACGGCGACGACCGGATCGCCGAGGTGGCGAGCGGCGCGAGCGTCCCGGTGATCAACGCGCTCACCGACGGTTTCCACCCCTGCCAGCTGCTGGCCGACCTGCTCACCATCGCCGAGCGGTGCGGTGGCACGGCCGGGCGCACCCTCACCTACGTGGGCGACGGCGCCAACAACATGGCGCAGTCGTACTTGCTGGCCGGTGCGACGGCCGGGATGCACGTGCGGATCGCCGGCCCGGCCGGGTTCGCGCCGGACGAGGCGGTGGTGCGGCAGGCCGCCGGGATCGCCGCCGGCACGGGCGGCTCGGTACGGGTGCTGACCGACCCGGCCCAGGCGGTCCGCGACGCCGACGTGCTGGCCACCGACACGTGGACGTCGATGGGCCAGGAGGCCGACGGACTGGACCGGGTCACCCCGTTCCTGCCGTACCAGGTCAACAAGGAACTGCTCGGCCAGGCCGCACCGGACGCGATAGTGCTGCACTGTCTGCCCGCCCACCGTGGTGAGGAGATCACCGACGAGGTGCTGGACGGCCCGCAGAGCGCGGTCTTCGACCAGGCGGAGAACCGGCTGCACGCCCAGAAGGCGCTGCTGACGTTCCTGCTCGCGGCGTCGGGGGAGCAGCGATGACCGCCCCGCTGACCCGCGCCGCCCGGCACGCCCGGATCGTGGAGCTGATCCGGGACCGGCCGGTGCGCTCGCAGACCGAGCTGGCCGATCTGCTCGCCGCCGACGGCGTCGGGGTCACCCAGGCCACCCTCTCGCGCGATCTGGAGGAGCTGGGCGCGGTCAAGGTGCGCGGCGGCGACGGCCCGGCCGTCTACCTGATCCCCGAGGACGGAAAGCGGCCGCTGCGCGACGCCGAGGCGGCGCCGGCCCGGCTGGTGCGGTTGCTGCGCGAACTGCTCAACGGGGTGGACGCCAGCGGCAACATCGCCGTGCTGCGAACCCCGCCGGGCGCGGCCCAGTACCTGGCCAGCGCGTTGGACCGGGCGGGCCTGCCCGAGATCGTCGGCACCATCGCCGGCGACGACACCATCCTCGTCGTGGCCCGCGAGGCCGTCGGCGGGGCCGCGCTCGGTGACAAGCTCGCCGGCTGGGCCCGCCGGGACGACACCGTTGAAGGGAACACCACGTCATGACCGAGCGGGTCGTCCTCGCGTACTCCGGGGGGTTGGACACCTCCGTGGCGATTCCCTATCTGGCCGAGCAGACCGGCGCCGAGGTGATCGCGGTGGCGGTCGACGTCGGGCAGGGCGGTGAGGACCTCGACGCGATCCGGCAGCGCGCCCTGGACTGCGGCGCCGCCGAGTCCGAGGTCGTCGACGCGCGGGACGAGTTCGCCGCGGACTACTGCGTGCCGGCGATCCGGGCGAACGCCCTCTACATGGACCGCTACCCGCTGGTGTCGGCGCTGTCCCGGCCGCTGATCGTCAAGCATCTGGTGGCGGCGGCGCGCAAGCACGGCGGGACGATCGTCTCGCACGGGTGCACCGGCAAGGGCAACGACCAGGTCCGGTTCGAGGTGGGCCTGGGCGCGCTCGCCCCCGAGCTGAAGATCATCGCCCCGGCCCGCGACTTCGCCTGGACGCGGGACAAGGCGATCGCGTTCGCCGAGGAGAAGGGGCTGCCGATCGACGTGTCGGCGAAGTCCCCGTACTCGATCGACCAGAACCTGTGGGGCCGCGCCGTGGAGACGGGTTTCCTGGAGGACATCTGGAACGCCCCGATCGAGGACCTCTACTCGTACACCGCCGACCCGGCGGAGCCCCGCGACGCCGACGAGATCGTGATCACCTTCGACGGCGGGGTGCCGGTGGCGATCGACGGTGAGACAGTCACCCCGTACCAGGCGATCCTGGAGCTGAACCGGCGCGCGGGCGCCCAGGGCGTGGGCCGGCTCGACATGGTCGAGGACCGCCTCGTCGGCATCAAGAGCCGCGAGGTGTACGAGGCGCCCGGCGCGATCGCGCTGATCACCGCCCATCAGGAGCTGGAGGCGGTGACCGTCGAGCGGGACCTGGCCCGGTTCAAGAAGAGCGTGGACCAGCGCTGGGGTGAGCTGGTGTACGACGGCCTGTGGTTCTCGCCGTTGAAGGGCTCGCTGGACGCGTTCATCGACGACGCGCAGCGGCACGTGAGCGGCGAGGTGCGGCTGACGCTGCACGGCGGCCGGGCCACCGTCACCGGCCGGCGCTCCGACGAGGGCCTGTACGACTTCGGGCTGGCCACCTACGACACCGGCGACACCTTCGACCAGACCCTCGCGAAGGGCTTCGTGCAGCTGTGGGGCCTTCCGAGTCGGATGTCCGCGGCCCGCGACGCCCGGCTGGGTGGCTGACGACCATGGGGACCACAATGGGCGGCGTGGACGACAAGAGCCTCACCGAGAACAGCGCCGGCACCAACCGGACGAGCCTGTGGGGTGGCCGGTTCGCCGGCGGCCCCGCGGAGGCGCTCGCCCGACTGTCGGTGAGCGTGCAGTTCGACTGGCGCCTGGCCCCGTACGACATCGCTGGTTCCCGGGCGCACGCCCGGGTCCTGGCCGGCGCCGGCCTGCTCGACCCGGAGGAGCTGGGCCGGATCCTGGCGGCCCTGGACGACCTGGAGGCGGCCTGCGCCTCGGGGGCGTTCCGGCCCACGGTCGACGACGAGGACGTGCACACCGCGCTGGAGCGGGGCCTGTTGGAGCGCCTGGGCAGCCTCGGCGGCAAGCTGCGCGCCGGCCGGTCCCGCAACGACCAGGTCGCCACGGACCTGCGGCTCTACCTGCGCGACCACGCGCGGGGGGTGGCCAGTCGCCTCGTCGAGCTGGCCGAGGCGTTGGTCGAGCAGGCCGAGCGGCACATCGACACCGCCGCGCCCGGCATGACCCACCTGCAGCACGCCCAGCCGGTCACCTTCGGGCACTGGCTGCTCGCCCACGTGCAGCCGCTGCTGCGGGACCTGGAGCGGCTGCGCGACTGGGACCACCGGGCGGCGATCAGTCCGCTCGGCGCGGGCGCGCTCGCCGGGTCCGGGCTTCCGTTGGACCCGGTGGCGGTGGCCAAGGAGCTGGGCTTCCGGACGTCGTTCGCCAACTCGATGGACGCGGTCGCCGACCGGGACTTCGTCGCGGAGTTCCTGTTCACCACCGCGCTGATCGGGGTGCACCTGTCCCGTCTCGGCGAGGAGGTGGTGCTCTGGACCTCGCACGAGTTCGGTTGGGTGGAGCTGGACGACGCCTTCGCGACCGGTTCGTCGATCATGCCGCAGAAGAAGAACGCGGACATCGCCGAGCTGGCCCGGGGCAAGTCCGGGCGACTGGTCGGCGGCCTGATGACGGTGCTGACCATGCTCAAGGGCCTGCCGATGACGTACGACCGGGACATGCAGGAGGACAAGGAGCCCGCGTTCGACGCGGTCGACACCCTGGAGCTGCTGCTGCCGGCCCTGGCGGGGATGATCTCCACGATGACGGTCCGGGTGGACCGCCTCGTCGCCGCCGCCCCGGTCGGCTTCTCCCTCGCGACCGAGGTCGCCGACTGGCTGGTCCGGCGCAACGTGCCGTTCCGCGACGCGCACGAGATCACCGGCCGGCTGGTGGCGCTCTGCGCGGCCCGCGAGTGCGAGTTGGAGGACGTCTCCGACGCCGACCTGGCCGCGGTCAGCGAACACCTCGACCCGTCGGTGCGCGACGTGCTGTCGGTGCGGTCGGCGCTCGCGGCCCGGACCACCCCCGGCTCGACCGGTCCCGGCCCGGTCGCCGACCAGCTCGCCGCCGCGGCGGACCGGCTGGCCGGCTGGCGGGAGTGGGCCACCGAGCGGGTCGTACCCCGCTGAGGTCGCCGTGGCGTCGGCGCCAGCCGCCGGCGCCACTGTCGGTTCAGGCCGTCGGGCGCTCCCGCTTGGGGAGCTTCGCCACCACCATGTCGTACGACGCGTCGACCGCCTCGGTCAGCTCGTCGCCGTCGATCCCGCCGTCGAGGCGCAGCGTGTTCCAGCCGGACCGGCCGATGTAGGCCATCGGGCGAGCGTCGTCGGGGTGGCGGTGCAGCCACTCGTCGGCGATCTCCCGGGTCTGGCCGCACTTGATGCCAACCGTGGGTTTTCCGTCGCCGTTGCCGAGGAACGCGAAGATCCGGCTGCCCACCTTCACCACCTCGTCGCCCTCCCACGGCCGGTCCAGCCACGCTCCCGGCTTCGCCAGGCAGTACGTCAGCATCTCCGCGCGGTCCATGGGTGCCTCCTCGTCGTGCGCACAGTCTGCCCGCCCGGGCGCCCGCAAGCACGCCCTCGCCGATCTTGCACTTTCGGTCACCGAATCGTGAGGTATGCCCCTTGTGCCGCGACAGAAAGTGCAAGATCGCGGGGTGGTTGCCGATCGACGGGGCGGCGCGGGTTGTTCTGGCTCGGTTGCGTCGCGGCCATTACTTCGCTGTTCGGGCGTGGCCTGGTGATTCGGGCGCCCCTTGCGGGTTGGGTGTTGGCTCAGCGGAGCGGGCGGCCACCCGTTCGTAGCGTTGGCGGGCGGCCTGCGCGCTGCCCAGTCCCAGCCCGTACGCGATGGACTGCCAGGTCAGCCCCCGGTCGCGGGCCAGCGTCAGCAGCCCGGCCTCCAGGGCGTCCAGCTCGGCGCGCACGTGCGGCAGCAGGGTCAGTGCGGCGGTGAGGTCGGCGGCGTCCACCGGTTCCTCGGTGGGCTCCCGCTCCGCGCCGCCGGCGGCGAGGGCGGTGACCAGGGCCACCGCCTCCCACGGGTCCAGCACGTACGGGTGGGCCCAGCGTCCCCGCCGGGCATCGGAGCCCGCGTGGCGTTCGCTGATGCGTTGCAGCGCCTCGTGGGTGCGGTGGGCGCGGGCCCGGGCCGGGTCGGGCGCGCTGAACAGCTCCTCGGTCGTCATGCTCCGAGCACACCCCATCAACGCAGCATTGTCAACAGATTGTTGAAGCTCGGCGACGGGATGACCAGGATGTGGCCTGGGTACCGTTCGGGCATGGACGTCCTTCCGGATGATCACGCCGCCAACCCGGACCTCAGCGCGCTCGCGGACCTGCTCGCGGGTCCACTGCTGCCGGCCGCGCGGGGCCTGCTGGGCTGCCGGCTGTCCGCCGGCGGGGTCACCGTCCGGATCACCGAGGTCGAGGCGTACGCCGGCACGGCCGGTGACCCGGCCTCGCACGCCCACCGGGGCCGCACCGCGCGCAACGTCGTGATGTTCGGTCCCGCCGGGCACGCCTACGTCTACTTCACCTACGGCATGCACTGGTGCATGAACGTGGTCACCGGGTTCGAGGGGGAGGCCGCCGCCGTGCTGCTGCGCGCCGGTGAGGTGGTCGAGGGCCTGGACGCCGCGCGGGCCCGCCGGCCGGCGGTACGGCGGGACGTGGACCTGGCCCGGGGCCCGGCCCGGCTCTGCGCCACGCTCGGCATCGACCGCGCGGCGTACGGCGCGTACCTGCTCGGCGACGGCCCGGTCCGGTTGCGTCCGCCGATCGGGCCGGTGCCGGCCGAGGCGGTGGCGGCGGGACCCCGGGTCGGCGTGACCGGCGCGCACGATCTGCCCTGGCGGTTCTGGCTCGACGGTGATCCGACGGTCAGCGCGTACCGGCGCCACGTGCCCCGCGTCCGGCGCTGAGGGCGGCTCCCGGCGTGTGGCCGGCGGGGTCTGTCGGGGGGTGTGGCCATAATCACCCCATCTGCCCACCGACGGCTCGGAGGACCTCCATGGCAACGCTGCTCGCGATCGGCACCGCGAAGGGGTTGTTCCTCGCCACCAGCACCGACGACCGGCGCACCTGGGAGGTCAGCGGTCCGCACCACCCGCGCACGAGCGTCTACGCGGTGGCGATCGACACCCGCCCCGGCACCCCACGGCTGCTCGCCGGGGTGACCAGCTCGCACTTCGGCCCCAGCGTCGCGACGAGCGACGACCTCGGCGCGTCCTGGGACGAGCCCGACCACGCGCCTGTCGCGTTCCCGGCCGACACCGGCGCGAGCCTGGGGCGGGTCTGGCAGCTGACGCCGGGCGGCGCGGACGAACCGGACGTGGTCTGGGCCGGCACCGAGCCGTCGGCGCTGTTCCGTTCCACCGACGGTGGCCGCAGCTTCGAGCTGGTCCGCGCCCTCTGGGACCACCCGCACCGCCCGCAATGGCAGGCCGGGTTCGGTGGCCAGGCGGTGCACACGGTGCTGCCCCACCCGCGCGACCCGGCCCGGGTGCTGGTCGCCATGTCCACCGGCGGCGTCTACCGCTCGCAGGACGCCGGGGCGAGCTGGGCCCCGGGCAACGTGGGCATCCGCGCCGCCGGCCTGGCCGACGAGTGGCCGGAGTTCGGCCAGTGCGTGCACAAGGTCGCGCGGGACGCCGGCAACCCCGAGCGGCTGTACGCGCAGAACCACTTCGGTGTCTACCGCTCCGACGACGACGGCCGCACCTGGTCGTCGATCGCCGACGGGCTGCCCAGCGACTTCGGCTTCCCGATGGTGTCGCACCCCGGGCGGCCCGGGATGGTGTGGACGTTCCCGCTGATCGCCGACGTCCAGCGGTACCCGACCGACCACCGCTGCCGCGTGTACCGCTCCGCCGATGCCGGTGACAAGTGGGAGCCGCTGTCGGTGGGCCTGCCCGAGGGCCCGTTCTATCCAGCGGTGCTGCGCGACGCGATGTGCGCCGACGACGCCACACCGGGAGGCGTCTACTTCGGCACCCGCTCCGGCGAGGTCTACGCCAGCCGGGACGAGGGCGACTCCTGGTCGCAGGTGGCCGCGCACCTGCCTGACGTGCTGTGCGTCCGGGCGGCGGTGGTCTGAGTGGTCACCGTGCTGTTGCCCGGCCCGCTGCGCGGCGAGGCCGGCGGCGCCAGCCGGCTCAGCGTCGACGCCTGCGGCACGCTGGGCGCGGTCCTCGACGAGCTCGCCGCCGATCATCCCCGGCTGGCTCGGCGGATCCGCGACGAGCGCGGCGAGCTGCGCCGGTACGTCAACGTCTACGTCGACGGGGAGGACTGCCGGCACTCCGGCGGGCTGGCCGCACCGGTCGGGGAGGGCGCCCAGGTGCAGGTGCTTCCCTCGGTCGCCGGGGGCTGATTCCCGCGAGTGACCGGCGCCACTGCCAGACCGGCCGCCGACGGAATAGTTGACTCGTCAAATAAGTTGTGAGCTGCGTCCGGGTACCACGACGGCACCCGGTTGACACGCGAGGAGCTGGTCATGCAGTTCGGAGTCTTCACCGTCGGTGACGTCACGGTCGATCCGACCACCGGTCGTGAGCCGACCGAGCATGAGCGGATCAAGGCGATGGTCGCCATCGCACGCAAGGCCGAAGAGGTCGGGCTGGACGTCTTCGCCACCGGTGAGCACCACAACCCGCCGTTCGTCCCGTCGTCCCCGACCACAATGCTCGGTCACATCGCGGCCCGCACCGAACGGCTGCTGCTGTCCACCGCGACCACGCTGATCACCACCAACGACCCGGTGAAGATCGCCGAGGACTACGCGATGCTCCAGCACCTGTCCGACGGCCGGGTGGACCTGATGATGGGTCGCGGCAACACCGGCCCGGTGTACCCGTGGTTCGGCAAGGACATCCGCGCCGGCATCCCCCTCGCGATCGAGAACTACGACCTGCTGCACCGGCTGTGGCGCGAGGACGCGGTCGACTGGAAGGGCAAGTACCGCACCCCGCTGCAGTCCTTCACCTCGACGCCCCGCCCGCTCGACGGCGTGCCGCCGTTCGTCTGGCACGGCTCGATCCGCAGCCCCGAGATCGCCGAGCAGGCCGCGTACTACGGCGACGGCTTCTTCGCCAACCACATCTTCTGGCCCAAGGAGCACACCCAGCGGATGGTCGGGCTCTACCGCCAGCGGTACGCGCACTACGGCCACGGCACTGCCGACCAGGCCATCGTCGGCCTCGGCGGCCAGGTGTTCATGCGGCGCAACTCGCAGGACGCGGTCCGGGAGTTCCGGCCGTACTTCGACAACGCCCCGGTCTACGGGCACGGGCCGTCGCTGGAGGAGTTCACCCGGGAGACCCCGCTGACCGTGGGCAGCCCGCAGCAGGTCATCGACCGCACGCTCGGCTTCCGCGAGTACGTCGGTGACTACCAGCGGCAGCTGTTCCTGATGGACCACGCGGGCCTGCCCCTCAAGACGGTGCTGGAGCAGCTCGACCTGCTCGGCGAGGAGGTCGTGCCGGTGCTGCGCAAGGAGTTCGCCGCCCTGCGTCCGGCGCACGTGCCGGACGCGCCCACGCACGCCTCGCTCGTCGCCGCCGCCGGTGGCGCGAAGGACAGCACCGTGCACGCCGTCGACGACGTGACGGGCAAGGCGCCGGAGGGGGCGACCCGATGACCCGCCGTACGCTCGCCGTGGTCTCGGCGGGGCTGAGTCAGCCCTCGTCCACCCGACTGCTCGCCGACCAGCTCGCCGGGGCCACCCGCGACGAGCTGGTCCGGCGGGGCGCCGAGGTGGAGCTGCGGGTCGTCGACCTGCGCGAGTACGCCCACGACGTGGTGAACAACATGCTCACCGGGTTCCCGCCGGCCGCGCTGCGCGAGGCCATCGACGCGGTGACCGGTGCGGACGGCATCATCGCCGTCACGCCGATCTTCAACGCGTCGTACAACGGGCTGTTCAAGTCCTTCTTCGACGTGCTGGAGGCCGAGTCGCTCGTCGACCGGCCGGTGCTCATCGGGGCCACCGGCGGCACCGCCCGGCACTCCCTCGCCCTGGAGCACGCCCTGCGCCCGATGTTCAGCTACCTGCGGGCGGTGGTGGTCCCGACATCGGTCTTCGCCGCGCCGGAGGACTGGTCCGGTGGCACCGTCGACGGCGCTCTGCGCGGCCGCATCCGTCGCGCCGCCGGCGAGTTGGCCGACCAGGTCGAGCGCCGGCTGCCCGCCAGCGGCCCCGCCGACCCGTTCGCCCTCACCACCGATTTCCTGCAGATGCTCGGCGGGGGCGACGACGCTCCGGTCACCTCGGCGGGTCGTACGGATGCGCGACCAGCACCGGGCAGCGCGCGTGCTGAATCGCAGCCTGGCTGACCGAGCCGAGCAGCAGACCGGTGAACCCGTGCCGGCCCCGGGTGCCCACGACCAGCAGCGACGCGGTGTCGCTCGCCTCGATGAGCCCCTGGGCCGCGCCGGCCGCCCGGATCGGATGCTCCCGCACCACCAGATCGGGGTGCTCGGCCCGGACGGCCGCGGACGCCTCGGCCAACAGCCGCACCGCCTCCGCCTGGTACGCGGCCTGCGCCTCGTCGACCTCGTCCGGCAGCGGCCGGCCCCCGTCCAGCGGGCTGACATGCACGAGCACCAGCGGGACGTCTCGTAGCGCCGCCTCGGTGGCGCCGTAGCCCACGGCCAGCCGGGACGATTCGGACCCGTCCACGCCGACCAGCACCGGCGCGGCCGCGTCGATCGGCTGCTCGTCCGGTCGGATCACCAGGACCGGGCAGTGCGCGTGCGCGGCCACCTGCGCGCCGACCGAACCGAGCAGCAGACCCGTGAACCCGCCCAGACCGCGGCTGCCCACCACGACGAGATCCGCCCGTCGGGACTCCTCGACCATCGTCGCGCCGGGGCCGCCGGCGACCTGACGGGCCTCGACGTCGAGGCCGGGCCAACTGTCGACCAGGTCGGCCGCCGTCTTCTCCAACATCTTGCGCGACTCCTCGGTGGGCGCCGGCACCCCGAGGTCGTACGGGTTGAGGGGCACGCCGTAGCCGAGCGGGTGCAGGTAACCGTGCACCAGGAGCAGCGGCCGGGAGCGGAGCAGGGCGGCGCGGGCCCCGTGCTCCGCGGCGACGAGGCTGGACGGCGATCCGTCCACACCCACCACGACAGGTCGGTTCATCGGCTCTCCCAGGGTCGGTCGACTCATTGTCTGCGGCGCGGGGCCGGCGGTGGCGCCGAACGCGCCAGCCGGTCAGTGCCCGCCTTCCTCGCGGTGGTGCCGGACGATTGCGAGCGGACCGTGCGACTGGTGCAGGACCGCGTGGCTCACCGAGCCGAGCAGCATGCCGGCCAGGGTGCCCCGGCCGTGCCCGCCGACCACGGTGAGCTGGGCGGTGGCCGATTCGCGGACCAGCACCGACGCCGCCGCGCCGTACGCCACGTGGTGCCGCACCGGCACGTCCGGGTACCGCTGCGACCACCCCGCGAGGGACTCGGCGAGCACCCGCTCCTCGTCTTCGGCAAGCGTCTCGACGCCGTACGCCAGCGGCAGGATGTCGCCCGGCATGGTGGGGGTGGGGGTGATCCAGGCGTGTACGGCCACGAGTTCGACGCCTCGCAGCGAGGCCTCCTCGAAGGCGAAGCCCAGCGTCTGCGCGGACAGGTCCGAACCGTCGACGCCGACCACCACCGGCCCGTCAGCCCGGACCTCGCCCTTGACGACCAGCACCGGGCAGTCCGCGCGGGCGCAGACCTGCACGGCCACCGAGCCCATCAGCAGCTCCGCGAAGCCACCGAGTCCCCGGCTGCCGAGCACCAGCAGCGCCGCGTCCCGGGATTCGCGCAGCAGGACCGGCGTGGCAGGGCCGTCGACGACCGCGGCGGTGACGGCGAGGTCGGAGGCGGTCTTGTGGGCCTCGGTCATGGCGTCGGCGACGATCTGTTCGGCCTGCTCGCGAAGTTCGGCGTCGAGCACCGGGCCCTGCACGGGAATCAGCGGCATGTCGTAGAGCGGCCAGACGAACGCGTGCACCACTCGCAGTGGGCGGCCGCGGGTGGCGGCCTCGCGGGCGGCGACCCGCACCGCGTCCAGCGCCGTCGTCGAACCGTCCACCGCCACCACCACGGGGGCACCAGATCTGATGGTCATCACGTCCTCCTTCGTCCGTCTTCATCCTCATCCGGCGGCATCCGCGGGATCAGAGGCGGACGGCGGCCGCCGGGGGGCCGTTGGGCCCGTCCATCCGGCCTCTGGCCCCCACGACGCGGGGGTCGCGACACTGTCGCAGTCGCTGCGTACCCTCGCCGGATGACCTCCGACGTGCGGCTGCGGCCGGTCCACGAGGACGACCTCGTGGAGTTCTTCCTGCACCAGCAGGACCCCGAAGCCAACCGGATGGCCGCGTTCGGCCCCAAGGACCCGTCCGACCACCGCGAGTTCGCCAGGCACTGGGCCCGGGTGCTCACCAACCCGGCGAACCGGGTCCGCACCGTCGAGGCCGACGGCGAGGTGGTCGGCTACGTCAGCGCCTTCCCGGTCGACGACCAGACCGAGGTCAGCTACTGGATCGACCCGGCCCGCTGGGGCCGGGGCCACGCCACCGCGGCCCTCGCCGCCCTGCTGCGCGAGCTGCCCCGGCCGGTGCACGCCCGCGCCGCCAAGGACAACGCCGCCTCCCTCGCGGTGCTGCGCAAGTGCGGGTTCGTGGTGGTCGGCGAGGATTCGGGGTACGCGAACGGCCGCGGCGCCGAGGTGCAGGAGTGGCTGCTGGAGCTGCCCGCCGACGCCCCTGACCTGGGCGGGCACTAGTCTCGCGGGGTGAACTGGTTGGATCTGGTCGGCTGGGCCGGCTCCGCGGTGCTGGTGTGGTCGCTGTTGCAGTCGCGCATCCTGCGGCTGCGCGCGCTCAACCTCGTCGGCTGCGTCGTGCTGATCGGCTACAACGCCGCTCTCGAGGTCTGGCCCATGGTGGGGCTCAACATCGTCCTCGCGGTGATCAACATCTGGTACCTGCGGGGGATGCTCGCGACCCGCCACGACGAGCAGACCTACCAGGTGGTGGAGGTCGGCGTCGGCGACCAGTTCCTGGCGCACACGCTGCGGATCCACGCACCGGACATCGCCCGGTTCAACCCCGACTTCCACTGGGACCCGGCCGCCGCCGACCGGTCGGCCTTCCTCGTGGTCACCGCTGACGAGGTGGTCGGGGTGGTGCTGTCGCACGCCGAGGCGCGCGGGGTCGCCCAGATCGACCTGGACTACGTGACCCCGAAGTTCCGCGACTTCACCCCCGGCGAGTTCGTCTACCGACGCAGCCGCCTCTTCACCGAGCGGGGCTTCCACCGGGTGGTCAGCCCGCCGGGCATGGTCGCCCCCTACTACCACCGGCTCGGCTTCCGCCCCCAGGGCGACTCGTACGTCCTCGACCTGCCCGCGTCACCGGCCACCGATTCCGCGTAGCGTCACCCGAGCAGGATTCGGCCAAGGCCGCACGGGGCACAGAAGCGCGTACGCCGGGCGGGCTCACCGACCGGCGCGCGCCGTGCGTACTCGCCGGTGCCACCACCTCCGAGGGAGCGAACCGGGCGTGCAGAGCTACGGGAGCCAACTGGCCCTGGTCGGGATCCTGGTCGTCATCAACGCGCTCTTCGCCGGCAGTGAGATGGCGCTGGTGTCGCTGCGGGACAGCCAGATCCAGCGGTTGGAGCGCACCAGCCGGGCGGGGCGGGTGCTGGCCCGGCTCGCCAAGGACCCGAACCGCTTCCTGGCCACCATCCAGATCGGCATCACCCTCGCCGGCTTCCTGGCCTCCGCCGCCGCGGCCGTCTCCCTGGCCAAGCCCCTCGTCCCGCTGCTCGGGATGTTCGGGAGCGCCGCCGAGACGGTGGCGATCGTGGTGGTGACCCTCGCGCTGACCTTCGTCACCCTGGTCTTCGGCGAGCTGGCCCCCAAGCGGATCGCCATGCAGTCCGCCGAGCGGTGGGCACTGCTGGTGGCCCGCCCGCTCGACCTGCTCGCCAGTCTCACCCGCCCGGCCGTCTGGGCCCTCGGCGCCACCAGCGACCTGGTCGTACGCCTGTTCGGGCTCAACCCGAAGCACCAGCCGGAGGAGATCGGCCCGGACGAGCTGCGCGACATCGTCGCCGGCAACCACGGCTTCACCAAGGAGCAGCGCACGATCATCGCGGGCGCCGTGGAGATCGCCGACCGGCGGTTGCGGGCTGTGCTCGTACCCCGGCTGCAGGTGTTCACGCTTGACAGCGGGACCACCGCGGAGGCCGCGCGGCTCGTGCTGGCCGCCACCGGGCACTCCCGGGCGCCGGTGGTGCGCCACGGCGGCCTGGACGACACCGCCGGTGTGATCCACCTGCGTGACCTGGTCGGCGTGCCCGACGACCGGCCGGTCGACGAGATCGCCCGCCCGCCGATGCTGCTGCCCGACTCGCTGCCGGTCGTGGACGCGTTGCGCCAGTTCAAGGCCGAGCGGCAGCACATCGCGCTGGTCGTGGACGAGCGCGGCGCGGTCGACGGCATCGTGACGCTGGAGGACATCCTGGAGGAGATCGTCGGGGAGATCTACGACGAGACCGACCGGGACGGCTACTCGGTGCGTCGCGAGGCGGACGGCGCGGTGGTGCTGCCCGGCACGTTCCCGGTGCACGACCTTCCGGACATCGGCGTCGAGCTGCCCTCGCGCCCGGCCGGTGACTACACCACAGTCGCCGGGCTGGTGCTGGCCCGCCTCGGGCACATCCCCACCGTCGCCGGGGAGGACGTCACCCTGGACGGCTGGGTGCTGACGGTGGCCGGCATCGACCACCGGGCCATCACCGAGGTACGCGTGAGCCGGGTTCCCGCCGAGGACGGCGACGACAACGGTGACGACGCCGACCAGTCGATCGAGCCAATGCTGGACGAGGCCCGCAGCTGAGCACCCGTCGGGCGAGCGAGCGCACCACGCCGCCCGCCGCGCAGGCCCGTGGGGTCGGCGTGGTGATCGCCGGGGTCGCCGCGGCCGGGCCCGACGGTCAGTCGCGGGACAGGTTCTGCAGCCGGACCTGACCCCGGGCGACCAGCCGCTCGTCGGCGTCGCTGATCTCCACCTGCCAGAGCTGCTGGCTGCGACCCCGGTGCACCGGGGTGCCGACCGCGCGCAGCTCGCCGTCCCGGACGGCCCGCAGGAAGTCGGTCTGGTTCGATACGCCGACCACCGTGCCCCGGTCGGCCAGCCAGAGCGACCCCCCGACGCTGGCCGCGGTCTCCACCACCGAGCAGTACACCCCGCCGTGCTGGATGCCGAACGGCTGGTGCAGCTCCGGGCGGACCTGCCAGCTGATGACGACCCGGTCGGCGGTCGCCTCCTCGAACTTCAGGCCGAGCAGGGCGACGAAACCACCCGTCAGATCCGGCATCTCCACGGCGAAACCCTCCTCGATCAACGGGGCGCAAGCCTAACCGGAGCGGGTTGCGCCAAACCCGGTACGGGTCGGTGCCGGCGATGGGGGAGAATCGGTGACCGTGACCGACAGCAGCCTCCCGCCGCCGACGCGGTACTCCCTGACCGACGACCTGCTCTGGCGTGGCCTGATCCAGGACTCGACAGGCCTCGACGAGCTGCGCGAGCTGCTCGACGGCGGGGAGGCCACCACCTATTACGTGGGCTTCGACCCCACCGCGCAGAGCCTGCACGTCGGCTCGCTCATGCAGGTCACCACTGCCCGCCGTCTGCAACTCGCGGGTCACCGCCCGTTGCTCCTGGTGGGCGGGGCGACCGGGCAGATCGGCGACCCGAAGGAGAGCGCCGAGCGGACGCTCAACCCGCCTGAGGTGATCGCCGGCTGGGTCGAGCGGATCCGCGAGCAGCTCGCGCCCTTCGTGTCGTACACGGGGGAGAACGCGGCGCAGCTGGTCAACAACCTGGACTGGACCGGCGAGATGTCGGTCGTCGAGTTCCTCCGCGACGTGGGCAAGCACTTCCCGGTCAACAAGATGCTCGCCCGGGAGGTGGTGCGCGCGCGGCTGGAGACGGGGATCAGCTTCACCGAGTTCAGCTACCAGCTGCTGCAGGCCAACGATTTCTTCGAGCTGCACCGCCGGCACGGCTGCCAACTTCAGTTCGGTGGGTCCGACCAGTGGGGCAACATCACCGCCGGCGTCGACTACGTCCGGCGCCGGGGTGCGGGGCCGGTCCAGGCGTTCACCACGCCGCTGGTCACCAAGGCCGACGGCACGAAGTTCGGCAAGACCGAGGGCGGCGCCGTCTGGCTCGATCCCACCCTGACCAGCCCGTACGCCTTCTACCAGTTCTGGCTCAACGTCGACGATCGGGAGGTCGACCGCTACCTGCGGTACTTCAGCTTCCGCTCCCGCGACGAGCTGGAGGAGCTGGCGAAGGCGACGGCCGAGCGGCCGGCGGCCCGGCTGGCCCAGCGGGCCCTCGCCGAGGAGCTGACCACCCTGGTGCACGGCCCCGAGGAGACCCGGCAGGCGGTCGCCGCCAGCCAGGCGCTGTTCGGGCGCGGTTCGCTGGACGATCTGGCAGCGGAGACGCTGCGCGCGGCGCTGACCGAGGCCGGTCTGGTGCGGATCCCTGGCGAGCTGCCGGACGTGGCGGGCCTCTTGCGGGACTCCGGGCTGGTGACGGGGCTCAAGGAGGCACGGCGCGTGATCGCGGAGGGCGGTGCCTATGTGAACAACAACCGGGTGACCGAGGTGGACGCCACGGTGTCCACGGACGACCTGCTGCACGGTCGGTACCTGGTGCTGCGCCGGGGAAAGCGGTCGTTCGCAGGCGTTGAGCTGGGCGAATAGTCGGTTGTCGACGATGTGACGGGGGACGCGTCCGGCTGATTTGACGATCATCGGGCCGGACGCGTAACTTTCTCTCTGCCAGCGCGGAACGGACGAAACAGGCGAAAGCCTGAAGCGGCCGGAGCGCGGCGACGACCTCGGGGTCGGGCTGGTTCGCCGGCCGGATCCCGCCGGGTGGTGCCCACGGAAACGCCGCGAGGCGGATTTGGTGCGGCGGAACCGACCGGGTAAGGTAGTCAGCCGGCAGGGAAACGGGCGAGCAAGCGGGAAACCGCTGCGGCCGGCCTGCCACCACCGTGACGAGAGCGGCGCAAGCCGGTCGAGACATGGTGCCCGCAACACGGTAGAAAGCACGACGAACCGCGAAACACCGGTTTGACACGGCAGAAACCAGCGGGTAACGTAGTAAAAGTGCCTGGCGCTGGAAAGCGCTGAGCACCGGAACGAAAAGCCCCGGGATGGTGGCCCACTGGTTGGGTCTTCTGATCGGTGTGTGGTTGTTCTTTGAGAACTCAACAGGGTGCTTGTAAAGCCAGTGCCAATTATGATTTATACCCCGGA